>JAWKYW010000038.1:0-56072 GCA_041396245.1 Rhodocyclaceae bacterium | reverse complement strand
CTCAAGGACATGGAGCCGGACGATGTCGTCGACGCCATTCTGCGGGCCGTGCGTGGCGAGACCGTGGTGGCGCCAACCATGACGCTGAAGCTGGTCAATCTCCTGCAGGGCGGTGGCGGCAAGAATGCCGCGCGCGACAACCTGCTCGCCCAGCTCACCGCGCGAGAACACGAAATCCTCGACCATCTGGCGCAAGGCCAGTCCAACAAGGCCATCGCCCGCGCCCTCGACATCTCGCACGACACCGTCAAGCTGCACGTGCGCCACATCCTTTCCAAACTCAACCTGACCTCGCGCGTCGAGGCGGCGGTGTTTGCCGTCGAGCAGAAGATGGCGCCGCGGCAGAAATAGGCGCTGGCGCGCCGCATTGCGGGGGCTGACTTTTGAGAAGTGGTCCCCTCGACAGGAATCGAACCTGTATCTGCCGCTTAGGAGGCGGCCGTTCTATCCATTGAACTACGAGGAGCGGGCGCACATTTTAGCCGCTCCGCTATAATCCCGCCATCGCATTTCATCTCCGGCGCCGGCTTCGCGCCGCTCATCCATGCCGCTCCTTACCCTTGACAAGGGCTGTCTCGCCTTCGGCCACGTCGCACTGCTCGACCGGGCCGACTTTCAGGTCGACGATGGCGAGCGCATCGCGCTGATCGGCCGCAACGGCAGCGGCAAGTCGAGCCTGCTGCGCGCACTGGCGGGACTGGCCGCGCTGGACGACGGCACGGTATGGCGCCAGGACGGCCTGCGCATTGCCTTCGTCCCGCAGGAGCCGGACTTTCCCCCCGAACAGACGGTTTTCGATGCGGTCGCCTCCGGTGTCGGCGAGGCGAGCCGCCTGCTCGTCGACTACCACGCCGCCACCCACGGACTGGCCCACGATCACAGCGAAGCGGCCATGACGCACCTGCACGAGCTGCAGATGCAACTCGAGGCGAACGACGGCTGGCGCCTCAACACGCGCGTCGAGCAGGCGCTGGCGGAACTCAAGCTGCCGGGCGAGGCGCGCCTGGGCGAGATGTCCGGCGGCGGCCTCAAGCGCGTGGCGCTGGCGCGGGCGCTGGCTGGCGACCCGGCGCTGCTGCTGCTCGACGAGCCGACCAACCACCTCGACCTCGACGGCATCCTCTGGCTGGAGACCCTCATCGCCGGCTTCGGCGGCGCGGTGGTGGTGATCACGCACGACCGGCGCTTCCTCGATGCCGTTGCCACGCGCATCGTCGAGCTCGACCGCGGCAATCTGGTGAGCTTTCCCGGCAGCTTCTCGGAGTACCAGACGCGCAAGGCGGAGATGCTGTCGGCGGAGGCCCAGCAGAGCGCCAAATTCGACAAGCTGCTGGCGCAGGAGGAGGTGTGGATCCGCAAGGGCGTCGAGGCGCGGCGCACGCGCAACGAAGGCCGCGTGCGGCGGCTGGAGCAACTGCGCATCGAGCGCGCGGCGCGGCGCGAGCGGCTGGGCGGCGTCAACTTCCAGCTTTCGCGAGGCGAGTCGTCCGGCAAGCTGGTGGCGGAGCTGGAGCATGTCTCGAAGCGCTACGGCGAGCGCGACATCGTGCGCGATTTCTCCTGCCGGATACTCCGCGGCGACCGCGTCGGCATCATCGGCCCCAACGGCGCCGGCAAGACTACGCTGATCCGCCTGATCCTCGGCGAGATCGCGCCGGATGAGGGGTCCGTGCGCCTCGGCACCAAGCTGGCGGTGGCCTACTTCGACCAGTTCCGGGCCGCGCTCGACGAGGAGGCGACGCTCGCCGACGTGATCAGCCCGGGTTCGGACTACGTGCAGCTTGGCGGCGAGAAGAAGCACGTCATCGGCTATCTCGAGGATTTCCTCTTCCCCGCGGCGCGGGCACGCTCTCCCGTGAAGTCGCTCTCCGGCGGCGAACGCAACCGCCTGCTGCTGGCGCGGCTGTTCAGCCGGCCGGCCAACGTCATCGTGCTCGACGAGCCGACCAACGACCTCGACATCGAGACGCTGGAGCTGCTGGAATCCCTGCTCGCCGACTACAACGGCACGGTGTTCCTCGTCAGCCACGATCGTACCTTCCTCGACAACATCGTCACGCAGGTGATTGCCGCGGAGGGCGGCGGCGCCTGGCGCGAAACGGTCGGCGGTTACGAGGACTGGCTGCGGGAGAGGCAGCGCGTACCGCAGGCCGCAATCCCCGCGGAAAGGCACGAAGCTGCCGGAAAGCCCCACGAGGCCCGAACAAAGGCGAAGATGTCCTTCAAGGAGATGCGCGAGCTGGAGGCGCTGCCGGCGCGCATCGCCGCGCTGGAAGCCGAGCAGGCCGGCCTCAATGCGCGTCTAGCCGATCCGGCCCTGTACCGTGGCGAGCCGGAGGAGGTGCGCACGCTGCGCCTGCGGCTCGCCACGCTGGACGAGGAGATCGCGCAGGCCATGCAACGCTGGGAGGAACTGGAATCCCGTCACGCTGGCGCCGGGTAAAAGTCAGTCTCCGCAGTACGGCGTCAGAAGCGCTCCATGCGCCAGATGAAGGGCAGGGCGGCCAGCGCACCGAAGAAGACCGTCAGGTGAAACCAGGACCAGAGCCGGTAGCGCAGGGCCAGGCCGGCTGGATCGAGGTCCGAAAGGATGTAATGCCCTCCGCTGGCGGGCCGCTGCATGACATGCAGTTCGGCCGAGCCACGCAGGTCGTGGTGGTTGGCCAGCACCTCGCGCCGGGCCTGGGCGCGGGCAAGCGCCCATTCCTTCAGGTCGAGATCGCCGTCCTGGTCGAGGTCGAAGCGCTGCAGCAGTTCGGCCGGCCGGGCTTTCCATTCGGCCAGCAGGTGTTTGACATCCTCGGCGACGTCCAGCCGGAGGTCGACGCTGCCGCGCGTGGTGAACTGGCCGAGGACATAGATGCGCTGTTGCTCGATCAGGAGCCACTGGGTATAGCGGCGGTCGCCCTGCATCCAGGTGTCCTTTTTCGAGATCAGCATCTCGGCGCCGTCCGGGTCGATGACGCATTCGCCCGTGCCGTCGTCGAGGATGAAGGAGGACTCGCTCTCGCCCTTGTCCTCCATGTGCCACTTGTTGTCGCTGTCCCTGCGCTCGACGGTGTAGCGGTACCAAAGGCAGGGCAGCTGCGAGACCGGACTGATCAGCGGCGCGCCGGCGAAGGCCCTGCCGCGGCCGATCAGCTCGACGTAGCCCTGCGCCGCCGAGGCGATCCGCGAGGTCGGCGTGTCGTCGATGGCGCGGGCGCGGCGGTAGGCGGAGGTCCAGGCCACAAGGCTGATCGGGGCCATCAGCGCCACGCAGGCGGCCATGCCGAGCGGCGACTCGGTCTGCAGTCCGATGGCGATCAGGACGAGCTGGGCGCCGGAAGTGACGAGGTTGCCGTAGCCCCGGCGCAGGCGGACGAGCATTGTGCGGCGCGCGGTTTAGCTGAACAGCGCCTTCATGTCGACGTCGGCCTTCTCCGCGGAGGAGAATTCGAGCAGCGGTTTGGCCCCGAAGCGGAACAGGCCGGCGACGATCGTGTCGGGGAACTGCTCGATGCGCACGTTGTTGATGTTGACCGCCTCGTTGTACAGCTCGCGGCGGTCGGCAATGCCGTTCTCCAGCGCCGTGATGCGGGTCTGCAGCTGCATGAAGTTCTCGTTGGCCTTCAGCTCGGGATAGGCTTCGGCGACGGCGAAGATCTGGCCGAGGCCCATGCGCAATATGCCCTCGGCCTGGCCCAGGGCCGGGATGTCCTGGCTCTCGCGCGCGGTCTGCACGCGGGAGCGGGCCTCGACCACGCGCTGCAGGGTCTCCTGCTCGAACTGCTTGTACTGCTTGCAGGTCTCGACCAGCTTGGGCAATTCATCGTGGCGCTGCTTGAGCAGCACGTCGATGTTGGCCCAGGCCTTGGAGACGGCATGCTTCACCTGGACCAGCCCGTTGTAGATCATCACGCCATACACCAGGGCGGCGACGATGATGCCCAGCACTACCAGCGAAAAGATGCCCATGATTTTTCCTCCCTGCTTGGACAGATTTCGGCCATTCTAAACGAATGAAGGCGGTCGCCGCATCAGTCGCCGGCGACCGGGGGCGCGTCGGCATCGGGCGGGATGTCGACCAGGCGACGCAAGCGCTCCTTCAGGGACTCCGCGGAAACGCCGAGCAACCTGCCGATGTCGGCCAGGTCGTCCGGGATGGCGGGGTCGTGCCAGCCGTTGGAGGCATGCCGCGACAGGTTGACGGCGTAGATGACGTTGCGTACGCGCGGGTGCTCGGCGTGGCTGTCGTCCATCAGGCTCTGCAGCAATTCCGGCAGCCGCCAGGCGCGCGCCAGCGCCAGCTGCAGGTCGATGACGTTGATACCGAGTACTTCCGCCTGCGCGGTGGCGCTGCGCAAGCCGGGCATGGCCGCCTGCCTGGCGCGGATGGACAGCATCAGTGCCGGTGCGAAACACCACAACAGGATTTCAGCCGTGTCGTGCAGCAGCGCGGCAACCGTCACCTCCTCGACGTCGAGATCGTGGCGCAGTACCGCCCAGTCGCGCGCGAACAGCATGGCCTGGCGTGCACGGTTTATCACGCGCAGCAGTCCGATGAGGGCCTGGGGCTGGTCCTTGAGCCTGTCCTCGACCAGCGGCAGGGCATCGAACTTGGCGAAGAAGGGCGTGATGCCGATCATCATCACGGCCCGGTCGATGGTGGTGATGTCGGCCGTCTGGCTCTTGCGCCGGTGTGCCTCGATGTAGGCCAGCACGCGCAGGGTCATCAGCGGATCGTGCAGGATGGCGCCCGCCAGTTGCCGCCCGGTGATTTTTTCCTCGTTTTCACGCAATTGCGCCAGTTCCCGTGCCGTGCGTTTCAGAACGGGAATGTCAGCCCGGCTGAGGTAGTTCACCCAGGAAGCGAGGGTTGGGAGCGGGTGCTGCAGCATCGATGCAAATTGTTCCGTCAATACCGATAGTTATAATTACGGCACAAGATCGGCTGGCTTGAGGCAGGCCGCTACCGGGCCGCCCTGAACGAGATCGAAACCATTTAGCAACAACAAGATACATGCCACAGCCGACATCATGGGACCTGTTCTGCAACGTCGTCGACAACTACGGCGACGTCGGTGTCTGCTGGCGGCTGGCCCGCCAGCTGGCGGCCGAGCATGGCCTGCGGGTCCGCTTGTGGGTGGATGACCTGACGGCCTTCCACCTCATCTGCCCGGACATTGATCCGGGCCTGCCGATCCAGTCCTGCCGGGGTGTGGAGGTCAGGCAATGGCCGGACCCCTTTCCCTCAGTCGAACCGGCGCGGGTGGTGGTGGAAGCCTTCGCCTGCGAAGTGCCCGAGCGCTATGCGCAGGCCATGGCGGCGCAACCGGCAAAGCCATGCTGGATCAACCTCGAATACCTCAGTGCCGAGGACTGGATCGGGGAGTGCCACGGCCTGGCCTCGCCCGGCACGCGCCTGCCGCTTACCAGGCATTTCTACTTCCCCGGCTTTGCCCCGAATACCGGCGGCGTGCTTCTGGAGCGGGGCCTGGACAGGCAGCGACAGGCATTTCAGCTCAATGCAGAAGCGCAGGCGGCCTTCTGGCGTGAACTTGATCTGCCCGAGCCGCACGGAGAGGAAAGCCGGGTTTCCCTGTTCTGCTATCCGGGCAGCCGGGCCGAGGAGCTGTTCGCCTGCTGGCGCGAGCAGGCTCCCGTAACCTGTCTGGTGCCGGAAGGTGTCGCCGGCGAGGCCATTGCCCGGTTTTTCGGTCAGGACGCTCCCGCGGCCGGCGGGGCCCTGCAGCGGGGAAGCCTGGAACTGCGTGTCATCCCTTTTCTGGAACAGGATCGCTATGACCGTCTGCTATGGGCCTGCGACTGCAATTTCGTCCGCGGCGAGGATTCCTTCATGCGGGCGCAGTGGGCCTTGCGACCGATGGTCTGGCAGCCCTATCCGCAGGCCGAAGGCACCCATCTGCGCAAGCTGGAGGCGTTCCTGGGCCGCTATTGCCGGGGGTTGCCCGACGAGACGGCTTTGGCCGCGAATACCTTCTGGAGCGCATGGAGTCGTGGCGAGGGCATGGCGGAAGCCTGGCCGGCCTTCTGGGCGCAATGGGTGGTACTGGCCCGCCATGCCGAAGGGTGGGCATCCGGCTTGCGGGACAACGGTGATCTTGCGGCCAAGCTGGTGCAATTCGCCTCGGATAAGCTATAATTTCCCCTTATTTTCTAGACGCTTAATTCATTTTTTGCAGGATCAGGCATGAAACTGGCACAGGAACTCCGCGTAGGCAACGTCATCATGATCGGCAAGGACCCGATGGTCGTGCAGAAGGCCGAGTACAACAAGTCCGGCCGCAATGCAGCCGTGGTCAAGATGAAATTCAAGAATCTCCTCACCGACTCGCCGAGCGAGAATATTTTCAAGGCCGACGAGAAGTTCGAGCTCGTCCAGCTCGAGCGCAAGGAAGTCGCCTATTCGTATTTCGCCGATCCGATGTACGTCTTCATGGATGCCGAGTACAACCAGTACGAGGTGGAAAAGGAAAACATGGGGGATGCCCTCAACTACCTCGAGGACGGCATGGCCTGCGAAGTGGTGTTCTACAACGGCAAGGCCATCTCGGTCGAGCTGCCCACCAGCGTGGTGCGCGAGATCACCTATACCGAGCCGGCGGTGCGCGGCGACACTTCGGGCAAGGTGCTCAAGCCTGCCAAGATCGCCACCGGCTACGCGGTTTCCGTGCCGCTTTTCTGCGAGACGGGCGACAGGATCGAGATCGACACCCGCACCGGCGAGTACCGCAACCGCGTCAAGGGCTGATCGGCCGCAACATGAAAAATGCCACCTTCGGGTGGCATTTTTTTCGTCCCATCGAAGCGAATCTACCGCCAGACCTCCTTGCACCTGGTGATCTCGGCATCCGTCATCACCGGCTTGATGACGCATTGGCGCTCGCGTTCCAGGCGCAGACTTTCCTCTTCGCGTGCACGTTTTTCCCGCGCCAGCCGCCTTGCCTCGGCCTGCTCTTCCTTGGTAGGAGATTCGGAGGGTTCCTGCATCTGGCCGGCGGAAGAAATTTTTTCCGCTGGTTTGTCTTCGGCATTCTGGCCCCGGCCTGTCAGTGGGATCAGGGCCAAAGAAGCTGCAACGAGGAAGGTAAAGGTCAGGGATGGGCGCATCGATGTCTCCGGGCCTGGATCGAGAGCAGACAGATTACCGCTGTACGCAGGAAAACGCCACCCGCATGGGGTGGCGTATCTTGTTCATGGTGGAGGCGGCGGGAATCGAACCCGCGTCCGCAAGCCCTCTACAGTCAGTACTACATGCTTAGCCTGGTTGTTTGATTTAGCCCGGCACACGCCAACCGGCAGGCTGGTGCAAGGCGATCCGCTGGATTTTCGTGATCGGCCACGCGGCGAGGACGATCCTTAGCTGGTGTGAATGACTCTGCTGCCGCTTGCGCGACCCGGCCCATCAGCAGACCGGTGCAGAGCTAACCGGTATTAAGCGGCTAGAGCGAAACGCTCGTCGTTGGCGTTTGTAGATTTCCAGATGGATTTGCGAGGTAACTGGGCCTCGGCATGCACTGCACTGCTTCGCAACCCACGTCGAAGCCAGGTCGCCCCCGGATTCGCTGTGATGCTTGACATCAAGCATGAAGACCTCCTTGAGATGCCGGAGTTCCCCAAGCCCGATCATTCTAGCATGCGCTGTCGGAGCAGTCCGGAAAGGGCCTCCGGCGACTGGATGATGCTGTCGGCGCCCCAGGCCTGGATAGGCAGGTCGTCACCCAGGTAGCCCCAGGCGGCGGCGACGGCGCCCATGCCGGCGGCGCGAGCGGCCTGCATGTCGCGCAGGTCGTCACCGACATACAGGCAGCGTGCCGGCGCGACGCCGGCAATGGCGCAAGCGAGCAGGAGTGGATCGGGCGCCGGTTTCGACCGTGGCGAGGAATCGCCGCTGACAACGCAGGCGGCACGTCGCACCAGGCCGAGGGCCTCGACCACGGGCAGGGTATAGCGGCTGGTCTTGTTGGTGACCACGCCCCACGCGAGGCCTTGCGCTTCCAGGCTGTCGAGCAGTCCGGGGATGCCCTCGAAGAGTCGTGTGGCGACGCAGAGCGATTCGCCGTAGTAGGCGAGAAAGCGCTGGTGGAGTTCACTGTAGCCGTCTTCTCCCGGCGCAAGCGAAAAACCGATGCCGAGCAGGCCACGCACGCCTTGGGAGACATGAGGCCTGATGGTTTCCGCGGGCAGCGGTGCGTGTCCCGCTTCGGTGCGCAACCGGTTGAGCACCGCGCCGAGGTCGGCGGCCGTATCGGCCAGGGTGCCGTCCAGATCGAACAGGACGGCGTCAGCCATCGCGCCGGCTGCGCATGAGGTAATTGACGTCGGTGTTAACGCCGAGCGTGTAGGTTTTTGCGTGCGGGTTGTAGGTCATGCCGATGATTTCATCGACCTTCAGCCCGGCATCACGGCAGAAGCGGGCCAGTTCGGCGGGGCGGATGAACTTGGCGTAGTCGTGGGTGCCGCGCGGCAGCAGGTTGAGGACGTATTCGGCGCCGATGACGGCGAAGAGGTAGGCCTTGGGGTTGCGGTTGATGGTCGAGAAGAATACCGTGCCGCCCGGGCGGACGAGCGTCGCGCAGGCGCGCACGGTGCTGGCCGGGTCGGGAACGTGCTCGAGCATTTCCAGGCAGGTGACGACGTCGAAGTCTCCCGGCTTTTCCGCTGCAAATTCTTCGGCGGAGATCCTGCGGTAGTCGGCCTTCTGCCCGCTTTCCAGCAGGTGCAGCTTCGCCACCGAGAGCGCCTTGTCGGAAAGGTCGATGCCGGTCACGGCGGCGCCGCGCATTGCCATGGATTCGGCCAGGATGCCGCCCCCGCAGCCGACGTCCAGCACCTTCTTGCCGGCCAGGCCGACGCAGCGGTCGATCCAGTCAAGGCGCAGCGGGTTGATGTCGTGCAGGGGCTTGAATTCGGATTCCGGATCCCACCAGCGGTGGGCAAGTTCGCTGAACTTGTCGAGTTCGGCCTGGTCGGCGTTGCGGTTCGTGGTATCGCTCATGTCGAGAGTATAAAAACAAAAAAGCCCTGCTTGCGCAGGGCTTTTCTTGGCAGTCTGCCGTGTTACCTCGTGCCGATGACCTCGATTTCCACGCGGCGATCGGGTTGCAGGCACTCGACGAGTTTCTTCGAGCGGGCATTGCTCTTGCCGCACTTGTCGCCGGTGACGGGCTGTTTCTCACCCTTGCCCTCGGTGTAGACGCGGTTCGGTTCGACGCCCTTGCCGACCAGGTAGGCCTTGACGGCTTCGGCACGCTTCTCGGACAGCTTCTGGTTGTACTTGTCCGAACCGAGCCGGTCGGCATGGCCGACGGCAATGATGACTTCCAGTTTGATGCCTTTCAGCTTGCCGGTGACGTCGTCCAGCTTGGCCTTGCCTTCCGGGCGGAGAACCGCCTTGTCGAAATCGAACAGGGCGTCGGCGGCCAGGGTGACCTTCTGCGCGGCCGGCTTCGGTGTCGGTTTGGCGGCCGCCGGCTTCGGGGCAGGCTTCTTGGCCAGATCCGGATCGCACTCGGGGATGGCCATGGCGGGCGTCCAGCGGGTGGTCTTCCAGCACAGGCCGAAACCACTCCTTGCCACGACACCGCGCGTGTCGAACAGATAGCCGTCGTTATTCGGCACTTGGGCAAACGCGACGGAGGCGGTCAGCCCAAGGGTTGCCAGCAGCGTGATTCTCGAAATTTGCTTTTTCATAATCTCCCTCGTTGCGGTGCGAAATGATGGATGAAGTGATTTGTTTCGATCCCAAAGACAGCGATGATATCCCTTGTCTGCAACACGCTTGCCCCTGAAAGGGGTAACTCCCGACACCTTCCCGAATCAAGCGGTTAGCTTATTCTGCCATAATTTTACGGTGTCAAGCAATCGGCTTGTGTCGCATCCCGGCAACAGCCCGTTCTCCACCTGCAGCGTGCCCGCCACCCAGACATGGCTGACATGCTCCCTGCCGGCGGCATAAACCAGATGGGAGACCGGGTCGAAACAGGGGCGGGTTTCGATGCTGTCCAGGTTGATGGCGCACAGGTCCGCAGCCTTGCCGGTTTGGATGGAGCCGATCCTGTCGGCGAGGCCGAGCGCGGCGGCACCGTTCAGGGTCGCCATGCGGAGCACTTCATGGGCGGGCAAGGCGGCGGCGTTGCCGCTGGCCACCTTTGCCAGCAGGGCGGCATGGCGCATTTCCTGAAACAGATCGAGCCGGTTGTTGCTGGCGGCGCCATCGGTACCGAGGCCGACCCGCAGCCCCTGTTCCAGTTTGGGGATGACCGGCGCGATGCCGCTGGCCAACTTCATATTCGAGGTCGGGCAGTGGGCGATGCTGCAATCGTATTTTTTCAGCAAGCGGATCTCGGCCGCATCGAGATGGGCAGCGTGCACCGCGAGCAGCCCGGGGCCGAGCAGGCCGAGCCGGTGCAGTCGCTCCAGCGGCCGCTGGCCGTGCAACCGCAGGCTTTCCTCGATTTCGGCCCTGGTTTCATGAACGTGGATGTGTATCGGCAGATCAAGCTGGGCGGCAAGGGTGGCGATGCGTTCGAAGGTCGTGTCGCTGACGGTATAGGGCGCATGTGGGGCCAGGCAGAAGGTCAGGAGCGGATCGCCGCGCAAACGGTCGCGCATGGCCAGTCCCTTGCTGATGTAATCGTCGGCGTCCGAGGCATAGGCGGTCGGGAATTCGATGACGACCAGGCCGAGCGCTGCGCGCATGCCCAGGCTGAGCGCCGCCTCGGCTGCGGCCTCGGGGAAGAAATACATGTCGTTGAAGCAGGTGATGCCGCCGCGCAGCATCTCGGCACAGGCCAGCAGGGTGCCGTCGCGAACGAAGGCGGGGGAAACGTGCTTTGCCTCGGCCGGCCAGATGCGCGTTTTTAGCCAGTCCATCAGCGGCAGGTCGTCGGCGATGCCGCGCAGCAGTGCCATTGCGGCATGTGTATGCAAATTGACGAGACCGGGGATCAGCACATGGCTCGGCAGGACAACGTGCCGGGCAGGATGATAGCGTGAGTGGGCAATCGACGCCGGCAGGATGTCGGCAATCCTGCCGCCGGCAACGGCAACGGCATGGTCTTCCAGCACGATGCCATGAGGCTCGATGGGGATGAGCCAGCGCGGCTCGATCAGCAGGTCGATCGGTTCGGACATGCGTAAAAAAACCCCGCCGGGGACAGGCGGGGTTTTCGTTTGCGGAGTCGTCTTATTTCGCCGGTCCCTGCACCTCGACAACGACGCGACGGTTCGGCGCCAGGCACTCGATGAGTTTCTTGCGCGGCAGCTTGTCGTCGCACTTCACGCCGGGAACGGCCTGGGTCTTGCCGGCGCCCATGGTTTCCATGTTGGCGGCCTTTGCACCCTTGCTGACCAGGTAAGCCTTGACGGCTTCGGCGCGTTTCTCGGACAGCTTCTGGTTGTACTCGTGGCTGCCGATGCGGTCGGTGTGGCCGGTGATCAGGATCAGCTTGACGCTGGCACAATTGCCGAGCCTGGCGATCACGTTCTTGTCGAGCTGATCTTTGCCGGCGGCGCTGAGATCCGCCTTGTTGAAGGCGAAGGTGGCATCGGTGCTCAATGCATGAGCAAAATTGCACATTTTCGGTTTTGCGGCTGCTGGCTTGGCAGCGGGCGCGGGTGCCGGTGCCGGTTTTTTCACCAGGTCGGGATCGCACTCGGCGATCGCCATGGCCGGCGTCCAGCGAATGGTTTTCCAGCACAGGCCGAAACCGCTCTTGGCGACGACGCCACGCGTATCGAACAGATAGCCGTCGTTATTCGGCACCTGGGCGCTGACGGCAGTGACGGTGAGGGCGAGCGCTGCGGTGACAAGAGATCGAGACAGGTAAGCGGTTTTCAAGGTTTCATCCTCCACTGACTTAAGGAATTGTTCTGGTTCTTCCGGCCAGGCGGCAGGCCGATTTTGCGTTTGGCTTGCGTTTGGCATTCGAGATTGAATTTAAGCACAAAAACAAGGGACCTACAACTTGTTGTCGTAACGACAATCAGGGCCGTAGTAGCGGTTTCTGGATGCCTTGGGTGGCTGCTCCGGTCTCGGTCGGCATGATAGAATCATCGATTTTGGCGGGAACATGCGTCCCGCCCAGGTTGCCCAATCGATGACCACCCAATTCGCCAAGGAAACGCTGCCGGTCAGCCTCGAAGAGGAGATGCGCCACTCCTACCTCGACTACGCCATGAGCGTGATCAAGGGGCGGGCGCTGCCGGACGTGCGCGACGGCCTCAAGCCCGTGCACCGGCGCGTGCTCTTCGCCATGCACGAGTTGTCCAACGACTGGAACAAGGCCTACAAGAAATCCGCCCGCATCGTCGGCGACGTCATCGGCAAATACCATCCCCACGGCGATACCGCGGTCTACGACACCATCGTCCGCATGGCGCAGGATTTCAGCCTGCGCTACATGCTGGTGGACGGCCAGGGCAACTTCGGCTCGGTCGACGGCGACAACGCCGCCGCCATGCGCTACACGGAAATCCGCATGGCGCGCATCGGCCACGAACTGCTCGCCGACATCGACAAGGAGACCGTCGACTTCGGGCCGAACTACGACGGTTCCGAGCGCGAGCCGCTGATTCTGCCGGCGAAGATCCCCAACCTGCTCATCAACGGCAGCTCGGGCATCGCCGTCGGCATGGCCACCAACATCCCGCCGCACAACCTGAACGAAGTGGTGGACGGCTGCCTGGCGCTGCTCGACAACCCGGAACTGGGCATCGAGGAACTGATCGGGATCATTCCGGCACCGGATTTTCCCACCGCCGGCATCATCTACGGCACCGTCGGCGTGCGCGAGGGTTACCTGACCGGCCGCGGCCGCATCGTCATGCGTGCGCGCACCCACTTCGAGGACCTCGAGAAGGGCAACCGTCAGGCCATCATCGTCGACGAGCTGCCCTACCAGGTGAACAAGAAGTCCCTGCTGGAGCGCATCGCCGAACTGGTCAACGAAAAGAAGCTGGAGGGCATCTCCCACATCCAGGACGAGTCCGACAAGTCCGGCATGCGCGTGGTGTTCGAGCTGAAGCGCGATGCGGTGCCGGAGGTGGTGCTCAACAACCTCTACAAGATGACCCAGCTGCAGGACACCTTCGGGATGAACATGGTGGCCCTGGTCGACGGTGGGCCGCGCCTGCTCAACCTGAAGGAGATGATCGAGGCCTTCCTCTCCCACCGCCGCGAGGTGGTGACGCGGCGCAACGTCTTCGAACTGCGCAAGGCGCGCGAGCGGGGCCATATCCTGGAAGGTTTGGCCGTGGCCCTGTCCAACGTCGACGAGGTCATCGCCCTCATCAAGGCGGCGCCGACCCCGCCGGAAGCGAAGCGGGGCCTGATGGCGCGCGCCTGGCGCTCGCCCCTGGTCGAGCAGATGCTCGTGCGCGCCAGCGCCGAGGCCTCGCGGCCGGACGGACTGGCACCGGAATTCGGTCTCTTCGAGCAGGGCTACCGGCTGTCGGATGCCCAGGCCCAGGCCATCCTGGAACTGCGCCTGCAGCGCCTGACCGGCCTCGAACAGGACAAGATCCTGGCCGAGTACCGCGAAGTGATGGAGAAGATCGCCGACCTGCTCGACATTCTCTCCCGCCCGGAACGCGTCACCCGGATCATCGGCGACGAGTTGAAGGCGGTTCGCGAGCAGTTCGGCGACGCGCGCCGCTCGGAGATTGTGGTGAATGCCGAGGATCTCTGCCTGGAGGACCTGATCACGCCGGCCGACGTCGTCGTCACCCTCTCCCACGGCGGCTATTTCAAGCGCCAGGCGCTGGCCGACTACCGTGCCCAGCGCCGCGGCGGCCGTGGCCGGCAGGCGGCGGCGATGAAAGAGGACGATTTCGTCGACCGCCTGTTCGTCGCCAATACGCACGACTACATTCTGTGTTTCTCCAACCGCGGCCGGGTTTACTGGTTGAAGGTGTACGAGGTGCCCGAGGGCTCATCGAGCAGCCGTGGCAAGCCGATCGTCAACCTCTTCCCGCTCGCGGAGGATGAGAAGATAACGGCGGTGCTGCCGGTCAAGGAGTTCGACGAAGGACATTTCGTCTTCATGGCGACGATGGGTGGCACGGTCAAGAAGACACCGCTGTCGGCCTTCGCCAACCCGCGCAGGGCAGGCATCATTGCCGTCGACCTCGACGAGGGCGACCACCTGATCGGCGTGGCCATCACCGATGGCGACTACGACGTGATGCTGTTTTCCGACGCCGGCAAGGCGGTTCGTTTCGCAGAGGAGGACGTGCGGCCGATGGGCCGCGAAGCGCGCGGCGTGCGTGGCATGATGCTCGAACCGGCCCAGTGCGTGATCTCCATGCTCGTCGCCAAGGGCGAGGAACAGAGCGTGCTGACGGCGACAGAAAACGGCTTCGGCAAGCGTACGGCGATTGCCGAATACACCCGGCACGGCCGCGGTACCAAGGGCATGATCGCCATTCAGGCGTCCGATCGCAACGGCAAGCTGATCGGCGCCGTGCTGGTCGGCGACACCGACGAACTGATGCTGATATCCACCGGCGGGGTGCTGATCCGCACCCTGGTCAGGGACATTCGCGAGATGGGGCGCTCCACTCAGGGCGTCACCCTGATCAACCTGGATGGCGGCACCAAGCTGGCCGGCATCGAAAGAATAGTTGAGACTGACGAGGAGCAAGATTAAATGACACGCGTATTCAATTTCAGTGCCGGCCCGGCCACCCTGCCGGAGGCGGTTCTCAAACAGGCGGCGGAGGAAATGCTCGACTGGCACGGCAGCGGCCAGTCGGTCATGGAAATGAGCCACCGCGGCAAGGAGTTCATGAGCATTGCCGCCCAGGCCGAGGCCGACCTGCGCGAGCTGATGGGCATCCCCGCCAATTACAAGGTGCTCTTCCTGCAAGGGGGCGCCAGCCTGCAGTTCGCCATGATCCCGCTCAACCTTCTGCGCGGCAAGGCCGGCGCCGATTACGTGCACACCGGCGAGTGGGCCAAGAAGGCGATCAAGGAGGCGAAGCAGTACTGCCAGGTCAACGTCGTCGCCTCCAGCGAAGACAGGAATTTCACCTATGCCCCGGCGCAGGCCGACTGGAAGTTCTCCGGAGACGCCGCCTATGTGCACTACACCGCCAACGAGACCATCGGTGGGGTGGAATTCCATTGGGTGCCGCAGACAGGAGACGTGCCGCTGGTGTGCGACATGTCTTCGAACATCCTTTCCAGGCCGGTCGATGTTTCCAGGTACGGGCTCATCTACGCCGGGGCGCAGAAGAACATCGGCCCGGCCGGCCTGACGATCGTCATCGTGCGCGACGACCTGATCGGTCAGGTGCTGCCGAAGACCCCGGTGATGCTCGACTACAAGACGCATGCCGAAAACGAGTCGATGTACAACACGCCGCCCACCTACGGCATCTATATTGCCGGCCTGGTGTTCCAGTGGATCAAGCAGAACGGCGGCCTGGCGGCGATGGAAAAGCGCAACCGGGAGAAGGCCGGACTGCTCTACGCCTTCCTCGAGCAGAGCCGGTTCTTCGTCAGCCCGGTCGCCAAGCCCGACCGTTCGCTGATGAACGTGCCGTTCACGCTGAAGGACGCCGCCCTCGACGAGGAATTCCTCAAGGGCGCCAAGTCGCGCGGCATGATCCAGCTCAAGGGGCATCGTTCCGTGGGCGGCATGCGCGCCTCGATCTACAACGCGATGCCGGTCGAGGGCGTCAGGGCGCTGGTCGACTACATGAAGGAATTCGAGGCGAAGAATGGCTAACAGCTACAAGATCCTGGTGCTCAACCAGATTTCCCAGGCCGGCCTGAAGCGCCTGCCGGCCGAGCAGTACATCGTTGGCAAGGACATCGCCGCGCCCGACGCCATCCTGGTGCGTTCGGCCGACATGCACAAGCTCGACATCCCGGCTTCCGTGCGCGCCATCGGCCGTGCCGGCGCCGGCACCAACAACATCCCGGTGAAGGCCATGAGCACGCGCGGTGTGCCGGTCTTCAATGCGCCGGGCGCCAACGCCAACGCCGTGAAGGAGCTTGTCATCGCCGGCATGCTGCTGGCGGCGCGCAACATCTCCGGTGCCATGCGCTTCGTCTCCGCCCTCGATCCGAAGGATCCGGAGATGGAGAAGAAGGTCGAGGACGGCAAGAAGAACTTCGCCGGCTACGAGCTGGCCGGCCACACGCTGGGCGTCATCGGCCTCGGCAAGATCGGCTGCCTGGTGGCGGATGCCGCCATCAAGCTCGGCATGCACGTGATGGGCTACGACCCGGAGATCACCGTGGATGCCGCCTGGAGCCTGCCGTCCCAAGTGAAGAAGGCGAACAGCGTGGCCGAGGTGCTGAAAAGCGCCAACTTCATCAGCCTGCACGTGCCGCTGGCGGATGCCACGCGCAAGATGGTCAGCGAACAGGCGCTCGAGCACGTGCGGCATGGCGCCGTGCTGCTCAACTTTTCGCGCGAGGGCGTGGTCGACGAGGCGGCAGTGCTGGCGGCGCTCGAGTCGAAGAAGCTGGCCTGCTACGTCTGCGACTTCCCCAGCCCGCATGTTAACGGGCATCCGCACGTCATCGCCCTGCCGCACCTGGGGGCCTCCACGCGCGAGGCAGAGGACAACTGCGCGGCGATGGTCGCCGACCAGGTGCGCGACTACCTCGAACATGGCAACGTCCAGAACGCGGTGAACTTTCCCAACATCGCCATGCCGCGCGAATCGACCTTCCGCATCGCCATCGCCAACGCCAACGTGCCGAACATGGTGGGGCAGATGTCCACGGCGCTGGCCCAGGCCAACCTGAACATCCACAACATGGTGAACAAGTCGCGCGGCGACATCGCCTACACCCTGGTGGATGTGGATAGCGCCGTTTCTCAGGCTGTAATCGACTCGATCGCCGGCATCGAGGGTGTGCTGGCGGTGCGCTACTTGCCGGCATGAGTGAAGAACTGCAGCGCCTGCGTGCTGAGATAGACCGCCTCGACGAGGAGGTTCTGGCGCGCCTGTCGCGCCGCGCCGAGATCGCCCGCGAGATCGGTCGCGTCAAGGGCGGAGCGACGGTTTACCGGCCCGAGCGCGAGGCCCAGGTGCTGCGGCGGATCACCGGGCTCAATCCGGGGCCGCTCAAGGACGGCACGGTCTGGCACATCTTCCGTGAGATCATGTCGGCCTGCCTGGCGCTGGAGCAGCCGCTGCGCATCGCCTATTTCGGACCGGAAGGCACCTTCACCGAGAGTGCGGCGAAGAAGCACTTCGGCGCGACGCCGGACTTCACCGCCATGGCCACTATCGACGAGGTGTTCCGCGCCGTCGAGGCGGGCCATGCCGACTACGGCGTGGTGCCGGTGGAAAATTCCACCGAGGGCGCCGTCGGCCGGACCCTCGACCTGCTGCTGCAGATGCCGATCAGGATCTGCGGCGAGGTCATGCTGCGCATCCACCAGCACCTGCTTTCCAGGGCGGAAAGGCTGGAGGACATCAGGCGGCTCTACTCGCACAGCCAGTCCCTGGCGCAATGCCACGAATGGCTCAACAACAACCTGCCCGGGCTGCCGCGCGTACCCGTGGCGAGCAATGCCGAGGCCGCGCGGATGGCTGCCGGGGATGCCGAGTCCTGCGCCATAGCAGGCGAGGCTGCCGCCGACCGCTATGGCCTCAACAGGCTGGCACGGGACATCGAGGACGACCCGAACAACACGACGCGCTTCCTGGTTGTCGGCATGCACGATGCCGGCCCTTCAGGCCGCGACAAGACCTCGCTGGTTTGCGCCTCGCAGAACAAGGCAGGGGCGATGTATGCGTTGCTCGAACCCCTGGCCCGTCATGGCGTGTCGATGAGCAAGTTCGAGTCCCGTCCCTCGCGTGCCGGCCTCTGGGAATACGTTTTTTATGTCGACGTCGAAGGCCATCAGAGTGAGGAGCGGGTGGACAAGGCCTTCGCCGAGCTGCGCGATCGTGCTGCCTTCGTCAAGGTGCTGGGGTCCTACCCGAGCGCCACCGCCTGAGGAGAACTCCATGAGCATCACCGAGCTGGCCCCATCCTATATCCGCGCCATCTCGCCCTACCAGCCGGGCAAGCCGATCACCCAGCTGGCGCGCGAGATGGGCATTCCCGTCGACAGGATCGTCAAGCTGGCCTCCAACGAGAACCCGCTCGGCATGAGCCCGCGCGCCCGCGCCGCGCTGCAGTCGGCGATGGACGGCATTGAACGCTATCCCGACCAGTTCGAGCTGACGGCTGCCCTGTCCGAGCGTCTCGGTGTCGGCGCGGAGCAGATCGTGCTCGGCAACGGTTCCAACGATGTGCTCGACCTGGTCGCCCGCGTCTTTCTGGCGCCGGGCCGCTCCTCGGTGTTTTCCCGCCACGCTTTCGCCGTCTATCCGCTGGCGACGATGTCGGCTGGCGGCGAGTGCATCGTCGTGCCGGCGAAGCATTATGGCCACGACCTCGACGCCATGCGCGCCGCGATCCGCCCCGACACGCGCGTCGTCTGGATCGCCAACCCGAACAACCCGACCGGCAACTTCCTGCCGGGCGCCCAGGTGAAAGCCTTTCTGCAGCAGGTGCCGAAGGACGTCGTGGTGGTGCTCGACGAGGCCTACAACGAATACCTGCTGCCGGCCGACCGTGTCGACACGCTGGCCTGGGTCAGGGAATTTCCCAACCTGGTCGTCACGCGCACCTTCTCGAAGATCCACGGCCTGGCGGGCCTGCGCGTCGGCTATGGCGTCGCCTCGGCCGAGATCGCCGACCTGATGCACCGCGTGCGCCAGCCCTTCAACGTGAACAACCTGGCCCTGGCCGGCGCCATCGCGGCGCTCGACGACCACGCCTTCATCGCCGAGAGCTACGACAACAACCGGCGCGGCATGGAGCAGATCGTTGCCGGCCTCAAGCGCCTCGGCCTGGAGCACATCCCTTCGCACGGCAACTTCGTCACCTTCAGGGCGGGCGACGCGGCCGGGGTGAACCAGGCACTGCTCAAGCAGGGCGTCATCGTGCGGCCGATCGGCGGCTATGCGCTGCCCGAGCACCTGCGCGTCACCATCGGCCTGGAAGGCGAGAACACGCACTTCCTCGAGGCCCTGGAAAAGGCGCTGGCAGGGTAGAGCGGGTACCGTGGGTTTCCGGCTCGACAAGATTGTCGTCTGCGGCGTCGGCCTGATCGGCGGCTCCTTTGCCCTGGCCCTGAAGCAGGCCGGGGCGGCGGGCGAGGTGGTCGGCATCGGCCGCAGCCAGGCCACCCTGGACGAGGCGCTGCGCCTGGGACTGATCGATCGCGTCGGTGGCTGCGATGCAGCCACCCTGGCGGATGCCGATCTGGTCCTGCTCGCCACGCCGGTCGGCCAGATGCCGGCCCTGATGCGGGCGATGGCGCCCCACCTCGGCCCGCAGACGGCGGTTACCGACGGCGGCAGCACCAAGAGCGACGTCGCCGCCGCCGTTCGCGAATATCTGCCACTGCATGCAACGCGCTTCGTACCGGCCCATCCCATTGCCGGGGCGGAAAACAGCGGAGCGGCGGCTGCGAAGGCCGATCTCTACGTTGACCGGAAAGTGGTGCTGACGCCATTGCCGGAGAACGATGCCGGGGCGGTGGCACGCGTGCGCGCCGCCTGGCAAGCCTGTGGTGCCACGGTGCACGAGATGGCGCCGGCACGCCACGACCAGGTATTCGCCGCCGTCAGCCACCTGCCCCACCTGCTGTCCTTCGCGCTGGTACACGATCTCGCCCAGCGCGAGAACCGCGAGGAATTCTTCCGCTTCGCCGCCAGCGGCTTCCGCGACTTCACGCGCATCGCCGCCAGCCACCCCGAGATGTGGCGCGACATCTGCATCGCCAACCGGCAGGCGCTGCTCGGCGAGCTGGAGCAGTACCAGCGCCAGCTGGAAGCGCTGCGTCAGGCGTTGCAGTCCGGCGATGCCGCCGAGCTGGAGGCGGTCTTCGCCGAGGCGCGCACCGTGCGCCGTGCCTGGGCCGAGGGCAAGTTGAGCTGATGGACCATCTGGATCTGGCGCC
This sequence comes from Rhodocyclaceae bacterium, assembly GCA_041396245.1. Lineage (GTDB taxonomy): Bacteria > Pseudomonadota > Gammaproteobacteria > Burkholderiales > Rhodocyclaceae > Desulfobacillus. The sequence continues at coordinate 36,084 of JAWKYW010000038.1, read as the reverse complement.
GGCACGTCACGCCTCGGGCACGGTGCGCCTGCCTGGTTCGAAGAGCATTTCCAACCGTTTCCTGCTGCTCGCCGCCCTGGCCGAGGGCGAAACCGACATCCGCGACCTGCTCGCCGCAGACGATGTCGCGCACATGCTCGATGCCCTGAAAGCGCTCGGTATCGAATGCCGCCGGGGGGAGGGCGGCGGCCTCGTCGTGCGTGGCGCGGGCGGCCCTTTCCCGGTGCAGCGGGCCGAGCTGTTCCTCGGCAACGCCGGCACGGCCTTCCGCCCGCTGACGGCGGCACTGGCGCTTTCCGGCGGCCACTATCGCCTGTCCGGCGTGCCGCGCATGCACGAACGGCCGATCGGCGACCTGGTCGATGCCTTGAGACAGCTCGGCGCCGACATTCGCTACCTCGGCAACGAAGGCTTCCCGCCGCTGGAAATCCGGCCGGCGACGATCCGCGCCGGCAGCCGCGTGACCGTGCGCGGCGAAGCCTCCAGCCAGTTCCTTACCGCCCTGCTGATGGCATTGCCGCTGACCGGCGCCGGGGCGACGGTGGAGGTCGTCGGCGAGCTGATATCCAGGCCCTACATCGATATCACGCTGAACCTGATGGCGCGTTTCGGCGTGGCCGTCGAGCGCGGGGGCTGGCGCGAATTCCGCATCCCTGCCGGCGCCCGCTATCGCAGCCCCGGCACGGTGTTCGTCGAGGGCGATGCCTCCGCCGCATCGTATTTCCTGGCCGCCGGTGCCATCGCCGGCGGGCCGGTTCGGGTCGAGGGCGTCGGGGGACACAGCATCCAGGGCGACGTGCGTTTCGTCGAGGCGCTTGCGGCGATGGGAGCGCGCATCGAAATGGGGCCGAACTGGATCGAAGCACGGGCGCCGGCCGACGGCCACCTGCGGGCCATCGACCTCGACTGCAACCCCATCCCCGATGCCGCCATGACCCTGGCGGTAGTGGCGCTGTTCGCCGAGGGCACGACGCGGCTGACCAATATCGCCAGCTGGCGGGTCAAGGAGACCGACCGCATCGCCGCCATGGCGACCGAATTGCGCAAGCTCGGCGCGACGGTGGAGGAGGGGCCGGATTCGATCGCCGTCTCCCCGGGACTGACTTTTACCCCGAACGCCGCCATCGACACCTACGACGATCATCGCATGGCGATGTGCCTCTCGCTGGCCTGCCTGGGCGGGGTGCCGCTGCGCATCAACGACCCGCAGTGCGTGAACAAGACCTTCCCGGACTACTTCGAGCGTTTTGCCGACCTGATCGCGCCGGTGATTGCCATCGACGGCCCTTCGGCCTCGGGCAAGGGCACGGTGGCCGCCCTGGTGGCGGAAAGGCTGGGGTTCCACTATCTCGACAGCGGTGCCCTCTACCGGCTGGTGGCCCTGGCCGCGCAGCGGGAGGGGGTGGCGCTCGACGACGGCGAGGCCCTGGCGCGAATCGCCGGGAACCTGCCGGCCAGCTTCGAGGGCGGCCGCATCCTGCTTGGCGGATCGGACGCGACGGAAGCCATTCGCAGCGAGGAATGTTCTGCCGGCGCCTCCAGGGTGGCGGCCGTCCCTTCGGTGCGGGCGGCCCTGCTCGGGCGTCAGCGGGCCTACCGGCAGGCGCCTGGCCTGGTTGCCGAGGGCCGGGACATGGGCTCGGTGGTGTTTCCCGCCGCGCCGCTCAAGGTGTTTCTTACGGCGACCGCCGAGGCGCGCGCCGAGCGGCGCTATAAACAGTTGATCGACAAAGGAATGTCTGTTAACATTGACGCCCTTTTGCAGGATCTTCGCGAACGCGATGCGCGCGACAGCGCGCGTGCGGTAGCGCCCCTGCAGAAGCGGGCGGACGCCGAGCTGCTCGACACCACGGCAATGACGGTTGAAGCCGCCGTCGCCTGGATCGTCGACAAGGCAAGACAAAAGGGTCTGTCGCAAACCGCGGCGCATTCCTGACGGAACGCCGCAGACGAAGGTGCCGCGAAGCGCTTTGGCTTCGCGGATTTTTTCAACGAACGCGCCGTCCGCTTCCGGACGGCATTGGGTTTTTCCACAACTTATGTCCATTGCAACCGCCACCACGGGTTTCAGCCCGGAAAGTTTCGCCTCCCTCTTCGAAGAAAGCCTGACCCGCCAGGAAATGCGTGCGGGCGAAGTGATCACCGCCGAAGTCGTCCGCATCGACCAGAACTTCGTCGTCGTCAACGCCGGCCTCAAGTCAGAGAGCTTCATCTCCATCGACGAGTTCCGCAACGACCGCGGCGAGGTCGAAGTCGGTCCGGGCGATTATGTCAGCGTCGCCATCGAAATGCTCGAGGACGGCTACGGCGAAACCCGCCTGTCGCGCGAGAAGGCCAAGCGCATCGCCGCCTGGAACGACCTGGAGAAGGCCCTCAACGAGGGCGCCCTCGTCAAGGGCGTCATCAACGGCAAGGTCAAGGGCGGCCTGACCGTCATGACCAACGGCATCCGCGCCTTTCTGCCCGGCTCGCTGGTCGATATCCGTCCGGTCAAGGACACTACGCCCTACGAGAACAAGGAATTCGAATTCAAGGTCATCAAGCTTGACCGCAAGCGCAACAACGTCGTCGTCTCGCGCCGCGCCGTGCTGGAAGCCAGCCAGGGCGAGGAGCGCGAGGCGCTGCTGTCCAACCTGAAGGAAGGCACCATCGTCAAGGGCATCGTCAAGAACATCACCGACTACGGTGCGTTCGTCGACCTCGGCGGCATCGACGGCCTGCTGCACATCACCGACCTGGCCTGGCGACGCGTGCGACACCCCTCGGAAGTCCTCAACGTCGGCGACGAGTTGCAGGCCAAGGTGCTCAAGTTCGACCAGGAGAAGAACCGCGTCTCGCTCGGCCTCAAGCAGCTCGGCGAGGACCCGTGGGTCGGCATCTCGCGCCGCTATCCGCAGGGCACCCGCCTGTTCGGCAAGGTCACCAATCTCACCGACTACGGCGCCTTTGTCGAAGTCGAGCAAGGCATCGAGGGCCTGGTGCACGTCTCCGAAATGGACTGGACCAACAAGAACGTCCATCCTTCGAAAGTCGTCCAGCTGGGCGACGAGGTCGAGGTGATGATCCTCGAAATCGACGAGGACCGCCGCCGCATCTCGCTCGGCATGAAGCAGTGCAAGCCCAATCCGTGGGACGAGTTCTCGATGAACCACAAGAAGGGCGACAAGGTTAGCGGACAGATCAAGTCGATCACCGACTTCGGCATTTTCATCGGCCTGCCCGGCAACATCGACGGTCTGGTGCATCTGTCCGACCTGTCCTGGTCGGCGGCCGGCGAGGAAGCCGTGCGCAACTTCAAGAAGGGCGACGAGATCGAGGCCGTGGTGCTGGCCATCGACGTCGAACGCGAGCGCATCTCGCTCGGCATCAAGCAGATGGAGGGCGATCCCTTCACCAATTTCATCGCCACCCACGACAAGAACAGCGTCGTCAAGGGGACGGTGAAGAGCGTCGACGCGCGCGGCGCGGTGGTGCAGCTGTCCGATGAGGTCGAGGGTTTCCTGCGCGCCTCCGAGGCCGCCCGCGAGCGGGTCGAGGATCTGCGCGCCCTGCTCAAGGAAGGCGACGTTCTCGAGGCCATGATCATCAACGTGGACCGCAAGTCGCGCTCCATCAACCTGTCGATCAAGGCCAAGGATCAGGTCGAGCAGAACGAGGCGATGCAGAAGCTGCAAAGCGACTCGTCCGCTTCCAGCGGCACGACCAACCTCGGCGCCCTGCTGAAAGCCAAGCTCGGCAATACCCAGCAATAAACTCATCAGGCGACCATGACGAAGTCGGAACTCATCGCGAAACTTGCGGGTCGCTTCCCGCAACTGATTGCAAAGGATGCCGATTACGCAGTCAAGATGATTCTCGATGCCATGACCGCCGCGCTGACGCGCGGCGATCGCATCGAGATTCGCGGCTTCGGCAGCTTTGCGCTGAACTACAGGCCGCCGCGCATCGGACGCAACCCGAAATCGGGCGAAAAGGTGCATGTGCCCGAGAAATACGTGCCGCATTTCAAGGCAGGCAAGGAACTGCGCGAACGCGTCGACCAGCTCGGTTGACCGGCCGCGTCGGCATCCAGACCTGAGGGGATCGGGCGGCGTCTGACGATGCCGCCCTTTTTTTAGCCCCGGCAGGTCGCGCCGCGGGCGCAGGCCCGCGCCGGAACTTCGTTTTGGGCGTATCCGGGCGGATGCGCCGGATGGATCGACATGAGATTTTTCGTCTGGCTGCTGCGGGCCGCACTGTTCATCGTTCTGCTCGGCTTTGCCGTGAAGAACAGCGGCACGGTGACCCTGCATTTCTTCTTCGATGCCGCCTGGCCGCTGCCGCTGGTAGCCGTCATGCTCATATTTTTTGCGGGCGGCGCCGCGGCCGGACTGACAGTCGCGCTGGGCACCTTCCTGCGGCAGCGCCGCGAGATTGCCCGCCTGAAGAAAGAGGTCGATGCGCATGCGCGCCTGCAGTAGGGGTGGCGCAGGCCGGAAATCACGCAGGACAGGCCCGGAATGATGGAATTCGAACTCTGGTGGCTGCTGGCGATACCGCTGTTCTTCGCCCTCGGCTGGGCGGCCGCGCGGGTGGACATCCGCCAGCTCGTGCGCGAATCGCGCACCCTGCCCAAATCGTATTTCAAGGGACTCAACTTCCTCCTCAACGAGCAGCCCGACAAGGCCATCGACGCCTTCCTCGAGGCGGCCAGGGTCGACCCCGAGACGGCGGAGCTGCATTTCGCCCTGGGCAACCTGTTCCGTCGCCGCGGCGAGACCGATCGCGCCATTCGCATGCACCAGAACCTGGCCGATCGCGAGGGCCTGAGGCAGGATCAGCGTCAACTCGCCCTGGCCGAACTGGGCCACGACTACCTGAAGGCAGGCCTGCTCGACCGTGCCGAGGAGATCTTCCTGGGGTTGCGCGGCACCGACCAGAACGAGTCCGCCCTGAATTTCCTGCTGGAGATCTACCAGCAGGAAAAGGAGTGGCGCAAGGCCATCGATGTCGCGCGCCAGCTGCCCGACCATTCGGGCCATCTCTGGCAGAAGGAAATCGCCAACTTCTATTGCGAGCTGGCCGCCATGGAAATCAACCATTCGCGGCCGGCGGAAGCCCGCAAGCTGCTGGACGAGGCGCTGGCAACGCATCGCAAGTCGGTGCGGGCGATGCTCCTCCTGGGCGACCTGGAGGCCGCGGCCGGCAACCTGGAGGCTGCCATCGAGGCCTGGAAACGCATCGAGCAACAGAACCCGGTGTATCTCGCCCTCGTTGCCGCCAAGCTGATGGCGGCTTACCGCAAACTCGGCCGCGGCCGCGAGGGGCTGCAGTTGCTGCGCGGTTATCTCGCCCAGCATCCTTCGCTCGACCTGCTCGATGCCGCCTTTCAGTGGGCGCTCGAAGACGAGAGTCCCGAGGCGGCCTACCAGATGGTGAGGGACGAGTTGCGCCGCAATCCGACCCTGCTCGGGCTGGACAAGCTGCTGGAAGCGCAGATCCTGGTGGCGCCGCCCGAGCGGCGCGCCGACCTGGAGCTGGTGAAGAATCTGATCCACAACCACACCCGCAAGGTGGCACGCTACCGCTGCGACAACTGCGGCTTCAAGGCGCGACAGTTCTACTGGCGCTGCCCGGGCTGCGGCGCGTGGGAAAGCTATCCGCCCAAGCGGACCGAAGAATTCGACCTGACACCATGAGGAGGGTGAGCGGCGAGTAGCGAGCAGTGAGCGGTAAAATCCCCGGGCCATTACCGCTCACTGCTCACCGCTCACTGCTTACTGCTTACGAACCATGAAAATAACAGTCATCGGCACCGGCTACGTCGGCCTGGTCAGCGGCGCCTGCCTCGCGGAGGTGGGCAACGACGTGCTCTGCCTCGACCTCGATGCGGAGAAGATCCGCGTCCTCGAAGCCGGCGGTCTGCCGATCCACGAGCCGGGCCTGCTCGACATGGTCGCGCGCAACCGCGCCGCCGGCCGCCTGCGCTTCACCACCGATGTCGCCGAGGCGGTGGCGCACGGCCTGCTGCAGTTCATCGCGGTCGGCACGCCGCCCGACGAGGACGGATCGGCCGACCTGCAGCATGTCGTCGCGGCGGCGCGCTCGATCGGCCGCCACATGGACGGCTTCAAGGTCGTGGTCGACAAGTCGACCGTGCCGGTCGGCACGGCCGACAGGGTGCGCGCGGCGATCGCCGGGGAACTGGCGGCGCGTGGCCTGGAAACCGAGTTCAGCGTGGTCTCCAACCCCGAGTTCCTCAAGGAGGGCGCCGCGGTGGAGGACTTCATGCGCCCCGACCGCATCATCGTCGGCGCCGAGGAAGCGCGGGCGATCGAGCTGATGCGCCAGCTCTACGCGCCCTTCCAGCGGAGCCACGAGCGGCTCATCGTCATGGACGTGCGCTCGGCCGAGCTGACCAAATACGCCGCCAATGCCATGCTGGCCACCCGCATTTCCTTCATGAACGAGCTGGCCAACCTGGCCGAGAAGCTGGGCGCCGACATCGAGCAGGTGCGCCAGGGCATCGGCGCCGACCCGCGCATCGGCTATCAGTTCCTTTATCCCGGCTGCGGCTACGGCGGCTCCTGCTTTCCCAAGGACGTACAGGCGCTCAACCGCACCGCGGATGGGGCGGGCAGCGTCCTGCGGGTGCTGAACGCGGTGGAGCAGGCCAACGAGTACCAGAAGGGCGTGCTCGGGCGCAAGATCGTCGCCGAGCTCGGCGAGGACCTCTCCGGCCGCCGCTTCGCCCTGTGGGGGCTGGCCTTCAAGCCCAACACCGACGACATGCGCGAGGCGCCCAGCCGCCGTGTGATTGCCGACCTGCTGGCGCGTGGCGCCAGCGTCTGCGCCTATGATCCGGTGGCGATGGACGAGGCCCGGCGCATCTTCGCCGGCGAATCCCGCATCGCCTATGCCGGGACGCCCGCCGACACGCTGGATGGCGCCGATGCGCTGGTGATCGTTACCGAGTGGAAGGAATTCAGGAGTCCGGACTTCGACGAGTTGAAGCGCCGTCTCAAGGCGCCGCTTGTCTTCGACGGCCGCAACCTCTACGATCCGGCGCAGATGCGCGCCTCGGGCATCCGCTACTTCGCGATCGGAAGGCAATGATGGATACACTCGCCCTGCCCGAAACCTCGATAGCCCGCGTCCTGGTCGTCGGCGACGTCATGCTCGACCGCTACTGGTTCGGCGAGGTGAGCCGCATTTCGCCCGAGGCGCCGGTGCCCGTGGTCAAGGTCGAGCGCACCGAGGAGCGTCCGGGCGGCGCCGCCAACGTCGCGCGCAACTGCGCGGCGCTCGGCGCCAGGGCCTCGCTGCTGTCCGTCGTCGGCGCCGACGAGGCCGGCCAGGCGCTGTCCCGGCTGCTCTCCGCCGAGGGCATCGATGCCAGCCTGCACGAGGATGCAGCGCTGTCGACCACCATCAAGCTGCGCGTCGTCGGCCGCCAGCAGCAGCTGCTGCGCATCGATTTCGAGCAATCGCCGGCGCACGAAGTGCTGCGCGCCAAGCTGGCCGAGTTCGAGCGCCAGCTGCAGGATTGCAACGCCGTGATCCTGTCGGACTACGGCAAGGGCGGCCTCACCCACATCGGCGAGATGATCCGGCTGGCGCGCGCCGCCGGCCGGCCGGTGCTGGTCGATCCGAAGGGAGAGGATTACGCCCGCTACGCCGGCGCCACGCTGCTGACGCCCAATCGCGCCGAGCTGCGCCAGGTGATCGGCCGCTGGAAGGACGAGGGCGATCTCGAGCGGCGGGCCGGCAAGCTCCTGCGCGAACTGGGACTGGAAGCCCTGCTGGTGACCCGCAGCGAGGAGGGGATGACCCTGATCCGCGATGGGGAAGTCCTTCATGAACCCGCCCTGGCGCGCGAGGTTTATGATGTGAGCGGCGCCGGCGACACCGTCATCGCCGCGATGGCCGTCATGCTGGCGAGCGGAGCGGATTTGCATGCCGCGATGCGCCTGGCCAACCGGGCGGCCGGCATCGTCGTCGGCAAGCTCGGCACGGCGACGGCAAGCCTCGACGAACTGCGCAACGCGACCTGAAACCGCCCACCTGAAACCTGAAACGACATGTATACCATCGTGACCGGCGCCGCCGGCTTTATCGGTTCCAACCTGGTGAAGGCGCTCAACGAACGCGGCGTCACCGACATCATCGCCGTCGACAACCTGACCCGGGGCGACAAGTTCCGCAACCTGGCCGATTGCGAGATCGCCGACTACCTCGACAAGAACGAGTTCATCGAGATGCTGGCCGCGGGCGAGCTCGACGGAGCGGTCAACGCGGTGCTGCACGAGGGCGCCTGCTCCGACACCATGGAGCACAACGGCCAGTACATGATGGACAACAACTACCGCTACTCCCTGGAACTGCTCGACTTCTGCCTCGACCAGGACGTGCCCTTCCTCTACGCCTCGTCGGCCTCCGTGTACGGCGGCGGCCGCGTCTTCCGCGAGGCGCGCGAGCACGAGGCGCCGCTCAACGTCTACGGCTATTCGAAGTTCCTCTTCGACCAGGTCGTCCGCCGCCGTCTTGCCCAGGCTGACTTTTCCGCGCAGGTCGCCGGCTTCCGCTACTTCAACGTCTACGGACCGCGCGAGCAGCACAAGGACCGCATGGCCTCGGTCGCCTTCCACTTCTTCAACCAGTACCGGGCCGAGGGCAAGGTCAGGCTGTTCGAGGGCTGCGACGGCTACGGCAACGGCGAGCAGCGGCGCGACTTCGTCTTCATCGACGACGTGGTCAAGGTGAACCTGCATTTCCTCGACCAGGGCACCTCGGGCATCTACAACGTCGGCACCGGCCGCGCCCAGTCCTTCAACGACGTCGCCGTCGCCACCGTGAATGCCTGTCGCGCCGCCGAGGGCCAGGCGCCGCTTTCCCTGGCGGAACTGCGGGCGTCGGGCGCGATCGAATACATCGCCTTCCCCGAGGCTTTGCGGGGCAAGTACCAGAGCTACACCGAGGCCGACATCTCGCGGCTGCGCGAGGCCGGCTACGAGGCGCCCTTCGCCACGGTGGAGGAGGGCGTCGCCCGCTACGTACAGGACAGGCTGCAGGCATGAGCAAGGGAAACCCCGCTGGAATGAAGCAGGCACTCGAAGACTTCGTCGGCAACACCCCCCTGGTGCGCCTCAAGCGCCTGCCCGGCGCCGAGAACGAGCAGCGCGGCAACGTGATCCTGGCCAAGCTGGAGGGAGACAACCCGGCCGGCTCGGTGAAGGACCGGCCGGCGTTGTCGATGATCCTGAGGGCCGAGGCCCGCGGCGAGATCAGGCCGGGCGACACCCTGATCGAGGCCACCAGCGGCAACACCGGCATCGCGCTCGCCATGGCGGCGACCATGCGCGGCTACCGCATGGTGCTGATCATGCCCGAGCACCTTTCCATCGAACGGCGCCAGACCATGCGCGCCTATGGCGCCGACATCGTGCTCGTCCCGCAGAAGGGCGGCATGGAGATGGCGCGCGACGTCGCCGACAAGATGGTGGCCGAGGGCCGCGGCATCATGCTCGACCAGTTCGCCAATCCGGACAACCCGCTCGCCCACTACGAAGGCACCGGCCCTGAAATCTGGCGCGACACCGGGGGGAAGATCACCCACTTCGTCTCCAGCATGGGCACCACCGGCACCATCATGGGCTGCTCGCGCTTCTTCAAGGAGCAGAACCCGAGGATCGAGATCGTCGGCTGCCAGCCGGAAGAGGGCTCGCAGATCCCCGGCATCCGCAAGTGGCAGGAGGAATACCTGCCGAAGATCTACGACAAGGGCCGCGTCGACCGCCTCGAATACGTCAGCCAGGCCGACGCCGAGGAGATGACGCGGCGCCTGGCGCGCGAGGAGGGCCTCTTCGCCGGCATCTCCTCCGGCGGCGCCATGGCGGTGGCGCTGCGCGTGGCGGAACGGGTGCGCGACGCCGTGATCGTCACCATCGTCTGCGACCGCGGCGACCGCTACCTGTCGACCGGCGTGTTCCCCGCCTGAGGGTGCGCAGCGGATGTTTTTCCGCGCGGCCGCATTCCTCGGACTGACTTTTCTCGCCGCCCTGCCGTGCGGCGCGGCGCAGGTCACGCTCTCCCTCGGCTCGATCCACCATCCCGCCTTCGAGGCCGACGAGGTCAGCGTCGCCTTCGATGCGGTCCGGCGCGGCGAGGCCGAGATCCGGCTTGGCCGCTTGCGGGTCGCCGGCGCCGAATACCTCGGGCTGCGCATTCACTGCGCCGGCTTCCTCTTCGACGGCCGGCGGCTGGACTGTCCCGAAGGGCAGGTAAGGCGCGAGGACGCGCGCGGCAGCCGCCGGCCGGCGCTGCCGTTTTCCCTGGCCTGGCGGCCCGGCGACGGCTTCTTCTCGTTTTCCATCCGCAACGTCGAGGCCGTGGCCTTCTCGCCACTGATCAAGCGTCTGCGCGGCTGGCGGCCTTCCGGCACGGTCGACATCGACCTGCTGGTCGAGGGCGGCCGGGCGCGCCTCGCTCTCGACGTACACGGCCTGGCCTTCGCCAGCCGGGCCGGCGACATCGTCGGCAGGGACATCGTCCTCCGGCTTGCCGCCGGCGCCACCCGCCGCGGCGCCGACTGGCAGTGGCAGGCCCGGCTCGACTGGCCGCAGGGCGAACTCCGGCGCGCGCCGTGGCGGCGCCAGGCCGGCGTGCGCATCGACGCCGAAGGGATGCTGTCGGATGCCAGCCTCGACGTAACCCTGGCCCGCCTCGATGTCGCCGGGGTCGGCGCCGTCACCGCCGGCCTGCGCTGGGACCGCGCGCGCGGCGAGACGGCCGAATGGGGCTTCGTCACCGAGCGGCTCGACCTGGCCACGGCCATGCGCGAGTGGGTGCAGCCCTGGCTGGCCGGGCTGGGCTTTCCCGAATGGCAGGTGGCGGGCCATGCCCGCTTTTCCGCCGAGTGGGCGGCCGGCGGCCTGCGCCGCTTCTATGCCGGGCTGGAAGACGCCGCCCTGGCGGACAACACCGGCTATCTGGCGCTCAAGGGCGTGAACGCCCAGATCCCCTGGGAGGCGGCGACGCCGACGGAGGCCGAGGTCGGCGTCGCCAGCGGGCGCATCGGCGACCTGCCGCTGGCCGGCTTCACCCTGCCGCTGCGGATCGAAGGCAACGCGGCGACGGTCGAGGGGCTGGTCGCGCCCATGCTCGACGGGAAGTTCCTTGTCGATTCGCTGCGGCTGGTCAAAAGTCAGTCCGGCTGGCACGGCGAGTTCGAGGGCGGCATCGAGGCGGTGTCGATGCCGAAGCTCTCGCAGGCGCTCAAGCTGCCGACCATGGCCGGCAGCCTGACGGCGCGCGTGCCGCGCATCGCCTACGAGGAGGGGGTGCTGCGACTCGACGGTGCCCTCAGCATTGAGGTCTTCGACGGCGGCATCATCGTGCACCAGCTGCGCCTGACCGACCCGTTCGGCGAGGACCGCCGCTTCCTCGCCGAAGTGACGGCGCGCAACCTCGATCTGGGCATGCTCACCCGCACCTTCGCCTTCGGCAGCATCGAGGGCCGCTTCGACGCCGACCTGCACGGCCTTGAAATGCGGGGCCTGACACCGCTCAGCTTCGATGCGCGCATCAGCAGCAGCGAGGGCGACTATCCGCGCCGGCTCAGCATCGGCGCGCTGAAGGACATCACGGCGCTGGGCGAGGCGGGGCAGCCGAAGGCGCTCGACCGCGTGCCTGAGCGCTCGGGCTTCAGCTTCGGCTATGACCGCATCGGCTTCGGCTGCGCCTTGCGCAACGGCGTCTGCCTGCTCGACGGCGTCGAGCGCGAGGGCGATGACCAAAGGAAATCCCCGGGGGACGGCGTCGTCCTGATGCGCGGCAGCGGCGTGCCCTCGGTGAGCATCATCGGCTACAATCGGCATATCGACTGGGCGGCGATGGTGGCCCGCTTCCGCGAGCTGCTTGCCGGCCGGCCCGGCGCCGAGACCGAATGAATACGAAGCCATGCGAAGGTACTGATGCCCGCGACAGCGGGCGCCATGCCGGAACCAAATCGAAACTCCTCCTGCTGACCCTGTCCGCCTTCCTGTGCGGCTGCGTCAACATGCACGTGCATTTCCCTGAGGCCGCCGACAAGCCGGCCGGGCCGGCGCAGACGCCGGGCGGGCCGGCGAAATGACGCCCGTCCTCGCCTTCGACATCGAGACGATCCCCGACGTGGCGGGGATCCGCAAGCTGCACGACCTGCCGGCCGACCTGTCCGACGAAGAGGTGGCCGAGTTCGCCTTCCAGAAGCGGCGTGCGGCCACGGGCAACGACTTCCTGCCGCTGCACCTGCAGCGCGTCGCCGTCATCTCCTGCGCCCTGCGCGAGGGCGACCGCTTCAGTGTCTGGTCGCTGGCCGAGCCGAAGCTGAAGGAGGCGGAGATCATCCAGCGCTTCTACGACGGCATCGAGAAGTTCACGCCGCAGATCGTCTCGTGGAACGGCGGCGGCTTCGACCTGCCGGTGCTGCATTACCGCGGCCTCATCCACGGCGTCGCCGCGCCGCGCTACTGGGACCAGGGGGAAGACGATCGTGACTTCAAGTGGAACAACTACATCAGCCGCTACCACAGCCGCCACCTCGACCTGATGGACCTGCTGGCGCTGTACCAGCCGCGCGCCAATGCGCCGCTCGACGAACTGGCGAAGCTGATGGGCCTGCCCGGCAAGCTCGGCATGGACGGCTCGGCCGTCTGGGGCGCCTGGCAGGACGGCCGCATCGACGAGATCCGCGACTATTGCGAGACCGACGTGGCGAACACCTTCCTCGTCTACCTGCGCTTCCAGCGCCTGCGCGGCGTGCTGACGGCGAAGGCCTTCGATGCGGAAACGAAGGTGGTGCGCGAGGCCCTGGAGGGCCTGAAGCAGCCGCACTGGCAGGCCTTCCTGGCCGCCTGGGATGCTGCCGGCACATGAGTCATGGAAACCGCTTCAAACGCAGAGATCGCAGAGACGCAGAGGGCGCAGAGAGAAACATGGAAGCTTTTCGAAAAATTACTTTGCACTATCTTTGCATCCTCTGCGCCTTTGCGATCTCTGCGTTGAAGGCGTCTGCTTTTAGGGATACCCCGTGTCGCTGATCGTCCTCGGCCTGTCCGGCTCGCTCTCCCACGACCCCTCCGCCGCGCTCTACATCGACGGCAGGCTCGTCGCTGCGGCAGAGGAGGAGCGCTTCATCCGCGACAAGCACGCCAAGGGCCGCATGCCTAGCGAGGCGGCGAAATTCTGCCTCGACTTCGCCGGCATTCAGCCAAAGGATGTCGACGCCGTGGCGATCCCGTTCGCGCCGATCAGCCTGATGGAGCCGGCGCGCTGGCACTACGCGAAGCGCTACTGGTACGCGCCGGACCGGGCGCTGGATGCGATCTTCAACGGCAACCGCCGCTACCGCCGCTACCGCGGCCGCATCCTCGACTGCCTGGCACGGCTCGGCTTCGACCGGGACAAGGTCGACCTCGTCCCGGTCGAGCACCACCTGACCCACGCCTCCAGCGCCTACCACTGCTCGGGCTTCACGGAGAAGACCGCCATCCTCGGCATCGACGGCAAGGGCGAGTACGCGACCACCTTCTTCGGCTATGGGGAAAACGGCCGCATCCACAAGATCAGGGAATTCTACGACCCGGATTCGCTCGGCGGCCTCTACGGCGCCATCACCGAATACCTCGGCTTCGAAATGCTCGACGGCGAGTACAAGGTCATGGGCATGGCGCCGTACGGCGATCCGAACAAGTACGACTTCTCGCGCCTGGCGAAATTCGAGCACGGCGAACTGACCATCGACACCGACTACGCCAACGTGATCGGCCTGCGCCGCTACAAGGAAAACGGCAAGGGCTACTACTTCTCGCCGAAGCTGATCGACTGGCTGGGACCGCGCAGGGTGGGCGACATTGCCGACGATCCCTACATCCACTACGCGGCGAGCATGCAGAAGCTGTTCGAGGACATCGCCCTGCGGATGCTCGACCACTACCTGGGCGACATCCTGCGCGAGACCGGCCGGCTGGCCTTCGCCGGCGGCGGCGCGCTCAACGTCAAGCTCAACCAGCGCATCATCGCCCGGCCCGACGTCAAGGAGCTGTTCGTGCAGCCGGCCTCGGGCGATTCCGGCACGGCGGTGGGCGCCGCTTCCTACGTCTCGGTGGCGCGCGGCGTGCCGGTGGAGAAGATGGAGCACGTCTACCTCGGCCCGGCCTACACGAACGAGGAAGTCATCGTCGCCTGCGAGCGCCACCCGTCGAAGCCGGCCTGGCAGCAGATCGACCAGGTGCCGCAGCGCATCGCCCGGCTGCTCGCCGACGGCCAGCCGGTGGCCTGGTTCCAGGGCCGCATGGAATTCGGCCCGCGCGCCCTCGGCGGCCGCTCCATCCTCGGCTGCCCGAGCGTGGCCGGCGTCGCCGACCGCATCAACGCGCAGATCAAGTTCCGCGAGCGCTGGCGGCCGTTCTGCCCCTCGATGCTCGACACGGTCGGCCCGCAGATGCTCGGCTCGACCCATCCGGCGCCGTTCATGACCTTCACCTTCCCGGTGGTCGAGGCCTGGAAGTCGCGCGTGCCGGAGGTGGTGCACGAGGACGGCACGTCACGCGCCCAGGTGCTGCGCAGGGAGTTCAACCCGCGCTACTACGACCTGATGCTGGAGATGGAAAAACTCACCGGCAACGGTGTCGTGCTCAACACCTCGCTCAACCGGCGCGGCGAGCCGATGATCTGCTCGCCGACAGACGCCCTCGACATGTTCTTCGGCTCCGACCTGCGCTACCTGATCATGGAGGACGTGCTGGTCAGCAAGTGACGGCCGCGAAGCATGAGCGAGAGAGAAATCGCCGACTACTACGCCGCCGAGCGGCCGGAACTGCTGGCCTTCCTGCGTCCGCATGCGCCTTTCGGTGCGGCGCTCGACATCGGCTGTGCCGCCGGCCTGCTCGGCGCCGGCCTGCAGCGCGAGGGCCTCGTCGGCGCCTGCGACGGAGTCGAACTGAACTTCGAGGCGGCGCGCCTGGCCGAAACCCGCCTGCGTTCGGTCTGGATGGGATCGCTCGAGTCCGCCGCGGCGGAAATACCCTGGACGCACTACGACCTGGTGATCCTCGCCGACGTGCTGGAGCACCTCGCCGATCCCTGGGCCGCCCTGCGCCTGCTGCAGGCACGCACCGCACCGGGCTGCAAGCTGCTGCTCTCGGTGCCCAACGTGCGCCATTACAAGGTCTCGCTGCCGCTGCTCTTCCGGGGGGAGTTTCGCTACGAAGACGCCGGCATCATGGACCGCACCCACCTGCATTTCTTCACGCGCGGCAGCCTCGAAGAAACCGTGCGCGACTGCGGCTGGCGCATCCACGCCCTGGGCAGCCACATGAAGAAGCGCTACCGGCGCTGGTACATGCCGACGCGCCTGCTCGAACCCTTCGTCGCCGTCCAGACCATGCTGCTGGCCGAGAAGCAGTGACCCAGCCCCTCGTCAGCGTCGCGATTCCCGCCTACAACCACGCCGCCTTCATCGAGGCCTGCCTGGCCTCGGTCTGTGCCCAGACCTATCCCGAGCTGGAACTGGTGCTGATCGACGACGGCTCGCAGGACGATACGCTGGAGGTGGCCCGCCGCTTTCTCGAACCGCAGCGGGAGCGCTTCCGCCGCATCGTGCTGGAGCGCCAGGAAAACCAGGGCGTCAGTGCCGCCTCGAATGCCTGCATCGCCGCCTGCCGCGGTGAGTGGGTGCATCTGCTCGGCTCGGACGACGTGCTCTATCCGGAGAAGATCGCCCGCATCCAGCAGGCCATTGCCGACTGGAATTGCCCCGACCTGGCGCTGGTGCACGCCGACGCCGACTATATCGACCGAAACGGCCGGCCGCTGGCGCGCCAGCCGCGCAAGTCCCGTCCGCCGCCGGGGGTGGATCGCGAGGCCTGGCGCTGGTTGTTCGCGGGCAGGCACTATGTTTTCAATCCGACCCTGTGCCTGCGGCGGGAAGCGGTGCTCGCCGTGGGCGGGTTCGATCCGTCGCTGCCCCAGGAGGATCTCGACTGTTTCCTCAGGCTGTCGGCGCGCTATGCCCTGGCCCGCGTGCCGCAAGTCCTGGCGAGCTACCGCAAGCATCCCGGCAACAACCTGCGCCGGCGCGTCCGCGTGCTGGGCGCGCTGTTCATGACCTACGGCAAGTTCCTCGCCGAACACGGCCAGCTTATTCCTGACGACGAAATCCGTCGCCACTTCCGGCAGAACCTCAGGCGCTTCTGGCGGCGCATGCGCCGGCAACAGCCCTGGCTGCTGCCCCAGGTCGCCGCTGCCCTTTTGAGAAGCCACTGGCGCACGCCGCAAGCCGAAGACTACCGCCGCTTCGGCCGCCTGCTCGCCCGGGCTGCCGTCTAAGGCACTGTTTATCCTGTATCATTCGCATTTTTTCGATGCGGCCCATGCAGACCTCCCCGCTTTTTTCGATCGTCATCCCCGTCTTCAACGAGGCGGAGAACATCGAGCCCATGGTGCGCGAGATCCAGGCCGCCTTCGCCGCCCGGCCGGAGCCGTACGAAGTGATCTTCGTCGACGACGCCAGCAGCGACGACAGCCCCGCCGTGCTGCAGCGGCTGACTATTGAGACCGGCGGCGTCGTGCGCAGCCTGCGCCACCGCCGCAACTTCGGCCAGAGCGCCGCCGTGGCGACCGGTTTCGGCGCCGCCCGCGGCGAATGGATCGGCACCCTCGACGGCGACGGCCAGAACGATCCGGCCGACCTGCCGCACATGCTGGACGAAGTGCGCCGCCTCGGCGTCGACTGCGTCACCGGCGTGCGCGCCAAGCGCCGCGACAACTTCATCCGCAAGCTCTCCTCGCGCGTCGGCAACGGTTTCCGCAACTGGGCCACCGGCGACCGCGTCACCGACAGCGGCTGCGGCGTGCGCGTGGTGCGCGCCGCCTGCACGCGCGAGCTGCCGGTCTTCAACGGCCTGCACCGCTTCATGCCGACCCTGCTGAAGGCCAAGGGCTACACGGTAGCCGAGCGATCCGTGAATCACCGGCCGCGCCTGCGCGGCATCTCCAAGTACGGCGTGCACAACCGGCTCTGGCGCGGCATTCGCGACTGCTTCGGCGTGCGCTGGTTCACCGCCCGGGCGGTGCCGGCCCGGCGTGTCACTGGTGCCGAGGACGGAGCGGAGCAAGGACAGGCAAGATGAGCCGGTCCGGGGAGGATATCCCGGAAGGCGCCGAGGACGACATCGCGATCGAGTCGGTCGCGCCCGGCTTCGGCAAGGAACTGCGCCGCCTGCTGCTGCTGCTCGTCGCGGCGACGGCGGCCTTCGGCCTGCTTTACTTCACGCCGCTGGGAGAACTCACCCGCGACATCCATGCCCTGCGCGCCGTCCTTGCCGGCGACGACTGGTGGGCAGAGGCCGCCTACGCCGGCATCGTCGTCGCGCTGGTCGCGCTGGGCGCGCCGCGCCTGATCTTCTACGTCCTGGGCGGCCTCGCCTTCGGTTTCTGGCAAGGGCTGCTGCTGGCGCAGGCCGGCGCGGTCACCGGTTCCTGGCTGACCTTCTCGGCGGTGCGGCTGGGCGGCCGCGACTGGCTGCAGCAGCGCTTCGGCGGCCACCGCTTCATCGGCCGCGCCTTTCGCGTGCGCTCCTCGGTGAAGGCGGTGGTGATGATCCGCCAGCTGCCGCTGACCAGCGTCATGATCAACAGCGGCCTGGCGCTCTCCCGGGTCAGCCCGCGCGTCTTCGTCGTCGGCACCTTCATCGGCTATCTGCCGCAGGGCATCATTGCCGTGCTGATCGGCAGCGGGGTGGTCGACGAACAGGCCATGGACGGCTTCGGCAAGCTGGCGGCGGCCGGCATCGCCCTGACCGTCGGCGCCCTCATGCTGTGGCACTGGCGCAGGAGGAAGGCGCGCTGATGGCGCGGCCGGTCACGGACAGCCGCCTGTTCTGGGCCGCCGCGCTGGCGCTGCTGGTACTGGCCTTCTACGCCATCCGCCTGAGCGGACCGTCGAATCTCGAGGCCGATGCGCAGGATCGCAACGTCGGCTACGTCATGGACGCGGTGTGGCAGGGCAGCTGGCTGGTGCAGCAGGACATCCGCGGCCGCATCATGTCGAAGCCGCCGCTGCACACCTGGGCCGCCGCCGCCTTCGCCGAAATCGGCGGCATCAACCGCCTGACCCTGAGCCTGCCCTCGATGCTGGCGGTGCTGGCGCTGGCCTGGCTGGTGTTCGAGGTGGGCCGCCGCCGCTTCGGCCTGCCGGCGGGCGGACTGGCGGGACTCGCCGTCGTGCTGGCGCCGATGATGGCGAAACACGTCGCCCTGGTGCGCACCGATGCCCTGTTCGCGCTGCTCGTGGCGGCAGGGGCCTTCGCCGCGCAGCGCGCCTGGGAACGAGGTGGCGGCTGGACCCCGTTCTGGTTCTGGACCGCCCTCGCCACCCTGGTCAAGGGGCCGCTGGGCCCGGTGCTGGCCGCCATGGGCATGCTGGCCTGGTTCTGGGAACGGCGCCGCGATCCCGCCACGCCGCCACCGGCCGGTTCGCATTGGGCCGGCATCGCCGTGTTACTGCTGCTGACTCTGGGCTGGCTGGTGCCGGCGCTGGTTTCCGCCGGGCAGCCGCTCGTCGACAAGCTGTTCTTCCAGGAGCTGGTGGGGCAGGCGGCGGGCGTCGGCAAGGAAGGCTATCCCGGCCGCAACCTGCCCCGGCCGACGCTCTACTTCATCCTGCGCTTCCTGCCCTTCAGCCTGTTCGTCCTCTACGCCCTCTGGCGCATCGTGCGCCATCCGGCGGCGGCGGCCGTCACGCGGCGTTTCGAGCGCTTCCTCTTCTGCTGGATCGTCGGCGGCATCGTCCTCTTTTCGCTCGCCTCGCACCATCGCGGCGACCTGCTGCTGCCGCTGTGGCCGGCGGCGGCGCTGCTGGCCGGCCGCGAGCTGGCGCGGCTGGGCGACAGGATCGGCGGGCGCCGCCTGGCCGCCGTGCTGGCGGCGCTGACTTTCTTCTTCCTCGGCGGCGCCTGGTGGAACTATCATCTCAGGGCAGGACAGAAGAGCGAGGAAGTGCGCTACACCCTGGCGGCGGAACAGGCCGCCGCCGCGCTGGCGGCGAGCGGCCTCGAGGCGAAGCGCATCCGTCACCTGGATACGCCGGTGACGCTGCAGCTGGGGCTGGGGACGTTCCACGTCTGGATCGGGGAACAGGAAGCCCTGCGGCTGGCGGGCGGGGCGGAACCGGTCCTGCTGGCGGTGGAAGCGCCGGAGGATTTCCCGCGCCTGTTCGGCGCCGGCGGCCCGCCATTGCGCGAGGTGTTCCGCTGGCCGCCGGCCGGGGGCGGCCGGCCGGCGCTGCGGGTATTTCAGACGGGGGAGGGGCAATGATCGGGCGGCTGGCGGCAGGCATGCGGACGGTCGGGCCCGTGCGAGTCGCCTTCCTGGCGAGCCTGCTGCTTTCCTTTATTGCCGTACAGGGTCATCTGGTCAACCGGGACGGCATTTTTTACCTGGAGACGGCGCGCCTCGTGCTCGACGAGGGCTTGGCCGCGGGCCTGAAGACGGAAGCCTGGGGCGTCCTGCCGGCGCTGATCGCGGCCCTCTCCGCCGTGACGCCGTTCGGTCCGGAGGCGGCGGCACAGATACTCGACGCGCTTTTCATGGCCGGCGCCTGCGCCCTGCTCGTCGCCTGGGTGCGGCTGCGCGCGCCCGAGGCGGCCTGGGCGGCCTGCCTCGCCGTTCTGGCCTTGCCGGCCTACAACCAGTATCGCCACGAAATCCTGCGCGAGTTCGGCTTCTGGTTCTTCAGCCTGCTGGGCTTGTGGCTGGCCATGAAATGGGGAGAGACGCAGCGCCGGCGCGAGGCGCTTTTGTGCCAGCTCGCGCTGGCCGCGGCGCTGCTGTTCCGCCTCGAAGCGGCGGTGTTCTATCCGGCCCTGATGCTCTGGCAGGCGACCGCGGCGCCGGCCGGGGAGAAGTTGCGGCGCACGCTGGCGATCGGCCTGCTGCCCCTGGCCGGAACCGCGCTGGCGCTGTTGCTGTTCGCCACCGGCCTGGTCCCGCCGCCGGCGCGGCTGATGTATTACCTCGAGGCGGCGAATCCCCTCCGCACCTTCCAGATCATCGGCGAAGCGGGCAGCCGGATGTCCGATTCGGTATTCCAGTTCAAGTATTCCCGCGAGGAGGCCGGCTACGTGCTCTTCTTCGGGCTGCTCTCGATCATCGCGATGAAGTTCCTGAAAATGACCGGCCTGCTGCTGGTGCCGATGGCCTGCCAGCTTGCCGCGCAGCCGGCACGGGCCTGGCTGGCGCGCTGGCAGCCGCTGCCCTGGGCCTTTCTTGCCTACCTGCTGGTGCTGGTCGCCTTCGTCACCCACCAGTTCTTTCTGGTCGGGCGCTACGTCAGCATGCTGCACTGGCTGGCCGTGCCGCTGGCGGCGGGCGGGCTGGCGCTGCTGATGCGGCGCTTCCCGCGCTGGCGAATGCTCATGGTGGCGCTGGCGCTGCTGACGATGACGGCCAACGTGGTGTCCTCGAAGCCGGCCAAGTCGCACATTCCCGCAGCCGGGCAGTGGCTCGCCGCCAACGTTTCCGACCCGAGCCGGGTCGGCTTCGACAACGCGCGCGTGGCCTACTACGCCGGCTGGCGGAGTACCGAGAGCGTTGTCGTCCCCAGGCCGCAACTGGCGCAGGCACTGGCGGCGCGGCGCCTCGACATGGTCGTCGTCGAGGTGCCGCGCAAGGATGCGGAAGCGGCGTCCTGGCTGCGTG
Source organism: Rhodocyclaceae bacterium (assembly GCA_041396245.1). Classification (GTDB taxonomy): domain Bacteria; phylum Pseudomonadota; class Gammaproteobacteria; order Burkholderiales; family Rhodocyclaceae; genus Desulfobacillus. Next base: position 15,366 of record JAWKYW010000038.1, on the reverse strand, counting down.
AAAATCGCCTGAAGGAGGTCCGGCGCTTCGTCAACAAGGCCGGCGAGGCGGTGATCGTCGCCCTGCCGGCGGACGATCAGGCCAGCCCCTCGACCACCGAACGCAAGATGCCGAACACCGGCCGGAGCGAATAGTCGGCCTCCGCCCGGCGGCGTCCGGCTTCGCCCATGCGCCGGCGCAAGGCCTCGTCCTGTGCCAGACGGGCGATCCGCTCCGACCATTCCGCCGCCGTGGACACCAGGAATCCGGTTTCCCCGTCGACGACGACCTCGGCGTTGGCGCCGGCCCGCGACGACACCACCGGCAGGCCTGCCGCCATGTACTGCAGCACCTTCAGCGCGCATTTGCCGCGGCTCCAGTCATCGTCGCGCATCGGTGCGATGCCGATGTGCGAGGCGGCCAGTTCCTGCGCCTCCGACTCGCCGCGCCAGGCCACCGGAAGCGTCGCCACGCCGCAGCCGGGCAGGTCGAAGTCGGCGATGATCTTCAGGCGCACCGCAAGGGTACTTCCTGCGTGGCGCAGGCCGGCGACTTCCGCCGCCGCGGCGGCGAGATACGGTAGCGCATCGACCAGGTACTTGCGCGTCGAATGGCTGCCGATCCACACCAGGTCCAGCGAATCGACCGGCTTGTCCGCCTCGATGCGGTAACGCGCGGCATCGATGCTGGTCGGGACCCGCGTCACCGCCGGGTTGAAGGCGGCGGCATGGCCGGCGAGGAAGGCGTTGCCGGCGAAGACGTGGTCGCAGGCCCGCGCCATCGCCGCGAAGCGCGCCATGCGCGTGCGGGAGGGCGTGCCGTCGCTGTTGCAGAAGATGGCGTCGTCGAAATCGAAGACCAGCCGGCGCGATGCGCGCCGCAGCAGCCAGAGCAGGGCCGCCGGGAAGGTCTTGCGCAGCACGATCACCACGTCGGCGCGTTTCGCCTGTCGCAGCATGTCGAGGGTGGCCTTGACGCCGCCGGAGGCGGTGACGTGCACGGGCTCGAAGCCGGCCTCGCGCCAGAGCGGGAAGAACTGCAGCGCGCGGTAGCGCGTCGAGGAGGCATCTTCGCCCTTGGAGACGAACAGCAGGCGTGCACTCACGGTTTGGTCAGCACCAGGCGGAAGGTGTCGTCGCGGCCGCTGCGTCTGGCCAGCGTGACATAAAGGCGCGCCATCAGGCGTTTCCAGCCGATTTTTCTGGAAGGCCGGCCGCGGTTCCGCATCGCATGATCGAGGCTATTGAGGAAGGCCTTCGGGCTGGTTTCCAGCACCGAGCCGGTCTGGCGCAGCCCGTGGCGGCCGGCCAGGCGCGCCAGGTTGGCCGGCGAGTAGAGGATGAGATGCCGCGGCACGTCGTTGTGATACCAGTTCGGCCCGAACCAGGCACGCCCGAGCGCCTCGCTGTTCGGGGTTTCGATGAGCAGCCGCCCGCCCGGCTTGAGGATGCGGGCCAGTTCGGCCATGAAGGGATGCGGTTCGGCGATGTGCTCGATGACATGGCGCACGGTGACCAAGTCGAATGACGCGTCGGGAAAGCCGGCCGAGGCGAGGTCGCCGTGATGCACCGGCAGGTCGGCGAGGCGGCAGACGCGGACGCCGTCCTCGCTGAACTCCACGCCCTGCACCTGCCAGCCGAGTGCGCGCAGCGTGGACAGGTAGCGGCCGTTGCCGCAGCCGACGTCCAGCATGCTGCCTTCCGGGACGAAATCCGGCGTTCCCGGCGCTGCCGCCAGGGGCGCCAGCACGCCGGCCAGCAGGCGCAGGGGCAAGGGAACGTCAAGATGGCGATAGCCGCGCAACCTGCGCAGGAGGGCACGCCGCCAGGCGCCGATGCGCCGCGTCCTTTCCTGCTCGTCGTAGACGCTGTAGTCGGGAGGGTAGAACGCGGCGATCGCAGCCGGGTCCGGCATCGGATGCTGAAAAACGCAGCCGCACTCGGTGCACAGATGGTAGTCGTAGCGCCGATGAAGACCGAACATCAGGTCGCGGCCGCTGAAGTCGTAACGGGCGGGGCCGCCACAGAGGGGGCAGGCGCTGTCGACGGCGTCGTTCGGTGTCATCGGACGGATTGTACTGAAGGGTTCGCTGTCACGATGCCCGCGCCGAGCTGCCGCATCAGCGCGGCCACGACCATCACCGAACTCTCCTCGATCAGGTGGCCGTAGTCGAAGGCGAAGGGCAGCCGCACGCCGTCCTTTTCGAGGTAGCGCAGGCAGCCCTCGTCGTTGCAGGCGATGGCGATCGGCGAGAAGAATTCCGCCCGGCCTGCTGCAAGCTCACGGATCAGCGCATCGCGGCGCGCCATGTCGGGATCGAGGTCGTTGCGCGAGCGCTGGCGCTCGTCGCCGCCGAGGAAGTCGCTGGCGAGCAGCTTCGGCAGCGGCTTGCGCCAGGCCGGCACGCTGCCCACCAGCACGATGCGCGGATGCCAGGACGGATCGGCGCCGAGGCGCGACAGGGTCTCCGCCAGGCCGCGGCGGATCGTCGCCTCGTCGTGCTTGACCCAGGCGCCGGCGAGGATGAGCACCGGCGGCTTCGTTTCCAGCAGCCTGTGCAGCACCCAGTCGTTGATGGCGCGGCAGTGCGGCCGTTTGGCGAAGGCCTCGCCGATCAGCGGCGGACAGCCCGAAGCGGTCCATTGCGCCGCCTCGCCCGACTGTGTCGCCGCCTTCAGGCCGGGCCACAGGTGGGCGGCGTGGGAGTCGCCCCACAGCACGATGCGCGGGCGCGCGCCGGCGCATTCCGCCGCGAAGGCGTCGTGCGACTTCTCCGGAATCAGGAAGCAGCCGCCCTCGCGGTAGAGCGGTCTGTACAGTTCGCTGAAGTAGCGTGCCTGGAGCGTTTCCAGCGCCCTGACTTCGAGCAGTCGCGGATGGTTTCCGAAGCGCAGCGTCGTCAGGCGGTCGCTCTGAAAGTGAAAGGCGGCGGCGACGGCGAAGGGGGCGAGCACCAGCGCCGCGCTCAGCGCCAGCGCCGGCGCCAGCCGGAAGCGGTTGATGAAGCGGCGTGCCGGATTCTCGACGAGGCGGAACGACAGCCAGCCGAGCAGGATCGAGGCCGCCATGCCGGCGGCGATCCAGGCGCCGCCCTGGCGCGACTGACTTTGCTGCAGCCATACCACGATCGGCCAGTGCCACAGGTAGATCGAGTAGGACCAGCGGCCGATGCCCTGCAGGGCGGCGCTGCCGAGCAGCGTGGTCCTGCCGCCGCTGTCGAGGATCACCAGCATGGCGCCGCCGACCGGCAGCAACGCGGCGAGACCGGGCCAGGGGGTGTCTGCCGTGAGCAGCAGGCTGGCGGCGAGGATCGCGGCGAGGCCGGCCGGCTCCAGCCAGCGGCGGCCCTGCGCCAGGCGGTTGCAGGCATCCTGGTGCACGTAGATCAGTCCGCCGGCCAGCATCTCCCAGGCGCGCGTCGGCAGCAGGAAGAAGGCCTTCGCGGGATTGGCGAAGGCCAGCCAGGCCGACCAGGCGAGGGAGGCGAGGAAGATTGTCCATAGTGCGCCGGCGACGCCGCCGGGCCGGCGGAACAGGCGATGCACGGCGACGATCAGCAACGGGTAGAGCAGGTAGAACTGCCACTCGACGGAAAGCGACCAGGTGTGCAGCAGCCACTTCTCGTGCGCGTCGGCGTCGAAGTAGCCCGACTCCTTCCAGTACACCTGGTTGGAGAGGAACAGCAGGCTGGCGCCGGCATGCTTGGCGAGCAGCTTGTAGTCCATCGGCGAGAGGCTGAACCAGCCGTACAGCAGCAGCAGCGCGCAGAGCGCGGCCAGCGCCGGGAAGATGCGGCGCGCCCGCGCCAGGTAGAAGCGCGGCACCGAGAAGCGCGCTTCGGCGAGCGGGCCGAGGATGATGCGCGTCATCAGGTAGCCGGAGATGACGAAGAAGACGTCGACGCCGACGAAGCCGCCGGAAAAGCCTGTCGCGCGGAAGTGGAACAGCACCACGGCGATCACCGCCACGGCGCGCAGGCCGTTGATGTCGGCGCGGAAACCGGCGTCGTCGGGCTTCATCGCCGCCGCGCTTCCAGGGCCGCGCGGTAGGCCGCGTCGAAGGTCGTGTCGGCCCGCAGCCAGGCGCGGTCCTGCGCGTCGCGCAGCAGGTGCTGCAGGTTGCGCCGGCGGCGGTGCGCCGGCAGCGGCCGCCGCTGGGCGCGCAGGTCGGCGATGTCGATGAGGCCGAAGGCGCCGCTCGGCATCAGTACGATATTGCCCAGGTGCAGGGAGCGGAAGTAGACGCCCGCTTCGTGCAGATCGGCGACGAAGCGGCCGAGCCGCGCGCGCAGTCCGGCGGTGTCCGCGCCCGAGCCGATCAGCTGGCGCAGCGTCCGCCCTTCGAGCGGCCGGTAGCGCACCGCGTCGCGGCGCACGCACGGGATGCGGTAGAGGCCCGTCACCTCCGGACAGGGGATGCCGCGCCCGGCCAGCGACACGGCGTTGTCGGCGAAGCGTCGTGCGTAGGGATACCAGGCGGCGGAGGTGAACAGACGCTTGCGACGGAACAGCTTGAGGTAGCTGCCGTCGGCGAGCACCAGCACCTTTTCGCCATGGCGGTCGCGCTCCAGCACCCGGGCATCCTTGCGCAGGGCGAGAAAATCGTCGTGTTCCAGGGTCTGCAAGGGAGCTGATCCGCGGCCGGGTGTGTCGAAGGCCGGCATTTTACCAGCCGGATGGGGGGCTTACGCCCCATGCTAGAATGCCGCCATCCTTTCGCCGCGCGGCGCCGCCTCATGCCAGTCCCCGAATCGCACGCCCCCGCCAGCGTCACCTCCAGCCTGAGCCTGTACTTCCGCCTGCTCACCTACGTCCGGCCCTACGTCGGCTGGTTCGCGGTGAGCATCCTCGGCTATGTCCTTTTCGCCTCGGCCCAGCCGATGCTGGCCTCGGTGCTGAAGTACTTCGTCGACGGCCTGGTCGATCCTTCCGCCGTGATGTTCTCCGGCATGCCGCTGCTCGGCGGCCTGCAGATGATGCATGCCGTGCCGCTGCTGATCGTCCTCATCGCCGCCTGGCAGGGGCTGGGCTCGTTTCTCGGCAACTACTTCCTGGCGCGGGTATCGAACGGCGTGGTGCACGACCTGCGCGTGGCGCTGTTCGACAGCCTGCTGACATTGCCCGACCGCTATTTCGACAGGCACAACTCCGGCCACCTGATCTCGCGCATCACCTTCAACGTCACCATGGTGACGGGCGCGGCCACCGACGCCATCAAGGTGGTCATCCGCGAGGGGCTGACGGTGACCTTCCTCTTCGCCTACCTGCTCTGGATGAACTGGAAGCTGACGCTGGTGATGGCGGCCATCCTGCCGGTCATCGCCGTGCTGGTGGTCACGGCCAGCCGCAAATTCCGCAAGCAGGCGAAGAAGATCCAGGTGGCGATGGGCGACGTCACCCACGTCGCCTCCGAGGCCATCCAGGGCCACCGCGTCGTGCGCAGCTTCGGCGGCGAGGATTACGAACGGCACCGCTTCCGCGAGGCGAGCAGCAACAACATGAGCAAGCAGCTGCGCATGGTGCGCACCGGCGCGGTCTACACGCCGGTGCTGCAGCTGCTCATCTACAGCGCCATGGGCGTGCTGTTCTTCCTCGTGCTGTGGCTGCGCGGCGACGCCTCGCCCGGCGACCTGGTCGCCTACATCACCGCCGCCGGCCTGCTGCCCAAGCCGATCCGCCAGCTCTCCGAAGTCAGCTCGACCATCCAGAAGGGGGTGGCGGCGGCCGAGAGCATCTTCGAGCAGCTCGACGAGCCGTCCGAGACGGATACCGGCACGGTGAGCCGCGAGCGCGTCAGCGGCCGCCTCGAGGTGAGCGACCTATCCTTCGCCTACCCCGGCGACGAGCGGCGCGTGCTCGACGGCGTCAGCTTCGCCATCGAGCCCGGGCAGATGGTGGCGCTGGTCGGCCGCTCGGGCAGCGGCAAGTCGACGCTGGCCAACCTGATTCCGCGCTTCTACCACCACGATCAGGGGCAGATACTCATCGACGGGGTGGACGTCGAGGACTACGTGCTGCGCAACCTGCGCCGCCACGTCGCCGTCGTCAGCCAGCAGGTGACGTTGTTCAACGATACCGTGGCCAGCAACATCGCCTACGGCGACCTGGCCGGTGCGCCGCGCGCCGACGTCGAGCGTGCCGCCGAGGCCGCCTTCGCCCGCGAGTTCATCGACCGGCTGCCGCAGGGCTTCGACACCCTGGTCGGCGAGAACGGCGTGCTCCTCTCCGGCGGCCAGCGCCAGCGCCTGGCCATCGCGCGGGCGCTTCTGAAGGACGCGCCGGTCCTCATCCTCGACGAGGCCACCTCCGCGCTCGACACCGAATCCGAACGCCACATCCAGGCGGCGCTCGACCGCGTCATGCACGGGCGCACCACGCTGGTCATCGCCCACCGCCTGTCCACCATCGAGCGCGCCGACGTCATCCTGGTGATGGAGCAGGGCCGCATCGTCGAGCGCGGCACGCATGCCGAACTGCTCGCCCTGAACGGCCATTACGCGCGCTTGCACGCCATGCAGTTCCGCGAGGCGGCGGAAGAAGCGGCTTCGTAGGGAAAGTCAGTCCGGCGGCAGCGCCGCATCCAGCTCGCGCCGGAGAACGCTGCCTTCGGGCCAGTTGCGCAGGAAGCGGGCGCGGTCCTTTTTCCAGGCCTTGCGCCAGGCCGCCTCGCCATCGTGCCGGCGCATGGCGTCGAGGTCGAGCACGACCAGTTCATCTCCGCAGCAGAGGAAATTGGTGGCCTTCAGGTCGCCGTGGCTGATGCGTTCTTCGGCCAGCCGGGCAAAGAGCGCGCGGACGGCTTCCTTCACCCTGGCCGGCGCGCCGCTCTCGGCGTGCGCGTCCAGGCGCGCCTTCAGACTCTGTCCCTCGCAGTACTCGGTAACCAGCCAGGCGCGGCCGCGCAGCGGTCCCAGGCGGTGCTCGATCAGCGCCAGCGGACGCGGCGTGGCGATGCCGAGAAAGCGAAGGCGGTGCGCCTCGATCCAGGCATGCCAGGCGCGGCTCGGCCGCCAGGCGCGCGAGAGGGCATGGCCGGCGCTCTTGATGTTGTAGCGCTTGATGACCAGCCTGCGGCCCTCCAGCTCGACCAGCGCCAGCGTGGCGCTGCGGCCGCGCTTGAGGGGGGTGCCCTGCTCGAGCCAGGCATCCGGATCGGCGATCAGGGGCGCAAGAAAGTCGGCTTCGGTGCGCACCAGCGAGAAGAAGCGGTCGACTCGCCGCGCGACCTTGAACAGGCTGCAGTCGCGCAGGCACTTGTCGAGGACGTCGTCGAGGCGCGCTTCGCGGGCACGGGCGATGGCAGCCTTGAGTTGCGCCACATCGACGGCGAGATCCGGATTGCCCTTGCGGTAGGCGTCCAGCAGGTCGGCTTGCAGTCCGCTGAGTGTTGCCGGGGGCAACTGGGCGAACAGCAGGGCGAGGTTGTCAGTGAAAATAGGGGACAGACCCCGATTTTGAAATTCATAAAATTGGGGTCTGTCCCCTATTTTCACCGAGCGGATGGCGTCGCCGTCGATCACGTACAGGCTGTCATTCTTGAGCAGGAAATTGCCGAGATGGACGTCTACCTGCAGGATGCCGCGGGCGTGCATGCGGCCGACCGCCTCGAATACCTTGCCGAGCTCGCTGGCCGCTGTGGCATCCGGGCACCGCGCGCCATCGAGATATTCGGCGAGCACGTAATGTCCCGCCCCCTCCAGCCTGCCGGCCGCCAGCCGTTGCGCGGTCGGCAAGTCATGCTTCTTCAGGCTGTCGATGCCGCGGCATTCGCGCTGCCAGTGACGCTCGCTGCCGCGTGCCGCGACGAACAGCTTGGCCAGCACGGTTTGCCCGTTCCATTTTCCGACGCCGGTGAGCCGCTTGCCGGGCAGGATGCGCAGCCAGCGTTCGACGACCAGCTCGCGGCCGTCGTCGAGCGCGACGGCGCTCGGCACGAGCAGGCGGCGGCCGCCGGCGCGCAGCGACTCCGCGGATTCCTGCGCTTCGTCGCGCCCGGCGAAGAAGCCGGCGATCTGGCGGATGCGCCGCTTGTCGGCGTCGTCGAGTTTCTTCTTCTGCGCGTAATCGAGGTAGAAGCGCAGGCGCTGCGTGCGGGAGAGCTGTCTTTTCGCCACCTTGTCGAGGCAGGCGAGGTCCTTGACGATGCGGTACTGAAGGAAGGGCGGCCACCAGAAGCCGCCGCTCGGGCAATCGATGAGGAAGATCTTGCCCGACCCATCCACCAGCAGGTTGCGCCACTTGAGGTCGCCATGCACGAAGCGGCGGCTATGCATGCGGCGCGCGATGTCGGCGATCTGGGCGGAAACGCCGTGCCACCAGGACTGACTTTTAGCTTCGGCCGCTTCGCTTAACGCCGATGAAGCCGGCGTTAGCCTTCGCTGAAACTGCGTTTTGAGGCGCGGGTCGTGGCTGCGGGCAAGCTTGCCCAGATCGGTCGTATCCGGAATTTCCGCCGTGATCAGCGCGCCGCGCACGAAGCGGCCGCCCTGGCTTTCGAGGCCGTAGGCGACGAGCCGCGCGGTGGGAATGCCCCAGTCGGCGAAGCGCTGCAGGTTCTCCCATTCCAGTTGCACGCGCGGCGTGCCGAACCAGCGCCGCAGCGGCTTCTTGCCGAGGCCATGGTAGCGCTTGACGTAGTAGCGGCGGCCATCGAGTTCGACGCGCACGGTGCGCGTCGTCGAATCCTTGGCGACGATCTCGCCTTCGAGGGCGAACACGGCGTCGAGGTCGGCGAAGCGCGCGGCCGCGGCAGGCGCCACTCCGGGCAGGACCTGCCACTCGTTCATGCGCTTTCCTTGGGCGCGAATTTTCGCTGATAGCGAACCATCAGGCGTTCGCCCTCGCGCGAGAGATGGGCAAGCAGGGCGGCTTCCTTGATCAGGACCTCGCGCAGCGGGCGGCCGAAGTAGGCGCGCAGGAAGCGCAGCCGGTCGCGCACGGTGAGGCCGATCTCGAGCGTCGAGAAATACAGCGCCGCCAGGTCCTTGTCGCGCCAGCGGCGCGGCGCGGCGCCCGCGCGCACCTGGGCGCGGTGCAGGTCGATCAGCGACAGGCGCAGCGCGGCGGGCGAGGGTTGGGGCTCGGTGTGCAGCAGGAAGTGGCAGATGTAGCAGTCGCGGTGGTTGACGCCGCCGCGATGCATCCTTCCCGTCATCTCCGCCACGCGCGCGATCAGTGCGCGCTTCAGCGCCGGCGCCGGCGGCTGCGCCGGCCAGTCGCGGCAAAAGTCCTCCAGGCTGACCGTGGGGGCGAGCTCCTCGGTGACGATGAAGGATTCCAGCTTCGCCGGATTCGATCCGCGCCGGCCGAAGGCGACCGCCTTCATGGTGTCGACGCCGAGCTCGGTCAGGCGTTTGATGGCGAGCCACTCGTGCTCGGCGCCGAGCACGGGCAGGCGCGCCGTGACGAGGTTCTTGAAGATTTCGCCCCAGCCGACGCCGCGGTGGAGCTTGGCGTAATAGCCGCGGCCGGCGACCTCGGTGCGCAGCGTGCGCCGGCCTTCCAGTTCGCGCAGCACCGTGCCCTGCAAGGCTTGCGCTGCCTGAAAGGCATCCTGTCCCGCCCACAGCGTGCGGAAGGGCTCGTCGAGACAGAGGATGGGCCCACCCCCCGTCCCCCGCCCCGCGGGCGGGGGTGACGAATGTTCGCTGGCTTTGCCCGCTCCATGGCTCATCGCGTCCTCACCTGCAGAATGATATCCGCCGCGCGCTCGGGCAGGCTGTAGATGTCGGCCGTTTCCGCCCAGGCGAGGCCGCTGGTGCGCCATTGTCGGCGCGCGGCGGCGTCGGCGAGCATGCCGGCGAGGAGGGCGTTGAAGCCGGCCTGGTCGAAGGGCAGCGGCACGACGCGTCCGGCGCCGGCTTCCTCGATGTAGTGGGCGTAGCCGCAGGCGGCGGTGGTGAGCACCGGCAGGCCGGCAACCACTGCCTCCAGCAGCACCGTGCCGGTGTTCTCGTTGTAGGCCGGATGGACCAGCAGGTCGGCGCCGAGCAGGAAGCGCGGGATATCGCTGCGCCCCTTGAGGATACGCACCTTCTCGCCGAGGCCGAGCGAGCGGGTCATCGAGACGAAGGGCTTCGGCTCGTCCTGGCCGATGGCGATCAGGCGCGTGCGCCGCTTCAGGGCATCGGGCAGGGCGGCAAGCGCCTTCAAACTGCGGTCAAGCCCCTTGGTCTTGAAGCCGGAGCCGACTTGCAGCAGCAGCAGGTCGTCGTCGGCGAGATGGAACTCGCTTCGGAAAGCTGAACGGATTTCCGCGGCGTTGGCCGGCGCGCGGCGGTCGTGCGCGATGCCCGGTGGCAGCAGGTGCAGCCGCTCAGGCTGAGTGCCGTAGTGCTTTTCATACAGCGCCTGCTGCACGGCAGAGATCATGAGGATTTCGGTCCGGCTGTCCGGCGCGAACACCGCACGCTCGTAGGCGGCGAAATGGCGGTAGCGGCCGGAGAGGCGGTACATCGGGCTGCGCAGGGTGCGCGCCTTGTCCTCGTAGCAGGGGTCGGCGCAGAAATAGAAATCCAGCCCCGGCATCTTGTTGAAGCCGACGAGGCGGTCGGCCGGGCGCGCCGCCAGATCCTTGCGCACCCAATCGGCGAACTTCTCGTAGCGGCGATGGTTGGACAGCGCCTTCACCGGCACCTTCACCACCTCGAAGCCCTCGGGAACGTCCCCCTGCCAGGACAGCGTGTAGACGCGGACCGCATGGCCACGCCCCTGGCAGGCCAGCGCGATGCGCTGGAAGTCGCGCTGCAGGCCGCCGAAGGGAAAATACTTGAAGAGGGTGAACGCGAGCTGCATTGCGTCGCTCAGGCCTTCGCCGGGCCGCCCCAAGGAGGCCTGAAGCCAACAACATGGAAGCCGCCTAGCGGCTGAACCATCGTCACCCCTTTCCTGGGGAAAGGGGTCGGGGGATAGATAATCATTTTACTCGGCCACGCCCGCTTTGGCCACGATGCTGGCCGGCTGCGGCTGGGTGCGCTTCTTCCGGTCCGAGCGCGCCGCGACGGTCCGCCACAGCCACTTGGCGAAAGGCGTCAGGTGTTCGATCTGCAGATAGGACTTGAAGAACCAGAGGCGGTCGCTGCGGCTCCACATCTGCGAATGGTAGTTCAGGGTGTACAGGTCGCGGATGGCGCAGACCGTCTTCGACGGGCGCCAGCGCGATTTCTCCAGGTCGATGACGCGCGCCTCGACGCCGCCGTCGGCGCTGACGCGGACGAAGACGTGCTTGGGGAAGAAGCAGTTGTGCTGGATGCCGTGGGCGTGCATGTCGCGCAGCAGCGCGGCGACGGACTTGAGCATGCGCAGGCGCAGCGGCCGGGGCGGGGCGCCCTCCTTCAGCCAGCGCTGCACGCGGTCCTCCATCGAGACGAAGCCGGCCAGCTCCTCGGTGACGAGGATGGCGCGTTCGTCCTTGCCGACCTTGTGCATGGCGAAATACACCGGCTCCAGCGTCGGGACGCCGCAGGCGCGGTAGTGCTGGATATGGCGGAACTCGCGCAGGAAGGTCGGCGCGCCGCGCACCGGATGGGTCCACAGGCGCGCCTTGTGGTTCTCCTGGCGCTTGAGGAAGACGGCGCGCGTGCCGCCGCCGGGCAGGGCCAGCTCGCAGCGCGCCACGCCGCTCCAGCCGCCGCGGCGGTGGTTGGGCGCCTCGAACCACTCCGCCTTCAGCTGCCACAGGGCGTCGAAGCCGGACAGGCCGTTGTGGGCGAGGATCGGCCGCCAGCGCTCGTTGACGAAGTCCTTCATCGGCGGCTTATTTTTTCACGCGCAGCACGTAGGCGCGCCACTTGTCCCAGTACTTGATGAAGTCGGTGTGGCCGATCATCTCCAGCCCGGCGGTGGCGAAGTCGCGCTCGATGTCGGCCCGCCTGAAGACGAAGCGGTCGCGCGGGCGGTCGGCGCCGCGGATGCGCGCCTTGCGCGCGTCGTTGACCTCGTTGCGCCAGGCGCGGAAGTTGCCGTCCACCCAGAGCGAGACGATCACCGTGCCGGAGCTGATGCGGGCGAATTCCCTCAGCATGGCGATGCGGTCTTCGCTCTTCTCGATATGGTGCAGCAGGCGGATGCTGAAGACGCACTCGACAAAATCGTCCGGCAGGCCGGTGGCGAAGGCCGAGCAGCAAAAGGACTTCTCGATGCGGGCGACGACATCGCACGGGCGCAGTTCGAGGCCGGCGTCGATCATGGACTGGCTGTTGTCGGCGACGCAGATCCTGCGGCCGGGCTCCTCGGCCAGCATGGCCCAGAAGCGGCCGGTGCCGCAGGGCAGGTCGAGCACCGAGCGTGGCCGCCCGGCCATGGCGAGGGCCTTGCGCGCCATGCCGACCTCGCGCCAGGTCGACAGCCGGCGCCAGAAGCCGGTGTTGTGCTTGTGGAAATACTTACGGGCGTGCTCGATGTCGTATTTCTCGGAAAACTCATAATGCGGGGGGGTGATGCCGTCGTCAGCCATGCCTGAAACCGCCTTGTTGGAAGCCCGCAATGATGCCTGAAAAACCTCAATTAGTCATCTACTTATCGATGAATTCCAGTCGAACGGCCCTATAATGCGGAACGCAACTTGGCGGATGGACAGCGAACATGAAAAAGACCGACCTGGAAAAACGCAAGGGAATGAAAATCGACGGCCAGATGAAGCGCGCCGGCACGCCGGGCCGCTTCGGCGCGGCGGCGGCCGAGGCGACGAGCCGGCGCGAGCAGCGGGAACGGGAAAGGGCGCAGGGACTGGTGCCCTTCGCCGTCAAGCTCGACGGCGAACTGGTGAAGCGGGTCCAGGCGCTGGCGCAGGAAAGGAAGTCGGGACTGAACGAAGTGGTGGCGGAGCTGCTGGAAAAGGGCCTGAAGGCATGAGCGGCAACGAAAAGGCCCGCAATCGCTTGCGGGCCCTTTTGGCATTCTGGTGGGCGGCACAGGGTTCGAACCTGTGACCCCTGCCGTGTGAAGGCAGTGCTCTACCACTGAGCTAGCCGCCCAAGATGGCGCGCATTTTCTCATGGCGGCCGTTTTCGGTCAATTTGCCCTCGGGCTGAGCGGCCGATCGCTTAAAATCCGTATTTTTTCCGTACCGCCATGAACCGACCCGTCCGCACCCGCTTTGCCCCCAGCCCGACCGGCTATCTCCACGTCGGCGGCGCCCGCACGGCGCTGTATTCCTGGGCCTACGCGCGCAAGCACGGCGGCAGCTTCATCCTGCGCATCGAGGACACCGACATCGAGCGCTCGACGCAGGCCTCCATCGACGCCATCCTCGACGGCATGACCTGGCTCGGCCTCGACTGGGACGAGGGCCCGTTCTACCAGATGCAGCGCCTCGAGCGCTACGCCGAGGTGGCGCAGCAGCTCGTCAGGAGCGGCCATGCCTACTGGTGCTATGCCAGCAAGGAGGAGCTTGATGCCATGCGTGAGGCGCAGCGCGCCCGCGGCGAGAAGCCGCGCTACGATGGTCGCTGGCGGCCGGAGAACGCCAAGGGCCGGACGCCGCCGGCCGACGTCAAGCCAATCCTGCGCTTCCGCAACCCGGACGACGGCACTGTCGTTTGGGATGATCTGGTCAAGGGCCGCATCGAGATCGCCAACGCCGAGCTCGACGACCTCGTCCTGCTGCGCGCCGACGGCGTGCCGACCTACAACTTCGGTGTGGTGGTGGACGACCTCGACATGGGCATCAGCCACTGCATCCGCGGCGACGACCACGTGAACAACACGCCGCGGCAGATCAACATCTACCGCGCGCTGCAAGCGCCGCTGCCGGCCTTCGCCCACGTGCCGATGATCCTCGGCAGCGACGGCGAGCGCCTGTCCAAGCGCCACGGCGCGGTGTCGGTGATGCAGTACGCCGAGGACGGCTTCCTGCCCGGGGCGCTGCTCAACTACCTGGCGCGGCTCGGCTGGTCGCACGGCAACGACGAGGTGTTCTCGCTCGAACAGTTCGTCGACTGGTTCGACCTGGAACACATCAGCCGCTCGCCGGCGCAGTTCAATCCGGAGAAACTCGCCTGGCTCGACCAGCAGCACCTCAAGGTGCGCGACGACAGGATGCTGGCCGAGGAGGTGGCGCCGCGACTGGCGGCGCGCGGCATCGGCACCGCCGCCGGGCCTTCATTGGAGAAAGTGGCGGCGCTGTACAAGGACCGCGTGTCCACGCTGAACGAGCTGGCCGATGCGGTCGAGCCGTTCTACGTCGAGGTCTATCCCGGCGCCGAGCTGCTGGCGCAGCACGTCACCGAGGCGGCGCGCGACGCGCTGCGCGAGCTGCATACGCGGCTGGAAACGACCGTGTGGGAACGCCCCCAGATCAACCAGGCATTGAAGGATGTGGTGTCCGCGCGCGGACTCAAGCTGCCGCAACTGGCGATTCCGCTGCGCGTGGTGCTCACCGGCCAGCCGCAGACGCCGTCCATCGATGCCGTGCTGGAAGCCTTCGGCCGCGACGTCGTGCTGGCGCGGCTGTCACGCCACGTCTAAACGCGCCGCCGGCGCGAGGCCGGCGACGAGATCCCGTTCCAGCGGCAACGGTTCCCCTTCGATTTCGCTGGCGAGGAGTTCCGCGCACAACGGCGCATAGACCAGGCCGCGCGAGCCGAGGCCGAGCAGGCCGAACAAGCCTTCGTTGCCGGGAATGGCACCGACCAGCGGCAGGCGGTCCGGCCCCACGCAGCGAATGCCGGCGCGGCCCGCCACGCGCGCCGGTTCGACCGTCGCCGCGTAATCCGGCAGCAGGTTTCCCAGGCGTTCGAGGTTGGCCCGGTGGTCTTCCTCGCGCGCCCGTTCGTCCGTCGAGCCTTCCTCGTAGGTGGCACCGACGACGTGCACACCGAAGGAAGTGGCCGGCGTGACGTAGCCCTCGCGCGCGACCACCGCCTTGATGACGCGACCCGGCTCGGCGGGGAGGCAGGTGATCTGGCCGCGCACGGGGCGCAGCGGCAGCGCGGACGACACGGCGAAACGCCGCGCCAGATGGCCGTTGGCGAGGATCGCGACGGGCGCCTCGGCGATGACCTCGCCCGCGGCGTCCATGGCGCGCCAACCCCGCTCGGTGCGCCGCAGATCGGCGACTTCGCGCTGCGCGTGCAGCCGCACCGGATTGCCCGCGGCACGCAGCGCCGCGTCGCACAGCGCCGGCGGATGCACCCAGCAGCCCTGCGGGAACCACCAGCCCGGCGCCGGCACGCGCCAGCCGGCGATGTACGAGGCTTCCTCGATACCCACCCAGCGCAGCACCTCGGGCGGCAGCAAGCCGGATTCGGCGATGCGCCGCTGCCGCTCGGCCTGGCGCTCGCTGCGCGCCAGGCGCAGCACGCCGCATTGCTGCCAGATCAGCTTCGGGTCGGAAGAAAAATCCTGCAATCGCCGCAGGGCGTAATGGAAACCGGCCAGGGTCAGGCGC
>JAWKYW010000037.1:0-1582 GCA_041396245.1 Rhodocyclaceae bacterium | reverse complement strand
TTCGAGGCGCCGATCGCCGAGTTCACCCTGGCGATGCCGCGCGTCCTGCACTGAAAATACCGCAGGCCCGGCCGGCGCAGCCGGCAGGACGACGGCATTGCGATGGGCGGGCCCGTATGCTAAAAAGCATAATAGGTTGCATATCCGTTCCCGTCGGGAGGCCCATGTCCGCTTCCAGCATGGTTTCATGGCGCAGGCCGTTGCTGGCCCTGTGCGCCGCCGTCCTGGCGGCCGCCTGGGGATGGGCGCATGCCGCGACGGATTTCAGCGGCAAGCGCGTCGCCCTGGTCGTCGGCAATGGCAAGTACTCCACGGCCCCCCTCAAGAACCCCGTCAACGACGCCCGCGCCATGGCGCGCTCGCTGCAGGATCTCGGCTTCGAGGTCACCCTGCGCGAGAACGCCGGCCTGCGCGACCTGGCGCTGGCGGTGCGCAAGTTCGGTTCCGCCATCACGCCCGGCTCGGCCGCCGTGTTCTATTTCGCCGGCCACGGCATGCAGGTCCGCGGCCGCAATTACCTGGTGCCGGTCGATGCCGACATCCAGCTCGAGGACGAGGTGCCCTATTCGGCCATCGACGTCAATCAGGTGCTGGACAAGCTGGAGGTGGGGAAAAGCGCCGTGAACATCGTGATTCTCGACGCCTGCCGCAACAACCCCTTCGCCCGCCGCTTCCGCTCCTCCGGCACCGGTCTGGCCCAGATGGACGCACCCGTCGGCACGCTGATCGCCTTCGCCACCGCGCCCGGCTCGGTGGCGCAGGACGGCACGGGTGAGAACGGCATTTACACCAAGCATCTGCTGGAGAGCATCGCCGTGCCCGGACTGCCGGTCGAGCAGATGTTCAAGCGCGTGCGCGTCGGCGTGGCAAAGGACACCAACGAAGCGCAGATCCCCTGGGAGAGCTCCTCCATGAAGGGCGACTTCGTCTTCCGCGACGCGCCGCCGCCAGCGGCCGTCAATCAGGACAAGCTGATCGAGGAGGCGGTGCGTGCCGCCGCCGAACGCGCCGCCGCGCTCACCGCCGAACGCATGTCGCGCGAGCAGGCCGCCAGGCAGGCGCGCGACGATACCGAGACGGCCGAGCAGGCGGCCCTGGCGGCGGAACGCGAGAAGCTGCTGCGCGAGCGCGAACGCCTGCTGGCGGAGAACGCGGCGCTGCGCAGAAAGCCGGCACAGGCGCCGGCAGCCGTCGCGCTGGCCGCGCCCACACCCGCCCCTCGCCCCGCCGCGGCACCGCCGCAAAGGGCCGGCGGCGCCCGCCCCGAAGTGGGCGATACCTGGACCTACCGCTTCTCGGACAATATCTATGGAAAGTCGGAGACCTACAGCGTCCGCGTTACTGCCGCATCCGCCGGCGAAATCGCCGACGAGGCGCGCTTCGGCAAGGCACGGCACACAGCGACGTTCGACGGTGATCTGGCGAAAATCGAACGAAGGCTCGGCAACCTTCCCGTCACCGAACTCGCGCCCTACCTGCTGAGCCGCGGCCCCTTGCAGGACAAGCCTGAATGGAAGCAGATCGAACTATTTACTGGCCAGGGCAAATCTTTCCGAGCCAGTCTGGCTGGTACAGAAACCGT
>JAWKYW010000036.1:0-1712 GCA_041396245.1 Rhodocyclaceae bacterium | reverse complement strand
CCGCGCGTAGGACCTGCAGGCCCTGCGCGATGGCGTCCTCGTTGGCGCGCTTGCGCTCGAGGAAGGCCGCGCGGTCGCGGAAGACGTAGTTGCCGAAGGCGATCGGCTCGATGGCGGCGATCTCCGCCTTGAATCGCTCGATGGTCGTCAGCAGCCGCACGTCGCGCTCCGCCAGCTGGCGCGTGGCGGCGACGGCAATGTCGCCCTGGTGGATCACCAACGAGGACAAGGTCGTGCCGGCGACGAAGATCGACGCGTAGAGGAGGGCGGCGGTCTGCCGCAGGGTCGGCTTCATGCGCTTCTCCCTTCGGCCGCGGCGGCAAAAGTCAGTCGTTGCGGCACGGCGGTCGTTCGCATCCGGGCCAGCCGCAAGGGCGGCACGGGTTCATCGCGGCGCTCGACGCGCCGGGCCGCGGGAATCGCGCCGATCACGGCCGGCCCCCTTCCCGGCCGGCATCGTTGAGCCGCCAGTCGTATTCGAGAAAGTCGAGTGCGTAGTCGCCGGCGCGAATGCGGGCGCGGCCGGCGGCGTCGGGCGTGAGCCGGTCGGCATGGCGGGCGAAGGTCGACTGGAGCGAATCGAAGCCGCCGTGGCCCTGTGCGAAGTCCTTGCCGTACCAGTCGAAGAGGCGCGACACGCTCAGCCGGCCTTCCGCCGCGTCGTAGCGGTTGCGCGCGGCGTCAGACAGGAAGCGGCGCATGCCGTCCTCCAGCTGCGCCTCGAGCCGCGCTGCGACGTAGGCCTCCGGCCGCAGCATCGGACAGCCGACGGAGGCGCAGACCAGCGCGAAGTGGATGCGCGGCTCGTCGAAGGCGCCCGGCGCGCGGATCATGCCGTGCTCGATGTCGTCCAGGCTGCGCTCCTCGCCGAGCAGGGTGAAGAAGCGCTTCTTCCAGGGCGAGCGGAACAGGCTGCCCAGCGCCTTGATCGATTCCAGCTTCGGATAGCCCGTCAGCACCAGTTCGAGGGTGAAGGCGTTGTAGGCGTTGATCAGGAAGGCCAACTGCCGCGGTTTGCTCCAGTCCCCGTACTCGCCCGGCGCCACGGCGGAGAGGCTGGCCAGGTAGGCCTGCAACGCGGCCCGCTCGGACGACAGCGCGGCGTAGCGGACGGCGCTGGCATTGCCGTCGGCGTATACCGCCACATGCCGCGCCAGCAACGCGCTGAAGGCGGCGTGGTCGTGGTCGAAGGCCAGTGCGGGCGCGGCTGCCAGGGCGCAGGCAAAAGTCAGTCGCCGCAGCACGGCGATCGATCCGTCAAGGAACACGCCGGGCCGTCCCAAGCGTTTTCCGGCCCCTTGAGGGGAGGACGCCGCGGCGCGGCATTGTCGGGGCGGGCTCACTTCCGCCGCCAGGCATGGAAGCGGCCGACCCACTCGAGCAGCCGCTGCGGCGCATGCGCCCGCTTCCAGGCGCCGGCGGCGTACTTGTTGGCCTCGGCCAGCGTCGGGTAGATGTGGATGGTGCCGAGGATCCTGTTGAGGCCGATGCCCTGCTTCATCGCCAGCACGTATTCGGCGATCAGGTCGCCGGCGTGCTCGCCGACAAGGGTGACGCCGAGGATGCGGTCCTTGCCCGGCGCGGTGAGCACCTTGACGAAGCCGTGCGCCTCGGAATCGGCGATGGCGCGGTCGAGGTCGTCGAGGCCGTAAACCGTGACCTCGTGGGCGATGCCTTTCTCCTTCGCCTCCAGCTCGTTGAGGCCGACGCGT
>JAWKYW010000035.1:0-1726 GCA_041396245.1 Rhodocyclaceae bacterium | reverse complement strand
TGAGGCGATCGATGACTTCGCCGTGCCGCCCCTTGAGAAACAACTCGGCCAGGCGCACGTCGGCGGCATAATCCGCCTTGGAGATCAGCCCGACGCAGGGCGCGCTGCAGCGGCGGATCTGGTGCAAAAGACAGGGGCGCGAGCGGTTCTGGTAAACCGAGTTCTCGCAGGTTCGCAGGAGGAAGACGCGCTGCAGGAGATGGATGCTTTCACGCACGGCCTGGGCGTTGGGAAACGGCCCGAAGTAGCGCGCGCCCTTTCCAAAAGGACCGCGGTGGAAGGCGATGCGCGGGCAGGCGTCGGCGGACAGCTCGATGTAGGGATAGGACTTGTCATCGCGGAAGAGGATGTTGTACTTCGGTGCCAGGCGCTTGATGAGATTGTTCTCGAGGATCAGCGCCTCGGCTTCGGAACGCGTGACCGTCACCTCGACACCGGCCACCTGACCGACCATGAGGCGGATGCGCGGACTGAGATCGGATTTCTGGAAGTAGGAGGCGACGCGCTTTTTGAGGGCCTTGGCCTTGCCGACATAGAGCACCCTGCCCTCCTCGTCCAGCATGCGATAGACCCCGGGTTCCTCGGGCAGGGAACGGATCAGGGCCTTGCTGTCGAACATGGTCAGCGGTCGGCGCGGATCGACGCGAAGACGGCATGGAAGGCCGCCTCGGTCAGGCGGCCGGTCTGGGTGTTGTAGCGGCTGCAATGGTAGCTGTCGTGCAGGATGCGTCCGTGCGGCAGGACATGGCGGGCGCCATGGGCGAACTTCCAGTCGCCGCGCTTCAAAGTCAGTGCCTGCAGCACGGCGTTGTGGGCCACCAGCCCCAGCGCCAGGACGACGCGCGCCTCGGGCGAGGCGGCCAGTTCCTCGGCCAGGTAGCGGTTGCAGGTCCTGATTTCGCCCGTTTCCGGCTTGTTCTCAGGCGGCACGCATTTGACGGCGTTGGTGATGCGGCAGCCGTTGAGTTGCAGGCCGTCGTCGGCCGCGACGGACTGCGGGCGGCTGGCGTAGCCGAATCGATGCAGCGTCGAATACAGCAGCACGCCGGCGTGATCGCCGGTGAACGGGCGGCCGCTGCGGTTGGCGCCGTGGTAGCCGGGTGCCAGGCCGACGATGAGGAGACTTGCTTTCGGATCGCCGAACGGCGGTACCGGCCGGGCGAAATAGCCGGGCTGGGTGCGGCGGCATTCGTCGAGAAAACCGGCCAGGCGCGGGCAGGCGCGGCATTCTGTGAGCGGTGTCGCGATCACCGGCATGCCCTATGCCTTGACCGTCCCGAGCAGCGCCAGTGCCTGCCGGTAGGCAGCTTCGCCCGGCAAGGCCTCGGGGGACGGCGCCGGCACCTCGGGCAACAGCTTCTCCAGGCGTCGCGCTGAAGCGGAGTCGGGTTGCGGCCGCCACTCGCGCAGCAGCAGTCTTGCCGCGTCGGGGTTGTTGCACACCAGCACCATGTCGCAGCCGGCACCCAGCGCGGCCTCGGCGCGCTCGACGAAGCCGCCGGCGAAACTGGCACCCTCCATCGACAGGTCGTCGCTGAAGATCACGCCGTCGAAGCCGAGTTCGCCGCGCAGCACGTAGCGCAGCCAATAGGAGGAAAATCCGGCCGGGCTGGAATCGAGGTTTTCGTAGATGACATGCGCCGGCATGACGGCGGCGAGATCCATCCCGCGATGGGCGCGGTAAGGCGAGAAATCCGCATATAGCGCCGAGACCGGCCGGTCATCG
>JAWKYW010000034.1:0-5125 GCA_041396245.1 Rhodocyclaceae bacterium | reverse complement strand
CCGCTGCCTTCGCGGCCGTAGCCCAGGGCGTTCAGCCGCTGCAGCGCGCGCAGGCTCCTGCCGAAGACGCCCTGGCCGCGCTGGCGGTCGACGTTCTCCTCCAGATAGCAGGGCAGCGAGGCGACGACCTCGACGCGCTGCGCGGCGAGGAAATCGGCGAGGTCCGCCTGGCCCGGCTCTTCGAGGATGGTCAGGTTGCAGCGGTCGATGACGTGCGCGCCCAGCGCGCGCGCCGCGGCCGTCAGTCGGCGGAAATGCGGATTCAGTTCCGGCGCGCCGCCGGTCAGGTCGAGCGTGGCCGCACCCGAGGCGCGCAGGAAGGCCAGCACCGCGTCGACGGTGTCGCCGTCCATCTGCTCGGTCCGGTTCGGCCCGGCGTTCACATGGCAGTGCAGGCAGGACTGGTTGCAGCGGTAGCCGAGGTTGACCTGCAGGGTTTCCAGCCGCCTGCGGCGCAGGGCGGGGAAGCGCGTGTCTTGCAGGCGGGGCAGGGTGGCATGCATCGAAAGAAACCTCCTGGCGATATTTTATGATGCGCGGGGCCTGCCATGCCGCGCGCAGCGATTCGGGCTGGAGGTCAGCCGCGCCAGCGCACGCGGCTTCGCACCATCTCGTCGACCTTGCCGAGCGTCTCCGGCGAATCGGTGATGACGGCGTAGAAGCCCTGCCCGCCGGGGCGCGCCACGGCGTTCCAGCCACCGACCTGCGCCTGCTCCGAATCGCTCTTCATGCGCTTGGCCGGAATCAGGATCAGCGTCGCCAGCTTGCCGTCCTCCGTTTCGAAGACGATGTGCCAGCCGGTGCCCTCCGGCACCGGGCAGAGCTTCATGTAGCGCACCTTGCCGAGCGAGGCCTGCATCTCGCCGCCGAAGGTGTGCATGACGCGGCGGAACAGCTCCGGATCGGCGCTGCGCGTGGTGGTGAAGGATTCCGGTTCGTGCATGACGTGCTCGATGGCCAGCCGCGCGTATTCCTGCGAGCCGGCATCCTTCCATTGCTGGAAGCCGAAGGCGAAAGTCAGCACCACGGTGGCGGCGAGCGCCCACAGGCGCGGGGAGAAGCCGCCGCGCACGCCGGTCTTGCGGCGCAGGATGATGCGATCGGCCAGCCCTTCCGGCACCGGCACGTCGAGGGCGATGGCGATGCGCTCCTCGTTTTCGTTCACCTCGATGGCGAAGCCGCGGCAGGCGGCGCATTCGTTCATGTGCGCCAGCGCCTCGCGCGAGAGATGGCGCGGGTCGGCGAGTTTCTCGCGGCGGAATTCGAGGCAGTTCATCCCACGGGGATTTCCTTCGGTCATGTCGACCTCCTTGCACGGTCGCTGGTTTCGAGATGGGCGCGCAGCGCCTGCCGCGCGCGGGTGAGGCGGGTCATCACTGCCCCCTCGGTGGTGCCGAGCATTTCGGCGATCTCCCTGCACTCGTAGCCGCCCAGCACCTGCAGCACCAGCGGTTCGCGGTAGGTCTCCGGCAGCGCCTCGACCAGCTGCTCCAGTTCCAGATGTTCGCCGGCCCGGGCGGCGGAGGTCAGGTCGAGGTCCTGCGGATCGTCGTCGGTGTAGTCGAGGCGCTTGCGTTCGTAGAGGCGGGCGTGCTCGTGGCGCAGGATGGTGATGAGCCAGGGCTTCACCGCGGCGAGATCCTCAAGGCTGTCCCAGTTCTTCCAGGCGCGGGCGAAGGTCTCCTGCACCAGCTCCTCGGCGACGAAGCGGTCGCGGCACAGCCAGAAGGCGTAGCGGTACAGGTCCGCGCCATAGGCGCGCGCGGTCTGGTCGAACTGCGCGGAATCGAGCTTGATGATCATCCCGATCATGGTAGTCAGAACCGTGTCGTCAGGTCTACCAGCCAGTCCGGCATGAGCGCGGTGAGGCGGGCCTCGATCAGCTTGTCGACGCCGAACGCCACCAAGGCCCCGACCAGCACCAGCACCCCGCCCAGCAGCGGCTTGCCGAAGCGGCCGGCCCGGGCGAGGGCGGTCTTGCGCGAGGCCAGCGCCTGGCGCGAACCGTAGGCCAGCGCCACCAGCGGCAGGGTCGCGCCGAAGCTGAACAGCAGCATGACGCCGGCGGCGCGCGTCGCCGACTCGCTCGCCGTGGCCAGGCCGATGGCCGCGCCCAGGGTCGGGCCCGAGCAGGGCGTCCACACCGCGCCGAGCAGCAGGCCGAGGAGGAACTGGCCGCCCAGCCCTTCCGGCGCAAAGCGTCCCGTCAGCGCGTTCAGCCGGTCGGAGAGCGGCGTGCCGGCCCGCGCGAAGGCGGCCTGCAGCGGGGCGGAGAGCAGCACCGCGCCGAAGGCGATCATCATCACCGCGGCGGTCAGGCGCACCGCCTGGCTGCCGATGTCGAGCGTGAAGCCGATCGTCGCGATGCCGATGCCCAGCGCCGTGAAGGCCAGGCTCATGCCGGCGGCGAGAGCCAGCGGGCCGAGCCGATGCTGCTGCAGGGCGGCGAACAGCACGATCGGCAGCACCGGCAGCACGCAGGGCGAGAGCGTCGTCAGGACGCCCGCCAGGATCGCGACCAGCAGCGCGCTCACGATGGCTCAGATGCCTTTGGCCAGCATCGCGCGGATGCTGTCGGGATTGGTGTCGAAGGTCGAGCGGGCGATTTCCCTTTCCCCCTTGAATACCAGCAGGGTGGCCTGCGAGGAGACGCGGAACAGCTTGAGCGCGTTGCCCGGCTTGTCGAAGTCGACGCTGAAGCGCACGACTTTTTCGAAGGCCTTGTCCTTGCCCAGGCTTTCGAGGATCGGCTTCTGTTTGGCGCAGGCCGAGCACCAGTCGGCATGCACTTCGACCAGGACGGTGCGGCCTTCCTGCTGCGCCTTGCGGAAGGCCGCCTCGTCGAAGGGCTGGGCGGGCGCGGCCAGCGCCGGCAGCATGAAGGCCAAGGCGATCAGGGCGAACAGGGTCTGGATGAGCAGGTGATAAGGGGTGAGCGTGCGGGTCATGCGGGGTCTCCTGTCGGTAGGGGCGGGGCCGGATCCCGGCTCCTGTCCGATTAGACCGGCCGAGGGGGCGCTTCCTTACAAATTGTTTTAGGCCTGTAAGGTTTGCGCCGCCTCGCCGGTCTAATCGGTCAGGAAGCCATCGCGACGCTTCCCGCCCCACTTCAAAGGAGGAGACATGAACATGAACGCCCAAGCCCGAGCGAAACCCCTGCAACTGGCCATGGCGGCCGCCCTTGCCTTCGGCCTCGGCATGGCGCCGGCCCAGGCCGCCAACCCGTGCAATCCCTGCGCGGCCAAGGCCAAGAATCCCTGCGCCGCAAAGACGAAGAACCCTTGCGCCGCAAAAAATCCCTGCGCAGCCAGGAACCCCTGCGGCGCCGGCGCCAAGATCGACCCGAAGTCCATCACCCGCCCGGCCGGCTACAAGCCCTACAAGGGAGACAAGGCCGTCCTGCTCAAGGATGGCGAGAAACTCTGGAACGACACCAGGCTGTCGACCAACGGCATGTCCTGCAACACCTGCCACCAGGGCCACGCCGCCTTCGAAGCCGGATTCGCCAAGCCCTACCCGCATTTCGTGCAGATGGCCAGTGACCAGGCCGGCCTGAAGAAGGTGCACCTCGACGAGATGGTGCAGGCCTGCATGGTGATGCCGATGGCCGCCAGGCCGCTCGGCTGGGAGTCGCGCGAGCTGGCCGCGCTGACGGCCTACACCGGGCAGATGCAGAAGACCTTCAAGCCGGCCAAGGGCAAGGCGGCGAATCCCTGCGCGGCGAAGAACCCCTGCGCGGCGAAGAACCCCTGCGCGGCGAAGAACCCCTGTGCGGCGAAGAACCCCTGTGCCGCGAAGAATCCCTGCGCCGCCAAGAAGTAGTAGCCGGCGCCGTCGATGGGCGGCGCCGTTTTTTTGTTACCCTGACGAAGGAGACACCATGAAAACAGTCCGTACCCTGTTGGGCGCCGCGGCGCTCGCCCTGGCCGTTCCGGCGGCTTATGCCGATTCGCACGGCAAGAATCCTTGTGCGGCCAAGAATCCCTGCGCCGCCAAGGAAATGAAGAAGGACATGAAGAAGGACAAGATGAACCCCTGCGCGGCGAAGAATCCCTGCGCCGCGAAGAACCCGTGTGCGGCGAAGAATCCGTGCGCGGCGAAGAAGTGAGGCCGTGCCGGGCGCATTCCTGACAGCCTGGCAAACGGGGAGGCGGCTCATCGTCCTCCCCTTTTTCCTGCTTGCGGCCTGCTCCGAAACACCCCCGCCCATGACTGCCGCCGCACCCGGCGAGGACGCCGCCGGATTCCTGGCGCGCCACTGGCAGCGGCCGCTGGCCGCACAGGGTGCCGCGCCCGAACATTTCACGCCGCAGGAAAAAGCGCTGGATGCGGCTGCCTGCGGCGCCTGCCATCCCGACCAGCATCGCGACTGGTCGGCCAGCCTGCACGTCCGCGCCATGGGCCCGGGTGTCCTCGGCCAGCTCGTCGACATGGCGCCCGACGCCCACGAAGAACACCAGGCCTGCCTCCGCTGCCATGCGCCGCTGGCCGAGCAGGCGGCCGACCTGTCGGCGGCCATCGCCGGAAAAGTGAAGGCCGGCCTGCACACACAAGGCAACACCTGCGCCGCCTGCCATGTACGCGGGCACCGGCGCTTCGGCCCGCCGCGCCGCGACGGCTCGATGCCGAAACCGGAAGAGAAACTGCCGCACGACGGCTGGCAGGCAAGCGCCGCCTTCGCCGATTCGCGCTTCTGCGCCGCCTGCCACCAGTTCGAAGCGGACGGCTTTGCGCTCAACGGCAAGCTGCTGGAGAACACCTACGCCGAATGGCAGGCCAGCCCCGCCGCGCGCGAAGGCAGGACCTGCCAGTCCTGCCACATGCCCGACCGCCGCCACCTCTGGCGCGGCGTGCACGATCCCGAAATGGTCAGGAGCGGCGTCACCATCGCCGCCTTGCCGCCGCGCGTGGAGAACAACGCCGTGCTGGCGCGGCTGACTTTGTCCAACAGCGGCACCGGCCACCATTTCCCCACCTACGTCACGCCGCGCGTCGTCGTCGAACTGTTCCAGGCCGGCGCCGACGGCCGGCCGCTCGACGGCACGCGGCAGGAACACGTCA
This sequence comes from Rhodocyclaceae bacterium, assembly GCA_041396245.1. Classification (GTDB taxonomy): domain Bacteria; phylum Pseudomonadota; class Gammaproteobacteria; order Burkholderiales; family Rhodocyclaceae; genus Desulfobacillus. The sequence continues at coordinate 64 of JAWKYW010000034.1, read as the reverse complement.
TCGCGCGCCAGGTGGCGCTTGACCTTTCGCGCGAGATCGCCGACACGCGCATCGCCCCCGGCGC
>JAWKYW010000033.1:0-5519 GCA_041396245.1 Rhodocyclaceae bacterium | reverse complement strand
CCGCGAGCGTCGGCGCCGGCGGCGTAGCGGTGGTTACCAGGAACGTGGCGCCAACGACGGCCGGAGTGCCATTCGTAAAAATGCCGGTGTTCGCATTGACACCGGAAACAGGCGGGGAACCTCCTTCCACGCCATCGATGACATAACCGCCGCTGAGAACGCCCGGTACGTTCAGATGCACTGTGTTCGGTAGGGCGGATTCCACCCTGGCTGAACTCCCGCCGGACGAGGTGAGATAGAGCTTGCCGGTGGTGGCCGTCAGGAAGACGTCGCCTATGGCGTTGATCGCCGCATCGTAACCGGCCGCGGCGGCAACCCGGATGTCGCGCCCGGCCGTGATGTTGACATTGCCGCCGCTATTGTTGGCGTACACCTCGCTGCCATTCACCAGCACGTCACGGCCGGCATTCAAGGTAACGTGATTCCCTAAAATGGGTGCCCAGGTCGTCACGGTGATGTCGCTGCCCCCCCCCGTAGCGTTTACCGTGGTCGTGCCGTCACTATCGATGCCGGAACCGGACGTCACCACGGAGCCGGAATTACTCAATGTCAAGTTGCCGCCCGGCGCGTTATTCGCGGCGCCAGCCGAAAGCGAGGCGGTGTTGGCGGAGTAGGCGACATGCCCGCTCGCACTATTGTTCAGGAACACGCTGGGGGCTGTGTTGGCACTGTTCAGCGTGATGCCGGTCTGCGCGGTGATTGTGGCTGCCCCGCTCGTCGCCAGCGTGGCGCCGCCGCTTTGCGTGATGCCGCCGCCACTGCTGGTCAGGACGATGTTGCCGCCGCCACTGCTGGAAATGCCGTTGTTTACATCGACCAGCGCGATATCGAACCCGTCGGCGTCGGTGAATGAGAACGCACCCGCGTTGGTGTGGCCACCGAGTTTGTCGACGTCGTTGGCCTCCGTCAGGCTCACGCCGCCGTGTCCGTCGGCATTCAGCCCGGCGATGGTGATGGTGCTGCTGGCCGTCTGCAGGATGCTGCCAGAGGTAATCAGGGATAGCGCCGGGAAGTTCGCCGGGCTGATGGCCGTGTTGAACGCGATGTTGCCGCTGACGGCGCTGTTGCCGACCTTGAGCAGGGGCGTGGTGAACTGGCCCAGTTCGGCATTCGACAGGCGCAGAAATCCGGCCGCATCCGGGACGTTATCGAACTCGATCTGCGTCGCGGCCGTATTGGGCTTGATCTCGATGAACTTGCCGGCCACCCCGGAGGTAGTCGTCGCGGCGAGGTGATCCTGGTTGTCGGCGATGTAGGTGACGCCAGCCGCCGGGGGCCTGACGCCACGCCGACCGTCAACAAGCTGTCGCGCCGCCCGCCGTGAGTAAAATGTCGCCGCTGCCCGCCGTCAGCCCAGTCGTTCCCGGACCGCGCCCACCGTGAAGCCGTTCGCATCCATGAACTGGAAGCCACCGACACCGCTGCCGGCCAGGGTGTCGATGGCATGGGCGGCACTGTTGAGCGAGACCGCGCCGCTCGACAACACCGCCGTCCGGTGATCGCGCTCGCTGCCGCTCACGCCGCCGCTGCCCGCCTCCAGAATGACCGCCCGCCGGTGTGGCGTCGAAAGTCGAGGCCCGGCGCGCTCATGCCGGCCGCCGACAGGGTAATCTGCGCGCCGCCCAGCACATCCGCAGTAACCGGCTGGGTAACCGTCAGATTTCCGGTCGTCGTCTTGACGACGATCGGATTGCTGTTGTCGGAATATTCGATGCCGTTGGTGCCGCCGACCGCGCCGATCGCCAGCGCTCTTTCCGTTCCAGTAGGTCAGCCCGCCCGTGCCGGCGCCATCGAAGCCGCCAGCGTAGCCGGACTATATTGGCCTCCGGCAGGCTGGCCGCGCCCGTCACGGCGACCTTCAGCTTGTCTGCGCACAATGGCGCCGGGATCCTGGCTCACGCCGGCGCCGCCGGTGACGATGCCGGCGTTGGCGCCCGACAGTGTCGCCTTTCAGGACGATATTGTTAGTGGCGGAAAGTGTCAGGTCGTTCGCCGCGGTCCACGAAACGGGATCGACGAGAAAATGTCGCCGGCAGGAACTGGAAGTCGCTGCGCCGTCGCATTGACGATCACGGCATTGTTGCCCAGTGCGCTCTGGAGGGTGCCGCCGACAGTGAGCAGGGAATCGGTCGGCATGCCTACAGTCTGGAACACTGCCGGCCCGCTGCCATCCACCGAGAAATCCGTGCCGGACATGGCCGCCGGCGTTTGTCGGTCATTGGCGATGTAGATGTTCGTCGGGTCTAGGAGCAGACTGTCGGTGGTCGCCCGGTGCAAGCGTCGTCACCCTTTAACTGAAATCGAGGTAGTGTCGTCCCGACACTTCGACGAAGCCGCCGTCGCCGCTCGTCGTAGCGCCACGCGCCGAGATCGCGCCGCGCCCGCGTCGCATCATCCGCCCATTGTCCACGCCTGCCGCCGTCGCCGGCCTGCGTGGCATCGACGCGAATCGCGGTATCCGGCCAAGATATTCACGGCCTGCGCGTTTGCACCTGCGAATTTCACCCTCGAAATGCCGCCGACCAACACTATGCCGCCGCCGCGCGCGCCGGAAGCATCGAGCAGCGCTTTCACCCGTCAGCGCCAGACCGAGTACCTCGACAATGGCCGCGCGGCCTGCCGTGCTCATCGCCGTCACGGTCCCGCCATCGATGCGCGTCTCGCCGGCGGCACGAAAGACGATGCGGCCGGCCTCGTCGATGCCAACGCTGTCGGCGCTGACATTGCCACTGTGGCGAATGGCCCCGCCGTGCAGGCCGATGCTGCGACCCGTTAGGCTGCCGAGGTTGACGGCGGCATTCTCCGGGGCGTTCACCTCGTACTGGATTTCCGGATTGGCGATATCCACCAGCCGCACGCTCTTGCCGGCGGCGAGCAGCACCTCGCCGTTGGGCGCCGCTATCAACCCGGAATTTTCCACCTGCGGAGCAATGAGCAGGATCTGCCCGCTTTGGGCGGCGCGCACCTCGCCCTCGTTGGCAATGCCGCCGGCGCCGGGGTGCTCGGTGAAATCGAGCCGCCCCGACAGGAAGTCGGCATTAGACAGGTTCAGCGTGGAGGCAACGAGCCCGCCGACATCGATGCGGCTGCCGGCACCGAACGCGATGCCGTTGGGATTGATGAGGAAGACGCGGCCATTCGACTGCAGGGTGCCGAGAATCCGCGAAGGATCCATGCCCGTGACGCGATTCAGCACGGCGCTGGCGGCGCTTTGCTGGACAAAGCGCGTCAGCTCGCCGGGGCCGATGGAAAAGCCCTGCCAGTTGATGATCGTGTTGGGACTATTCGTCACTGTCAGGGCGTTGCCTGCCGTGCTGAACGCCGCTTGCCCGGCCACCACGGTCGGGTTGGCGGGGTTGGCCAGCGCGGCGCCGGAAAAACACAAGGCCAGGGTCAACGCCAGCGTGCAGGGAAGGAACTCCTCGAAAATCTGGGTCGCTTTCATGTTGCCACCTCGTCTCTTTCTGGCCTATCCGCAGTCTCAGAACAGCCGCTGATAGAGCAGCCCCAGGTGTCCGCGGCCCTCGCCGCGACCCTGACTGCCGCCGGGCTGCTGCACGATGCCGTAGTCGAAGCGCAGGCTGAAGCTGTCGCCGATGCCGGCGCGCAGGCCCAGGCCGTAGCTGGAAATGTCCTCGGCGTCGATTTCGCCGGGCAATGGACTGATGCGCGTCACCCGGCCGAAGTCATAGAAGGCCAAGGCGCGCAACCTCAGTTGCGCGGCCAGGCGGGCACCGAAATCCGGCGTATAAAGTTCCAGCGTCCCCTGATGGCCCCGGTCGTTGAGGATCTCCCGTTCCAGGAAGCCGCGCACCGAGTTGGCGCCGCCGAGGCCGAACTGCTCGCCGGGCACCAGCGCGTCGCGTGTCCATTGGCCATTGAGCGCGGCGCGCCACTGCCAGTCGCCGGCGAAGTTCGCCATGTGGCTGGCGCTCCAGCGCCAGAGCGTGTAGTGCGAATCGGCGCCGGCCCGCGTCGCCGCGAAATCGGCCGCGCCGCCATTCTCGCCGCCGGGCAGATTGTGCACCGCCATCAGGCTGAAGGCCGTCTCGCTGCGCTCGCCGCGCGTGGCCAGTCCGAAGGCGAGAGAAGCCGGCCGCACCGTGATATCGGGCAGCAAGCGGATGCCGGTGCCGATCAGTTCGGCCTTGTTCTCGTAGGCGCGGTGATCGAGGCCGAATACGAGCTTCGGCTCCCAGCCGTTCCAGCGGGGAAAATTCTTGGTGTAACGGGCGCCGTAGACCCGGCCGGCGCCGCTGACGGCAAACAGCTGCTGCATGACGCCTGAATCGGTGCTGGAATAGCCGGCGGAGAGATCAAGCGAATCGCCCCAGGCGTAGAAGGGGATGCGATAGCCGAGGCCGACGATGCGCACCCGGTCATGCTTGGAGGGCGAGGTGACGGCCTGGACGTTCAGGACATGATCGCGACCGAACAGGTTGGCATGCATGAATCCGATGCCGAAGCGGTATTTGCCGGTCTGCCGGCTGCCGGTGTTGTCGAGACTGACGCTGAGACGCCGCGGCGGCTGGTCGGCGACGCGCAACACGGCTTCAACCTCGCCCTCCTTTTCACCCGCGCGCAGCACCAGCGCCGTCTGCTTGGCCGGGTTCTCGTTGGCCAGGCGCACGCTCTCCTGCATGTCCAGCGGTCGCGGCGCCTGCCCGACCTGCAGACCCGGCACCGCCGCCTTGACGTTCTCCTCGCCGAAATGCTTCTGCCCCTCGACGGCGATGCTGCCGATGCGCGCCTCGATGACACGGATCAGCACCGTGCCGCCCTCCAGCGTCTGCTCCGGCAACAGCACCTGCACCGCCCCCCAGCCGGCCTTCGCATAGGCGGTTTCGATGGCCTCGATGGCGCGCTGCACGTCGCCGAAATCGCGACCAGCGCCCGTAAAGGGCTTGAGCGTCTCCTGCAGGGCGGCGTCCCCGATCAGGCTGCTGCCTTCGATGCGATAGGCGGATATGTCGAAGCGGGGGGCGGGCGGGGCGGATGGCGCCTGCGCGGAAACCGGCCAGACCGACGCCGCGAAAAGCGCAAGGGCAAGTCGCCGAAGCCCCATCCGGAATCCCTTTGTCATGGATACCATCGATACCATTCCATGCGATTTTTCCTGGCCGTCATCTTACAGGTGATTATAGCCGCAAGGAAGGGTTCCGCCGGGCGCTTTCACGCTTCGCGTGGCCGAAACAGCCCGTAGCGACAGTATTGCCTCATGCGTCCTTCCAGCGCGGGGCAGCGGAAAGGCATATGAAAGACGCGTTCGCAGGCGAAGCCGTTGTGTTCCAGCAGCCGCAGCAGGGTGGCTTCGTCGTAATGGACCTTGTGGTCCGGATCGAGCGCAAAACCTTTGCGCCCGGGCACGCCCGCGAGCAGGCGCCCATCAGGCTCCAGGACGCGCCGGATCTCCGCCAGCAGGGCTTCCGGACGGTCAATATGCTCCAGCACATTGTCCAGCACGACTGCATCGAAAGCGCCGTCGTCGAATGGCAGGCTGTCCGGGGTCATTCCATGCG
>JAWKYW010000032.1:0-5584 GCA_041396245.1 Rhodocyclaceae bacterium | reverse complement strand
ACGGCACGGCGATGGCCGCCTTCGTCCTGCCGCTGACCGCCGTCACGCTGGCGGTGTTCGCGGCGCGCCACTGGCGCGAACGGCAGCGTTGAAGTGGCGACGGTATACTTGCCACTCCATCGCTAAAGTCCGAGCCATGACATCCACCGGAAAAATCAAGGCGGCCGGCGAAACCGCCCTCGACGAGCTCGCCTGTGAAATCGCATCGCTCAAGTCGCAGCTCCGCCTGAGCGAGGAACGGCGCCTGAAGGCCGAGGCGACGCTCGCCGCCAGTGCCGGCGAGGAGGTCGCGCGCCAGCAGGCCGAGATCGGCAAGCTGCTCGAAGAACAGCAGGTGATCTTCGAGAACGCGCCCTATGCCATCTGCTACACGGCGGACGGCATCATCCTGCGCCCGAACCGGCGCTTCTGCGAATACCTCGGCGTCGCGCGCGAGCGGATCGTCGGCCAGAGCGTGTCCTCGGTGCTGTTTTCCTCGCCGGAGAGCTACGCCGAGTTCGCCGCCCTCGCCGGGCCGCTGCTGGCGGCGGGCAAGGAAGTACGCATGGAATGGCAGTTCACCCGCGAGGACGGCTCCCTGTTCATCGCCCTGGTGTCCGGCCAGGGCATCCGCATCCCGGGCTACGAGCGTTCGGCCGTGTGGGCCTACGAGGACATTTCGGAACGCAAGCAGCTCGAGCGCGATCGCCAGGAGAACGAGGAGCGGCTCAAGCGCATCCTGGAGCACAGTCCGGTCGGTGTCATCATCGGTACCGAGGATGGCCGGCTGGTCTTCGCCAACCGCCGCCACGCCGAGATGCTGGGCGTCGATCCGGACGATCACCACACCTACCGCACCACGCAGTCCTGGCGCAATCCGGACGAACGCGAGGTGTTCCTGGCCCGCCTGCGGCGCGACGGCATGGTCAATGACTACGAGGCCGAGTTCCTGCGCCGCGACGGCACGCCCGTCACGGTGCTGCTCTCCTCCATCCTGCTGGATTTCTCCGATGGCCGCTACCTCGTCTCATGGCTCTACGACATCACCGAGCGCCAGGCCGTCGAGCAGCGCATCGCCCGCAGCGAGGCGCGCCTGAACCTGGCGCTGGAAGGCGCCCAGATCGGCCTCTATGACTGGCAGCTCGATGCCGGCGGCGGCATCACGCGCTCGACCGTGAATCCGATCTGGGCCCGCATGCTCGGCTACACCAAGCAGGAACTGCAGCGGCGCTACCCGGCCTACATGGACTGCTGGACGGACCTCGCGCACCCCGAGGACCAGCCACGCGTGGACGTCCTGCGTGCGCGCTTCCTCGCCAACGAGGACGAGCAGTTCCGCGCCGAGTACCGCATGCGGCACGCCTCGGGGGAATGGCGCTGGATTCTCGACATCGGCCACGCCGCCGAGCGCGACGCGGCCGATCGCGCCCGGCGGGTGGTCGGCATCCAGCAGGACATCGACGAACGCAAGCGCGCCGAGGCCACGCTGAAGGAAAGCGAGGCCTACAACAAGATGCTGTTCCAGGCCTCCTCCCGCCCCATCGTCATCTTCGACCCGCGGCAGGGCTTCATCGACTGCAATCCGGCGGCCGTAAGCATGTACGGCGTCGCCACGCGTGCGGAAGTGATCGGCAGGAATCCGCTGCATTTCTCCGCGCCGACCCAGTACGACGGCAGCGACAGCAAGGACGCCGCCGAGCGGCTGATGCGCCAGGTCGGCGAGGAGGGACTGGCGCGCTTCGAGTGGCGCTGCCGGCGGCCCGACGGGGAAATCTGGGACGCCGAGATCCACCTGATCGCCTACGACTACCGCGGCCAGCGCCTGCTGCAATTCACACTCGACGACGTGACCGGGAAGCGGCAGGCGCGGATGGAGATCGAGTCGCAGCAGCAGGAGCTCGAAAGGCTGTTCGCCGAGCAGCGCATGATCTTCGACAACGCCCCGAACGGCATCATCTTCACCGTCGACGGCGTCATCCAGCGCGCCAACCGCCGCCTCGGCGAGTACCTCGGCTACCGGTCGGAAGAACTGATCGGACAGCCGGGGACGGTCATCCAGCATTCGGCCGAGAAGTACGCGGCATTCGGTGCCCTGGTCGGGCCGGTGCTGCGCGCCGGGCGGGACGTCGACGTCGAATGGGTCTTCGCCCGCAAGGACGGCGGCGATTTCGTCGCCCACGTCTCGGCCCGCGGCATCCCGATGGCCGACCACAAGTGGATGACGATCTGGGTACTGGAGAACATTGCCGAGCGCAAGGCAGCCGAGCGCGCCATGGCCGAGGCGCGCCAGGCGGCCGAAGAGGCGGCGCGGGCCAAGAGCGACTTCCTCGCCAACATGAGCCATGAGATCCGCACGCCGATGAACGCCATCATCGGCATGTCGCACCTCGCCCTGCAGACCCGGCTCGATCCGCAGCAGCGCAACTACGTCGAGAAGGCACACCGCTCCGCCGTCAACCTGCTCGGCATCATCAACGGCATCCTCGATTTCTCCAAGGTCGAGGCCGGCAGGATGGCGATCGAGCAGGTGGAATTCCGGCTCGAGGACGTCCTGGACAACCTCGCCAGCCTGATCGGCCTGAAGACCGAGGACAAGGGTCTGGAGCTGCTCTTCGACGTGGCGTCGGACATTCCGCCCACGCTGGTCGGCGACCCCCTGCGGCTCGGCCAGGTCCTGGTGAACCTCGCCAACAACGCCGTCAAGTTCACCGAATGCGGCGAGGTGGTCGCCAGCATCGCGCGGGCCGGCGGGGACGCCTCCTCGATCGAGCTGCATTTCAGCGTCCGCGACACGGGCATCGGCATGACGCCGGAACAGTCCGGCCGACTGTTCCAGCCCTTCAGCCAGGCCGACAGCTCGACCACGCGCAAGTACGGCGGTACCGGCCTCGGCCTGGCGATTTCGAAGGCGCTGATCGAGCTGATGGGCGGCCGCATCTGGGTCGACACCGCGCCCGGCAAGGGCTCGGTGTTCCATTTCTCCGCCCGTTTCGGATTGCCGGACGAAGTCGTCCAGCCGCAGCGTGCGGCGCCGGGAACGTTGCCCGGCGCGCGGGTGCTGGTGGCCGACGACAACGAGTCGGCGCGCGAAATCACGGCATCGATCGCGCACAGCCTCGGCCTGCAGGTCGAGACGGCGGTCGACGGCAAGACAGCCCTGACCCGCGTGATCGAGGCCGAGCAGCGCGGCCGCCCCTTCGACCTGATGCTGATCGACTGGAAGATGCCCGTCATGGACGGCATCGAAACGCTGCGCCTGCTCCACGCCCGGCACCTGATCCACATCCCGGCGGCGATCATGGTTACCGCCTATGGCCGCGAGGAGGCGCTGGGCGAGGCCGAACGCAAGGGCGTGCTGCTCGATACGGTGCTGACCAAGCCGGTGATGCCCGCCCAACTCATCGAGGCCATCGACCAGGCCATCGGCAGGGGCCGCCTGGCCGGGCATGCGCCTGCCGCCGGCGAGGACGCCCTGCGCCAGGCCATGGCGCAGGTGGCCGGCCACCGCCTGCTGCTGGTGGAGGACAACGACATCAACCAGGAGCTGGCGCTGGAACTGCTCCGCTCGGCCGGCGCCGAAGTCGTGCTGGCCGCCAACGGCCTGGAAGCCCTGGATCTCCTGGCCGGCGACGCGCGCTTCGACGGCGTGCTCATGGACTGCCAGATGCCGGTGATGGACGGCTACGAGGCGACCCGCCGCATCCGCGAGGAACTGGGCCTGCGGACGCTGCCGATCATCGCCATGACGGCCAACGCCATGGCCGGCGACCGCGAGCAGGCCCTGGCCGCCGGCATGAACGACTACATCGCCAAGCCGGTCGACGTCGGCGCCATGTTCGCCACCATCGCGCGCTGGCTCCGTCCCAGTGGGGCCGGCGCCCTCGCCGCCGCGCGCGCGGCGCGGCGCCCCGCTTCCGGCATCGCCCTGCCGCCCCTGCCCGGCATCGACGTGGCGGCCGGGCTGGCGACGACGATGCACAACGAATCGCTCTATCTCTCGCTGTTGAAGAAATTCCATGACGCCCAGCGGCACTTCGCCGAATCCTTCCGGGCGGCGCGCACGGATGGCGATCCCGCCGCGGCGGAGCGCCATGCCCACACGCTCAAGGGCGTCGCCGGCAACATCGGCGCGCGCGGCGTGCAGGTGGCCGCGGGCGAGCTAGAACGCGCCTGCCGGATGGGGGAAGACGAGGAACGGATCGGGGCGCTGGCGAACCGCGTCCTGGCCGAACTGGCGCCGGTGCTGGCTGGCCTCTCCCCGCTCGCTGCAAGCGCGGAGTCCGGCCTCGCTGCTCCGGCAACGTCGGCCGACGCGGCGCGGGCCGGCGAGGCGATCGCGCGGCTCGATGCGCTGCTGGCGGGAGGCGACGCGGCGGCAGCCGACCTGATGGAGGCCGAATCGGCCCTGCTCGCCGCCGCCCTGCAGGGGCGTTACGAACAGATCGCGACGGCGATCCAGGCCTTCGATTTCGAGGCCGCGCTGGCGCGCTTGCGGGAGGTGGAGAGCGCCAGCTAACGCTGCTTCGTGATGCAGCGGCAGCGCCCCGCGGCCTTCGCCTCGTAGAGCGCGGCGTCGGCGAGATCGGCGAGTGCCTGGAGCGGTTCCTCGGCTTGCGGCACCATGGCGGCGACGCCGAGGCTGATGCTGACGCAGGGCCGCGTCGGCGAGCGGGCATGCTCCAGCTCCAGGGCGAGGACGTTGCGCAACATCTGCTCGGCCAGATGCGCCGCGCCGCCGGCATCCGTGCCCGGCAGGACGCAGGCGAATTCCTCGCCGCCGCAGCGGGCGACGAGGTCGGAGGAGCGGGTGACCGACGCCGCGAGCGCATGCGCCACGGAAACCAGGCACTGGTCGCCGCGCGGGTGGCCGTAGTGGTCGTTGTAGGCCTTGAAGTGGTCGATGTCGATGGCGATCAGCGCAATCGGCGTCTGCTCGCGCGCGGCGCGACGCCATTCGGTGTCGAGGTAGTCGTCGTAGCGGCGCCGGTTGCTGATGCCGGTCAGGTGGTCCAGCGTGGTAAGCCGTTCGAGCAGGTCGCGGCTGCGCTTCAGTTCGATGTGGTTGCGCACCCGCGCCTTGACGATCGAGGGACGTATCGGCTTGACGATGTAGTCGATGGCGCCCAGGGCCAGGCCGCGCGCCTCGTCTTCTTCCTCGTCGCGCGAGGACACGAACAGCACCGGAATGGCGCTGGTCTTCGGATCGCTCTTGAGCCGGGTGCAGACCTCGTAGCCGTCCATGCCCGGCATCATCACGTCGAGCAGGATGAGGTCGGGCGGCTCGTCGCCGGACGCCAGCGCCAGCGCGCGTTCCCCGCTGGTCGCCACCTTGATCCGGTAGCGATCCTTGAGGATCCCGTTGAGCACTTGCAGGTTTTCGGGCGAATCGTCGACGAGCAGAACGGTCGGTTGCGGGTACATCCGGTATCTCCCGGCCTTTCGGGCCGATTGTTATCCTGTTTGAGCGATTGAAGCGACGCTGAGCATAGCCGAATGACGCGCCTATGTGTTGCCGAGGCCGGAATGCAGGCGCAATTCCGGTTTTCAGGCAGCCTCGAGCAGCTCCGTGTCGCCATGCCGGTAGGCCGGGCTGCAGCAGCAGAGG
>JAWKYW010000031.1:0-5984 GCA_041396245.1 Rhodocyclaceae bacterium | reverse complement strand
CGAGGATCGGTCCCTCGACGGTGCCGATGCCGCCGATGACGACGGCGAAGAACATCAGCGCCGACCAGTCGGGCGAGAAGGCGGCGTCGGGCGAGATGCGCAGCTTGGTGATGAAGATCAGCGCGCCGACCATGCCGCAGCCGACCGCCGAGGCGACGTAGACGAACCACTTCACCTTGCGCACGCCGACGCCGAGGCTGGCCGAGGCGCGCTCGCTGTCGCGCACGGCGGTGAGCGCCAGGCCGTAGCGCGAGCGCAGCAGGGCGTACACCAGGAAGGTCGCGCCGGCGCCCAGCAGCAGCGCGCACCAGAAGGTGAGCGACTGCCGCCACCAGCTCGGGATGGTGGCGACGGCGCGCGTCACCGACAGGCCCGAGCCGCCGCCCACCGCGGTGATGTTGGCGATGATTAGCCGGAACACTTCCGCCACCACCCAGCTGCCGATGGCGAAATAGGCGCCGCGCAGGCGGAACAGCAGGCAGCCGGCGGGCAGCGCCAGCAGGCCGGCGACGAGGCCGCCCGCCGGCACGGCGAGGAAGGGATTCAGCCCGGCATGCAGGCCGAGCACCACCAGGGTGTAGCCGCCGATGCCGACGAAAGCCTGCTGGCCGATCGACACCATGCCGCCGTAGCCGGCGAGCAGGTTCCACATCTGCGCCAGCGCCAGCACGTAGAAGAATTCGGCCAGCCCGCGCAGCCGGGCCGGCTCGGCCCAGAAGGGCATCGAGCAGCCGGCGATCAGCAGCAGCAGGACCAGCGCGCCGGCGATGCGGCTGGCGCGGCTGCCGGTTTCGACGCGGAAGGCGGGGGCGGCATGGTTTGTTTCTGTCATGTCATTTGTCGCGGGTCTTGGGAAACAGGCCGTTGGGGCGCAGCACCACCACCAGCAGGAAGGCGAGGTGGCCGCTCACCGCGCCCCAGCCGGGATCGAGCCAGAGGCCGACGGCCTGGGCCACGCCGAGGATCATGCCGCCGGCGAGCGTGCCCCAGAGCGAGCCCAGCCCGCCGATCGCCACCGCCTCGAAGGCGCAGAGCAGGCGCTGCGGGCCGTCGCTCGGGCCGATGCCGCTGCGGATCGCCAGATAGACGCCGGCGACGGCGACCACCGCCGTGGCCAGCGCCATCGCCAGCGCATAGACGCGGCGGTTGTCGATGCCCATCAGCTGGGCGGTGCGGTGGTCGTCGGCGGTGGCGCGGAAGGCGCGCCCCAGCGCCGTGCGGTAGAACAGCCACTGCAGCGCGCCGATGACGCCGACCGCGGTGGCCGCCACCAGCAGCGGAAAGACGCCGACGGCGACGCTGCCGCCGAGCGGGATGCTGGCCGTCTCGATCGGGCCGGCATCCAGTCCGCGCATGTCGGCGGAGAAGATTTCCAGCAGCGCGTTCTGGATGACGATGGACACGCCGAAGGTCACCAGCAGCGGGCGCAGCGGATCCTCGCCCAGCGTGCGGTTGAGGAACAGGCGCTGCAGCAGGTAGCCGAAGCCGGCCATCAGCAGCACGACGAGGGGCAGCGTGGCGAAGGGCCCGATCGCCAGCGGCTCGACCAGCGCGATGGCGGCGAAGGCGGCGAGCACGATGAAGTCGCCATGGGCGACGTTGATCAGCCGCATGATGCCGAAGGACAGCGACAGGCCGGTGGCGAACAGGGCGTACATGCCGCCCAGCAGCAGGCCCTGGCCGAGGGTGTTGATCCAGTCGTCCATGTCAGCGGCGCCCGGCCGCCCGAAGCGAGCGTGGGGGTGGTTTCATCCTAGATTCCGAAGTAGGCCTGGGAGACCCGCTCGGGGGTCAGCGTCCGCGGCACGCCTTCCAGCGCCACGCGGCCCTCCTGCATGCAATACAGGCGGTCGGCGATGCGCATCGCCTGGCCGGTGTCCTGTTCGACCGTCACCACCGCCGCGCCCTCGCCCTTGATCCGCGGCAGGGCGGCGTAGATCTCGCGCACCACCAGCGGCGCGAGGCCGAGCGAGAGCTCGTCGCACAGCAGCAGCTTCGGGTTGGACATCAGCGCGCGGCCGATCGCGACCATCTGCTGCTGGCCGCCGGAGAGCAGGGTGGACGGCGTCGCGCGCTTTTCCTCGAGCGCCGGGAACAGGCGATACACGGCCGCCAGATCCCACGGCCCGCGCCGGCCGCACTGGGCGCCGATGAGCAGGTTTTCCTCGACGCTCAGGCTGGGGAACAGGCAGCGTCCCTCCGGCACCATGGCGATGCCGAGGCGCACGATGACGTGCGGCGGCAGGCCGCCGACCGGCTGCCCTTCGAAGAAAACGCTGGAGAACGGTGCCGGCAGCAGGCCGGTGAGGCTGCGCAGCAGCGTCGACTTGCCGGCGCCGTTGGCGCCGATTACCGCCACGGTCTCGCCGGCCTCGACGCGGAAATCGACGCCGTGCAGCGCCCTGAAGTCGCCGTAATACGCATGGAGGGCATGGACTTCCAGCACATTCACGCCGCCTCGACCCCCATGTAGACCTCGCGCACCTGCGGGCTGGCCATCACCTCCTCCGGGCGGCCCTGGGTGAGCAGCCGGCCGACGCTGATGGCGATCAGCCGGTCGACCACCGCCATCAGGGCATGGACGATGTGCTCGATCCAGATCAGGGTCACGCCCTCGGCGCGGATCTCCCTGACGATGTCGATCAGCTCGCGCACCTCGTGCTCGGTCAGGCCGCCGGCGATCTCGTCGAGCAGCAGCAGCTTCGGCCCGGTGGCGAGCGCCCGCGCCAGCTCCAGCCGCTTGCGGTCGAGCAGCGGCAGCGCGCCGGCCAGGGTGTTGGCCTGGCGCAGCAGGCCGGTGCGCCGCAGGCAGCGCTGCGCCACCGCATGGGCGGCGGCTTCGTTCAGGCCGGCGCCGCAGGTGGCGCCGACCAGCACGTTCTCGAACACCGTCATGCCGGCGAAGGGATGCGGGATCTGGTAGGTGCGGCCGATGCCGGCGCGGCACAGCGCCGCCGGCCCCTGGCCGGTGACCTCGCGCCCGGCGAAGCGCACGCGGCCTGCATCGGGGCGAACGTCGCCGGCGATGATGTTGAACAGCGTGGTCTTGCCGGCGCCGTTGGGGCCGATGATGCCGAGCGCCTCGCCCGCGCCGACCTCGAAGCCGAGCCCGTCGACGACCGGCTGACCGCCGTAGCGCTTGGCGATGCCGTCGAGGGCAAGCAGGGTCTGGCTCATGGCGAAAGCGCCCGTCCTGCCGGCGCGGCGCTCAGGCGATCGGCACCAGCTTGTCCTGCACCGGCACCATCGGCGCCTGGCTGTTCTCGACGATGACGAGTTCCAGGTTCTTGCCGCGCCGCCGCCACTGGCCGCCCACCAGCGGCGTCTTGCTGACGTTGGGCACCGGCCCGGTCTTGAAGTTGACCGGCCCGACCATGGTCGGCAGGTTGGTCTGGCGGATGGCATCGCGGATCGCCGCCGGATTCTTGCCCGCGGCGCGCTTGAGCGCGTCCACCGCCACCTCGAACAGGGCGTGTTTGAAGGCCAGCGGCATGGTCCATTGGCGCCCGCTGGCCTTCGTGTAGTCGGCGGCCAGCTGCGCCGAGCTCTGGCCGGTCAGGCTGGAGCGGAACGGATGCGCCGGCGACCACCACACCTCGACCGAGAGGCCGGCGGCACGATCGCCGAAGGCCTCGATCGCCGCCGGGAATTCGCTCGCCTTGGCCACCGTGACGATCTTCGGCCGGAAGCCCTGCTGGCCGGCCTGCGACCAGAAATTGGCGAAATCCGGCGGCGGCACGACGCCGGTGACGATGTCCACGCCGTTCTTCTTGAAGGCGTTGAGATAGGTCGAGAAGTTGTCCGAGGGCGACTGGTAGCGCCCCTGGTCGACCAGCTTGAAGCCCTTCTTCTGCAGCACCGGCGGGAAGCCCATCTTGGCGTCGCCCCAGGCGTTGCCGTCGGAATCATTCGGCCACAGCGCGCCGACCGTCTTGCCGGTCGGGATCTGCTCCCAGAGGTTGGCGTACACGCCGATGATGTCCTCCAGCCCCCAGAAGAAATGGTAGGTCCACTCGAAGCCCTTCTTCGGGTCGCCGCCGCGGCCGAAGAAGTGCGGCTGCCACGGCGTGTCGTTGGTGACGCAGGGCACGCCGTTCAGCTCGCACTGGTCGGCCACCGGGTTGGTCGTCTCCGGCGTGCTGGCCGCCACCACGATGTCGACCTTGTCCTTGAGGATCAGGTCGGCGGTCACCTCGGCGGCGCGGTTGGAATTCGATTGCGAGTCCTTGTAGATGATCTCGACCGCGTAGTTCTGTCCGCCGATGCGCAGCCCGCCGGCCAGCGCGCGCTTCACCTGGGCCAGGGTGTAGGCATCCGGCTCGGCGAACACCGCCAGCGGTCCGGTCTGCGGGCTGACGTAGCCGATCTTGACGGTGCTCGCGGCGCGCACCCACGGCGCCGGCAGCAGCGAGGCCAGGGCGATGCCACCCAGCGTCTTGATGGCCCGGCGGCGGCCGCCGGCTGTCTCTTCATTGGATTGTTCCGCAGCTTTTTCGCTCATGTGCGTCTCCTCCCGTAAGTGAAGTCCGCGATCGTTCGTCGCGGTGCTGCGGTCAATTTAGGAAAGCCGCCCGATACAGTCCAATACCTTGTATCCCGGCTCTTGATACCTTGTGGGTATTGCCCGGCCGCGGGGCGAGGAGTAAGGTGGGCCCGACAAAAACCGGGAAAAGCGATGGAGTTCCGCCACCTCCGCTACTTCATGGCGCTCGCCGAAGAGGGCAATTTCGGCCGTGCCGCCAAGCGCGTGCACATCTCGCAGCCGCCGCTCACCCGGCAGATCCGCCAGCTCGAGGAGGAATTCGGCGCGCGCCTGTTCGAGCGCACGCCGAAGGGCGTCGAGCTCACCGAGGCCGGCCGCCTGTTCCGCGAGGAGGCCGTGAAGATCCTGGCGATGGCGCAGCTCACCGGGGAGAAGACGCGCATGGCCGCGCGCGGCGAGCTCGGCCGCCTCGACGTGGGCATCTTCGGCTCGGCCGTGCTCGACGTCATCCCGCGGCTGATCCTCGAATTCCGCCGGCGCTACCCCGCGGTCGAAGTCCACCTGCACAACATGACGCGGCCGGAGCAGATCCAGGCGCTGCAGGAAGGCCGCCTGACGGTGGGCTTCGTGCGCATCTTCCCCGACGCGCCCGCCATGGCGGTGGAAACCGTCCTGAAGGAGCGGCTGATGGTGGCCATCAACCGCGACAACGAGCTGTCGCGCCACCGCGAGATCGCCCTGCGCGCCTTTGCCGGCCAGCCGCTGATCCTGTTTCCCAGTTCGCCGCGCCCCAGCCTCGGCGACCACGTCGTCGCGCTGTGCAACCGGGAGGGCTTCACGCCACGCGTGGTGCAGGAGGTCGGGGACGTCGTCACCAGCATCGCGCTGGTTTCCAGCGGCTTCGGCATCTGCGTCGTGCCGGAGTGCGCCACCAGCCTGCGCCTGCCGCGGGTGGTCTACCGGCCGCTGAAGGGCTCGGACCAGATCATCGAACTGGCCTGCGCCTACCGTCCGGACGACCGCTCGCCGATCCTGCAGTCCTTCCTCGAGGTGGTGCGACAGTTCCGCAGCGCCAACGAATGGACGGCCTGACCGTGGTCGCCAAGGCGGAAGTTGAATCGGCAATAGGACAATTGCAGTCCCCCAGCAGGAGAGTGGTCATGTTGCCGACGCACGAACAGACGAAGCCGGCCCGCTCGCCGGCGAAGCGCGCGCTGCCGTCCTCCACCGGCGGGAAGGCGTAGGTCGAGCTGAGATACACCGGCGGATCGACCGAGCCGTGGCCCACGCAGGGATCGTGGCCATGGCGGATGTCGCGGGTGGTGCAGACCTTGCCGGGAAGCCAGGATTGCGACCCGGATGTTCACCTTTATTCGAGCGGCAGGTGCTCGCGGTGCGCGAAGCCGAGCGTGTTGTCGATGAGATAAATCTCCTTCGGCACGAGCGCGTACCAGCGGATTCTGTCGAGCGCTTCGAGGATCTTGCGCGGCACGCCGGCGCC
>JAWKYW010000030.1:0-6635 GCA_041396245.1 Rhodocyclaceae bacterium | reverse complement strand
CGCCGCCGGCTTCTTGGCGGCAGCCTTCTTCGCCGCCGGACGCTTGGCAGCAGCCTTCTTCGCCGCCGGCTTCTTGGCGGCAGCCTTCTTCGCCGCCGGACGCTTGGCAGCAGCCTTCTTCGCCGCCGGACGCTTGGCGGCAGCCTTCTTCGCCGCCGGTTTCCTGGCGGCAGGCTTCTTGGCTTTAGAAGCGGGTTTTTTAGCAGTAGCCATTTCAAACCTCCTATGTGAAGTAAAGAAACACCATCGACTACAGCCCGTCTGGACAAGCCCGGACTACCCAACGAGGCGGCGACGCCGCATCGATTGAATTCATGAGACCGTTCGCATCCTCCCGCCACACGCGCAGGACGATGTCCGCGGCCACGTCGCGCAGACCACGAATCGGTTCGGATGCTTTTGGCGCCGGCAGCAAAGGCACTGCGGCTGAAGAAGGAAAACGGGAATGGGAAAGAAGGAAAAAGGAGGAAGCGGTACCGGAAGGAGGTCGCGGCCTGCGGCCTGCGAGTTTCTCAATCTGCATCAAGCGGTCTCCGTACTTTCTCCTGCTGCCTGGTTCGTCGGATTGCTTCGTTTCCCTTGCGGCCTGCCGTCTGTTTCCTTCCCGTCAGGCTCGGCCGCTCCTTACTGCTTCATCTAGTGCTGCTCTGAAGCACTGCTGGTCATAACCTACTAGATCTAGTACCCAAGCAAATACTTCGACCTAATTCTAGTAGCTTGACTTTTCGGATGCAAGTGTTTTTTGCATTTTTTGTCATACACGAAAAATGATGCCGCACAGCGAACTGCGCGACGCGCACGCATGCTTCCGCGGTCTTCGGCGAACGGTGTTTTTTTCACGCCGCGTCGCGGTCGATGAGATGCCGGAGAAGCGTCCAGTCGAAGTGCGGACCGGGATCCGCCTTGCGTCCCGGAGCGATGTCGGCATGACCGACGATGTCCTCGATGGGATAGACCCGGCGCAGGGTCCGGACAAGCCGTGCCAGGGCCGGATACTGCACCGGCGCGAACGGCAGCGCGTCGCTGCCTTCCAGCTCGATGCCGATCGAGAAGTCGTTGCAGCATCCGATGCCGCGCCAGCTCGAAGCGCCCGCGTGCCAGGCCCGCAGGCCGCAGGGAACGAACTGCACGATCTCGCCGTCGCGCCGCACAAGAAAGTGGGCGGAGACACGCAGCGACTGGATCTCGCGATAATAGGGATGCGCGCGGGTATCCAGCGTATTGGCGAAAAACCGCTCGATGTCTTCGCCGCCGAACTCGCCCGGGGGCAGGGAGATGGCATGCACGACGATCAGCCGCACCGGCTGTCCGGCCGGTCGCTCATCGCAATTGGGGGATGGGGCGTGCCGAATGCCGGGCAGCCAGCCTTCGGCGTCGGGGGCGCTAATCATTCAGCCCGAGACGCTCCATGCGGTAACGCAGGGAACGGAAGGTGACGCCGAGCAGCTTGGCGGCCGCCGTGCGATTGAAGCGTGTTTTCTGCAAGGCTTCCAGGATCGCCTGGCGCTCGACCCGGTCGAGGTGGTCCTGCAGCGAGGCCTCGCCGAGCCCGTCGTCCTGGGACAAGGGGGCAAGCCCGCCGGGACCGCCCAGCGGGGCCAGGTGGAGATCGTCGGCGCCGATTTCATGGCCGCCGATCAAGGCCAGGGCGCGCTCGAGAACGTTCTCGAGTTCGCGCACGTTTCCCGGAAACGGATATTCCCCCAGCGCCTTGAGCGCTCCGGCAGTCAGTTGCGGCACCGGCAGGCGGGACTCCCGGGCCAGGCGCGCCAGAACACGCCCGGCCAGGAGGGGAATGTCTTCGCTGCACTCGCGCAGCGATGGCATCTTCAGCTCGATGACGTCGAGTCGATAGAACAGATCCTGGCGGAACCGGGCCGCCGCCACGAGATCCCTCAGGTTCTGGTGCGTGGCGCTGATGATGCGCACATCCACCGGATCCTCCGTGTGCGCGCCGACCTTGCGCACGCGCTTTTCCTGGATGGCCCGCAGCAGCTTGACCTGCATGGCGAGCGGCAGGTCGGCCACCTCGTCCAGGAACAGGGTGCCCCCGTGCGCGGCCTGGAAAAAACCGTCGCGGTCGGCATCGGCGCCGGTGAAGGCGCCCTTCTTGTAGCCGAAGAACTCGCTCTCCATCAGGTTTTCCGGGATGGCGCCGCAGTTGACGGCGATGAAGGCCTGCCCCCGCCGCGTGCCCTGTTCATGAATGAGCCGCGCCGCCAGTTCCTTGCCGCTGCCCGATTCACCGCTGATGTAGACGGGCGCCTGGCTGCGCGCCACCTTTTCGATCATGGCACGGGCCTGGCGAATTGCCTGGGATTCTCCCAGCAGCGCGCGGCCCGCCGCTTCCGTTTCCGCTTCCGCACGGCTGGGCAGATTCAGCACCGACTTCACGAGGGCGCGCAGCTGTTCCAGCGAGACCGGCTTCGGCAGGTAATCGAAAGCCCCCGCCTTCAGGGCCGAGACGGCGTTCTCCATGCTGCCATGGGCGGTAATCACCGCCACCGGGATGTCGCGGCACTGCTCGCCGATGAAGCGCACCAGCTCAAGGCCATCGCCGTCGGGCAGCCGCATGTCGGTCAGGCAAAGCTGGTAGGCATTCTCGGCCAGCAGCCGGCGCGCCTCGGCGACATTCGCCGCGCAATCGGTATCGAGGCCCATGCGCGACAGGGTCATGTCGAGCAGTTCCCGGATGTCGTCCTCGTCGTCGACGACAAGCACCCGGCCTATTCCGGGCTGGCCTCTTCGTTCCTGTTTTCCTGCCACTGTTGGCTTCTCCCGATGATGCGGAAATGGGCACCCGGATCGTTATCGATCCATTCGAGCACCGCGTCGTTGGCTTCGCAAAGTTCCCGGGCAATATACAGGCCGAGCCCCGTTCCCTTGCCGTGCGTGGTGAAGAACGGCTCGAAGAGCTTGCTCCGCGCCTCTTCGCCCACGCCGGCGCCGTCGTCAATGATATGCAATTCGATGCGATCCGAGGAAAACGGGCCGCGCACTTCGATCCTGATCGCCCCCGGCCTGCCGCTGCAGTAGCGAAGCGCATTGGACAGGAGGTTCCAGAACACCTGGTTCAGGTGGGCGCGGTCGAAAAGCAGCACCGCGTCGGCTTCGACCGCAACTGCAAAAACAGTCCTGCCGGTCCGCTCGTGCGTGGCGAGTTCATCGAGGAAACTGTCCAGGAAGCCCGCCAGCCTAACCGACTCCCGCGTCGTCCGGTCGCGCCGTCCCAGTTCCAGCACGTCCCGAACCAGGCGCTCGAGGCGCAGGGCATTGTCGTTGATGATCCGCGACAGGCGTGCCTGCCCTTCGGTACGCTTCTCTTCGCGCAGCAGTTCGGCGGCATGGCTGATGGCGGATAGCGGGTTGCGGATTTCGTGGGCGATATTCGCCGTCAGCCTTCCCAGCGCCGCCAGCTTGATCTGCTGGGCCTGCTGCTGGATGCGGCCCATGTCCTCGAGGTAGATGAGCACGTCGCCGCTGGCACCGGCATGGACGAAGCGCGCGCGCAGCTGGGCGCCGCTGCCCGGCACGCGCAGGAGCGCAACCTGCGCTTTCGCGTCATCCCTGAAGTCGCGAAAATGCCCGGCCAGCGCGACCGAAAACGTGGCGAGGTCCGGCCGGGATGGCGCACGCACCCCCAGCATCGCCTCGGCCTGCGGATTCCACTGTCGCACCTTTTCGCCCGAATCCACCACCAGCACGCCGTCCTGCATGTCGCGAATCACCCGCTCGCTGACGGACAGTTGATTGGCCAGGTCGATGCCGCGCTGGCGCGCCAGCGCTTCGTTGGCGATGACGCGCCGGGCCAGCAGGCGAGCGGTAATCGCGGTGGCGAAAAAGCCGATGCAAAGAATGCCGGTCTGCACGAAATCGGTTGGATCGGCATTGAGGTGCACCACCCGCCAGGCCTGTTCGAACAGCACCGCCACTGTCGCCAGCGCGGCATAGAACAGCGTCAACCGTCCCTGCCCGACCAGCCCGGCGCCGGCCAGCACCACCAGCAGCATGACGGCCAGCCCGCTGCGGCTGCCGCCGCTGGCGAACATCATCACGGTGATGGCCAGGATGTCGCCCATGACCTGAAGCGACAGCAGCCGGTTGAACCCCATGCGGAGTTTCTTCAGGGCTGCATAGAAAAAAACGGCCAGCAGCCAATAGGCGGCGGCGCTCCA
This sequence comes from Rhodocyclaceae bacterium, assembly GCA_041396245.1. Taxonomy (GTDB): domain Bacteria; phylum Pseudomonadota; class Gammaproteobacteria; order Burkholderiales; family Rhodocyclaceae; genus Desulfobacillus. The sequence continues at coordinate 2,460 of JAWKYW010000030.1, read as the reverse complement.
GATGAACAGGCGCAGGTGGTCCGAACCGAGGCCGCTGGAGCGCGGATAGATGAAAACGGCGAGCAGAAACACGCTCGCCACGATGAGGCGGTAGATGTTGAAGTAGTGGAGCGAAGTCCAGACCGAAACCGGTCGTCCGGCCGTGTAGGGCGTGCTCGGCCGGTCGTCCGTCATGCGGCGCCGAGGCGGCGGTGGTCTTCGCTGCAGAAGCGTTCGCCGTCCTCGCCCTCGAGCGCCTCGCCCTCGGGCAGATGCACCCCGCAGCGGGCGCAGGCCACCATGCGTTCGGGCGCGCGCGCGTCCTTCTCCGCGTCGTCCCCCTTCGCCCGGCGCTCACCGGCCGCGCGCTGGAATCCCCTGAAGAAAAGATAGGCGATGAGCCCGAGAAAGAGCAGCACGATCAGCTTGGACATGCCTGGCTCCGTCGCCGCCCGGCATCGGCGGGCGATAATAGGATTGGTCGGGGTGAGAGGATTTGAACCTCCGACTCCTGCGTCCCGAACGCAGTACTCTACCAGGCTGAGCTACACCCCGACATCTTCGGCCAGGCAACACGCACAGGCTCCCGCCGAAAACGAAATTTCAGTCCAGGGGCAATGCCTGCTTGTGCGGGCGTTGCGCCAGAACCAAACGAATGCAGCCGCGATCGCGCCTTCCGGTTTCAGAAGTCGCGTGCGACTGCAAACGCGGCCAATTGTACCAGAGAATCCCTGAATGCCGAAGCCGGCAGCGGGTCGATCGCCGCCAGCGCAAGTCCGGCCTCGGCCTCGGCATGCCGTCGCGTCTCGTCCAGCGCGGCGCTGGCGCGAATCGCCGCCAGCACGCCCGGCAAGGCGTCGCGGCCGCCGCCCTCGATGGCCTGGCGGACGCAGGCTGCCTGCTCGGCGCTGCCGCGCTGCATGGCATGGATCAGCGGCAGCGTCGGCTTGCCTTCGGCCAGGTCGTCGCCGAGGTGCTTGCCGGTGGCCGCTTCGTCGCCGGAATAATCCAGCACGTCGTCGATCAGCTGGAAGGCCGTGCCCAGATGCATGCCGTAGCGCGCCAGCCCCTCCTCGATCGCGGCCGGCGCATCGCACAGGATGGCCCCCAGCCGCATCGCCGCCTCGAACAGCTTGGCCGTCTTGAAACGGATCACCTGCAGGTACTGCGGGACATCGACGTCGGCGTTGTGGCAATTGAGCAACTGCAGCACCTCGCCCTCGGCGATGGTGTTGGTGGCGTCGGCCAGCACCTGCTGGATGCGCATGCTGCCCACCGACACCATCATCTGGAAGGCGCGCGAGTAGAGGAAATCGCCGACCAGCACCGAGGCGGCGTTGCCGAACAGGGCGTTGGCGGTACGGTTGCCGCGACGCAGGTCGGACTCGTCCACCACGTCGTCGTGCAGCAGGGTGGCGGTGTGGATGAACTCCACCACGGCCGCCAGCTCCCGGTGGTGGCCGCCGCGGTAGCCGAGGGCGCCCGCGGAAAACAGCACCAGGGCCGGGCGCAGGCGCTTGCCGCCGGCGCCGATGATGTATTCGGCGACCTGGCGTATCAGCACCACTTCGGAATGCAGGCGAGCGCGAATGACGGCGTCCACCGCCTGCATGTCGGCGGCGATCGGCGCGTAAAGGGCTTCGAGGTTCAAGGGACCATCCGGGGCGAATGCCGCAAATCCGGCATGGTAGGGGGCGGCCGGGGGGGCGTCAAGAAGGCTTTGACCGAATGGGGGTTTTTGTATAAAATGCGCGGTTCATTTGCAGCACGAACACCAACCACGGAGCAGTCCATCATGTATGCGGTCATAAAAACCGGCGGCAAGCAATATCGCGTCGCAGCCGGCGAAAAACTGAAAATAGAACAGATACCGGCAGAAGTGGGCGCTGACATCACCCTCGACCAGGTCCTCATGGTCGGCGACGGCGAATCGGTGAAAATCGGCGCGCCGCTGGTGCAAGGCGCTTCTGTCCAGGCCAAGGTCCTCTCCCAGGGCCGGCACGATAAAGTGAAGATCTTCAAGATGCGCCGGCGCAAGCACTACCAGAAGCATCAGGGCCACCGGCAGAACTTCACCGAAATCCAGATTTCCGGCATTTCGGCGTAAGCAAGGAGCAGACACATGGCACATAAAAAGGCAGGCGGCAGCTCGCGCAACGGCCGCGACTCGCAATCGAAGCGCCTCGGCGTGAAGCGCTACGGCGGCCAGGTCATCAGCGCCGGCAGCATCATCGTGCGCCAGCGCGGCACCCAGTTCCACGCCGGCGACAACGTCGGCATGGGCCGCGACCACACCCTGTTCGCCAAGGCCACCGGCACGGTCGAATTCACCGTCAAGGGCGCCGACAAGCGCAAGACGGTGAACATCGTCCCGGCCGCCTGAGCAAACCCGGTCGCCGCGACAAGAAGCCCTGCCGTCGCGGCAGGGCTTTTTTGTTAACCGCTTTCAACGCAAAGGTCGCAAAGGCGCAAAGAAACCAT
>JAWKYW010000029.1:0-8538 GCA_041396245.1 Rhodocyclaceae bacterium | reverse complement strand
CGACCGCGATCGCAACGACACCTTGAGCTATACCGCCACGCTCGCCAACGGCAAGCCGCTGCCCGCGTGGCTCGCGTTCGATGCCGCGACGCAAGCCTTCAGCGGCACGGCGCCCGCCCACGGCCAAGGCACTTTCGACGTGCGCGTGGTGGCGAGCGACGGCCATGGCGAGGGCTCGACCGCCTCCGACGTTTTCCGCATCAGCGTTGGCAACAAGACGGTTCTGCCCAAGGGCAACGCCGGCGTGGGCAACGGCATGGACCCGCCGCCGCCGGGACACCACCATGACTGGAACGACGGTCCGGGCACCGGGCCAGGACACCCCGGTCGTCGCGGCGGAGAAGCGGAGCATGCCGGACACGAGGACTGGGTTCAGTCCTGGGGTGTCGGCGGCGGGCAAGGCAAGTTCGCCTGCCTCGATGCGGACATCGTCGCGCGTTTGTGTCGCGGCTTTGGCGACGACCGGCGCGACACGGAAGCTCGCGGCGACGGCGATGTCTTCCGCCGTTGGGCGAAGATGGAGCGCGAGTTGGCGCAATTGCTGGACGACGGCAAGCGGCCTTCCTGGTTGGAGCCGGCCCATGGCGCCGATTTGCGCGGCCTGGCCCTGATTTCGCACGCTTGGCAAAGTCCGATGCGCGGCGGCGGGGCCGATCCGATATCGCTCGCGGCCGGGGCGGACATTGCTCCGAAGAGCTTTCGCGCCCTGCAGGAAGGCTTCGCGAGGCTGGGCTGACCATGACGAGATTGTTCGACAAACTCTCCCTGCCCCCGGCCGACCCGACGGACTTCTCCCCGCCGCTGATCCGCCTGCAGGAGTCGCCGCCCTCGCCGCTGGGGCGGCGCGTGCTGCAGGTCCTCTTCGCACTGCTCGTCGCGCTGCTGCTCTGGTCGGTGATCGGCCGGCTCGACATCGTCGCCGTGGCCGAGGGCAAGCTGGTGCCGCACAGCTTCCTCAAGATCGTCCAGCCGGCCGAATCCGGCATCGTCCGCGAGATCCTGGTGCGGGAAGGCCAGGCGGTGGCCGAAGGCCAGGTGCTGATGCGCATGGACGCGCTGATTTCCGAGGCAGATCGCCGTACCCTGGAGGCTGACTTTTACCGCAAGACCCTGACGCTCGCCCGCATCGATGCCGAACTGGGCCAGGCCGGGTTCAGGGCCGGGGCGGAGGCGCCTGCCGGTCTGGCGCGCGAAGTCGAGGCGCAGTACCGCGCCAACCGCGCCGCGCTCGAAGCGGCGCTGGCGGAGGAGCAGGCAAAGAGGGAGAAAGCACGGCGCGAGATGGCGGTGGCGCAGCAGGTCAGGACCCGGCTGGCCGAGACGCTGCCGCACTACCGCGCCCAGGACGCCGCCTTCGAGAAGCTGTCGAAGGACGGCTTCGCCGGCCCGCTGATGGCCTCCGACAAGAAACGCGAACGCATCGAGAAGGAGCAGGAGCTGGCTACCCAGGAACACGTCATCGCCTCGGCCCAGGCGTCCATCGCGCAGTCGGAGAAGCGCCTGGCGCAGATCGCCGCCGACCACCGCCGCCAGCTCTTTGCCGAGCGCAACGAGGTCCGGGCGCATCTGGACAGGCTGGTGCAGGAGCGCGCCAAGCAGGCGCACCGGCAGGGGCTGCTGGAACTGAAGGCCTCGCAGGCCGGCGTGGTGAAGGACATCGCCACCCACACCGCCGGCACGGTGGTGCAGCCGGGCACGGTGCTGCTGACGCTGGTGCCGCGGGACGACATCCTGCGCGCCGAGGTGTGGGTGTCGAACCAGGACATCGGCTTCGTGCGCCAGGGCCAGCCGGTGAAGCTGAAGCTGGCCGCCTTCCCCTTCCAGAAATACGGCATGGTCGAGGGCACGGTGGAGCATGTCAGCGCCGACGCCGCGGATGCCAACACGCAGGGGCAGCAGCATGGCGGAACGGAGCGGGGCGCCCGGCAGGCGCCGCTGGCCTACCGCGCCCTGGTGGCGCTCAAGGCCATGCGGATCGGCGCGGACAATGAACGCCTGCCGCTCACCGCCGGCATGCAGGCGACAGCGGAGATCCTGCTCGGCACCCGCAGCGTGATCGAGTACCTGCTCTCGCCCGTGCAGAAAGCCTGGCACGAGGCGGGAAGGGAGCGTTGAGGATTTTCGGCGTAGCGGACATTGCGTGAAGGAATTCACGGACTTTTTTTCACAGGCAGCCTATCGTTCATCCAGCAAGCGAGTTGGATGCCCCTCCTGGCTCAGGGAGCACGGCAATGAAGGCACCGGAATCCCCGGTCCGCAGGAAACGCCTGTAAGCATGGCGGCCGGGCAGGCGGCGGCAGGGATGTCCGGGAGTTGGCAGGAAGTGCGAAAGGCGCGAGGGCGAAAGCTCCCGCGCCTTTTGTCTGTCTGGGGCTATACTGCCATTCGAATAACCCACGACAAGGAGGACGCCGTGAAGAACAGGCTCACCGCAGCCATTCATTCCGAAACCTTTCGTTCCGTTGCCATTGCCCTGCTGATGGTTACGGTTGCCATCCTGCTGTCCGCCTGCGCGGGCGGAGGGGGTTTTTCAGGCACGGGAGAGTAGGCGAAGTGCCGGGGCGGTCCCGGCCGGCGGCCGGCTAAGCGGAGGCCCGGTCGTCCTTCTTCCAGGAACCGACGTCGGGCGCGCCGGCGGGGTCGAACCATTTCAGCTTGTCGTGCAGCTTGACGACCTTGCCGACGATGATGAGAGTCGGCGGTTTGAGCCGGGCGTCCTCGGCCAGCTGCGGCAGCGTGGCGAGCGTTCCGATGAGGATGCGCTGGCGGTTCGTCGTGCCCTGCTGGACGATGGCGGCGGGGGTGGCGTCCGGGAGGCCGTGGGCGATAAGTTCACGGCACAGCACCGGCAGGCCGTGCAGGCCCATGTAGAAGACGACGGTCTGGTGCGGCCGCGCCAGGCCGGTCCAGTCGAGGTTCATCGTGCCGTCCTTGAGGTGGCCGGTGACGAAGACGCAGGCCTGGGCGTAGTCGCGGTGGGTGAGCGGAATGCCGGAGTACGAGGCGACGCCGGCCGCCGCCGTGATGCCGGGCACCACCTCGAAGGAGATGCCGTGGGCGGAGAGGGTCTCGATCTCCTCGCCGCCGCGGCCGAAGATGAAGGGGTCGCCGCCCTTCAGGCGCAGCACGCGCTTGCCTTCCTGCGCCAGCCGTACCAGCAGGGCGTTGATCTCCTCCTGGCGCAGGGTGTGGTCGTTGCGCTGCTTGCCGACGTAGATGCGCTGCGCATCGCGCCGGCACAGTTCGACGATGGCGGGCGAGACGAGGTTGTCGTGTACCACCACGTCGGCCTGCTGCATCAGCTTGAGGGCGCGGAAGGTAAGGAGGTCCGGGTTGCCGGGGCCGGCGCCGACGAGGTACACCTCGCCGCGCGGCGGCGCGTCCTTCGTCGCGGCGAGTTGTTCGCCGAAGTAGTTCTCCGCCTCCGTCGCCTTGCCGGACAGCACCAGGTCGGCGAAGGTCCCGCCGAGCATGTTCTCCCAGAAGATGCGCCGCTGCGCCGGATTGGCGAAATGCCCTTTGACGCGGTCGCGCAATTCGAGCGCCAGTTGCGCAAGGCGGCCGTAAGTGGCCGGCAGCAGGGTTTCCAGTTTCGCCCGCATCAGGCGCGCCAGCACCGGCGAGGCGCCGCCGGTCGACACCGCCACGATCATCGGCGAGCGGTCGACGATGGACGGAAAGATGAAGCTGCACAGCTCGGGCGAATCGACGACGTTGACCGGCAGGGCGCGCGCCCTGGCGGCGCGCGAGACGGCTTCGTTCACCGCGCGGTCGTCGGTGGCGGCGATCACCAGGGTCGCGCCGGCGAGATGGGCGTCCTCGAAGCACGCCGCGATGTGCTCGATGCGCCCGGCCGATTTTTCCGCGGCGAGGGTCTCGCCCAGTTCCGGCGCGACGATGACCAGCTTCGCGCCGCAGCCGGCAAGCAGTCCGGCCTTGCGCGCGGCGACGGTGCCGCCGCCGACGACGAGGCAGCGGGCGCCCTTGAGGGTGAGGAATATCGGCAGGAAATCCATGGATTCGCGGGGGGCAGCGGTTTTTCCGGAGGCCGCTTTCAATGCGGTTTGCGCCGCATTATACCTGCCGGCGCAAGCTCAGTTCGCCGAGGAGCAACCGCCCCGGCTGCCGCAGCCGCCGCAGTTGGAGGGGGGGCAGCCGCCGGACGATCCGGTTTGCAGGAAGACGAACTGCCAGTTGCCGGCTTCGACCTCGGCGAAGTCGAGCTGCATGCCTTCGAGCAGGTCGCGGCTGGGCGGCGCGATCACCACGGTGAGGCCCTCGCATTCATAGGAAAGGTCGTGCTCGCGTTCCTCGTCGAAGCCGATGCCGAAGCTGAGTCGGCCGTCGTCCTCGATCTTGGCGGCGACGCGCAGGGCCATGCCTTCGGCGTCGCTTTCGCGGGCGGAGTCGAGGATGCGGCTGGCGGCGGCAGGGGTCAGGGTGAACATTTCATTCTCCTTGGGGCGTTGGGCTCCCGTCATCCCCGCGCAAGCGGGGATCCAGGGGACGTTTGGAATGCTTGCGGATTCCCGCTGGAGCCTGCCCTCGACTCCGATCGGGGGCGGGAATGACGATTAAGGCACTGCCGGGCGAAGCCGACGAAGCGTTCGGCCCAGTTGCAGCTGCCGGCGCTCCTGAGGTGGGTGTAGGAGGCCAGCAGGTTCTTGTACACGATGCCGTCGCGGGCGCCGTCGGCGCCGTGGCCGCGCTTCACGTCGTAAGCGAAGCGGGTGGCCGGATCGAGGTGCTCCAGGCTGGAGTAATGGAATTCGTGCGCCGGGATCTCGTCCGGATGGCTCCCTGCCGGCAGCCAGGGGTGGGCGTCGGTGGGCGCCAGGCGCACGTAGCCGCGGCCGACCGGCTTTTCGTGCATCACCACGTCGGCGGCGATCACCCCCGCCATCTCGCGCTTCTCGCCGCGCCAGGTCAGGCTGCGGGCGAGGACCATCAGGCCGCCGCATTCGGCATAGGCCGGCAGGCCGGCCTCGATGGCGTTGCGCACGGATTCGCGCATGCCGCGGTTGGCTTCCAGCTCGCGCATGAAGCATTCGGGAAAGCCGCCGCCGAGGAAGAGGGCGTCCACCTCTGGCAGGCGCGCGTCGGCGATGGGGCTGAAGAACACCAGCTCGGCGCCGGCCTGCCTGAGGGCGTCGAGGTCGTCGGCGTAGTAGAAGCCGAAGGCGGGGTCGCGCGCGATGCCCACGCGCACGGCGGGTTGCTCAGCCGGCACGGTCGCCAGCATGGCGGGTGTGAGCGGCTTGTCGGTGGCCGTTGCCTGCAGCAGGCGGTCGATGTCCACCTGCTCCGAAACGATTTTGGCGATGGCGGCGATGCGCGCTTCCGCGGCGGCGGCCTCGTTGGCCGGCATCAGGCCGAGGTGGCGCTCGACGATGGCCAGCGCCGGGTTGTCCAGCACGGCGCCGAGCACAGGCACGTCGGTGTAGTGCTCGATGACGGCGCGCAGCTTGGCTTCGTGGCGGGTGCCGCCGAGGCGGTTGAGGATGACGCCGGCGATGCGGATGTTGCGGTCGAAGGACTGGTAGCCGAGGATCAACGGGGCGATGCCGCGCGTCATGCCGCGGGCGTCGAGCACCAGCACCACCGGCAGGTCGAGCAGTTCGGCCAGCGCGGCGTTGCTGTTGCTGCCGGCGAGGTCGAGGCCGTCGTAGAGCCCCTTGTTGCCCTCGACGAGGGCGACATCGGCGCCGGCAGCATGGCGGGCGAAGCTGTCGAGGATTTCCGCGTAGGGCTGCAGGTAGAAATCCAGGTTGCGGCAGGGGCGGCCGCCGGCCAGGCCGAGCCAGATCGGATCGATGTAGTCGGGACCCTTCTTGAAGGTCTGCACGGCGAGGCCACGCCCACGCAAGGCGGCCGCCAGCCCCAGGCTAAGGGTGGTCTTGCCGGAAGACTTGTGCGCGGCGGAGATGAGGAAGCGGTGCATCCGCGCCAGTGTAGCGCGATCCGGCAGGGCCGGATCAGTCCTCGGCCTTGAGCGTGGCGAAGTCGTCCTGCGGCAGGAAGCGCAGCACGCGCACCGCGACGACGGTGATGAGGAAGGCCAGGGCGATGCCGCCGAAGCCGAGGGCGAACTCGCCCAACACGGGGGAATAGTTGTTGACCACGCCATCCTGGAAGGTGCTGCTGATGGCATAGCCGGGGAAGATCTCCAGCGGAAAAGCCTGGCCGCCGACGATGGTGACGAACATCTGGGCGAGGCCGCCGAGCACCACCAGCACCGAGGCGACGATGACCCGCATTTGCGTCGCGCCGGGCGCGAAGAGCAGCACGAGCGGCAGGATGCCGCCGACCACTACCTGGCCGAGCCAGAACGTCGCGGTGTAGACGCCGCCGTCGAGGAGGAGGAAGCGCTCGTAATCGATCTGCCTGGCGAAGTAGAGGCTGGTCAGGTGCATCACCGCGGTGAAGTACAGGGACGCGCCGACGAAGACGGCGAGCAGGTTCTTCATGCGGGCGAGGATGCCTTCGTCCAGCTTGAGACTGTTCCAGGCATACATGCCGCCCTGCACGATGAGGAAGGCCGCCAGGCCGTAGGCAAAGGAATAGATGATGAACATCGGCGCCATCAGCGCCGAGCCGTAGGCCGTCCGGGCGATGAGAAAGCCGAAGATCGAGCCGGTGGCGGTGGTCAGCGCCAGGCGCCAGAAGAAGGCGAGGAAGCCGAGCACCTTGTTGTAGCCGCCCAGGCTGCGGTCCATCAGCGTCACCAGGTAGGCGGCGACGATGGCGAAGAAGCCCGAGTAGAACATCATGTTCAAGGCGAAGATCGACTTGAAGTTGAAGTGCGTCATTGCCACGATGAGGCGGTCGGGCCGACCCAGGTCGGCCGCCAGCACGGCCAGGCCGCCGGCCATCATGGCCAGTGCCAGCAGGCCGGAGAGCGGCGCGCGCGCCTTGTACGCCGGCTTGCCGAAGACCGAGCCGATCGAGGCGACGTTGAGCACGCCGGAAGCGGCGACGATGAGGAATACCGCGAAGACGTGCGGCATGCCCCAGACGATCTGGTTGTCCATGCCGGTGACGACGTGGCCGCTGTGCTCGAAATGCAGGAAGGCGGCGAAGGCCGCCAGCATGAACAGGCCGCCCGCGGCCAGCAGGCCCCAGAAGGCACCCGGGCGGCTTTGCGTTTCGACGTAGGTGGGAGCGGATGCCATATCAGATTCCCTCGTAGCGGACGCCGAGGTCGAGCTTGAGGTCGGCGCGCACCTGGGTGGTTTTCACTTCGCGGATGCGCTTCGCGATCGCGCTCTCGGGGTCGTTCAGGTCGCCGAACAGCATGGCGCCACCGTTACCTCCGCCGGCCGCGGCGCAGGCCTCGACGCAGGCCGGCGTGCCGCCGCGGTCGACGCGGTGCACGCACAGCGTGCAGCTCTCGACGCAGCCCTGGCCGCGCGGCACTTCCGGGTTCTGGTCGGTGAGCGGCTCGTGCACGAAGGAGCGCGCCTTGTAGGGGCAGGCCATCATGCAGTAGCGGCAGCCGATGCAGATGTGGCGGTCGACCAGCACGATGCCGTCGGCACGCTTGAACGAGGCGCCGGTCGGGCAGACGTCCACGCAGGGCGGATGGGCGCAGTGCTGGCACATCATCGGCAGCGAGAGGGCGCGGCCTGTCTTGAGTTCCTTCAGGTCGATCTTGCGGATCCACTGCGCGTCGGTGCGCGGCTTCGTCACTTCGGACAGGCCGTTCTCCTTGCCGCAGGCGCTGACGCATTCCGTGCAGCCGCTCTGGCAGCGCGTGGTGTCGATCAGCATGCCCCAGCGCACCTTGGCCGTGACCGGCTCGTGGTCCGGCTTGGCGGCGGCGATCTCGACCAGGCGGATGCCGGGCGCCAAAGTCAGTCCCGCCAGGGCGGCGGCGGAGGTGGCGAGGAAGCCGCGGCGGCTGTTGTTCTCGCTCATGGTTTGACTCCGGTGGCGGCCTTCAGGCCGGGCTTCGGCTGATGGCAGTCCCAGCAGTCGGGTTTCACGGCCGCATAGTCGTGGCAGCTCTGGCAGAAGCCGTCCTTGCCGAGCACGCTGCCGGTCTTCTGGCTGGCATGGCAGGCGATGCATTCGTTGAGGCTGTGGTTCTTCGTGCGGATGCCTTCGTGCATGGTCTTGTCGCGCTGGTGCCTGAGCAGTTTCATGTGGTCGCGCCGCATGACATCCGTCGGCTCGACGCACTGGCCGGGCTTCTCGATGGTGATCGACGGCTTCGGCGTGCGCCCGGGCTCGGCGCCGGCAAAGCCGGCCAGCCCGACGAGCGCTACCGCAGCCAACAACCGTAGGGCCGGCTTCAGCCGGCCTTGTGCGGCTGAAGCCGCACCTACGATTTCTCGTGCGACCATTTTCATATCCTCACTCGCCCAGGCCCATCTGGATGTAGCCGGTCGGGCAGACATCGGCGCAAATGTGGCAGCCGATGCACTTCGTGTAGTCGGTGGCGACATAGCGGCCGGTGGTGGCCTCGGTCTTCTTGACGCGATACACCGCCGTCTGCGGGCAGTACACCACGCAGTTGTCGCACTCGAAGCACTGGCC
>JAWKYW010000028.1:0-10114 GCA_041396245.1 Rhodocyclaceae bacterium | reverse complement strand
GGCATGGACCAGCACCCTGCGCCTGGGCCGCAGCAAGGACGATTCGACCAATCTTCGGAACGACGTTGCAATTAGCATTTTCCGCACCGATCAGGACCAGGCCACATGGCAAAACGACATCCGACTCCCTGTCGGTCGGGCGATGCTGGCTGCCGAATACCTGCGGCAGCGGCTGTCCGGCACGACGGCGTACCAGGTCACCGAGCGCAGCATCCGTTCGCTCCTGGCCGGTTGGAACGGCAATCTGGGCGATCACCGAATGCAATTCAATCTGCGCCGCGACGACAATTCCCAGTTCGGCGGCAAGACCACGGGCTTCGTCGCCTACGGCTACCAGTTCAATCCGGATTGGCGCGCCCATGTTTCCTATGGCACCGCCTTCCGCGCCCCGTCCTTCAACGAGCTGTACTACCCGAACACGGGATTCGGCGGCGGCAATCCCAACCTCAAGCCGGAAATTTCACGCAACCGCGAGATCGGCGTCGCCTGGGAGCGTGGCGCCCACCGCTTCTTCGCGCTCTATTTCAACAACAGGGTGTCCGACCTGATCGCCGGCTGGCCGCCCGTCAATGTCAGCAACGCAACGCTCAGCGGCACGTCGCTCGGCTATGAGGGCGGTTTCTCGGACTGGCGTTTCGGCATCACTGCAGATTTTCAGCGGCCGCGCGACGACGATTCCGGCAAGCGCCTCGTCCGTCGCGCCGACGAGCAGATGAAAACCCGCCTGAGCCGCGCCTACGGCAACTGGAGCTTCGGCGGCGAATGGCTGCTCGTCGGCAAGCGCTACGAGGACGCAGCAAACACCCGGAAGCTCGGCGGTTACGGCCTGGTCAATCTTTTTGCTGATTACCGCATCGACCGCGATTGGACGCTGTTCGCGCGCGGCAACAACATCTTCAACAAGAACTACGAGCTGGCTCTCGACTACGCCACGCCGCGCGCCAGCGTCTTCGCCGGCATACGCTACGCGCCGAAGTGATGTCCGTGCTCGCTCCGCAGGAGATCATGCACCCATGATCAACAGCATTTCGTACTTGATGCTCGCCGGTCTGCTGGCTCTGGCTTCGCCGGGTGCTACGGCAGGCTGCCCTTGCATCGTCAGCCAGTCACCCTATCTGACAGTCGCCCTCGAATGGCTAGACCGCGGCGACTGCATCGTCGGCGTCACGCGCTATGACGGGCGGGCGCTGCCGCGCACCGGCGGCATCATCGACCCGGACGGCGCCGCCATTGAAAGACTGCGGCCCGATCTCATCGTCGCGTCCAACTGGTCCGATGCGGACACGATGGAACTGGTCACGCCGCCCGGGGCGCGCATGCTGCGCCTTGACGGCTTTGACTCGGTCGCCGGCAGCGACGACGTGCTGCATCAGCTGGCCGAAGCCAGCCGCGCGCCGGATGGCGCAAACCGGATCGAATCCTTCCGGCGCGCCCGGCTGGCGCGAGCCGAAGCGGTGCCGGGGCGTGGCCAAAGGGCACTGATCCTTTCGGCTTGCAGCGGATCGCCCTATTCCTTTGGGCGCCGGCACTACGTGGGCGATGCCTTTGCCCTCGCCGGCTTCGAAGTCGTCGAAACCGCGCCGAGGATCCGCCATCTGCGCGACGGCGAAGAGATCCCGACGATTGCCAGGCTGGTGGAGCAACGCAAGCCCGACATCGTCTTTTCCCTGAGCCGTGAAACGGCGGCCTATTGCAATGCCGAGATCGGCACCCTGCCGGTGCGCATTGTCACCCTCAGTGGGGAAAACTTCTTCCACCCCGGGCCGCGCCTGCTCGACGGCCTCAAGGAACTCGCGGAGAAAATGAAATGAACGAAGATCGGGACGCTGACGGACGTCACGCAGGCCGCATGCAGCGCAAGAAATCGGTGATCGACGCGAAGATAGCCGGCGCGCAGGAATCGCGCGGCGTGCTCGTCGTCAACACCGGCAACGGCAAGGGCAAGTCCTCGGCCGCCTTCGGCGTCGTTGCCCGCGCCCTCGGGCACGGCTTGAAAGTGGCCGTGATCCAGTTCATCAAGAGCCGCACCGACACCGGCGAGGAGGCCTTCTTCCGGCGCAGCCCGGACGTCGCCTGGCACGTCATGGGCGAGGGCTTTACCTGGGAGACGCAGGATCGGGCCCGCGACGCCGCTGCCGCAAGGGCCGCCTGGGAGACCGCCTGCCGCTATCTTGCCGATCCGGCCTTCGGCCTCGTCGTGCTCGACGAAATGACGTATGCCTTCAAGCACGGCTGGCTGTCCGCCGACGTGGTTCTGCCCGTCATTTCGGCCCGGCCGCCCATGCAGCACGTGATCGTCACCGGTCGCGCCGCGCCGGACGCGCTCGTCGCGGCCGCCGACACGGTGACCGACATGGCGCCCGTCAAGCACGCCTTCCAGGCCGGCGTGAGGGCAATGCCGGGCCTGGAGTGGTGATAGCTGCCTGCCCGGCCTTGCTCGTCGCCGCCCCCGCCTCCGGCCAGGGCAAGACCACCGTCACCGCCGCGCTGGCGCATCTGCACGCGCGCCAGGGGCGGCGCGTGCGGGTCTTCAAGTGCGGACCGGATTTTCTCGATCCGCAGATCCACGCCGTGGCGAGCGGCGCGCCCTGCCACAACCTGGATCTGTGGATGTGCGGCGAGGACGACGCGCACCGGCGGCTCGCCCGCGCGGCCGGCGAGGCCGATCTGATCCTCGTCGAAGGCGTCATGGGCCTCCACGACGGCGAGCCTTCGAGCGCCGACCTCGCTGCACGCCTCGGCCTGCCCATCCTCGCCGTCATCGACGGCGCGGCCATGGCGCAGAGCTTCGGCGCTATCGCCCACGGCCTCAAGCACTACCGCGCCGGTACGCAACTGGAATGCGTGCTGGCCAACCGCGTCGGCAGCGAGCACCACGCGCGCCTGCTGCGCGAGAGCCTGCCGGCGGACATTCACTGGCTGGGCCACCTGCCGCGCGAGGCCGCGGCCGCGTTGCCCGAGCGGCATCTCGGCCTGCTGCCGGCCGCGGAAATCGGCGAGCTGGCGCAGTGCATCGGGCGCATCGCCGATCTCCTCGCCGCCACGTCCGCCGCCGCCCTGCCGGCGCCGGTATCCTTCGCCGTGCCGCCGGGACTGACTTTTCCCCCACTGCTGTCCGGCAAGACGATTGCCGTCGCCCGCGATGCGGCGTTCTGCTTCCTCTACCCGGCCAATCTCGAATGCCTCGAGGAGTTGGGTGCGCGGCTCGTCTTTTTCTCGCCGCTCGTGGACCGCGCGCTGCCGGCCTGCGACGCCGTCTGGCTGCCGGGCGGCTATCCCGAGTTGCATGCCGCCCGCCTCGCCGAAAACCGCGGCCTGTGGCAGTCGCTCGCCGCCCATGTCGAGGCCGGCAAGCCCGTGCTTGCGGAATGCGGCGGCCTGATGGCGCTGTTCGAGACGCTCACCGACGGTGACGGCCGCGCGCACGAGATGGCCGGGCTGCTGTCGGGCAACGCAACCATGCAGCCGCGCCTGGCCGCGCTCGGCCTGCAGGAAGCGGCGCTGCCCGAGGGCGCGCTGCGCGGCCACACCTTCCATTACTCGAAGAGCGAAACGCCGCTCGCGCCGCTGGCGCGGGCGGTAACGCCGGACGGACGCGCGGGTGAGGCGGTGTATCGCCGCGGCCGCCTGACCGCGTCCTACGTGCATTTCTTCTTTCCGTCCAACCCGCCGGTCGCCGCCGGCCTGTTTTCCTGAGGAGCCGACATGACCGAACCCGTTCGCCAGACCGATCCCCGCTTCGCCGAGGCCGAGCGCGCCGCCGTCTATCGCGCCATCCACACGCGCCGCGACGTGCGCGGCGAATTCCTGCCCGATGCGGTGCCGGACGAGGTGCTCGCCCGCGTGTTGACGGCGGCGCACCACGCGCCTTCGGTCGGCTTCATGCAGCCGTGGGACTTCGTGGTCGTTCGCTCGCCCGAGGTGCGCGCCCGCGTGCATGCCGACTTCCTCGCTGCCCACGCCGAGGCGGCGCTGATGTTCGAGGGCGACAAGCGCGAGACCTACCGCGGCCTCAAGCTCGAAGGCATCCTCGAGGCGCCGCTCAACCTCTGCGTCACCTGCGACCGCGGCCGCCACGGCCCGGTGGTGGTCGGCCGCACGCACATCCGCATCATGGACGTCTACAGCGCGGTGTGCGCCGTGCAGAACCTGTGGCTCGCCGCGCGCGCAGAGAACCTCGGCGTCGGCTGGGTCAGCATCCTGCACCAGGACGCGCTGCGCGCCGCCCTCGGCATTCCCGACCACATCATTCCGGTCGCTTATCTGTGCCTCGGCTACGTCAGCCACTTCTACGAGCGGCCGGAGCTGCAGGCGGCGGGCTGGCTGCCGCGCCTGCCGCTGGAGCAGTTGCTGCATTTCGAGCGCTGGCAGGGCGCGCCGGCCGATGCCGCCGACCGCGCCCTGCGCGAGGCAGTCGCGCGCGCCGCCGCCGCGGCGCGGACGTAAGGCCGATGCCGCCCTTCATCGTCAGCCTGCTCGCCGGCGTGGCGCTCGACCGCCTGCTCGGGGAGCCGCGCCGCTGGCATCCGCTGGCCGGCTTCGGCCGGCTGGCGCATGCGGCCGAAGGGCGGCTGCGACGCGGCGCGCCGGGGCATGCGGCGGGCAACCGCCTGCGCGGCCTCGCCGCCTGGGCGCTACTGGTGCTGCCGCTCACGGCGGTCGCGGCCTGGCTCGCCCATCCCGTGCTCGACGCGCTGCTGCTGGGCTTCGCGCTGGGCGGGCGCAGCCTCGCCGAGCATGCGCGCGCCGTCGCCGCGCCGCTGGCGGCAGAGCGGCTCGACAAGGCGCGCGCGGCGGTCGGCCGCATCGTCTCGCGCGAGACCGGGGCGCTCGACGAGGAAGGCGTGGCGAAGGCGGCGGTGGAGTCGGTGCTGGAGAACGGCAACGACGCCGTCTTCGGCGCGCTGTTCTGGTTTTGCGTCGCCGGCGGCGCCGGCGCGGTGCTGTATCGCCTCGCCAACACGCTGGATGCGATGTGGGGCTACCGCGATTCGCGGCGGATTTACTTCGGCTGGGCGGCGGCGCGCCTCGACGATGCGCTCAACTTCGTTCCGGCGCGCCTCACCGCGCTCACCTATGCGCAGCTCGGCCACACGCGCACGGCGCTCGCCTGCTGGCGCGCGCAGGCGGCGCAGTGGAGCAGCCCGAACGCCGGGCCGGTGATGGCCGCCGGCGCCGGCGCGCTGAAAGTCAGTCTCGGCGGCACGGCGATCTACCATGGTGCGCCCGAAGCGCGCCCGCCGCTGGGCGCGGGCCGCGCCGCCACCGCCGCCGACATCGTACGCGCCGTTTCTCTCGTCGAGCGCGGCACGCTGCTGTGGCTGACGCTGGCCGTCGCAGGAAGTTTCATCCATGCTTGAGCACGGCGGACGCCTGCGCGACGCGGCCCGGCGCTGGTGCATTCCGCCGGCCGAATGGCTCGACCTGTCGACCGGCATCGCACCCTGGCCCTATCCCGTGCCGCCGCTGCCGCCGGAGGCCTGGCAGCGCCTGCCGGAAGACGACGACGGGCTGGAGGATGCGGCGCGCGCCCTATACGGCGCGCAACATCTGCTGCCGCTCGCCGGCAGCCAGGCTGCCATCCAGGCGCTGCCGAGCTTGTTCGCACCGGGGCGCGTGGCGATGCCGCGGCCGATGTACCACGAGCATGTCGCCGCCTGGCACGCCGCCGGCCACACATTCGTCGATTGGCAGGACGAGGCGGAGTACGCCGTGTTGTGCAACCCAAACAATCCGACCGGCCAGGTCTTTTCCGCGGACTGCCTGTGCCTGCGGCTTCCCGGTCTCCGCCTGATGCTGGTCGACGAGGCCTTCATCGACGCCGGACCGGGCGATTCGCTCGCCGCCTGCGCCGGCAGCGCGGGCCGTGAGAATCTGATCGTGCTGCGCTCGCTCGGCAAGTTCTTCGGCCTGGCAGGCGCCCGCGTCGGCTTCGCCCTCGGCGCCCCGGCGCTGCTCGATCGGCTGGCCCGGGCGCTCGGCCCCTGGGCCGTCGCCCATCCCTCGCGCCGCGTAGCGCAAGGCGCGCTCGCCGACACGGCCTGGCAGGCGGCGCAGCGCCAGCGCCTTGCCGCCGCCTCGGCGCGGCTCGCCGCACTGCTGCGCGCAGCAGGACTCAACGATCCGCGAGGCACGGCGCTGTTCCAGTACGTCGAAACGCCGCGCGCCGCGGCGTGGCACGAGGCGCTGGCACGGCGCGGCATCCTGGTGCGCCGCTTCGCGGCGCCCGCCGCGCTGCGTTTCGGCTTGCCCGGCGACGAGGCGCAATGGGTGCGTCTTGCGGCCGCCCTGGAGGAGATCCGACATGCTGCGTCTACTGCTTAGTTTTGCCGCGCTCATGCTTTGCATCGGCGCCGCCCGCGCCGAGGTGGCGGTGCGCGACGACAGCGGCCAGTGGGTGCGCCTGGCGCAGCCAGCGCGGCGCATCGTCAGTCTGGCGCCGCACATGACCGAGAACCTCTACGCCGCCGGCGCCGGCGAGTACCTCGTCGGCGCGGTCGAGTACAGCGATTACCCGGAAGCGGCGCTCGCTCTGCCGCGCGTCGGCGGCTACACGCGCGTCGACCTCGAGGCGGTGATGGCGCTCAGGCCCGACCTGGTGGTCGTCTGGCAAAGCGGCAATGCGCAGGCGCAGATGGCGAAGCTGCGCGCGCTCGGCGTGCCGCTCTACGTCTCCCAGCCGAACCGCATCGAGGACATCGCCGCCGAACTGGAGCGCCTCGGCACACTGGCCGGCAGAGAGGCGCGGGCGCGCGATGCCGCCGAACGTTTCCACGCCCGGCTCGCCGCCCTGCGCGATGAATTCTCGGGACGCCCGCCGGTGCGTACCTTCTACCAGGTCTGGCACCGGCCGCTGGTGACGGTAGGCGGGGCGCAGATCATCAGCGCCGGCCTGCGCCTGTGCGGCGGCGACAACGTTTTCGAATCGCTGCCGCGGCTGGGGCATCAGGTGACGGTCGAGGCGGTAATCCAGGCCAACCCCGAGGCCATCGTCGCCAGCGGCACCGGCGAGGGGCAGCCGGAATCGCTCGACGGCTGGCGGCGCTGGCAATCGATCACCGCGGTGCGGCGCGACAATCTGTTCTTCGTGCCGCCGCCGCTGATCCAGCGCCACACATCACGCTTTCTCGATGGCGTCGAGTTGCTCTGCAGGCAGTTGGAGACGGCGCGCGGGCGGCGGCCGTAAGGGATCCGACATGCGGCGAGACACGTTGATGGTGCAGGGCTGTACTTCCGACGCCGGCAAGAGCACGCTGGTGGCCGGCCTGTGCCGCGTGCTGGCGCGGCGCGGCGTGTGCGTGGCGCCGTTCAAGCCGCAGAACATGGCGCTCAACAGCGCGGTAACGGCCGACGGCGGCGAGATCGGCCGCGCCCAGGCACTCCAGGCGCAGGCGGCGGGGCTGGCGCCGCACACCGACTTCAACCCGGTGCTGCTCAAGCCCTGCACCGACCGCGCGGCGCAGGTCATCATCCACGGCCGCGTTGCCGCCGGCCTCGACGCGCGCGCCTACCACGACTACAAGCCGCGCGCGATGCGGGCGGTGCTGGAATCCTTCGCGCGCCTGACCGATCAATACGACTGCCTCGTCGTCGAGGGCGCCGGCAGTCCGGCGGAGATCAACCTGCGCGACCGCGACATCGCCAACATGGGCTTCGCCGAGGCGGTCAACTGCCCCGTGGTGCTCATCGCCGACATCGATCGCGGCGGCGTCTTCGCCCATCTCGTCGGCACGCTGGAACTGCTCTCCGACTCGGAGCGCGCGCGCGTCGCCGGCTTCGTCATCAACCGCTTCCGCGGCGACATCGGCCTGCTGGAACCGGGCCTGCGCTGGCTGGAGCAGCGCACCGGCAAGCCGGTGCTCGGTGTCCTGCCTTACCTGCACGGCCTGCACCTCGATGCCGAGGATGCCTTGCCCCGCGAGCGTGCCGTTAAGGCCGGAGCGCGGCTGTGCGCCATCGCCCCGGCCCTGCCGCGCATCTCGAACGCCACCGACTGCGATGCGCTGCGCCTGCATCCGGAGGTGGACTTCCGCTTCGTCGGCCCCGGCGAGCCGGTGCCGGCGGCCGATCTCATCGTCCTGCCCGGTAGCAAGAACGTGTGCGCCGATCTCGCCTGGCTGCGCGCGCAGGGCTGGGAGGCGGCGCTCCAGCGCCACCTGCGCTACGGCGGCAAGGTGATCGGTATTTGCGGCGGCATGCAGGTGCTCGGTCGCGTCATCCACGATCCGGCGGGGATCGAGGGCGCGCCCGGTAGCGCCGAGGCTCTCGGTCTGCTCGATTTCGAGACCACGCTGGAGCAGGAGAAGAAACTCGAGAACGTTGCCGGCTCGCTGGCGCTACCCGGTGCCCCGGCGGTGGCCGGCTACGAGATCCACATGGGCATCACGCGCGGCGCGGCGCTGGCGCGGCCGGCGGCGATCCTCGACGGGCGCGAGGATGGCGCTCAATCGGAGGACGGGCAGATCTTCGCCACTTACTGCCACGGCCTGTTCGACCACCCCGCGGCGCTCGCGGCGCTGCTCGAATGGGCCGGGCTGGGCAGAGCGCAGTTTGTCGATCTCGCTGCGCGGCGCGAAGCCGATCTTGATCGGCTGGCCGACGCCGTCGAGGCGGTGCTCGACTGGAGCTCGCTGAGCTCAGTGCTGCCTTGCGCAGGAAGCGTCGACGTTAGCCTGTGGGAAGGACTATGACCGCAGCTACCTGCCGACGGACAGCGCATTTACTGTCTGTCACCAGATGGGCGCAGAGGGTGTCGGAACCGCTCCTGCTTGAATTGCCACCATTTGGGTAGGGATTGCCGTCTGTTCTCCCTTCTTGGTGTCCGTTAAATCACATATTGCGGACTATGAGATGACATCTTCTTGACGTTCGATTCGGCCGAGAACCAGAAGCACAATATCCCCGTCCAGCCTTCCCTTCCGAGTGATGCATCGCCGTCTTCCGGAGACTGACTTTTCCCCTCCGGCATTTCCTGCGCCGATACGCGCCTGGGCCGGAGGGACGGTTTATTGCCGGTCGGGCGTGCTGGCGCTTTTCACGGCGAAATCCGTCCCCTCGCGAATGCGACGGTAGTACGAGGCGTGCGCGGCCGAGCCTTCCGGCCAGTTGGCGAGGAAGTCCGCCAGCCAGCGGTCGGGGTCGTAGGCGAGCGGCAGCGCCTCGACGTGGATGCCCTTGAGCACGGTGCCGTAGCGCGCGGCCTGCGGGCCGGGGGCGACGCCGATGCGCGTGATCAGCCCCGTCCGCTCGCCGCGGAAATTCGGCATGCCGGCGGCGCCGTTGTTGATGACGGCGCGGCGGCCGCCGTCGACGTCGAAGCTGCGCAGCGCCGGCAGGCAGGTGTGGCTGCTGGCGAAGAGGTCGACGCCGGCTGCGTCGAAGGCTTGCGCGATCCAGGGCCGGTTGTCCGGGTCGTCGAGGGCCGCGACGTCGAAGCGCCAGCCGGCCAGCGACTCGGCGTCGCCATGCACCGCGCCGACGGCCAGCTCGCCGATGCGGTAGCGCCGCAGCATCGGCAGCCGGTAGAGTCGCGCGAGGAGCTCCGGCTGCCGCCGCGCGGCGGCCTTCAGCCGGGCATGGATTCGGTTCGAGCGCGCGACCGTGCCGTCGTCCACCCCCGCCGGATAGGCGCAGCCGCAGCCGGCGTCGTCGTCCGGCGCGAGCAGCTCGGCCTCGACGTTGCCGAGCAGGGCGTCGTGCTGCAGCACGGCGCGGTTGATGGCGGCGAAGCCGGCGTCGTCGACGTCGAACCAGTGGAAGTCGCCGTTGAAGCAGAGCACCACCGGCCCGGGCTCGCGCGCCGCCAGCGCGAGCAGCGCATCGAGCGCCGGCCGGTTGCCGTAGAGACCGCCGACGACGTAGAGCGTTTCGACGCGCTGCTCCGGGCAGGCGCGCAGCGCGGCCGCGCCGTAGCGGTAGCGCAGCGGGCAGGCGCGGCCGGGCGCGGCGTGCATGGCGTGCAGGCCGCGATGCGGCGGGCTCAGTCGCCGAGCGCGCCGCCGCAGCTGCTGCCCTGGCCGGCGGTGCAGCCGTAGCAGTGGTCGGCGACGGCGATCGGCGCGCCTTCGAGCGCGCGCGCGGCGAGCTCGGCGATGTGCGTGCGGCGGCCGCCGGT
>JAWKYW010000027.1:0-17163 GCA_041396245.1 Rhodocyclaceae bacterium | reverse complement strand
TCGGCTTCGGCGGCGTCGAGCGCCGTACCGGCAAAGCCGATGGCATCGAATCCCAGCTCCCGCCCCCATTGCCGGATGCGCGCGGCGAGTTCAACCCCGTCGATGGAGCGTGCGTTTTGCATTCTAGAGCTCATCTCAATAGTATCCATGAGATGCGTTGCAGCCAAAAGCGCTGGTTGCTAGGCGCACGTCGCCGCCAATGGCCACCCCTTGGCAAGACGCGCAACGCCGCAGCCGGCGCTTTTGGCTGCAACCCCTTGGGACGGGCCTGCTCCGGGCGCATGGCGGCGTTGCTCGCTCCTTATTGGGAATGACCCAACCGCGTCGCTCGCGCCTAGCCCTGCACCCGGAACAGACCCGTCGCACTCATGGATACTACTGAGATGAGCTCTGACCATAGCCTGTCCCTGAGCCTGCCCGACGAGGCGGCCACGCTTTCGCTGGGGGCGGCGCTGTCCCGGGCGCTGGCGCCGGGACTGGTGATTTACCTCGAGGGCGACCTCGGCAGCGGCAAGACCACTCTCGTTCGCGGGGTGCTGCGCGGCCTCGGATATGAGGGGAATGTGA
This sequence comes from Rhodocyclaceae bacterium, assembly GCA_041396245.1. Classification (GTDB taxonomy): domain Bacteria; phylum Pseudomonadota; class Gammaproteobacteria; order Burkholderiales; family Rhodocyclaceae; genus Desulfobacillus. Next base: position 16,596 of record JAWKYW010000027.1, on the reverse strand, counting down.
AGAGTCCGACCTTTACACTGGTTGAACTTTATGCTATTTCTAGGTTAAACTTGCATCACTTTGATTTTTATAGGTTCAGCCAGCCGGAGGAATATCTCGATGCAGGCTTGGACGAATACTTCAGCGGCGGGGCGGTCTGCCTCGTCGAATGGCCGGACAAGGCGGGGGATTATCTTGCCCCGGCAGACCTGCGCCTCGCGCTTTCCATCGAGGGCGACGGCCGGCGCGCCGAAATCATTCTGCTCACCGAGGCAGGGCGCGCATGCCTGAGTCGGCTCCCCCCTTCCGCCGCCGCGACTTCCTGAAATACGCCGGCGCGGCCCTGACCCTGCTGGTCAGTCCCGTCGGGCAGGCGGCGACCGGCATCCTCGCCGTGCGCGTCTGGCCGGCACGCGATTACACCCGGGTGACGCTGGAGTACCGGCAGCCGATCGCCTTCACGCACATGATCGTGAAGAATCCGGAGCGGCTGGTGGTCGACCTGCAGGGCGTCGAGTTCAACAGCATCCTGCAGAGCCTGCCGGACAAGATTTCCGGGACGGATCCCTACATCCGGCTGATCCGCGCCGGGCGCAACAGGCCGGGCGTGGTGCGCCTGGTGATCGAATTGAAAACCGAGATCCGGCCCCAGGTGTTCATGCTCAAGCCGGTCGGCGAGTATGGCCACCGGCTGGTGCTCGATCTATACCCGACCGTGGAGGACGATCCCCTGCTGGCCCTGCTGGAGAAGCTCGAGGCCCGGCCGGCGCAAGCCCCGGCGCAGGAGCCGCGTCCGGAGCCCGAGATCACGCGCATGGTCACCATCGTGCTCGATCCCGGCCACGGCGGCGAGGATCCGGGCGCCGTCGGCCGCGGCGGCAGCTACGAGAAGAACGTCACGCTGCAGGTGGCGCGGCGCCTGAAGGCGAAGATCGACGCCGAGCCGAACATGCGCTCGCTGCTGACGCGCGACGGCGATTACTTCATTCCGCTGCACCAGCGCGTGCGGAAGGCCCGCCGCGTGCAGGCCGACCTCTTCGTCTCGGTGCATGCCGATGCCTTCATCAAGCCGACGGCGCGCGGCTCCTCGGTCTTCGTGCTGTCGGAGAATGGCGCCTCGAGCACGGCGGCGCGCTGGCTGGCGCAGCGCGAGAATGCCGCCGACCTGATCGGCGGCGTCAATCTCGACGTCAAGGACCCTCACCTGGCCCGCACGTTGCTGGACCTTTCGCAGACGGCCACCATCAGCGACAGTCTCAAGCTCGGCCGCGCGGTACTGGGCGAACTGGGCGGCGTGAACGACCTGCACAAGCCGCATGTCGAGCAGGCCGGCTTTGCCGTGCTGAAGGCGCCGGACATCCCCTCCATCCTCATCGAGACGGCCTTCATCAGCAATCCGGACGAGGAGAGACGGCTCAACGACGAGGACTACCAGGAGAAGATGGCCGAAGCCATCCTGAGGGGCATCAAGGGCTATTTCGCCAAGAATCCGCCGCTCGCCAAGTCGAAACTGGTCCGTCTCGACTGAGGTGGGGGCTATCCCCCCCCGGCCCCCTTTCCGAGAAAGCGGGTGACGGTTGTTCGCTTCGCTCCAGGCAAACACTACAGCCGGCTTGGGGCGGCCCTGCACCGGCTGTATAATTCACCGTTTCCCGGCAATCAGTTAACACCGTGCAGGTCTTCAGAGGCATCCCCGCCCGCGCCACGCATTCGACCGTGCTCACCATCGGCAACTTCGATGGCGTGCACCGCGGCCATCGCGCGCTGCTGGCGAAGCTGACCGGGCTGTCGAAACAGGCCGGCCTGCCGTCCGCGGTGATGACCTTCGAGCCCAATCCGCGCGAATTCTTCGCGCCGCAGTCGGCGCCGGCGCGCCTGGCGAGCCTGCGCGAGAAACTGCAGCTGCTGGCCGAATGCGGGGTCGACCAGGCCTATGTCTGCGCCTTCAACCGGCGCTTCGCGGCGCTGTCGGCGGAGGACTTCGTCGAACGCATCGTGAATGGCCTGGGCGTGCGCCACCTGATGATCGGCGACGACTTCCGCTTCGGCAAGGGCCGCAGCGGCGACTTCGCCCTGCTGCAGCAGGCGGGCAAGGCGCACGGCTTCGGCGTCGAAGCGATGGAGACCCTGGTGCACGAAGGCGAGCGTGTTTCCAGCTCGGCCGTGCGTGAGGCGCTCGACGCCGGCGACCTGGAGCATGCCGAGCGCCTGCTCGGACGCCCCTACTGCATCTCCGGCCGTGTCCTCCACGGCCAGAAGCTCGGCCGCAAGCTCGGCTACGCCACGGCCAACATTCAGTTGAAGCGCCTGAAGGCGCCGCTGTCCGGCATCTTCGTCGTGACCGTGGACGGCATCGCCGATCATCCGCTGGAAGGCGTGGCCAGCCTCGGCGTGCGACCGACGGTGAGCACCAGCGGGCTGCCGACGCTGGAGGCCTACATCTTCGACTTCCAGGGCGACCTCTACCGCGCCCACCTGCGGGTGAACTTCCTGCACAAGTTGCGCGACGAGGCGAAATTCGATTCACTTGAAGCACTGACGGCGCAGATCGCGCGCGACGTGGCGGCTGCCAGGGCGTTTCACGCGGCGCAGCGCCGATAGGTTCTTTTGACATGGCCGACTACCGAAAAACCCTGAACCTTCCCGACACCCCCTTCCCGATGAAGGGCGATCTCGCCAAACGCGAGCCGCAGTGGGTGGCCGACTGGCAGCAGCGCAAGCTGTACCAGAAGATCCGCAAGGCCTCGGCCGGGCGGCCGCGCTTCGTGCTCCACGACGGCCCCCCGTACGCCAATGGCGACATCCACATCGGCCATGCCGTCAACAAGATACTCAAGGACATCATCGTCCGCTCGAAGACCCTGGCCGGCTTCGACGCGCCCTACGTGCCGGGCTGGGACTGCCACGGCCTGCCCATCGAGCACCAGATCGAGAAGCTGCACGGCAAGCACCTGCCGGCCGACCAGGCGCGCGAGTTGTGCCGCGCCTTCGCCGCCGAGCAGGTCGAGCGGCAGAAGAAGGACTTCATCCGCCTCGGCGTGCTGGGCGAGTGGGACGATCCGTATCTGACGATGGCCTTCCGCAACGAGGCCGACGAGATCCGCGCACTGGGCGAGATCCACCGGCGCGGCTTCCTCTTCAAGGGACTGAAGCCGGTGAACTGGTGCTTCGACTGCGGCTCGGCGCTGGCCGAAGCCGAAGTCGAATACCAGGACAAGGAGTCGCCCGCCATCGACGTCGCCTTCCCGCTCGACGAATCCGAGCGCGGCCGCGTGGCGCATGCCTTCGGCCTGCAGGCGCTGCCCGACAGCCCCTGCCATGCGGTCATCTGGACGACGACGCCGTGGACGATTCCCGGCAACCAGGCGCTCAACCTGCATCCGGAGTTCACCTACGAACTGGTGCAGACGCCGCGCGGCCTGCTGGTGCTGGCGGCGGAGCTGCGCGGCCAGGCACTGGCGCGCTACGGCCTCGAGGGCAGGGTGCTGGGCGCCTGCCAGGGCGCGGCGCTGGCGCTGGTGAAGTTCCGCCATCCCTTCTACGAGCGCGAATCACCGGTGTATCTCGGCGACTACGTCACGCTGGACACCGGCACGGGCGTGGTGCACAGCGCGCCGGCCTACGGCCTGGAGGACTTCGAGTCCTGCAAGCGCCACGGCATGCGCAACGAGGAGATCCTCACGCCGGTGCAGGGCGACGGCCGCTTTGCCGAGAGCCTGCCGTTTTTCGGCGGCCTCAACGTCTGGAAGGCCAATGCGGCGATCATCGAGAAGCTGCGCGAGGTCGGCTGCCTGTTTGCCTCGAACAAGATCACGCACAGCTACATGCACTGCTGGCGGCACAAGACGCCGATCATCTATCGCGCCACCAGCCAGTGGTTCATCGGCATGGATCGCCAGCCTGTCGAGGGCCGCACCCTGCGCGAGACGGCGCTGGCCGCAGTCGAGGCGACGCAATTCTTCCCCGACTGGGGCCAGGCGCGCCTGCACGCCATGATCGCCAACCGCCCCGACTGGTGCGTCTCGCGCCAGCGCAACTGGGGCGTGCCGATTCCCTTCTTCCTGCACAAGGAGACCGGAGAGTTGCATCCGCGCACGCCGGAGCTGCTCGAGCAGGTGGCGCAGCGCGTCGAGAAGGACGGCATCGACGCCTGGTTCAGGCTCGACGCGGCCGAACTGCTGGGCGCCGAAGCGGACCAGTACGACAAGATGCGCGACACGCTCGACGTCTGGTTCGATTCCGGCACGACGCACCGGACGGTGCTGCGCGGCAGCCACGCCGGCGAGAGCAAGTGGCCGGCCGACCTCTACCTCGAAGGCTCCGACCAGCACCGCGGCTGGTTCCATTCCTCGCTGCTGACGGCCTGCGCGCTCGACGGCCGCGCGCCCTACGACGGCCTGCTGACGCACGGTTTCGTGGTTGATGGTACGGGCCACAAGATGTCGAAGTCCAAGGGCAACGTCATCGCGCCGCAGAAGGTTTCCGACACGCTCGGTGCCGAGGTGCTGCGCCTGTGGGTGGCGGCGACCGACTATTCGGGCGAACTGTCGATCTCCGACGAGATACTCAAGCGCGTGGTGGAAAGCTATCGCCGCATCCGCAACACCCTGCGCTTCCTGCTCGCCAACACCGCCGACTTCGATCCGGTGAAGGAAATGCTGCCGCTGGCCGAGTGGCTGGAGATCGACCGCTACGCCCTGGCGCTGACGCGCCGGCTGCAGGCGCAGGTGACGGCCGATTACGGCCGCTACGAATTCCACCGCGTCGTCCAGGCGCTGCAGGGCTTTTGCTCGGAGGAACTGGGCGCCTTCTACCTCGACATCCTCAAGGACCGCCTGTACACCACCGCCGCGAACTCGAAACCGCGCCGCGCTGCGCAAAGCGCGCTGTGGCACATCCTGCAGGCGCTCGCCCGCCTGATGGCGCCGGTGCTGACGTTCACCGCCGAGGAGATCTGGCAGATCCTGACGAAGAATCCGGAGGACAGCGTGATGCTGGCCACCTGGCATGCCCTGCCCGAGCCGGCGCAAGAGTCAGTCCTCCTGACACGGTGGCAGCAGATCCGCGAGGTGCGCGCCGAGGTGTCGAAGGTGCTGGAGGAGCTGCGCGTGGCCGGGAAAATCGGCTCGTCGTTGCAGGCCGAGGTGGAGATCCGCGCCAGCGGGGCGAAGCACGAACTGCTGGCCTCCCTGGGCAACGACCTGCGCCTGGTGCTGATCTGCTCGAAGGCGACGCTGGTCAAGGTCGGCGACAGCGCCGCCGAAGGCATCGCCGCCGAGCCCAGCCCGCATGCCAAGTGCCCGCGCTGCTGGCACTGGCGCGAGGACGTCGGCGTGAATGCCGAACATCCCGAGCTGTGCGGGCGCTGCGACGCCAACCTGCACGGCGGGGGCGAACCGCGCAGCCATGCCTAGATTTGCATCCTGGCTGGGGCTTTCCGGGCTGGTCATCGTCCTCGACCAGTTGACCAAGCTCTGGGTCCTCGCCGCGCTGCCGCCCGGGCAGAGCATCGCGGTGACGCCGTTCTTCAACCTCGTCCTCGTCTTCAACCCCGGCGCCGCCTTCAGCTTCCTGTCCGACGCCGGCGGCTGGCAGCGCTGGTTCTTCGTCGTGCTCGCCATCGCCGTGTCCGTGTGGCTGACTTTCCTGATTCGACGCCATGCCGCCGAGCGCCTGCTGCCGCTGGCCGCGGCGCTCATCCTCGGCGGTGCGCTGGGAAACGTCATCGACCGCATCCGCTTCGGTGCAGTGGCGGACTTCCTCGACGTTCACGCCGCCGGCTGGCACTGGCCGGCCTTCAACGTCGCCGATTCGGCGATCACGGCAGGCGTGGCGCTGCTCCTCTGGCAGCAGCTGTTCTGCGCCGCAAAGGAAAAGTCATGAGCGAAGTGGTTGAGGAAAACAGCCTGCTGACCCTGCATTACCGCCTGGCGCTGGCGGACGACACCGAACTGGTCAGCACATTCGGCGGCAAACCCGCCACGCTGCAGCTCGGCAGCGGCGAACTGGCGCCGGTGCTCGAACGCCACCTGATCGGCCTGCCGACGGGGCAGCGCACGGTATTGCTGCTCGAGGCGGAGCAGGCCTTCGGTCCGCACAATCCGCAGCTGATGCAGCGCTTTGTCCACGGCGAGCTGCCCAATCCGGGGGAACTTCGCGAGATGATGCTCATCGAATTCAAGACGCCCGACGGCGCCGCCTATACCGGCCTGGTGCGCGAACTGACCGAGGAGGACGCCCTGATCGACTTCAACCACCCGCTGGCCGGCAAGGCCATCCGCTTCGAAGTAGACGTGATCGGGATCCTGTAGGTCGGCCTTCAGGCCGATGACCGAAGGAAATCCCCGTGGGACATCCGCCCGGGCCGGGCAGATACACCGACCTGCGTCGGGCATGACGGAGCAAGTACATGGACATACTTCTGGCCAATCCCCGCGGCTTCTGCGCCGGCGTCGAGCGCGCCATCGAGATCGTCGAGCGGGCGCTGGAAATCCACGGCGCGCCCATCTACGTGCGCCACGAGGTCGTGCACAACAAGTTCGTCGTCGACGACCTGCGTGCCAAGGGGGCCGTATTCGTCGAGGAACTCGACGAGGTGCCTGACGGCGCCACGGTGATCTTCAGCGCCCATGGCGTGTCGCAGGCGGTGCGCGCCGAGGCCGAACGCCGCGGCCTGCGGGTCTTCGACGCCACCTGCCCGCTGGTGACCAAGGTGCATAGCGAAGTGCAGCGCCTGCGCGAGGCCGGCCGCGAGGTAGTCATGATCGGCCATCGCGGCCATCCCGAGGTGGAGGGCACGATGGGGCAGGCCGCAGGGGGCATCTATCTCGTGGAAAACACGGCAGACGTGGAGAGGCTTCGGGTGCAAGACGAAGATCGGCTCGCTTACGTCACCCAGACCACGCTTTCGGTCGACGACGCGCGCGTCATCGTGCACGCCTTGGAGGCGCGCTTCCCGCGGATCACCGGGCCGCGCAAGGACGACATCTGCTATGCCACGCAGAACCGCCAGGACGCCGTCAAGCAGCTGGCCGAGCGCTGCGACCTGGTCATCGTGGTCGGCTCGCCCAACAGCTCCAACTCGAATCGCCTGCGCGAGGTGGCGAGCAATCGCGGCGTCGAGGCGCACCTGGTCGACAACGCCTCCCAGGTCAAGGCGGAATGGCTGGCGGGCAGGCGCCATGTCGGCCTGACCGCCGGCGCCTCGGCGCCGGAGGTGCTGGTGCGTCAAGTTGCGTCGCGGTTAAAGGATCTCGGAGCCGAGAACGTAATCAAGCTCGATGGCAATCCGGAAAACGTGGTATTTCCACTGCCGCGCGAACTGCAGAGAACGGGGCAGTAACCCGCCAACCGTCCACCATGTGCAGCAGGCAGGCGGGATTCTCCACCCGCCTGCCTGTCATGCCGTCCTACTGGAGTTCCCGCCAGGACACGCGCCGGGTATTGCCGCTGGAACCGGCCGTCACGCCTTCAGTGGTCTTTTCGGATCCGGCGAAGGTGGTGATGACCTTCAGTGCACCGCTGGGCAGGCGGATCACGATAAAGCCTACTGCAATAGAAGAGCCGATTTTCTTGCCGACCGTGCCACCTGAAGCGAGCAAGGCCTTGCCGGAGCAGAAGTCGAACTCGTATTTGAAGCTGTTGCCCCCGGTGGTACAGGCCGAAATGCTCTCCGGCTGGTTAGTGACCACGACGAGGGTTCCCAGCACCAGTGCCGGATCGAGGTTCACCCGTTCGCCGGAGTTCTGGTCCAGGTCGACGAACCAGCCGTTTTGCGAAGCCAGGTCGACGTCGTTGCTGGATATGGTGTAGGTGCCCCCCCCCGCTGCTGAAAAGTTCTGCTGCACCATGCTGTTGGTGCGCAGCGTGCCGAGCGTCGCGGAGTTGTCCTTGATGCCCCAGATGCTCTGCAGCTGAAGGTCGGTGAGGTCGCCCAGACCGAGATAGCGGCCTGTGCCGACGAAGACCATGGGTGTGTCGTGGCACTTGCCGACGTCGGGGCGGGTGGTGATCGGCTGCGGAGCAGCAAGATCGTCGGTCAGGCTGGCCAGCTTGATCACCGTGTTGGCAGTCATGTCGAAGCGCCAGAGGTTGCCCAGAAGGTCGCCGCCGAAGATGGTCGTCGCGGTGTTGTCGGTGACGGCATTTTCGGCGCGGCCGGTGATGCGTGCCAGCCCGCTCGGCGTCGTCGTGTCGCCGATGCCGGTATCGATCTTGCTTAGTACCTGCCCAGTCTCGGCGTCGAGAACGTAGAGGAATCCGCGGCCGCTGCCCGGGCTGACGTTGTTGTAGCCCGAGGCGACCAGCACCACCCATTTCCCGTCGGAGGGCCGCTTGGTGATGATCGGGTTGCCGAAGGTATAGCCGAGGTCGGTGTCGGCCACCGAGCACAGCGCGGAATCCGAGCAGAACTCCCACAATACCAGCGGATTGGTCGGCTCGGTGATGTCGAGTGCGTAATAGCCGCGTCCGCCCTTGTTTAGGCCGCCGACGAGGATGGTGCGCCACTGGCCGCCGATGAAGACATCGCCGGATTCCGGGCTGCCGTCAACATAGTAGCGGTGGTTGTTGCCGTAGTTCGAATCCGCCAGCTTGTGGAAATCCGGGTAGGTGGCGTGCGGCACGTAGGCCCAGGCCTCGTCGCCGGTGGTGGCGTTGAGCGCATGCAGGAAGCCGTCGTTGGCGGCGACATACACCATCGCCTGGCGACCGGCCTGGGCGGCCTTGTAGACGCTGTAGCCGACGTCGCCGTAATTGCGGCGCGGGTTGCGCACATAGGCCGGTTTGGCGCTGGCAATGTCGCCGAAGGCGTGATCGCGCACACGATAGATCGGCGGATCGGTCACTTCCATCTCCTGCTGGCCGCGCAGGTAGTTGAGCATCTTGTCGCCGAGATTGGCTTGCGTCTTCTGTGCAGCATCGAAGCCGGAGCACTGGGTGAGCGGATCGCCGCCGAGGCACTTGTCCTGGAAATGAGCCTGCTCGGAGGAGGTCAGGCTGGCCCACTCGAAGGTCTTCCGCGACGGCGTCGGAGTCGACAGATCGGCGGTATAGATGATGCGGGAATCCGAACTGTCCGAAACCTTGTCGTCGAGGAGGGACTGCGCCGACCAGGTGATGTCCGGCAGCAGATTTCCGGTCGCCGTATCGATTTTCTGCGCGACCAGTTCGCCGTCCCACTTCACGGTGCGGAAAGTGGCGCTGAAGATGTCGTTGTCCTCCTGGGTGACGTTTGGCGTGCTGGTTGCCGAGGCCGAGGCGGCGGCGTTGCGCACCTGCAGCCCGGCCAATGCACTGGCCAGGCCCTGCGAGAGCGAAGCGGGATCCTGGGCGCTGAAGAAAGTGCCATGGCCGTTAACGGCGGCGTGCCAGAGGTCGTCCACCGCCGTCTCGCCGTTCGACACCGGTACCGGCCAGTTGCAGGTGCCGGCGGTCCAGGTACAGCCGGTGGCGCCGGTACGGATGCGGTAGAAGTCGCCGGCGGCGGCCGTCTCGTAGTCCTCGCGGTAGGTCATGACGCCGTCCACCCCCAGGCCGAGTGTGAAGGTGGTCATGTGCTGGGCCGGATTGGGATCCTTGGTCGTGGTTGGCACGTTGTCGGTCAGGTCGGTCCGCAGGTCGCGATAGTAGTAGTAGAGGGCCACGTCGGCCAGCGAGGCGGCCGCGCCGCCGCCCAGGTTGCCGTCGAAGCAGCCGTTCTCGCGGCTGCAGAAGCGCGCCGTGCTTTCGACGTTGTCCTGGTCGCCGATGGCCGAGTTGGTGCCGCCGTTCCAGTAGCCGTCTGTGGTGAGGATGGTGAAGTTCTGCTGGCAGGAGAACTCCATCGGATCGGGCGCGCCGGAAAGAGTGCTTTCGTAAAGCTTGCCCATTCGGTCCAGCGCCTCCCGTAACGGTGTGCTGCCGCTGGCATTCTGGGCGTAGAGCTTGGCGTACCAGTTCTGCTTTTGCGCCGCCTCCAGGGCGTCCAGGGCCAGCCAGCGCGTGCCGCTGGTGCCGGTGAAGGTGGTGTTATTGATGGTGGTGAAACCGAGCCGGTACTCGTTGTTGAGCGGCAGGAAGGCGTGGCCGACGGCCGACTTCATGGTCTGCATGCGGGTGCGGTAGTAGGCGTACCAGTTGGCGAAGTTGGTCATTTCCTCGTCGTAGGTGCATACGCCCGGCGTCGAGGCGCAGTCGGTGCGGGCGGTCGCCTTTGGATAGGTCGTGGTGGCCGGGGCTATGTCGACGCGCTGGTAGGCGCTCGTGGCGGCCGTACCGGCGCCGATGTTCGTGATCGTCGTCGGGATAAAGCGCGAAACCCCCGCGGTTCCGGACTGGGCCCCGAAATTGCTGACCGAAACCGAGACCCCGCCGACCGTCGTGACGTTGATGATGTAGCCGTTGGGCGCCGAACCTGCGCTGAGCGGGGCGTCGATGCACACCCGGCCGGTCGTGGTCGTGTTCGAGCAGCTGCCCCAGGGTGAAACGTTCTGTCCGTAGTAGCGAGCGGTGTATTCCCAGGGCGCGCCGTTGGCGTAGCCGTCAATGCGGGACTCCACCGCACGGGCGGCTGCGTTGCGGTTGATGGTGGAATTGTTGCCGAAATTCGACAGGCTGTTGTTCAATACCTCGACATAGGGCCCGCCGCTCGGCCCCACGGTGATGCTGGTGATGTTGCCCGATCCGCTGCCACTGTTGCCTATGGTGATCGATCCGCGGGAAGGCGAGATGTTGTTAACCGGGGCGGTGACCGCAATCACTTCGCCAGCATGCGAGGCATCGGTAATGTAGTCCACGCCGCCGGATGTCGCCGTCGGAATGATTGCCACCGTGTCAGAAGGAATGAGGCCGGCACCCAGGATGGCATTGCAGGCCGTACCCGCGCAAGCGGCGTAAAAGGAACCCGGTGCGGCATGGTAGGCGTTGATGGCGGCGGCCAGGTTATTGGCCATCGTGTTTCTTTCGCCGGAAGAGTTCGTCCCGCCTCCTGCGGTGAGGGTGTTGTTCATGACGGTAACCCCGTTGACCTGGACCTGGGTGATGGTGACGGGATTGTTGGAACCCGAACTGCCGATCTTGATGGTGCCGTAAGCCTTTGAGGCCGGAGAGGTGATCGAGAACCGGGCGTACTGGAAGCTTCCGACTTTCTTGGCCTGGCAGCTTCCGGCGGCCGGCGTAGCGGCAACGGCGTTGGCCTCCGAATTGCACCAGCGTACCCGCGCCGGGTAGACATGCCCGTCGTTGGGCGCGGGGAACGGCGGGGTCGAGCCCAGGGCGACCGAAACGCAGTTGGTCAGCGCCTCGTCCGTGCAGTATTCGCCGGGCAGGATGCGGTAGTAATAGGGATTGCCATAGCGGAACTTGGCGTGGGTCACGGTCGAGCCGGTGCCGCCGGGCGAATTGTTGAAGTTGACCGTGCCGTCCTGGCCTCTTTTGAAGGTCGCGTCCGGATAGTAATAGCCGCCCGAATTGGTTACGCAGCTCGGGTTGTTGGCGGGCGAGTTCGGGTCGTCCCCGACGTTCACGCACCAGGCCCGGCTGGGGTACTGCGCCGCGATGTTCCAGGCGGTGTTGCCCTGCTCGAAATGGTTGATGTTCTGGATATTGAAGCCGTCGGTCTTGACGGCGGTCCAGTTTGAGGTGTTGGCGGCGGTCTGGCTCGGGTAGGGCACGCCATCCCAGCTGGTGGGCGGCGCGTAGGCGATGTCCGGGTTGTAATACTGCTTGTTGAAATCCGGGCTCATGTAGGGCGGGTCGCCGAAAATGCACAGGTCGCGGTTGGTGTCGGTATCGTCGCCGCTGTCGTAGCAATGGCGGTCGCTGGCAGCCGGGCCGCCCCAGCGTTCGCTGACGTAGTCCGGCGTGTACTGCTGCATCATGGAACCGGAGTCGTCTAGCAGGAACATGATGTTCGGCTTGACGGTGGCGGTGCCGGCGATGTTGGCCAGCGGCTGGCTGGTGAGGTCGGTTAGGGCGGCCTCGGCCGGCACGGCGACGGCGACATAGATCAGCGCCATGGTGCGGGCGATCGTTTGCTTGACGTTCGGGCAGGACTTCATGGGGTTTCTCCTTCAAATCCTTGCGATGCTGCGCTCAGCTGGCTGGCGCCAGCATCAGGGACTGGACATAGCTGACGGTGTCGCGTGGGCCATCCACCCGGGCGGTAACGCGGAAGTAGACGAACACCACGCCGGCGAACTCGGGGGCGTCGACCGACTGGCTGCCGCCGGAAGAGGCGGCGCTGGTGCCGGTATAGGTGGCGCATTGCTGATTGGGGGCGTTGTAGGCCAGGCCGGGCAGGGTGCACAGGCGGTGGATGACGTAGGAAACCGTGTTGCCCCCGGCATCCGCAGGCAGTGATACCGCGCTTGCCGCCGGCCAGTTGGCGGCCGGATTCCAGTTGGGGTCGTCGGCGTGCTGGGTGGAAAAATAGCCGCTGCCGGGGATGGAACTGTTGAGGGACGCCGGGTTGGCGATGGCGGTGTTGCGAAGCCAGAGGAAGCCCTGGCGAATGCCTTCGTCGGCAGAATGGGTGGCGCTCTGCTTTAGAGTGAGGTTGCCGGCAACCATGGTGGCAGTGTCGACCGAGCGGATCAGGGTTACCGCCGCCAGCACCATGGCGACGAGCACGATCAGGGCGATGGGCAGGGCCACGCCGCGCTCGGTCCTGCCGTTCAGGGAAATGACAAGAGAACTCATCATGCAGCCTTCCAGAACATGTTGCGCAGCGGGATTACGCTTTCGAAAACCTTGTAGCGATAGCATTTCCATTCGTCCGTGTCGGCCGGGTCGAGAACGGCCTCGGGGATGGCTCCCCAGGTCCAGGCGGGCGTATTGGCTGTGGTGTTGCACAGGCCCGTGGTCGGGTCCGGCTTTTCGGGATACTTGTTGCGGACAGCGATGGCGACGCGCACCGCACCCAGCCGCATCCAGTCATTCGAGTCGCCGGCGGTGCCGCTGCTGTCGGCGTCCAGCACGGCGTCGCTGAACTGGGTCACCTGCAGGTCCACTTGTGGTCCGGGGCGCATATCGAAGCCGTACTGCGCCTGGAAGGAGATGACATTGTCCAGCAGCACCAGTGGGGTCGGCGCTCCGGTCAACTGGTCCTGGAAGACGAGTTGGTCGTTCACCACGGAGAATACGCTGCTGACAGGGTTGCCGCCGAGGTTGAATATCTTGGTGGTGTTGGCCGGGTAGGCGATCCCCAGGCCACCGCCCTTGTTGAAGCGCGAAGGAACCGAGGCGCCGGCGGAATTCACATATTGGGCCAACTCATGCTTGAGCTCGTCCGTCTCGCCGGCGCCGACAGGAAGGGAAGTCACCTGGTACATGGAGCACTGCCGCGTGCCGGCTGCAGCAGGGGGAGAGGGAGCGAGCACGGTGGGGCTGGCCAGGATGACGACATCGCCGGCATTGAAGCCATAGCGGTTGCTGATCTTGAAATTGGTGGCCTCGTCGCCGGGGAAATTCTGGATCAGGGTGGCGGCCGTCGCCAGCATGGGCGAGTTGCTGTAGTTGACGGTGATGCTGTCCGCGGCACCGGCGGCACCCTGGGTGATCAGCACCGGGAAGACCGTGAACTGGAAGTCTGCGGCGGTGGCCTGGTTGTCGAAGCGCGCCTCGTGAGCCTGTACCAGGCAGGCGACGAGGTCCGCGTCGGCCATACCGTAGCCGGCACTCTGGATTTCGCGCCGCAGGGTGAACAGGCCGACCGAGCCCTCGTCCATGGCGCCGGCGGTTCCGACGGTGGCCCGCTTCTGGCCTTCGAAGGTAATGGCGACCTGCATGATGATGATGATGGCGATCATGCCGATTACGACGCCGACCATCAGTTCGACCAGGCTCAGGCCGCGGTTTTTTCGCATCAGTGCCGGCATGGCTAGTTTTCCGGATTCTGGTTGATGTTGGCGATCACCATATGCTGGTGCGGGCTGCCGTTTGGCAGCTGCCAGCGGACGGTGACCGTGACGGAGTTGTCCGCGCCGACAGCGATCAGCGGTGGCAGGGCAACCGCACCGGGCAGGCTGTTCTGGACATCGGCGACCCAGGGTGCGACCACCGGATCGGGGACGCCGACGCCGGCCCAGGCATAGCTGGCGATGTTGGTTGGATTGACCCAGATCTCCGACACCAGCCGGTCGGCCAGCGCACCAGCGTCGACCCGGTAGCGGGCGTCGGTGGTGAAGGCGATGGAGTTGGCCTGCAGGCCGATGATGCCGAGGATGCCGAAAGAGATGAGCAGGATGGCGATCATCGCCTCGAGGAGCGCCACGCCGCCCTGGCCTCGCATTCCTTTTCCCGTTTCAGGTTTCATGGGTTCCATAGAAGCTCCGCTGTTCAGCAGGACCGGGGATCGCCAGCTGCGACTTGCGGATCGCACAGACGGATGCCGCCCCCGGCAGTAATGACAATGCGCAGTTCGCGGCTGCGTCCGGCAGCGAGTACAGACGAATCGATGTCGAGCTGCGTGATGGGATTACCGCAGGAAGTGGTGCCGGAGCCGACCCATCCCAGCGGCGTGAAAGTGACCGAGTTGACGCCGACCGGGGTTACAGCGACCGTTGCCGAGGACGAGCCCTCGGAAGCATCGCGCCGCTGGATTTCGGCGATTTCCTGGCAGGCGGCGCCGACGCCTCCCGAAGGCGGCGTTATCGAGATGACGCGCCAGCCTGAGCCCGGGCCGAGGATGAACTGGGTATAGCCGTTGCGCCTTACGGCTTCCGAACGGGCGATCTGCAGTCCGTTCAGGGCGCTCTCTGCCGCATTGCGCAACTGGGTATTGTGGATCCATTCAGAAAACGAAGGAATGCCAAGCGCAACGAGGATGCCCAGTATGGCTATCGAGATGACCAGCTCGATGAGGGTGAATCCCCTGGCCGACGGCAGCTTCATCAGGAGCATCCGCCCTTGCGGGTCAGCCAGCAGGTGATGGGCGCGGCGCGAGTGGGTGCCGGGATGGCCGTGGTGCCCCAACCCGCAACGACCCCTGTCGTGCTGCGGTTGTTGTTCTGGTCGATCGAGAACTCGAAGTTGGCCATCGCGCCCTGCCCGGTGGCGAACAAGGAGTAGGTCGTGGCGGTCTGGGGCGCCGCCGCGTCGTTGCATTCGTAGGACCAGAAGTTGGTATTGCCGGGGCAGGGGATGCCGACGTAGGTGCGGTTGTCCTGGAAGAACTGTTCCGCTTGCACGCGGGCTGCGGCCAAGGCGCTTTGCGCCTCGGGGAAGCGGCTGCGGATGATGTAATCGTTGTAGATGGGCAGCCCGATCATCGCCAGAATACCGATAATCGCGACAACGATCATCAATTCAATAAGGGTGAAGCCACGTTGCTTGGGCATGATTCCTCCTTTTGACAATCGCATGTTAGGCAGGACGGTACGGGGATGCCAGCCCAAACCGATAAAACGCCGTCTGGGTCGGACAAGCGGCCGGCAAGCGTGAATTATGACGCGCTGCGGGTTTGTCGGGGAGGGCGCCCCTCGTTTATAATCCGCCTCCCGTGCTGCCGTAGCTCAGTTGGTAGAGCAACTGATTCGTAATCAGTAGGTCGCCAGTTCGATTCCGGCCGGCAGCACCATGCTTTGCAATTCAATGGCTTGCGTTTTCGCAGGCCATTTTCTTTTTTCTGGGAGGGGTGTCAATGGAAATCAGGGACAGCGTATTCGTCGTGACCGGCGGCGCATCCGGCCTGGGGGCCGGGACGGTGCGGGCATTGGCGGCACAGGGCGGCAAGGTCGTGATCGCCGATCTCAACAAGGCGGCCGGAGAGGCGCTGGCACAGGAGCTGGGCGCCGGCGCGCGCTTTGCCGAGTGCGACGTGTCTTCGGAGGCGAGCGCCAGGGCCGCGGTCGATCTGGCCGTGACGGCCTTCGGCGGCCTGCACGGGCTGGTGAATTGCGCCGGCATCGCCATCGGCGAGAAGACACTCGGCAAGGAAGGCCCGCACCAGCTCGCCAGTTTCACCCGCGTCATCAACATCAACCTGATCGGCACCTTCAACATGATCCGCCTGGCGGCGGAGGCCATGAGCCGCGGCCAGCCCAACGCGGCGGGCGAGCGCGGCGTGATCGTCAACACCGCCTCGGTGGCGGCCTTCGACGGCCAGATCGGACAGGTCGCCTATGCCGCCTCGAAGGGCGGCCTGGTCGGCATGACGCTGCCGATCGCGCGCGACCTCTCGCGCTCCGGCATCCGCGTCATGACCATCGCGCCGGGCATCTTCGAGACGCCGATGCTGCTCGGCATGCCGCAGGACGTGCAGGATGCGCTGGGCAAGATGGTTCCCTTTCCGCCGCGCCTGGGCCGTCCGGACGAATATGCCGCGCTGGCGCTGCACATCATCCAGAACGAGATGCTCAACGGCGAGGTGATCCGCCTCGACGGCGCGATCCGCATGCAGCCGAAGTGACCGGGCCGAAAGGCACGGTCATCCCCGCGCAAGCGGGGATCCGGCGAGGGTGATATAAGTGGATTCCCGCTTGCGCGGGGATGACCATCTTTATGCCCCCGGCCGAACAATCCTGCTATCACTGCGGCCTGCCGATTCCGCAAGGCGCGCGCTTCGCCGCGACCATCGACGGCGCGCCGCGCGCGATGTGCTGCGCCGGCTGCCAGGCGGTGGCGCAGGCCATCGTCGAC
>JAWKYW010000026.1:0-17784 GCA_041396245.1 Rhodocyclaceae bacterium | reverse complement strand
GGAGCGTGGCGCCGCTGCTCGGCGCCGCGGCCGGCGCGGTGCTGCAGGGGCCGCTGCCGGCGTTCGAGCTGGCACTGTGGCACGGCTTCAACGCACCCTTCGTCATGAGCCTGGTGGCGCTGTCCGGCGGCGTGCTGGTGTACGCCCTGCGCCATCCGCTGTTCGCCCTCTACGAACGCCTGCCCTCGCTGCACGCGCGCCTGCTCTTCGAGCGCTTCTACGAACGGCTGGTGGCGGCCTCCCGCGTCCTCGTCAGTCGGGCCGACAACGGCTCGCTGCAGCGTTATCTCGCGCTGTTCCTCGCCTTCACGCTCGTGCTCGGCGCCTGGGCCTGGGGTTCGGCGCCGCCGGGACCGCGCCAGTCCGTCGTCATGCTGCCGCCCGACGCCGCCGGCCTGTGGGCGCTGGCGGCGCTGGCGCTGGCCGCCGTCGGCACCGTCGTGCTGCACCGGCGCCGCCTCAGCGCCATCGTCATGATGAGCGTCGTCGGCCTGATCGTCGCCCTCGTCTTCGAGCGCTTCTCGGCGCCCGACCTGGCGCTGACCCAGCTCGCGGTGGAGGTGGTCACCATCGTGCTGCTGCTGCTCGCCCTGCACTACCTGCCGCAGGAATCGCCGCCGGAACCCGGCCGCGCGCGGCTGGCGCGCGACGCGCTGCTGGCGCTGGCCGCCGGCGGCGGCCTCGGCGCGGCGGCCTGGGCGCTGCTGACCACGCCCTTCGACACGGTCTCCGCCTTTTTCCTCGCCCAGTCGGTGCCGGGCGGCGGCGGCGCCAACGTGGTCAATGTCATCCTGGTGGACTTCCGCGGCTTCGACACCCTGGGCGAGATCACCGTGCTGGCGATGGTGGGGCTGGCCGCCCACGCCCTGCTCGACCGGCTCGTCCTGCCGGCGCCGACGCGCGACGCCGAAGGCCGGCCCTGGAGCGGGGAGCGCCACCCGCTGTTCCTGCAGATGCTGATGCGGCCGCTGCTGCCGCTGGCGCTGGCGGTGGCCGCCTACCTCTTCCTGCGCGGCCACAACCTGCCGGGCGGCGGCTTCGTCGCCGGGCTGGTGACCGCCGTCGCCCTGATCCTGCAATACCTCGCCGCCGGCATCGACTTCGCCCGGCCGCGCCTGCCGCAACGCACGCCCGAACTGCTCGCGCTCGGCCTGGCGCTGGCCGCCGGCACCGGCGCGGCGAGCTGGCTCTTCGGCCGGCCCTTCCTCACCGGCGCCCACGGCCACGTCGGCCTGCCGCTCGTCGGCGAGGTGGAGATCGCCTCGGCGCTGCTGTTCGACCTCGGCGTCTACCTCGTCGTCGTCGCCACCGTGCTGATGGCGCTGGCCGGGCTCGGCCGGCTGTCGCAGGCCAGCCATGGCGGGGCGGAGGACTGATGGAGGCCCTGCTCGCCATCGCCATCGGCACGCTGACCGCCTGCGGCGTCTTCCTGCTGCTGCGCGGGCGCACCTTCGCCGTGGTGCTGGGACTGACTTTGCTCTCCTACGCCGTGAACCTGTTCCTCTTCGCCAGCGGCCGCCTGATGGCCGGCGCGCCGCCGCTGATCCGCGCCGGCGCCTTCTACACCGATCCGCTGCCGCAGGCGCTGGTGCTCACCGCCATCGTCATCGGCTTCGGCATGACCGCCTACCTCGTCCTGCTGGCGCTGCGCGCGCTGGCCGAATCGGGCGACGACCACGTCGATGCGAAGGTGCGGGAAGGGCGGCTCGGCCAGGAACACGGCGCGGGCGAAGCCCGCGAACCGTCGTCACCCCCTTCCTCGGAAAGGGGGGCGGGGGGATGGCCTTGATGCTCCAGCACGCCCCGATCCTGCCGATCCTGATCCCCTTCGCCGCGGCGCTCGTGCTGATGGCGGGTACCGGTCGCGGGCCGGGCTTCCAGCGCAGCATCGGCCTCGCCGCCGCACTGGCCGGCATTGGCGCCGCCGCCTGGCTGACGCTGCTGGCCGACCGCGGCGAGGTGCTGGTCTACGCCCTCGGCAACTGGCCGGCCCCCTTCGGCATCGTGCTGGCGGTGGATCGCCTCGCCGCCGGCATGACGCTGCTGACGGCGCTGCTCGCCGCCGTCTGCCTGCTGCACGCCAGCCACGGCTTCGACGCTCGCGGCCGCCATTTCCATGCGTTCTTCCAGCTGCAGATCGTCGGCCTGCAGGGCGCCTTCCTCACCGGCGACCTGTTCAACCTGTTCGTCTTCTTCGAGGTGATGCTGCTCGCCTCCTATGCGCTGCTGGCCCACGGCGGCGGCCTTGCCCGCAGCCGCGCCGGGCTCGCCTACGTCGTGCTCAACCTCGCCGGCTCGGCGCTGTTCCTGATCGCGCTGGGCCTGCTCTACGGCACGCTCGGCACGCTCAACCTCGCCGACGTGGCGCTGCGCCTGCAGGGACTCGAACACGACTTCGCGCTGGCGCGGCTCGCCGCCGCGCTGCTCGTCGCCGTGTTCGCCCTCAAGGCGGCGCTGCTGCCGCTCTCGTTCTGGCTGCCGCTCGCCTACGCCGCCGCCGGCGCGCCGGTGGCGGCCCTTTTCGCCCTGCTGACCAAGGTCGGCATCGTCGCCATCCTGCGCGTGCAGGTCGTGGCCTTCGCGCCGGCGCCGGCCACCGCCGGCCTGCTCGATTGGCTCACCCCGCTGGCGCTGCTCACCATCCTCTTCGCCGCCCTCGGCGCGCTCGCCGCCGGACGGCTGCGCGCGCTCGCCGCCTGGCTGGTGCTCGGCTCGGCCGGCGTCCTGCTGGCGGTGCCGGCCCATGCCGGCGCCGGACTGACGGCGGCTGCGCTCTTCTACCTGGTGCAATCGACCTTCGCCGGCGCCGCCTTCTTCCTGCTCGCCGAGCGCATCGGCGAGCGGCGCGGCGCGGCGGCCGACCGCTTCCGCGCCGGCCCGCCGCTGGCGGCGCCCTGGCTGGCGCTGGGTTTCTTCCTGGCGGCGGCGACCGCCGCCGGCCTGCCGCCCTTCTCCGGCTTTCTCGGCAAGCTGATGCTGCTCGAGGCCTTCCGCGCCACGCCGGCAGCGGCGGCCGTATGGGGCGTGCTGCTGACGGCGGGCTTCCTCCTCATGATCTCGCTGGCGCGCAACGGCAGCCGCCTGTTCTGGGAGCGCAAGACGGACCAGGCCGCGGCGGACGTGCCGGCGTCGAGCCGGCGGCGGTCGGCGGCCCTCGTCCTGCTCGTCGCCGCCGGTCCGCTGCTGGCGTTGTTCGCGCAGCCGCTGGCGGATTACGCGGCGCGCGCGGCGGCGCAACTGCACGCCCCCGGGGCCTACATCGCCGCCGTGCTGGGACCGCAGGCGAAATCGATCGAGCGGCAGAGGAGGCCGTGATGCGAAGCTGGCTCCCCCATCCCGCGCTCTCCGTCGTCATCCTTCTGCTCTGGGCGGCGCTGAACAACGCAGTCTCGCCCGGCACGCTGCTGCTCGGCGCGGCGCTCGGCCTGGCGCTGCCCCTGCTCACCCGGCGCTTCTGGCCCGATGCGCCGCGCCTGCGGCGCCCCGGCGTCGCCCTGCGGCTGGCCGCGCGGGTGGCCAGCGACATCGTCGTCGCCAACCTCGGCGTGGCGCGCCGCGTCCTCGGCCCGCTATCGCGCCTGCAGCCGGCCTTCGTCGAGGTGCCGCTCGACCTCGCCGACCCCTTCGTCGCGACGATCCTCGCCAGCATCGTTTCGCTGACGCCGGGAACGGTTTCCATCGACGTCGATCGAACCCGTCGGGTGCTGTCGCTCCACGCCCTCGACGCACCCGACCCGCAGGCGCTCGCCGCCGGCATCAAGGCGCGTTACGAGGCGCCGCTGAAGGAGATCTTCGCATGCTGAACTTCGCCATCGAGGCCGGCTTCGTCCTCATCGGCCTGGCCATGACGCTCAACCTGTGGCGACTCGTGCGCGGCCCGGACGCCACCGACCGCATCCTCGCCCTCGACACCCTGACCATCAACGCCATCGCCCTGCTGGTGCTGTTCGGCGTGCGCACGGCCAGCAGCGCCTACTTCGAGGCGGCGCTGCTGCTCGCCGTGATGGGCTTCGTCGGCACCGTGGCCCTGGCCAAGTACCTGCTGCGCGGAGACATCATCGAATGAACCCGATCGTCGAAATCGTCGTCTCGCTGCTGATCCTCCTCGGCGCCGCCTTCGCCCTGCTCGGCTCCATCGGCCTGGCGCGCCTGCCGGATTTCTTCACGCGGCTGCACGGCCCGACCAAGGCCACCACGCTCGGCGTCGGCGCCATGGTGCTGGCCTCGGCGCTCTACTTCAGCGCCACCGGGCCCGGCCTCAGCCTGCACGAACTCACCGTGCTGGTGTTCCTCTTCATCACCGCGCCCGTCACCGCCCACGTGCTGGCCAAGGCGGCGCTGCACCGGAAGAAGCCATGAGACACGCCCCACACGGCTGCCCGATGGATGCGCCGCCAAAAACGGGGAGCAGGCGCAGCCTGCGAACGGCCGTCATCCCCTTCCTCGGGAAGGGGGACGGGGGGAAGGTGGTCCAGTGAACTGGCTCGGCCTCGCGGGCGGTCTGGCCGGCGGCGTCGGCCTGTTCCTGCTCGGCATGGGGTTGATGACCGACGGCCTCAAGCTGGCCGCCGGTCCCTCGCTGGAACGCATCCTCGCCAGGTCGACGAAGACGCGGTTTCGCGGGCTCGTCTCCGGCATCCTCGTCACCACCCTGGTGCAGTCCTCCAGCGCCGTCACCGTGGCGACGATCGGCTTCGTCAATGCCGGCCTGCTCACGCTCGGCCAGTCGATGTGGGTGCTGTTCGGCGCCAACGTCGGCACCACCATGACCGGCTGGCTGGTCGCCCTGGTCGGCCTGAAGTTCAAGATCGAGGTGCTGGCGCTGCCGCTGATCGGCCTCGGCATGCTGCTGCGCCTGACGGGCGAGGGCAGCCGGCGCGGCGCCTTCGGCACGGCCCTGGCCGGCTTCGGCGTGCTGTTCCTCGGCATCGACCTGCTGAAGGAGACCTTCACCGCCCTGCCGGCGGATTTCGCCCTGCCGGATGGCGACGGCGCCACCGAGGTGCTGGCGCTGGTGCTGATCGGCGTCCTCCTCACCGTGCTGATGCAGTCCTCCAGCGCCGCCCTGGCGGTGGCGCTCACCGCCGCCCAGGGCGGGCTGCTCACGCCGCAGGGCGCGGCCGCGGTGGTGATCGGCGCCAACGTCGGCACCACCGTGACGGCGCTGCTGGCCGTCATCGGCGCCACTTCCAACGCCCGCCGCGCCGCCGCCGCCCACATCCTCTTCAACCTGCTCACCGGCGCCGTCGCCCTGCTGCTGCTGCCCTGGCTGCTGGCCGCGCTCGGCGCGCTGCACGCACTGCTGGGGATCGAATCCGCGCCGGCCGCCGAGCTGGCGCTGTTCCACACCGCCTTCAACCTGCTCGGCGTCGCCCTGATCTGGCCGATCGCCGGGCGGCTGGCCGCATTCCTGGAGGGACGTTTCCGCACGGCCGACGAGGACGAGGCGCGCCCGCGCCACCTCGACCGGAACGTGCTGGCGGTGCCGGCGCTGGCGCTCGACGCGCTCGACCGGGAGGTGCGCCGCATGGGCGGCATCACCCTGCGCATGGTGCGCAGCGCCGCGGCCAGCGCCTGCGGCGAGCGCCCCTCGCTCGAGCGCGACGAGCGCATCCTCGACCGCCTCAACCGGGCCGTCGCCGACTTCATTGCCGAGCTCAGCCGCGCCAGCCTGCCGCGGGACGCGGCCCTGCGCCTGCCACAGATCCTGCGCGTGGCGCGCTACTACGACGCGGCCTCCGACCTCGCGCTGGAAGCCGTCGCCGCCACCTGCGAGACGACCGCCGCCGAGGCCGTGGCCGGCGCCGCCGCCTTCCGGCGCCAGGCCGAGGCGCTGTTCGCCCGCTGCGATCCGGCCGGCGAGATCGCCGCGGCCGGCGCCATCGACGCCGCCCTGCACGACTTCGAGAACGACTACCAGATCCTCAAGGCCGAGTTGCTGGAGGCCGGCGCCCTCGGCCGCCTCGCCGTGGCCGACATGGACGCCCGCCTGCGCGCCGCCAGCGCCCTGCGCCGCGCCGCGCAGCAGGTCGCCAAGGCGGCGCGGATGCTCGCCGACGACCGGGGCGCCTCCCGTGATCCTGCGGACGGGGCGCCCGCCGGCAGCGAGGCGCAGCCTTGAGGGCATTCCTGCGCCGCTGGCTGCCCGATCCCGAGCGGCTGCGCACCAACCGCTGGCTGCGCTGGCTCGGCCCGGCGCTGCTGGCTCCGCAGCTCTGGCGCCTCTCGCGCCGCAGCGTGGCGCTCGGGGTGGCGCTCGGCGTCTTCTTCGGCCTGCTCATCCCCATCGCGCAGATTCCGCTCTCCGCCGCCGCCGCCATCGTCCTGCGCGCCAACATCCCCGTCGCCGTCACCAGCACCCTGGTCAGCAACCCCGTGACCTACGCGCCGCTCTACTATGTTTCGTACCGCCTCGGCAGCGCCCTCATCGGCGGCGAGGCGCCGCGGCGGGAGGCGGCGCCCGGCGCGCCGCGCCAGGCGGGATTTCTGGGATGGCTGGACTACTGGTGGCAACGCCTCGCCGCCCTGGGCCGGCCGCTGCTGCTCGGCATGGCCATCATGGCCAGCACGGCGGGCCTCGCCGCCTGGCTGCTGATCACCTGGCTGTGGCGCCTGAAGGTCTGGTGGGCGTGGCGGCAACGGCAACGACAACGGCGCTGAGCGCGAACAAGCGGCCTGCCGCGGCCAAAGTCAGTTACCGGAAGACGGCGGCGGCCCGGCCGTCAATCGCCCCCGGGCGTGTTCTCAATCATTCTATCGGTGCGACAGAATGATTGAGATCACGCCCGAGACGCTTAGCCATGTAAAATGCGCCCTGCCGCCTCACTCTGTCCACAAAGCGGTCGCCACACAGCGCGACCCCAGCTCGTCAAGAACCACTGCCTGCGTTTCACCGCGGGCCACATTCACCAGGCGGCAAGAACCAAGGGAGGAAATCGTATGGACCGTCCGGTTCGGGTGGGATTGCTGGGATACGGCCGCGCCGGCCAGGCCGTGGCGCGGGTGCTGGACACGACGGAGGACATCGACCTGCGCTGGATCGCCAAGCGCTGCACCCCCACCGAAGTGGAGCGTCTGTCGGCGCCGGCCC
Source organism: Rhodocyclaceae bacterium (assembly GCA_041396245.1). Taxonomy (GTDB): domain Bacteria; phylum Pseudomonadota; class Gammaproteobacteria; order Burkholderiales; family Rhodocyclaceae; genus Desulfobacillus. The sequence goes on along the minus strand of JAWKYW010000026.1, from coordinate 10,694 downwards.
CGCTGCATGCCGTGGGCAAGGCGGGATTCGACGACCTGTTCGAGCGGGAGGCCGTGGATGTGCTGGTCGACTTCTCCTCTCCCCGCGCCCTGCGCGCCTACGGGCGGGATGCGGCACGACGGCGGATAGGCATCGTCAGCGCCATTTCGAACTACAGCGCCGAGCACCGGGCGCTGGCCGCCCGCCTCGCAGCGACGACGGCGGTGATGGTGTCCCCCAACATGACCTTCGGCATCAACTTCCTGCTGGTGGCCTCGCAGATGCTGCAGCACCTCGCGCCCTACGCCGACATCGAGATCATCGAGGAGCACTTCCGCGACAAGCCGGAGACCTCCGGCACGGCCATGCGCATCGCCGGCACGCTCAACCTCGACTCGACCAAGGTCAACTCGATCCGCGTCGGCGGCATCGTCGGCCACCACGAGGTGGTATTCGGTTTCCCCTACCAGACGGTGCGCCTGACCCACGAGTCGATCAGCCGCGAGGCCTTCGGCACCGGCGCCGTTTACGCCATCCGCCAGCTGCAGGGTCGCCCCCCCGGCCTGTATCGCTACGACGACCTGATCCGCGAGTCGATGCGCGAGGCCCTGTCTCCGGCCGAGCCGCCGGCCGCACGTCGCAAGTGTTCGTGAACACGCCCTAGCCCGGCGGCGCGGCCGGCGGCGGCGTACGGTCCTTGAAGAGGCGCTTGATCGCCACGTAGAAGAGCGGGGTGAAGAAGATGCCGAGCGCGGTGCCGGCGAGGGTGCCGCCGATCACGCCGGTGCCGACCGCGTTCTGGCTGCCCGAGCCGGCGCCGCCGGCCAGCGCCAGCGGCAGCACGCCGAAGCCGAAGGCGAGCGAGGTCATCAGGATCGGCCGCAGGCGCAGGCGCACCGCCTCCAGCGTGGCTTCGACCAGCGCCTTGCCCTGCTCCTCCATCTGCGCCTTGGCGAATTCGACGATGAGGATGGCGTTCTTCGACGACAGGCCGATGGTGGCGAGCAGGGCGACCTGGAAATACACGTCGTTGGCCAGGCCGCGGCCGCTGGCGGCGAGCACCGCGCCGGCGACGCCGAGCGGAACCACCAGCATCACCGCGAACGGCACCGACCAGCTCTCGTAGAGCGCGGCCAGGCAGAGGAACACCACCAGCAGCGAAAGCGCGTAGAGCGCCGGCGCCTGGGAGCCGGAGCGACGTTCCTCGAAGGAGGCGCCGGTCCACTCGTAGCCGATGCCGGGCGGCAGTTTGGCCACGATCTCCTCGACGGCGGCCATGGCCTCGCCCGACGACAGCCCGGGCGCGGCCTGGCCGAGCAGCTCGATGGAAGGCTGGCCGTTGAAGCGTTCGAGGCGCGGCGAGCCGTAGGCCCAGCGTGCCGTGGTGAAGGCCGACAGCGGCACCATCTCGCCCTGCCCGTTGCGCACGTACCACTTGGCGAGGTCCTCCGGCCGCATGCGCGCGCCGGCATCGGCCTGCAGGTAGACCTTCTTGATGCGGCCGCGGTCGATGAAATCGTTCACGTAGGCGCCGCCCCAGGCCGTCGACAGGGTGTCGTTGATGTCGGCCACCGCCACGCCGAGCGCGCCGGCCTTGGCGTGGTCGATGTCGAGCTGGTACTCGGCGACGTCCTCCTGGCCGTTGGGCCGCACGCCGACCAGGCGCTTGTCCTGCGCCGCCAGGCCGAGGAACTGGTTGCGCGCCGCCACCAGCGCCGCGTGGCCGAGGCCGGCGCGGTCCTGCAGCTGCACGTTGAAGCCGGTCGAGGTGCCGAGTTCGAGCACGGCCGGCGGCACGAAGGCGAACACCATGGCCTCGCGGATCTGCTGGAAGGCGCCCATGGCGCGGCCGGCGACGGCCTTGACGTGGGCATCCGGCGTCCGGCGCTCGCTCCAGTCCTTCATGCCGATGAAGCCGATGCCCATGTTCTGGCCGCTGCCGGCGAAGCTGAAGCCGGCGGCGGCGAAGATCGAGCGCGCGTTGTCCCGCTCGCTTTCGAGAAAGTGCCTTTCGACCTTTTTCAGCACCTCGACGGTGCGCTCCTGGGTGGCGCCGGGCGGCAGGATGACCTGGACGAACATGACGCCCTGGTCCTCCTCCGGCAGGAAGGAAGTCGGCATGCGCAGCAGCAGCACGACCAGCGCGCCGACGATGGCGGCGTAGATCGCCAGGAAGCGCAGGCTGCGCTGCAGGATGCGGCCGACGGCGCCTTCGTAGCGCTGCACGTTGCGCGAGAACATGCCGTTGAACCAGGCGAAAAAGCCGGCGAACCAGCCGCCCTCGCCGTGGCCGTGGCCCTTCGCGACCGGTTTGAGCAGGGTCGCGCACAGCGCCGGGGTGAACACCAGCGCCACCAGCACCGACAGCGCCATCGCCGCGACGATGGTGATGGAGAACTGGCGGTAGATGATGCCGGTGGAGCCGCCGAAGAAGGCCATCGGCACGAACACCGCCGCCAGCACCAGCCCGATGCCGACCAGCGCGCCGGTGATCTGGCCCATGGATTTCTTCGTCGCCGCCTTCGGCGACAGGCCCTCCTCGCTCATCACCCGCTCGACGTTCTCGACGACGACGATGGCGTCGTCCACCAGCAGGCCGATGGCCAGCACCAGGCCGAACATGGTCAGGGTGTTGATCGAATAGCCGAACGCCGCCATGACGCCGAAGGTGCCGAGCAGCACCACCGGCACGGCGATGGTCGGGATGAGGGTGGCGCGGAAGTTCTGCAGGAACAGGTACATCACCAGGAACACCAGCAGGATCGCCTCGACCAGGGTCTGCACGACGTTCATGATCGACAGCCGGACGAAGGGCGTGGTGTCGTAGGGCACCACCACCTCGACGCCGGCCGGGAAATACGGCTTCATCGTCTCGACGCGGGCGCGCACCGCATCGGCGGTTTCCAGCGCGTTCGCCCCGGCCGCCAGCTTGATGCCGATGCCGGCGGCCGGGCGGCCGTTGAAGCGGCCGACGATGCCGTAGTTCTCGGCGCCGATCTCGACGCGGGCGACGTCGCGCAGGCGCACCTCGCCGCCCTGCGCCGAGCTGCGCAGGAGGATGCGCTCGAATTCGCCGACGGTCTGCAGCCGGGTCTGCGCCGTGATCGAGGCGGTGAAGCCCTGGCCCGGCAGCGCCGGCGCGCCGCCGAGCTGGCCGGCCGAGACCTGGGCGTTCTGGGCGCGAATGGCCGCCCGCACGTCGCCCGGCGTCAGCCTGTACTTGTTCAGTCCGGCCGGGTCGAGCCAGACGCGCATGGCGTACTGGGCGCCGAACACCTGCACCTCGCCGACGCCGGTGACCCGCGAGAGCGGATCCTGCACGCTGGCGGTAAGGAAGTCGGCGAGGTCGTCGCGGCTCAGCCTGCCGTCCTTCGCGACGAAGCCCAGGATCAGGAGGAAATTGCGCGTCGACTTCGCCACCTGCACGCCCTGCTGCTGCACCGCCAGCGGCAGCAGCGGCAGCGCCAGTTGCAGCTTGTTCTGCACCTGCACCTGGGCGATGTCCGGATTGGTGCCGGCATCGAAGGTCAGCGTGACGGTGGCGCGGCCGTACGAGTCGGACGAGGAATGCATGTAGAGCAGGCCGTCCAGGCCGGTCAGCTTCTGCTCGATGACCTGGGTCACCGAGTCTTCCACCGTCTTCGCCGAGGCGCCCGGATAGGAGGCGTTGATGGCAATGGTGGGCGGCGCGATGGAAGGATATTGCGCAACCGGCAGGGCCAGGATGGCCAGCCCGCCGCCGAGCATGATGACGATGGCGATGACCCAGGCAAAGATGGGCCGGTCGATGAAGAAGCGGACCATGGCGGACGTTTACTTCGCCGCGGCGGGCGATGGGCCGGATGATTCGGCGGATGATTTTGCGGGCGCTTCGGCAGGCCTGCCCGGCGGTGCTGCCGGCGGCGCGCCGGCGGCGGCGGCTTCCTGCGCCTGCACCTGGACGCCGGGGCGGACGCGCTGCAGGCCCTCGACGATGACGCGATCGCCGGCCGCCAGCCCCTCGCCGACCACCCACTTGTCGCCGAGCGACTGCGTCGCCTCGACGATGCGCGCCTCGACCTTGCCCTCGGCGTTGACCAGCATCACGGTGGCGTTGCCGCGCGCGTCGCGGCCGACGGCGGCATGCGGCAGCAGGAAGGCATCGCGATTGACGCCCTGCGCCAGGCGCGCGCGCACGAACATGCCAGGCAGCAGATCGCCCTTCGGGTTGGGGAAAACCGCGCGCAGCGTCACGCTGCCGGTGCCCGGATCGACCGTCACCTCGGAGAAGGCCAGCCTGCCCTCGGCGCCGTACACGCTGCCGTCCTCGAGGACGAGCTGCACCGGCACGGCGCCGCCCTCGGCCTGCTGCAGCCTGCCGGATTCGAGGTCGCGCTTCATGCGCAGCAGCGCGGTGCTGGACTGGGTCAGGTCGACATGGATCGGGTCGAGCTGCTGCACCGTGGCCAGCGCGGCGACCTGGTTGGCCGTCACCAGCGCGCCCGGCGTCACCGTCGAGCGGCCGATGCGGCCGGCGATGGGCGAGGCGACCCGCGTGAATGCCAGGTCGATGCGTGCCTTGTCGAGGGCCGCCCGCGCCGCGCCGACCTCGGCCTGCGCCTGCTTGTAGCCGGCCTGCACTTCATCGTTGGCCTGGGCGCTGACGGCCTTCAGCTTCGTCAGCTCGGCGAAGCGGCCGGCTTTCAATCGTGCCGACTCCAGTCCCGCTGCGGCGCGCGCCAGGTTGGCGCGGGCGCTGTCGTAGGCGGCCTGATAGGTGGACGGGTCGATGCGGTAGAGCGCCTGGCCGGCCTTGACCTCGCTGCCTTCCTTGAACAGGCGCTCCTTGACGATCCCGGTCACCTGGGGGCGCACCTCGGCCACCAGATAGGGGACCGTGCGGCCCGGCAGCTCGCTCACCGCCGGCACGGATTCGGGTTGCACGGTGATCACCGTGACGGCCGGCGCGCCGGGCGGACCGCCGGGCGCCTTCTTCTGTTCGCCGCAACCGGCCGCCAGGAAAACACCCGCCAGGGCGAACCCCGTGGCAGCAAGCAGACCGGTGCGCTTCAGCATGGCTGGATTCTCTCTTGTTCTTGCCGCCAGCCTCTGCGGCAGCCGGCAGGGCAGGTTTGGCGAATCGGGGTTCGACAAATCGGGGTTGGGCAAATCAAGTCTAGATTGGTCGTTCATTCTAATTTATGATTGAACCCGGCACAAGCCTGAACCCGTTTGCTTGAAATATCAACAGTTGCCGGAGACTGCCCATGCAGGATGCCCCCGCCCGCACGGCCCCCGCGGCCCTTTCTGCCCGCGCGGAAGCGCGCCGGACGCAGATTCGCGTCGCCGCCGCCGACTGCTTCCGCCGCCACGGCTTCCACGGCAGCAGCATCGCGCAGATCTCCAAGGCGGCCGGCATGAGCACCGGCCACATCTACCACTACTTCGAAAACAAGGAAGCGATCATCGCCGACATCGTCGCCGAGGATCTCGAACGCCTGCTCGAACTGACCGCCGAATTGCGCGCGGCCGCCGACGTCAGGGCGGCCATGATCGAATGCGCCGTCGAGGGCGTGCATGACAACCTCGAACCGGCCGCCGCGGCGCTGCAACTGGAGATCGTCGCCGAGGCGGCGCGCAATCCGCGCATCGCCGCCATCGTCCGCGAGGCCGACCGCCAGAGCCGCGACGGCCTCGAAAAAACCCTGCGCGCCCTGCGCCGCGCGGCCGGGCATCGCGACAGCGATGCGGCGCTGGCAGGCATGGTCGAGGCGCTCGCCGCCATGTTCGAGGGCCTGCGCATCCGCGCCATCCGCAATCCCGGCATCGACCGCGATGCGGTGGCGCGCGTGTTCCGCCGGATGATCGACGACCTGCTCACGCAGGCCGGCTGAACGGCCGGCGGCGGAGTAAGATGGCGACTCGCGTACCGCGGGGAAAAGCCATGACCGACAGACCGACCACGCCGCCCGGCGAAGCGGACATCACCTGCGCCGCCTGCCACCAGCAGGTGCCCCTCAGCGCCGCCTTCACGCCGGAGGGCGCGGAGTACGTCGGGCATTTCTGCGGACTCGAGTGCTATCAGGCGTTCGTCGCCGAGGCGAAGCGGCAGGAGGCCGCCGGCAAGCCCTGATGGCGTCAACGTCGCGATGACGGATGCGGCACGGCCCGAACGCGGGTTCGGCCGCTACTGACCGCGCACCAGCGACATCACCTTCGCCATGTCGAGGCTCTCCGCCTGCTGCCGGATCTGCGGCAGGTATTCGGCCTGCATGCGCTTCGCCGGCTCGAGCAGGTTGCGGAACGTCTCCTTCAGCAGCGCGCCGTCCATCTGCCGGCCGCTCGCGTAATAGCGCTTCCCGACATGACCGAGCGCGTAAGTGGTGGCGAACGAGAAGGCGATGCCGGTGGCCGCCCGGCCGGCCTGCCTGCCGAGCCCGCCGGCGACCTTGCCGAGCAGGCCGCCCAGCAGCTTGCGGCCGAACTGCTCGAGATACTGCGAGGTCAGCCCGACGCCGAGCGTCGCCAGCAGTTCGCGGATATGGCCCTGGTCCAACTCGTAGCCGTGCGCCTTGCCGATGCGATAAACCATTTTCATCTGCAGCGGAATGATGGCCATCGAGGCCCAGGACTGCGGCAGCAGCTCGAGCGCGCCGTTGAGGATGGCGTAGTTGAGGATGCTCCGATCGAGTTCCGCCTCGGGCACGTTCGCCATCGCCGCCACTACCGGCCCGGATGCCATGGGCGCCATGGGCGCCACGGCCGGCACGGCGGCCTCGGCCAGTTCCGCCATGGCTTCCCCCTGCCGGTCAATGGGCGCCGTGATGCCGGCGTCCAGACCCAGCGCCCGCGCCAGCCCGGCGAGAAAGTCGCGTTCCGCCTCTGTCGCGCGCCCGTCGGCGTCGCACACGCAGACCGCCATTTCGTAGGCCAGCTGGCGATGCCCGGGTTCGTCTAGCGCGGCGGCGGCCTCCGCCAGGCCGACGCGCTTGAGCAGCACGTCGCGATACAGGCCGGCGACGTCGGGTGCGCCGGGCCCCTCTCCGAGCGATTCGGCCAGGCGGCGGATCTCCTCGCGCTCGCGTTCGTCGTTGGCGCCGTCGGCAAAGGCCGCAAGCAGGGCGATGGTCAGGACGGCTTTCTGGTGTTCAGGGTTCATGCATTCTTCCTTTTGTGATGGCGCGGGTTCCGCAGCTCCGGACGCGGACATGGGACGCCGCGGCGGCAGGCAAGTTCCCGACCCCGGGGAATCTCCGGACAATACCCTGAATGCGGGAGGCGGGTATTGCGCCCCTGCGCCGGGGTAAGATGCCGTCCCATGACCTATACCGCGATTCTGGTCGCTTCGGCGATCCTGCTGCTCACGTTCGGCATCGAACGGCTTGGCCGCGCCACAGGCATCCCGGCCGTGATCATGCTGATCGCCATCGGCCTCGCCGGCAAGCCGCTGCTCGGCACCTTCGGCCTGACCCTCGTCGGAATCGACCGGATCGTGCCCGTGCTCGGCGCCATCGGCCTGGTGCTGATCGTCCTCGAGGGCGCGCTCGACATCGAGCTGAAACGAAGCCGCCTGAAGGCCGCGGCAAGCGCCTTCGCCATGGCCGCCAGCGGCTTTCTCGTCATCGCCGGCGTGCTGGCGGGGCTGGCCATGCTGGCCCTCTCGCTCGACCTGGTCCACGCCCTGCTGCTCGCCGTGCCGTGCGCCGTCATCAGCAGCGCCGTGGCGATCCCGAGCAGCAGCTTCCTGCCCAAGCGCGCGCGCGAATTCGTCGTCTACGAAAGCTCGCTCTCCGACATCCTCGGCGTGCTGGTGTTCTTCGCCGTGCTGAATTCGGACGGCTCGCTGAAAGGCATGCTGCTCGGCCTGATCGGCGGCGGCGTGCTGTCGCTGCTGCTGGCGCTGGTGTTCGCCGTCGGCATGGTACTGGTCCTGATGCGCCTGGACGGCCACATCCGCTTCATTCCGCTGCTGGCCGGGCTGTTCGGCCTGTACGCCGCCGGCGAACTGCTGAAGCTCTCCCCGCTGATCCTGGTGCTGCTGTTCGGGCTGGCGCTCAACAATCCGACGCTGATCACCCGCTTCCACCCCCTGCGCGACTGGATGGACGACACCTACGAGGCCACGCTCTCCGATTTCAAGCTGCTCGTCATGGAGCTGACCTTCGCCGTGCGCGGCTTCTTCTTCATCCTGCTCGGCTACTGGACCGAACTGGCCGGCCTGGCCTCCGCGCGCGCCTGGCTCGCCGCCGCCATCGTGCTGGTCGTCGTCTTCGGCTCGCGCCACGTCATGCTGCGGCTGGGCCGCGTGCCGATGGGCAACACGCTTGCCTGGATCGCGCCGCGCGGCCTGATCACCATCCTGCTGTTCATCAGCGCCCGCGAATCCCTGTCGATGCCGGTATTCGCCGACGGCGCCGTCATGCTGGTGGTGCTCGCCTCGGCCGCCCTCATCTCCTTTGCCCGGCGCAAGTCGTCCGCCGCCACCCCCCAACCGCAACCCTGAAGGAGGACCCGGTCATGCAACTCATGCTCATCGTCGGCATCGTCTTCGCCATCGGCGCGGTGCTCTTCGCCCTGCAGAACAACGTGCCGGTGACGGTCACCTTCGCCCTCTGGCGCTTCGACAGCACCCTGGCCGTGGTCCTGCTCGTCTCGCTCGGCCTCGGCGTGCTGATCACCGCACTGCTATCGACGCCCACCGTGATCCGCGGCCAGTGGGGCGGCGCGCGGCTGCGTCGCCAGGTTGTTGGCCTCGAGCAAGAGAAAGCCCGGCTCGAGCAGCGCCTCGCCGCGCTCGAAGCCGAAGCGGCGCGCCTGCGACCGCCCGCCCCCGCCGAGGCGAAGCCTTACGCCGAACTGCGCGAGATGCTCACCGGCGAAAAGCAGACCGCGCCGCCCCCGCCGGAGGAAAAGCCATGAACGCCAGCTACGAAGTCGTCATCGTCGGCGCCGGCAGCGCCGGGCTGGCCGCGCTGCGCGAGGTGAAGAAGCGCACGCGGGACTTCCTGCTGGTCAACGACGGCCACTGGGGCACCACCTGCGCCCGCGTCGGCTGCATGCCCTCGAAGGTGCTGATCGAGGCCGCCAACGCCTATCACCGCCGCGGCACCTTCGAGGAATTCGGCATCCGCGGCGCCGGCGCACTCTCCGTCGACCTGCCCGCCGTGCTGCGGCGCGTGCGGCGGCTGCGCGACGGCTTCGTCAAGGGCACGCTCGCCGCCACCGACACGCTCGGCGAACGCGCCGTCAGCGGCCGCGCCCGCCTGCTCGGCCCCGGCCGGCTCGAGGTGAACGGCCGCGAGATCTCCGCCCGCGCCATCGTGCTCGCCACCGGCTCCAGCCCGGTGGTGCCGCCGGCCTGGCGCAGCCTGGGCGAGCGCCTGTTCACCACCGACACGCTGTTCGAAGCGGAGTCGCTGCCGCCGCGCATCGCCGTGGTCGGCCTGGGCGCCATCGGCGTCGAGATGGCGCAGGCGCTGGCACGGCTCGGCATCGACGTCGCCGCCTTCGGCCGCGGCCACCTCGGCGGCCTCACCGACGCGAAAGTCAGTGCCGCCGCCACGGCGCTGCTCGGCGGCGAGTTCGCCCTCCACCTCGGCGCCGAGGCGGACGTGATCGAAAAGGATGGCGCCCTGCGCGTGCGCGCCGGCGAAACGGAAGCGACGGTGGACGCCGTGCTCGCCGCGCTCGGCCGCCGGCCCAACCTCGCCGGCCTCGGCCTGGAAACGCTCGGCGTTGCGCTCGATGCACGCGGCATGCCGCCGGTCGACCCGAACACGCAGCAGGTGGCGGACCTGCCGCTGTTCCTCGCCGGCGACGCCAACGGCCAGGTGCCGCTGCTGCACGAGGCCGCCGACGAGGGCCACATCGCCGGGCTCAACGCCGTGCGCCTCGCCGCCGGCGAAAAGCCGGTCTGCTTCGCGCGGCGCACGTCGCTCGCCATCGTCTTCTCCGAGCCCAACATCGCCGTCGCCGGCCGCCGCCGTGCCGATCTGGCGGAAGCCGCGTTCATCGAGGGCGAAATCGACTTCGCGCGCCAGGGCCGCGCCCGCGCCGGCCAGCGCAACCACGGCCTGATGCGCCTCTACGCCGAGCCGGAAACGGGCAAGCTGCTCGGCGCCGAGATGTGCGCGCCGGCGGCCGAACACATGTCGCACCTGCTGGCGCTGGCCCTCGACCGCGGCATGACGGTACGCGAACTCCTGCGCCTGCCCTTCTACCACCCGGTGCTGGAGGAAGGCCTGCGCAGCGCGCTGCGCGAGCTGGCGGCGCAATTGCCCCCGGCCGGCGACTCCGACCTGCAATCCTGCGGCGGCTTCGAAGGCATCGGGGCCGAGGCGCTGGACTGAGACCGGCAGGAGGATGGCCGCCATTCCCGGCGACGATCCGGGCAAAGTCAGTCGCCGTGGTACGGCGGTGCAAACGGGGTGAGGGCTGGAATCGGCACGGATTGCCATCGCCTCAGGCTGAAGAAGGTCTTCCAGGCGTCAGGTACGCTTCCAGACTGCGGACATTCGCGATGCTTGGGCTGACGAGTACTGGTCGGCCGGAGCGGACGTTTGCTGACTAGGTCAGATGAGCAAGTACCGAGGGTCTGCTTGCGAATTAAATATTCGTTTCAGGCAGAGCAAGAGCATTTATGAATCCCTGAATCATCTCGTATTGAATGGCACGGGATGTGTGACCGGCTCCTTTCATCGAAGGATGAATGTATCTATTGATCTCTCTAACGAAAT
>JAWKYW010000025.1:0-24525 GCA_041396245.1 Rhodocyclaceae bacterium | reverse complement strand
AAGCGCGCCTTCGACAAGGCGTTGTCGCGGACCTGCGCGCCGGGGTGGCCCTTGGCGAGGTCGGCGGCGTGGGCGGCGATCTTGTAGGCGATGATGCCGTCCTTGACATCGTCCTTGTCGGGCAGGCCGAGGTGCTCCTTCGGCGTGACGTAGCAGAGCATGGCGGTGCCGTACCAGCCGATCATCGCCGCGCCGATGGCGCTGGTGATGTGGTCGTAGCCGGGGGCGATGTCGGTGGTGAGCGGGCCGAGGGTGTAGAAGGGTGCCTCGCCGCAGTATTTCAACTGCAGGTCCATGTTCTCCTTGATGAGGTGCATCGGCACGTGGCCGGGGCCTTCGATGATCGTCTGCACCTCATGCTTCCAGGCGATCTGCGTCAGCTCGCCCAGCGTCTTCAGTTCGCCGATCTGCGCTTCGTCGTTGGCGTCGTGGATCGAGCCGGGGCGCAGGCCGTCGCCGAGGCTGAAGCTGACGTCGTAGGCCTTCATGATTTCGCAGATGTCCTCGAAGTGCGTGTACAGGAAATTCTCCTTGTGGTGGGCGAGGCACCACTTGGCCAGTATCGATCCGCCGCGCGAGACGATGCCGGTCATGCGCTTCGCCGTCATCGGGATGTAGCGCAGCAGCACGCCGGCGTGGATGGTGAAGTAGTCGACGCCCTGCTCGGCCTGCTCGATCAGCGTGTCGCGGAAGATCTCCCAGGTGAGCTCCTCGGCCTTGCCGTCGACCTTCTCCAGCGCCTGGTAGATCGGCACGGTGCCGATCGGCACCGGAGAATTCCTCACGATCCACTCGCGCGTCTCGTGGATGTTCTTGCCCGTCGACAGGTCCATCACCGTGTCGCCGCCCCAGCGGATGGCCCAGGTCATCTTCTCGACCTCTTCCTGGATGCTGGAGCCGAGCGCCGAGTTGCCGATGTTGGCGTTGATCTTCACGAGGAAGTTGCGGCCGATGATCATCGGCTCGGCTTCGGGGTGGTTGATGTTGGCCGGGATGACGGCGCGGCCGCGCGCCACTTCGTCGCGGACGAACTCGGGCGTGATGATTTTCGGGATGGAGGCGCCGAAGGTCTCGCCGGGATGCTGGCGCAGCAGCAGTTCCGAGAGGCCCTCGCGCCGCTGGTTCTCGCGGATGGCGATGAATTCCATCTCCGGCGTGACGATGCCGCGGCGGGCGTAGTGCATCTGCGAGACATTCAACCCGGCTTTCGCGCGGCGCGGCTTGCGCTTCAGGTCGAAGCGCATTTCGGCGAGTTGCGGATCGGCCTCCCGCTCGCGGCCGTAGGCGGAGGTCAGCGCCGGCAGTTCCTCGCTGTCGCCGCGCTCCTCGATCCACTGCTGGCGCAGCGGCGCCAGGCCCTTGCGGATGTCGATCTTCGCCGCCGGGTCGGTGTACGGGCCGGAACAGTCGTAGACGCAGATCGGCGGGTTCCTTTCCGCGCCGCTTTTGTCACCATTTGCGGCGGGCGTGTCCGACTGGCTGATCTCGCGCATCGGCACGCGGATGTCGGGGCGGCTGCCCGTGACGTAGACCTTGCGCGACTGCGGCAGCGGCTGGACGGCCGCCGCATCCACATGGGCGGATGCGGCGGCGAATTCCTGGCTTCGGCCGCTTCGCTTGACCTCGGCGGCGCCGAGGTTAGCCTGCGCCGAAACGATGTTTTCTTTGGCGTTCATGGTGTTTCCTTCCAGAGGGAATGCGGGAAGGAAGTCGTTGCGGGCTTCCCTACGACGGCATTACCCGTACAGGTTCAAAGGGTATGATCTCAGCCGGACACTGCCCGGCACCCCCACCGGCAACACGCTACTGCAAAGCCGGTCAGGATGCAAGGCGAGGGCGGCTTGTGGTAGCTTGCGGAAAAACCAAGGCGAGGGAGGCCCGTGACGTTCGTCTGGATCCTGATCGTGCCGGCGGCAGCCGTTTTGCTGTGGGGCATCGTCCTCTACAACCGCCTGGTGGCGCGGCGCAACCACGCGCGCGAAGCCTGGAGCGGCATCGACGTGCAGCTCAAGCGCCGCCACGACCTGCTGCCCAAGCTGGTCGAGGCGGTGAAGGCCTACGCAGGCTACGAGCGCGAAGTCCTGCGCGAGGGCGTCGAAGCGCGCACCGGCGCACCCTCGCCGCAGCGCGCCGCCGCCGAGAACGCGCTCACCGGCCGCCTGCGCGAGCTGCTCGCCGTGGTCGAGGCCTATCCCGACCTCAAGGCCAGCCGCAGCTACCTCGACCTGCAGGCGCAGATCTCCGAGGCCGAGGAGCAGATCCAGTACGCCCGCCGCTACTTCAACGGCACGGTGCGCGAGCTGAACATCCTGGTCGACTCCTTCCCCAGCAACCTCGTCGCGCGCCTGTTCGGCTTCGCGCAGATGGCGTACTTCGAGATCGAGCTGGCCACCCAGCGCCAGAGCCCGGAGCTGCCCTTCCGATGATGCGGCTGCTCTTTCTCGCCGTCCTGTGGGGACTGACTTTATCCGCGGCTGCCTCGCAGTTCGGCGGCGAGACCATCCGCGAATTCGACGCGCAGATCGAGGTGCGGGCGGACGGCAGCCTGGAGGTCACCGAGACCCTCCTGGTGAATGCCGAGGGCCGCGAGATCAAGCGCGGCATCTATCGCGATTTCCCGACGACCTACCGCGCCTGGTACGGCCGCGCCGTGGTGCCCTTCGAGGTGCGCTCGGTCAAGCGCAACGGGGCGCAGGAGCCCTGGCATGCGAAACAGCAGTCGAACGGCGTCCGTCTCTACATCGGCCGCGCCGACCGCAACGTCCCGCGCGGCCTGCACCGGTACGAAATCCGCTATCGCACGGACTGGCAGCTCGGCCACTTCCCCGATCGCGACGAGCTCTACTGGAACGTCACCGGCAACGGCTGGTCCTTCATCATCGAGCGGGCCACGGCCACGGTCGTCCTGCCGCGACCGCTGCCCGAGTCCGCGCTGGCACTGGAAGCCTACACCGGCCATACCGGCGACAAAGGGCGCGACTGGCGCGCGCGCGTCGATGCCGAGGGCCGGGCGCGGTTCATCACCACCGAGCCGCTCATGCCGAAGCAGGGCCTGACCATCGTCGTCGGCTGGCCCAAGGGACTCGTCGCCGAGCCGACCCGCGAGCAGCATTTCGCGCGCTGGGCGCACGACAACCCGGAATGGCGTGCCGGCCTCGCCGGCCTTGCCCTGGTGCTCGCCTACTACCTCGTCGTCTGGTTCCTCTACGGGCGCGATCCGGCCCGCCGCACGGTGATCCCGCGCTTCGCCCCGCCCACGGGCGTCTCCGCGGCCGATGCCCGCTACCTCGAGCGCATGGGCTACGACGACCGCGTCTTCGCCGCCGCCGTGGTGGCGCTGGCCGTCAAGGGACAACTGCGCATCCGGGAGGACGACGACCACGATTACACGCTGGAGCGGCCGGGCGAACACGCCGCCGGGCCGCTTGCCCACGAAGAGAAAGCCCTGCCCGACGCCTCCGGCCAGGCGCAGCCCCTGCGCGACGAGAACGCCGCGATCCTGCAGGACCTGCGCAAGAAACGCTCCGGGCAGAACTTCGCCATCGGCGACCTGTTCCGGATCGTCGCCGCCGTGGTGGCCCAGGCCGTCAGGGGGCAGCCGCGCATCAGGGAAGTGGACGGCCGCGATTCCACGCTGGAGCGGCCGGACGCACCCGCCGCCGGTCTGCTCGCCAACGACGAGAAAGCCCTGCTTGACGCCCTCGGCCTGTCCCCCGGCCAGTCGCTGCCCTTGCGCAACGAGAACGCCTCGACCCTGCAGGGCGCGCGCAAGGCGCTGAAGGATGCCCTGCGCAAGGAACACTTCAAGCAGCATTTCGTCACCAACAGCGTGTATCTGATCCCCGGCCTGGTCGCCAGCGTCATCGTGCTGGGCTTTGCCTCCTTTCAGGGCAGCCAGCCCGACCCGCTGGCCCTGTTCATGCTGGTGTGGCTCTCCGGCTGGACCTTCGGCGTCTATGCCCTCCTGTCGCAGGCGGCCGGCGTCTGGCGCCAGTTCTTCTCGGGCAAGTGGCTGATGATCGTGCCGGCGCTGGTGATGACCGGCTTCTCGATCCCCTTCGTCGGCGCCGAGCTGTTCGGCCTCTACATCCTCTTCACCGAGGGCTCGCCGCTGATCGCCGTCACGATGCTCCTGCTGATCGCCATCAACTTCGCCTTCTACCGCCTGTTGCGGGCGCCGACCCTGGCCGGCCGCCGGCTGCTCGACGAACTCGCCGGCTTCCGCATGTATCTGGAAGTGGCGGAAAAGGACGACCTGCGCGTGCGGCGCGGGCCGGAGCGGACGATCGAACTGTTCGAGAAATACCTGCCCTATGCCCTGGCCCTCGGCGTCGAGAACGCCTGGGCCGAGCAGTTCTCCGACATCCTCGACAAGGCCAGGGCAACCGGCGGCGCCGATGCCGTGCCGCGCTGGTACAGCGGCACATCCTGGAGCACGCCGGGCGGCGGCTTCGCCGGCGCCCTGGCCGGCGGGCTTTCCGGCGCCATCGCCTCCGCTTCGAACCCGCCGGGAAGCAGTTCGGGCGGTGGCGGCGGGGGGGGCGGCGGCTCCTCCGGCGGCGGCGGGGGCGGCGGGGGCGGCGGTGGCTGGTAGCGCGGCGGCGCACAATGAAGAAGGCTGGCCGTGAACCCTGATCAGGGCCTGATCCTGGGCATTCTGGCAGTCATGGTGGCGATGTTCCTGTGGGGGCGCTGGCGCCACGACATGGTCGCCGCCGGCGCCTTGCTGGCCTGCGTACTGGCCGGCCTGGTGGCACCTGCCGAGGCCTTCGCCGGCTTCGGCCATCCGGCGGTGGTCACGGTCGCCTGCGTGCTGGTGTTCAGCCGCGGCCTGCAGACCTCCGGCGCGGTGGACGCACTGGCGCGCGCCGTGCTGCCGGCCGGCGCCGGACCAACCCTGAGCATCGCCGCGCTGACCGGCCTCGGCGCCCTGCTCTCGGGCTTCATGAACAACGTCGGTGCGCTCGCCCTCCTGATGCCGGTGGCCGTACAGCTCGCCGGCCGGCTCGAACTGCCGCCGGGGCGGGTGCTGATGCCGCTGGCCTTCGGCTCGATCCTCGGCGGCACGACGACCCTGATCGGCACGCCGCCGAACCTGATCGTTTCCGGCTTTCGCGAGAACCAGGCGGGCCTCGGCGGCTTCGGCATGTTCGACTTCACCGCCGTCGGCGCGCCGCTGACTTTGGCCGGCCTGGCCTTCATCGCGCTCATCGGCTGGCGGCTGGTGCCGGCGCGCAAGCCGGCCGGCATCGAAGGCTTCGAGACCGGCGCCTACCTGACCGAGGCGCGCGTGCCGGAAGACGGCAAGAGTGTCGGCCTCACCCTGCGCGAACTGGATCAGGCGCTCGACGCGACCGGCGCGCAGGTCGTCGGCCTGGTGCGCAACGACATGCGCCTCACCGCGCCGGGTCCGCGCCACCGGCTGCGCGGCGGGGACATCCTGGTGATCGAGGCCGATGCCGATGCGCTGGCCAAGCTGCTCTCCGACCTGGGCCTGAAGCTCGAGGAATCGAAGCGGCCGGCGCGCGAGGACGAAGCGGCGTCCGCCGGCGACAAGCCGGACGGAACGAGCGGGGGGCGGGACGAGAAGGAGAAAAAGGCCGAAGCGGCCGACGAGATCGCGCTGATGGAGCTGGCCGTCCTGCCCGGCTCGACGCTGGCCGGCCGCTCGGCCAGCGACATCCAGCTGCGCACACGCTACGGCCTGAACCTGCTGGCGGTGTCGCGCCAGGGCCATCGCGCGACGGCGCGGCTGCGCTCGCTCGCCCTGCGGGCCGGCGACCTGATGCTGATGCAGGGCCCGCCGGACGGAATCGCGGAATTCGCTGCCGACAACGGCTGCGTGCCCCTTGCCGAGCGCGAACTGCGCATTCCCAATCGCCGCAAGGCGATCACCGCCACGTTCGTCATGCTGGCGTCGGTGGGCGTGGCCGCACTCGGGCTGCTGCCGGCGGCAGTGGCCTTCCTCGGCGGCGTCCTGGCCTCGATGGCGCTGCGCACGGTGCCGCCGCGCACGGTGTACGAGGCGGTGGACTGGCCGGTCGTGGTGCTGCTGGCGACCCTGTTGCCGGTGGCGGGCGCCATGCAGACCACCGGCGCGGCCGATCTCGTTGCGCGCCTGCTGCTCGACTTTCTGGCGCGGGGCGACGCGGTGATCGGCCTCGTCGTCATCCTGGTCACGACGATGATCCTGACCGACCTGATGAACAACGCCGCCACCGCCGCCGTGATGGCGCCAATCGGCCTGGGCGCGGCGACGCAGCTGGGCGTCAATCCCGACACCTTCCTGATGGCGGTGGCCGTCGGCGCTTCCTGCGCCTTCCTGACGCCGATCGGCCACCAGAACAACACCCTGATCCTCGGTCCGGGCGGCCTCCGCTTCGGCGACTACTGGCGCATGGGGCTGCCGCTCGATGCGCTGGTGATCGCGGCGGGCGTTCCCGCGCTGCTGCTGGCCTGGCCGCTGTGAAACGGACGAACCCGACGAAAGCGAGGAGAAAATGAACGACGAAGTGGATACCGGGGCATTCCGCATCGAGCCCGGCAGCAAGGTTGACCTGGCACGATTGCCCACGCGCATCGATCCGTTCTACCGCTCGAAGAAGGAATACGAGAAGCTACTGGCCGAATCGAACGAACGCATCGGCACGCTGCAGAACGTGATGTATGCCCACGACCGCCATGCCCTGCTGCTGATCTTCCAGGGCATGGATTCGGCCGGCAAGGGCGGCGCCATCAAGCACGTCATGTCGGGCGTGAATCCGCAGGGCTGCCAGGTGTTCAGCTTCGGCCCGCCGTGCGCGGAGGACCTCGAGCACGACTTCCTCTGGCGCGCCGTCAGGCGCCTGCCCGAGCGCGGCCGCATCGGCATCTTCGACCGCTCCTACTACGAGGAGGTGGTCGTGGTCCGCGTCATGCCCGAGCTGCTGGCGCGCCAGCGCCTGCCCGCGGAGTTCGTCGCCCCGGGACGCATCTGGCGCGAGCGCTACCGCGACATCGTCCGGCTGGAGGACTTCCTGCACCGCAACGGCACCCGCATCGTCAAGTTCTTCCTGCACCTGTCGAAGGAGGAGCAGCGCCGGCGGCTGCTCGAGCGCATCGAGGCGCCGCACAAGAACTGGAAGGCCAAGCGCGGCGACCTCGAGGCGCGCGCCCGCTGGGACGATTACCGGACGGCCTACGAGCAGTGCCTCGCGGCGACCAGCAGCGCGAAGGCGCCCTGGTACGCCGTGCCCGCCGACGACAAGCGCAACGCCCGGCTCATCGTCGGCCGCGTCGTCGCCGAGACGCTGGCGTCGCTGGACATGGACTTTCCGCGTTCCGACGCAGCGCATCGCGCGGAACTGGCCGAGATGCGCGCATTGCTGGAGCAGGAGGCGGGGCGCAAGAAAAGCCACAAGAACGATTGACAGTGCCCCGGCGGAAGAATATATTACTGACCGGTCAGTAATATATTCTTCCGATGCCTGTACCCAAGACCCGCTGGAAGCGCCGCAAGGAGGCGCGCCCGTCCGAGCTGACGGCGGCCGCCCTGGAGCTCTTCGTCGAGAAGGGCTATGCCGCCACGCGTCTGGAGGAGGTGGCTGCACGCGCCGGCGTGTCGAAGGGCACGCTGTATCTTTACTTCGACAGCAAGGAAGCCCTGTTCAAGGCCGTCGTGCGCGAAGGCCTGGTGCCGCTGATCGAAGAGGGGGAGACGCTGGTTGCCCGGTCGAACGCCCCGGCGGAGGAACTGTTCCGTGCGATCGTCGCACGCTGGTGGGAGGCCGTCGGCGACAGCCCGATCGGCGGCATTCCCAAGCTGATCTTCGCCGAAGCGCGAAATTTCCCCGAGATTGCGCGCTTCTACGCCGACGAGGTGATCGAGCGCGGCAAGCGCCTGATGTCGGCCGCGCTGCGCCGCGGCATCGAGCGCGGCGAATTCCGTCCCTTCGATCCCGAGATCGTCGTGCATATCGTCTTTGCCCCGCTGATCATGCGCCAGGTCTGGAAACACTCGCTCGACTGCTGTGGCGTCACCGACGTGCCGATCGACGCCTACCTGCGGGATTACACCGAAATGATGTTGCGCGGCCTGCGCCGCGATGCCGCCTGACAAGGGAGAACATACCGTGCGCCGTCTCTTCTCGCTACTCGCCCTGGCCGCGCTGCCGGCGCTGGCACAGCAGGCCGCCCCGCCGCCTGTCGTCGCCGCGAAGGCATTCAAGGTGGTTGCGCTGCATCCGCTGCGCCAGGCGCCGGCGCAGGCGCTGAGCCTCAACGAAAGCCGGCTGTCCGCCGAAGTGTCGGCGATCGTGAAGGCGGTCGCCTTCGACGTCGGCCAGGTGGCGCCCAGGGGCGCCGTGCTGATCCGCCTGGACACGCGCGACCACGAACTGGCCGTGGCGCGCGCCCAGGCGGCGCTGGACGCCTCCCGCGCCCGGGCCAAATTGGCCGAGCAGCAATTGAAGCGCGCGAGCGAGCTGGCGCAGCAGAATTTCTATTCGGCCGAGGCGCTGACGCAGAAGCAGACCGAACTGGCCGTGCAGAAGGCCCAGGTCAAGCTCGACGCGGCGCTGCTGTCCCAGGCGCGACGCAATGTGGAGAAGTGCACCCTGCGGGCACCCTTCGAGGCCATCGTGCGCAGCCGCCAGGCCCAGGTCGGCGAGCTGGCCGCGCCCGGCACGCCCCTGATGACGCTGTCCGACGCATCGCGCATCGAGGTGGCCGCCCAGGTGCCGCCGCACGACATCGCCTCGCTGCAGGGCGCGACCGCAGTGCGCTTTACCGGATCGGGCGGCGAACACGCGGTGAAGCTGCTGCGCGTCTCGCCCGCCATCAGCCGCGAGGCGCGCAGCGTCGAGGTGCGCCTCGCCTTCGCCGGCAAGCCGGCCGCGCCGGGCGCTGACGGGCGCATCCTCTGGAACGATCCGCTGCCGCACCTGCCCGCCGAACTGGTCTCGAAGCGCGGCGCCGTCTTCGGTGCCTTCGTTCTCGATGGCGGCGTGGCCCGTTTCGTGACGCTGCCCGAGGCGCAGGAGGGCCGCCCGGTGGCGGCGCCGATGCTGGCCGGCAGGAAGGTGATCGTCGACGGACGCCACGGCCTCGCCGACGGCCAGGCCGTGCAGGCCCGGCAATGAAGTTTCTCGAAAGCCTGATCCGCAACCACCCGCTGGCGAACGTCACGTTCGTCCTGGTGCTGGTCTTCGGCTTCGTCGCCTACAACGCCATGCCGCGCGAGCGCGATCCGGAAATCAACTTCAACTGGGTGATCGTCACCACGGCCCTGCCCGGCGCTTCGGCCGAGGACGTCGAGCGCCGCGTCACCCAGCCGCTGGAGGATGCCATCAAGGGCGTGGCCGACATCAAGTTCGTCGCCTCCAACAGCCGCGAGGGCATCGCCTCGATGCTGATCCGCTTCACCGACATCAGCGAACGCGTCTTCGACAAGCGGGTGAACGACCTGCGCCGCGAAATCCAGAACCGCGCCAACCTCGAACTGCCGTCCGAGTCGAAGGAGCCGCGCATCCTCGAGATCACCACCTCGAACGGCTTCCCGACGGCGATGGTGCTGGTGACGGGCGCGGCCGACGACGAATACCTGCGCCGGGCGGCGAAGAACCTGCGCGACGACCTCGAACGCATGCCCGGGGTGGACCGCGTCTACGCCAACGGCCTCAACGATCCGGAACTGCGGGTCGAGTTCCTGCCCCAGGCGGCGCAGGCGCGCGGGGTGACCGCCGCCGACATCGCCGACTCGGTCGGCGCCTGGTTCCGCGACACCTTCGCCGGCAAGGCCCGCGTCGGCGAGGACGAGTGGCTGGTGCGCCTGGTCGGGCAGGAGGTGGACCCCGCCTATCTGGCGCGCCTTTCCGTGGCGCCGGCGCTCGACCCGCAGCGCAAGGTGCCGCTCGACGCCGTTGCCACGGCCGAGCGCACCCGCGTCAAGCCCGACCGCCTCGCCGCCTCGGCCGGCCGGCCGGCGGTGGTGCTCTCGGTGACCAAGAAGAGCAGGATCAACACCGTCGAGCTGGTGGACCGGATCAACCGCCACCTCGCCGAACAGGGCCCGGCACTGGCCAGGAGCGGCGTTTCGGCGATGCTGATGGACGACCAGACGGTGCCGACGCGCGAGGCGATCGGCGTCATGGAGACAAACGCCCTGATCGGCCTCCTCGTGGTGATCGGCATTTCCTGGCTGTTCCTCGGCACCCGCGTCTCGCTGCTGGTCGGCCTCGGCATCCCGTTTTCGCTGGCCGGCACCTTCGGCCTGCTGCATGCCTTCGGCTTCACCCTCAACATCTCGGTGCTGCTCGGCATCGTCATCGCCCTCGGCATGCTGGTCGACGACGCCGTGGTGGTGGTCGAGGCCATCTACTACCGCATCCAGCGCGGCGAGGAATACCTCGATGCGGCCTTCGGCGCCCTGCGCGAGGTGATTTCGCCGGTGACCTCGGCCGTGGCGACCACCGTGGCGGCCTTCCTGCCGCTGATGCTGCTGCCGGGCATCGTCGGCAAGTTCATGTTCGTCATTCCCTTCGTCGTCACCCTGGCGCTGGCCATCAGCCTGATCGAGGCCTACTGGATGCTGCCGACCCACATCGGGGTGCTGCGGCTCAACTTCGACGCGCCGACGCGGATGCAGCGCTGGCGGACGCGCTTCACCCACACCCTGCGCGTGAAGTACGCGCGGCTGCTCATCTCCGCCATGCGGCGGCCGAAGCTCTGGCTGGCGGTGGCGGCGGGCATGCTGGCATTGGCCGCGACGGCGATGGCCACCGGCGTCGTCCGCGTGCAGTTCTTCGCCCTCGACCCGCTGCGCATCTTCTACGTCAACGTCGACATGCCGGCCGGCGCGCCGGTGGACGCCACGCTGGCCAAGGTGCAGGCGGTCGAGGCGCGCGTGCGGCAGCAGCTCCGGCCCGACGAGGCGCGCGAGCTGGCCTCCGTGGCCGGCATCAAGTTCACCGACACCGAGCCGCTCTACGGCGACGCCTACGGCCAGGTCTTCGTCTCGCTCAATCCGGCCGGCGCGGCGGCGCGTGCCGTGCCCGAGCTGATCGAGGCCATGCGCGCCGAGGTCGAGGCCACGCCCGGCCCGGGCAAGGTCACCTTCACGATCCTCTCCGGCGGGCCGCCGCTGACCCGGCCGGTGCGGGTGCGGGTGCGCGGCGACGACCAGCAGGCGCTGCGCACGGCGGCCGACGCGGTTCTGGAGATCGTGCGCGGCATCCCCGGCGCCAGGGATGTGGCCGACGACGAGGTGCCGGGCCGGCCCGAACTGGTGCTGGCGCTCGACCGCGAGGCGGTGCGCACGGCCGGCCTCAACCCGGCCCAGGTGGCGCGCATCGTGCGCCTGCACGTCGACGGCGAGATCGTCGCGCTGGCGCGCGACAGGGGCGAGAAGGTCGAGGTGCGGGTGCGGGCGAAGCGCGAGGGGACGGCGGACATCGCCTCGATCCTGTCCGACCCGGTGGCCCTGCCCGGCGGCGGCAGCACCACGCTCGGCGCCCTGGTGCAGGCGCAGACGCGCACCGGCCCCGGCATCGTCAAGCACTACAACCTGAAGCGCGCCATCACGGTGGAGGCCGACCTCGACAAGGCGCTGACCGACACGGTCGCCGCCAACCGCATCATTGAAGAAGCGTGGAAGAAGGTGCAGGCGGACCACCCGGGCGTTTCGCTCGACTTTTCCGGCGAGATGGACGACATCCAGGAGAGCCTCGATGCCATGGCCGTGCTGTTCCTGGTCGGCATCGGCCTGATCTACATGATCCTCGCCGCGCAATTCAAGAGCTACTGGCAGCCGCTCATGATCCTGGTCACCGTGCCGCTGGCCTTCACCGGCGTGGCGCTCGGCCTGGTCGTCTCGCGCGACCCGCTCTCGCTCTACACCATGTACGGCGTCATCGCCCTGACCGGCATCGCCGTGAACTCGGCCATCGTCCTGATCGCCGCCGCCAACGACCGCATGCGCTCCGGCATGGGCGCGCTGCACGCCGCGGTCTACGCCGCGCGCCGTCGCGTCGTGCCGATCATCATCACCAGCGTCACCACCATCGGCGGCCTCTTCTCGCTGGCCTTCGGCCTGGCCGGCGAGTCGATGCTGTGGGGGCCGGTGGCCGGCGCCATCGTCTGGGGCCTCGGCTTCGCCACCGTGCTGACCCTTTTCGTCATCCCGCTGCTCTACTGGCTGTCCATGCGTCCGCGCGCGCCGCGGCGCGGCGGCCGGCTGCTGCGCCTTTCTCCCGGAACGCAATCATGAAACTCAGGATCCCTGCCGCGGCGCTCCTCGCCGTGTTCGCCGCCTTCGGCTGCGCCAGGAAGGAAGAGGCGCCCGAACGGCCGCTGCGCACCGTGCGCGTGATCGAGGTCGACGCCGCCGCCGTCTCCGGCGGACTGACTTTCCCCGGCGAAGTGCGCGCCCGCTTCGAGGCGCGCCTGGGCTTCCGGATCGGCGGCAAGCTGGTCGAGCGGCGCGTCGACGTCGGCGCGATGGTGAAGAAGGGCCAGGTCCTGGCGCGCCTCGATGCGCAGGATGCCTCGTTGAACGCGGCGCAGGCCGAAGCCAGTCGCGCGCTGGCGGAGGCGGAGGCGAAGCGCACCCGCGACCTGCGGGCGAAGAACTTCGTCAGCCAGGCCGTGCTCGACGCCAGGGAGACGGCGCTCGCGCTGGCCTCGGCCCAGGCCGCCGTGGCGCGCAACCAGGCCGCCTACACGACCCTGACGGCCGGCCGCGACGGCGTCGTCACGGCGGTCGAGGCCGAGGCCGGACAAGTGGTGGCGGCCGGCCAGACGGTGCTGCGCGTGGCCGAGGGCGACGAGCGCGAGATCGTCATCGCCGTGTCCGAGTCCGACGTCGAGACGCTGCGCGCGGCGGAAGGCTTCGAGGTCACCCTGAACAGCCTGCCCGGCCGCAGCTGGGCCGGGCGCCTGCGCGAGCTCTCGCCCTCCGCCGACCCGGCGACGCGCACCTTCGCGGCCCGCATCGACGTGCCGCAGGCCGATGAAGCGCTGCGCCTCGGCATGAGCGCCCGCGTGCGGGCAAAAGTCAGTCGCCGGGATGCGGCGATCGGTTTGCCGCTGTCCGCCTTCTTCACGCGCGACGACCGCGCCAACGTCTGGGTGGTCGACCCGCAGACGCAGACGGTGAAGCTGACCCGGGTGGAGACCGACGGCGTCAGCGGCAACGCGCTGCGCGTCAAAAGCGGCCTCGCGCCCGGCCAGCTGGTGGTCACCGCCGGCGCCAGTCTGCTCGAAGACGGCCAGAAGGTGCGCCTGCCGGAGGGGGTGAGATGAGAAACGCAGCCTCTTTCAACGCAAAGGACGCAAAGACGCAAAGAGCGCAAAGGACAGCAAAAGGAATCTTGTTTTCTTTGCGTCCTTTGCGCCTTTGCGCTCTTTGCGTTGAAAGCGGTAGATCTTCATGAATCCCGACGGCCGCTTCAATCTCACCGCCGCGGCGCTGCGCCACCGCGAGCTGACCCTGTTCTTCATCCTGGTCATCGCCATCGCCGGCATCTCCTCGTACTTCAAGCTCGGCCAGCGCGAGGATCCGGACTTCACCTTTCGCGCCATGGTCGTGCGCACGCTGTGGCCGGGCGCCACCGCCGAGCAGGTCGACCGCCAGGTTACCGACCGCATCGAGAAAAAGCTGCAGGAGGTGCCGCATTTCCGCCACACGGTGAGCCACTCCAAGGCCGGCGAGTCGCTCATCATCCTGGAACTCAAGGACACGGCGCGCGGGAAGGAAGTCAGCGACATCTGGTACCAGGTGCGCAAGAAGATCGGCGACATCCGCCACACCCTGCCCGAGGGCGCGCTCGGCCCCTTCTACAACGACGAGTTCGGCGACGTCTTCGGCTCGATCTACGCCTTCACCGCCGACGGCTTCACCCACTCCGAGCTGCGCGATCACGTCGAGGCGGCGCGCCAGCGCCTGCTCAAGCTGGCCAACGTCGCCAAGATCGAGCTGATCGGCGTGCAGGAGGACCGCATCTTCATCGAGCTCTCGCCGCAGCGCCTGGCGACGATGGGGCTGGATGCCCAGGCCATCGGCCAGGCGCTGGCGTCGCAGAACGTCGTGGTGCCGGCCGGCGCCGTGCAGTCGGCGACGCATGCCGTCCCGCTGCGCGTCACCGGCGAGCTGGATTCGGTGGCCGCCGTCGCCGACACCCGCGTGGCGGCGGGCGGGCGCAGCATCCGCATCGGCGACATCGCGCGGGTGTACCGCGACACCATCGATCCGCCGATCTCGAAGATGTACTACCGCGGCCAGCAGGCCATCGGCCTGGCCGTCTCCATGGTGAAGGACGGCGACGTGCTCAAGCTGGGCGAGGACCTCTCCGCCGAAATGGCGCGCGTGCACGCCGACCTGCCGATCGGCATCGAGTTCGGCCAGGTGTCGAACCAGCCGCGCATCGTCAAGCAGGCGGTGGGCGACTTCATGCGCGTCTTCCTCGAGGCGCTCGCCATCGTGCTGCTGGTCAGCTTCGCCAGCCTCGGCCTGCGCACCGGCCTGGTGGTGGCGATCACCATCCCCTGGGTGGTGGCGGCGACCTTCCTCGCCATGCGCTACTTCGGCATCGACCTGCACCGCATCTCCACCGGCGCCCTGATCATCGCCCTCGGCCTGCTGGTGGACGACGCCATGATCGCGGTCGAGATGATGTCGAGGAAGATCGAGCAGGGCCTGGGCAAGCTGGCCGCCGCCGCCTTCGCCTGGCGCAGCACCGCCTTCCCGATGCTCACCGGCACGCTGATCACGGCGGCCGGCTTTCTGCCGATCGGCACGGCCAAGTCGGCAACCGGCGAATACACCTTCGGCATCTTCGCCGTGGTGGGCTTCGCCCTGATCATCTCCTGGGTGGCGGCCGTGGTCGTCACGCCCTTCCTCGGCAACCTGATCCTGAAGGGGCCGCAGCACGAGCACGCCATCGCCGGCCACGACGTCTTCAATACCCGCTTCTACAACCGACTGCGCGCGATCATCGAATGGTGCGTCGCCCATCGCAAGCTGACCATGCTGGCCACGCTCGGCCTGTTCGTGCTCGGCGTGGCCGGCATGGGGCTCACGGAAAAGCAGTTCTTCCCCAATTCCAACCGCAACGAGGTGCTGGTCGAGCTGTGGCTGCCGGAGGGGTCCAGCTTCCAGGCCACCGAGGAGCAGGCCAAGCGGCTGGAAGCCGCCCTCGCCGAGGATCCCGACGTCGCCTCCTGGGTGACCTACGTCGGCAACGGCTCGCCGCGCTACTTCCTCTCGCTCGACCAGCAGCTGTTCCGGCCCAACTTCGCCCAGACGGTGATCCTGTCGAAGGACCTGGAGGGGCGCGAGCGCATCGTCGCCCGCCTGCGCACGCTGCTGGCCGAGGCATTCCCCGGCGTGCGCGCCCGCGCCAACCGCGTCGCGCTGGGGCCGCCGGTGGCCTATCCGCTGCAGTTCCGCGTCGTCGGCACGGACATCCGGCGCGTCAAGGCCATCGCCGCCGAGGTGGCGCAGGTGATGCGCGCCTCGCAGCATACCCTCGACGTCAACACCGACTGGGGCGCGCGCACGCCGGTGCTGCGCATCGACGTGGACCAGGACAAGGCGCGCGCCCTGGGCGTGTCCACGGCCAGCGTCTCGCGCGCCCTGCAGGCCGCCATCAGCGGGGTCGCGCTGGCGCAGTTGCGCGAGAACGACCGCCTCATCGACATCGTCCTGCGGGCGCCGCAAGCCGAGCGCGACGCCATGGAGCGCGTGCTGGCGGTGCAGGTGCCGACCGCCGCCGGCCGCAGCGTGCCGGTGACCCAGGTGGCGACGGTGCGCGAGGCCTTCGAGGAGCCGATCCTCTGGCGGCGCAGCCGCGAGCTGACCCTCAGCGTGCGCGCCGACATCGTCGACGGCGTGCAGGCGCCGGACGTGGCGATGGCCGTCGACAAGGAACTCGCCGGGCTGCGCGCCGGACTGCCGGCGGGCTACCGCATCGACATCGGCGGCTCGCTGGAGGAATCCGGCCGGGCGCAGGCATCCATCAACGCCGGCATGCCGCTCATGCTGGTGGTGGTGCTGGCCATCCTGATGGTCCAGCTGCAGAGCTTCTCGCGCACCTTCATGGTGCTGCTGACGGCGCCGCTGGGGCTGATCGGCGTGGCGCTGGCCCTGCTGCTGTTCCGCCAGCCCTTCGGCTTCGTCGCCATGCTCGGCACCATCGCCCTGGGCGGCATGATCATGCGCAACACCGTCATCCTGGTCGACCAGATCGAGCAGGACATCCATGCCGGCGAACCGCCCTGGGTGGCGATCCGCGAAGCCACGGTGCGGCGCTTCCGGCCGATCATGCTGACGGCGGCCGCGGCGATCCTCGCCATGATCCCGCTCACCCGCAACGTGCTGTGGGGGCCGATGGCCTTCGCCATCATGGGCGGCCTGCTGGTGGCGACCGTGCTGACGGTGCTGTTCGTGCCGGCCCTGTATGCGGCCTGGTTCCGGGTCAGGAAGGTCGAGCATGCCGATTAGGATAAAATTGCGCGATTGCCCCGTAGGTCGCCTCGTAGGTCGGGCTTCAGCCCGACAGAAGCGGTCGAACATCCGCCCAAGTCGGCCTGAAGGCCGACCTACAACGGCGTGCCCCGTAGGTCGGGCTTCAGCCCGACTCCGGCGGCAGGACAAACGCAGCAGGGTAGTAATCATTATTAGAAATTGCTAATATACGGCCGGAGCCAAGACATGAACCTGGAACAAGCCCGCTACAACATGGTCGAGCAGCAGATCCGCCCCTGGGAGGTGCTGGATCAGGAGGTGCTCGACCTGCTGATGACCGTCAAGCGCGAGCAGTTCGTGCCGCCGGCCTGCGCAGCGCTGGCCTTTGCCGACACGGCGATTCCGCTGGGCCATGGCGCGGCGATGCTGACTCCGGCCGTCGAGGCTAAATTCCTGCAGGCGCTGCAGTTGCGCAAGTCCGACAAGGTGCTGGAGATCGGCACCGGCTCGGGCTTCATGGCGGCCCTGCTGGGGGCGCGCAGCGACCACGTTCATACCGTCGAGATCGAGCCCGAACTGGCAGCGCGGGCGCGGGAGAACCTGCAGCGTGCCTGTGCCGACAACGTCACGGTCATCGACGGCGACGGCGCCCAGGGCTGGCCGGCGCAGGCGCCCTACGACGTCATCCTCCTCTCCGGCTCGGTGCCCGACATTCCGCCGGCGCTGTCGGCGCAACTGAAGGTCGGCGGCCGCCTGCTGGCGGTGGTCGGCGAAGCGCCGCTGATGCAGGCGCGGCTCGTCACCTGCGTGGCGGAAGGGCGCTTCCAGGCCGTCAACCTGTTCGAGACCGACATCCCGCGCCTGCGCAACGTGCCCGAGCGGGAGAAATTCGTTTTCTGAGGAACCGAGGAACGCAGATGGTGCAGATCACCGCAACTGAACTGAACGAATGGCTTAACGACGCGGCGCGACCCGATCCGCTGCTGATCGACGTGCGCGAGCCGGACGAATTTTCCGCCTACCGCATCGAGGGCGCGCTGCTGATTCCGATGCGCACCCTCCCGGCGCGCCTGCACGAACTCGACCGCCGCGCCGACACGGTAATGGTCTGCCGTTCCGGTGCCCGCAGCCATCATGCCGGGATGTTCCTCAGGCAGAACGGCTTCGAGCGCATTTACAACCTGGCTGGCGGCGTCATCGCCTGGTCGCGCGACATCGCGCGCGCCGCGGCTTAATTGAAAAGAAGGCTGACCCAATGAAGAAGATTCCGCTGCTGTTGTCCCTGCTGCTGGCCGGCGCCCCGGCCTTTGCCGACGACCTGCTGCAGGTCTATCGCGACGCGGTCGGCTACGATGCCCAGTACGCCTCGGCGCGGGCGGCGCGCGAGGCCGGCCAGGAAAAGCTGCCGCAGGGCCGTGCCGGCCTGCTGCCGGTGATCTCGGCCTCCGCCAATACGACGTGGAACGACGTCGATTTCGACCGGCGCACCGCGGGCACGCCCGGCGTCGACGCCCAGTACAACACCAACGGCTACCAGCTCACCCTGACGCAGCCCCTCTTCCGCTGGCAGAATTTCGTCCAGTACGACCAGGCCAAGCTGCAGGTGGCGCTGGCGGAAGCGCAGTTCTCGCAGGCCCGGCAGGATCTCATCCTGCGCGTCGTCCAGGCCTATTTCGACGTGCTGCTGGCGCAGGACAGCCTGAACTTCGCCCAGGCGCAGAAGAAGGCCATCGGCGAGCAGCTCGAGTCGGCCAAGCGCAACTTCGAGGTCGGCACCGCCACCATCGTCGACACCCACGAGGCGCAGTCGCGCTTCGATCTCGTCACCGCCCAGGAGATCGCCGCGCAGAACGACCTCGACATCCGCCGCCAGGCGCTGCACCAGGTCGTCGGCAAGGTGCCCGGAACGCTGAGCCCCCTGCGCCCGCAGGTGCAGCTGCAGCGTCCGCAGCCGGACGACATGGAAAAATGGGTGGAAGCGGCCGAGAGCGGCAGCCCGCTCGTCGCCGTGCAGCAGGCGGCGTTCGAGATCGCCGAGAAGGAAATCGGCCGCCAGCGCGCCGGCCACTACCCCACGCTCGACCTGGTGGCGACGCACGGCCGCAGTTCCGCCACCGGCGGCCTGACGCTGGGCGCCCCCGCGCCGGGCAGCGACACGCGCAGCTCGACCATCGGCCTGCAGCTCTCCGTGCCGCTGTTCGCCGGCGGCGCGGTGATGTCGCGCGGCCGCGAGGCCGTCGCCCTGCGCGAGAAGGCGCGCGCCGACCTCGACAACACCCGGCGCGGCGCCGCCCTCGGCGCCCGCCAGGCCTACCTCGGCGTGACCAGCGGCATGGCCCAGGTGAAAGCCTTCGAGCAGGCGCTGGTGTCCACCCAGTCGGCCCTCGACTCGAACAAGCTCGGCTATGAAGTCGGCGTGCGCATCAACATCGACGTGCTCAACGCCCAGCAGCAGCTCTACGCCACCCGCCGCGACCTGGCCAGGTCGCGCTACGACACCCTCATCGCGCAACTGCGCCTGAAAGCCGCCGCCGGCAGCCTGGGCGAAGAAGACGTCCAGGCGATCAACGCGCTGCTCGAAAAATAGCCGGCCCGAATGGGCCTCGTAGGTGCGGCTTCAGCCGCACAGCGGCCGCCCAAGTCGGCCTGAAGGCCGACCTGCGGGACCGCAGCGTGTCGGCCACGTAGGTGCGGCTTCAGCCGCACAGCAGCGCCCAAGTCGGCCTGAAGGCCGACCTACGGGTCCGCAGCGTATCGGCCACGTAGGTGCGGCTTCAGCCGCACAGCATTCGCCAAAGTCGGCCTGAAGGCCGACCTACGGGTCCGCAGCGTGTCGGCCACGTAGGTGCGGCTTCAGCCGCACAGCAGCGCCAAAGTCGGCCTGAAGGCCGACCTACGGGGGCATTACAACCAGGCTGCATCCCAGTGCGGATAGTCCGCCAGTGAGGCAACCAGCCCCGCCCTCAGCGGATTGGCCACGATATAACGTGCGATTTCGCGCAGGTCCTCTTCCTCCCGCAACGCATGGTCGTGATATGCGCGCTGCCACAAGGAGCCTGCCTGCCCCAGATGCCTGTTGATCAGTCGTCCGCTGCGGCCTTTCAGCATGCCGACGACTTTCTCCAGCCCCATGCTGTCCCCGAGCTGGAACAGCCAATGCAGATGATCGGGCATGACGACCCAGGCCAGGGAGTTGACGACCTCGCCATCGTGCAGCGTGCGCATTTCCCCGATCAATAGCCTGGCCACGCGCAATTCCGCGAAGACAGGCCGGCGGCCCCGGGTGACGGCGGTGATGAAATAGGCGCGATTCGGCTCGGAGAACCTGCCCTTGCGCAGTGCGTTGTAGGTCATGCGGGCTTAACGCCTGTTTCGGCCTGAAGGCTTACGGCAACAATTTCATTTGCAGGGCGGGCTTCAGCCCGATGACCGAAGGAGATCCCTGTAGGACAGCGGCCGCCCAAGTCGGCCTGAAGGCCGACCTACAGGACCGAAGCGTGTCGGCCACGTAGGTGCGGCTTCAGCCGCACAGCGGCCGCCCAAGTCGGCCTGAAGGCCGACCTGCGGGTCCGCAGCGTGTCGGCTTCGCAGGTGCGGCTTCAGCCGCACAGCAACGCCCAAGTCGGCCTGAAGGCCGACCTACAGGCCCAAAGCGTGTCGGCCACGTAGGTGCGGCTTCAGCCGCACAGCAGTCGCCCAAGTCGGCCTGAAGGCCGACCTACGGGTCCGCAGCGTGTCGGCTTCGTAGGTGCGGCTTCAGCCGCACAGCAGTCGCCCAAGTCGGCTTGAAGGCCGACCTACGGGTCCGCAGCGTATCGGCTTCGCAGGTGCGGCTTCAGCCGCACAGCAGCGCCAAAGTCGGCCTTCAGCCCGACAACTTCGGGGAACCCCCGTGGGACGTCGGCGGAAGATACCGCTCGATCATCTCCATCGTCCTCGCCGTCGCGCCGCGATGGCGGGCGGCGAATTCCCTTCCTGCCTCGCCCATGCGCCGGCGCGCGGCCTCGTCGTGCAGCAGGGCCCCGGCCGCCTCCAGCAATTCCTCCGCCGAGCCGGCCTGCCGCGCCGCGCCGCATTCCAGGGCCTGTTCGGCGGCCAGCGAAAAATTGTAGGTCGATCGTCCGATCAGCACCGGTTTTCCCACCGCGCAGGCCTCGATCAGGTTCTGGCTGCCGTAGTCGAGCAGGCTGCCGCCGACGAAGGCGACGTCGCAGGCGGCGTAGTAGGCGAACAGCTCGCCCATGCTGTCGCCGAGCAGCACCTGCGTCGTTGCCGCCACCGGCGCGGCCTCGCTGCGGCGCTGCAGGGCGAAGCCGGTCTTCGCCGCCAGCGCCGCCACCTCGTCGAAGCGCTGCGGGTGGCGCGGCACGAGGATCAGCAGCGCCTCGCCGAGCGGGCGCCGGGTCAGTGCCGCCAGCAGCAGCGCCTCCTCCCCCTCGCGCGTGCTGGCGGCGAGCAGCACCGGCCGCGGGCCGATCCGCTGCCGCAGCGCCTCGCCGAGGGCCAGCTGGGCCTCGGGCGGCAGGAGGTCGAACTTGACGTTGCCGAGCACCT
Source organism: Rhodocyclaceae bacterium (assembly GCA_041396245.1). Classification (GTDB taxonomy): domain Bacteria; phylum Pseudomonadota; class Gammaproteobacteria; order Burkholderiales; family Rhodocyclaceae; genus Desulfobacillus. The sequence continues at coordinate 3,530 of JAWKYW010000025.1, read as the reverse complement.
CGACCCGCGGCGCGCCCAGCGCGCGCAGGCGGGCGGCGTCCGCTTCGGTCTGCGCGGCGATGGCGGCGAGGTTGCTGAGCGCCGCGCGCGTCAGGCCTGGAAAGCGGGCATAGCGGCGCGCCGACTTCTCCGACAGGCGGGCGTTCGCCAGCAGCAGCGGAATGTCCTGCCTACGGCATTCGGCCACCAGGTTCGGCCACAGCTCGGTCTCCAGGATCACGCCGACGGCGGGCCGGAAACGGGCGAGGAAGCGCCGCACCGCAAAGGCATAGTCGTAGGGCAAGTAGACCCGCTCGACGCCGTCGCCGAACAGTTCTTCCGAGGTGCGGCGGCCGGTCGGCGTCATGTGCGTGAGCAGGATGCGATGGCCGGGGTAGCGCGCCTTCAGCGCGGCCACGACCGGCGCCGCGGCGCGCGTTTCGCCCACGGAGACGGCATGCAGCCAGATCAGCGCCCCCCCCGTGCTGCCGCCGTAGCGGCCGAAGCGCTCGCCGACATGTTCGAGGTACTCCGGCTGCTTGCGGCTGCGCAGCCACAGATGCAGCCAGACGTAGGGCAGCAGGGCGAACAGCGCCAGGTTGTAGACGAAGCGCGCCATCATTCCGCGGGCCGGGCCGTAGGTCGGGCCGTAGGTCGGGCTTCAGCCCGACAGCAGCAGTCGGTCGACGGCCAAAGTCGGGCTGAAGCCCGACCTACGTGATCTCCGACGGCCTCGATCACCTGCCCGGCCGTCGGCGGCGCGCCGGCGGCGCCGAGGTTGATGGCCGTGTCGCCGGCGTACACGCCGGTCAGCTCCGGCCGCGAACCGGCGAACAGGCAGAAAGTCAGTCGCCCCAGGGCGGCGGCAAGGTGGCTGAGGCCGGTGTCCACGCCGATCACGAGGCCTGCCCCGGCCAGCAGCTGCGCCAGTTCGGCGATCGACATCGGCGGCGCGGCGACCGCCTGCGCCATGCCGCCGGCCAGCCGCGCCGCGCGCGCGCGTTCCTCGTCGCTGCCGCCGGGCAGTACGCAGGCCAGCCCGCGCGCATGCAGCGCCGCCGCCAGCGCCAGCCAGTCGGCTTCCGGCCACAGCTTGTCGGCGCGGCTGCTGGCGGTGAGCAGCACGCAATAGGGTCCTGCCGGCAGCCAGGGTGCGGCCAGCGGCGCGGCGGCGATGCCGTAGTCGAGCGGCAGGTCCGGTTCGTGGCCGAGCGCGGCGGCGGCCAGCCAGCGGTTGCGCGCCACCGCATGCTGGTTTTTCGGGATCACGTAAGTGGCATCGTAGAAGCGCGCCGCCAACGGCTCGCGCGCGACCTCGGCGGCGTAGCCGGCACGCCGGCCCCTTGCCTGGCGGGCGAGCAGGGCGCTCTTGATCAGCCCCTGCGTGTCCAGCACCAGGTCGTAATCCTCGGCGCGCACCGCCGCCAGAAAGCCCCGCCACGCGCGCCAGGTGGCCGGGGCGAGCGGGGCGCGCCGCCAGCGCCGCACCGCCACCGGAATCACCCGGCTCACCGCCGGATGCAGGCGCGGGATGTCGGCGAAGGCCTCCTCCACCACCCAGTCGATGCGTGCCTCGGGAAAGCGCGCGCGGATGTCGCTCGCAACCGGCAGGTTGTGCACGACATCGCCGAGGGAGGAGGTTTTGACGAGGAGGATTTTCATGGGCGGGGAATTATACCCCGTCAATGAGTTATGCTAGACTTAGTCGCCTGACTTAGTCCATAAGGGCGAACATGGGAGCCATATTCAACGTACACGACGCAAAGACGCACTTTTCGAAGCTGCTGGAACGCGCCCATGCCGGCGAGGAGATCGTTTTGGCGAAAGCCGGCAAACCCTACGCCAAGCTGGTGCCGCTGACCAGCGAGAAGCCGCGCCGTCAGCCGGGGCGGCTGAAAGGCCTGATCACGGACGCTTTCTTCGAACCGTTGCCGCCTGAAGAACTCAAGCTGTGGGAGGAGGGCTGGCCGGGTGACCCGCTCAACGAGGGCAAATGAAACTGTTGCTGGACACCCACACCCTGCTTTGGTGGTTCATCAACGATCGGCGTTTGTCCGCGCCGGCGCGGGCGGCGATTTTTGACGAACGCAACGAAACCCACGTCAGCGCCGTCAATGCCTGGGAAATCGCCACCAAGGACCGTTTGGGCAAACTGCCCGAGGCCAAGGAGGCAGCCCCCCGCTTCATGGAACTGGTGGCTGCCGATGGATTCCGTCATCTGGTTCTGAACTGCGAGCATGGCCTCAGGGCGGGGAGCTACCCGAACAGCCACGGCGACCCCTTCGATCGCATGCTTGCCGCCCAGGCCGAGATCGAGGGCCTGACTCTGGTCACCCGCGATCCGGTCTTCCGGGAATTTCCCGTCAAAGTGCTGTGGTAACCCTTGAATCATGAAAATCCTCATCACCGGCGCCGCCGGGTTTATCGGCATGCACGTCGCCAAGCGCCTGCTGGCGCGCGGCGATGAAGTCGTCGGCATCGACAATCTCAACGACTACTACGACGTCGGCCTGAAGGAGGCGCGCCTCAAGCAATTGGCCGACCATCCGGGCTTCCGCTTCGCAAGGCTCGACATCGCCGATACGGCCGGCGTGGCCGACCTGTTCGCGCGGGAACGCTTCGACGGCGTCATCAACCTCGCCGCCCAGGCCGGGGTGCGCTACTCGCTGATCAATCCGCATGCCTATGCGCAGACCAACCTGGTCGGCTTCGTGAACCTGCTCGAAGGCTGCCGCCACGGCAAGGTGAAGCACTTCGTCTACGCCAGCAGTTCCAGCGTGTACGGCGGCAACACCAAGATGCCGTTCTCCGAGCACGACAGCGTCGACCATCCCGTCAGCCTCTATGCCGCCAGCAAGAAAGCCAACGAGCTGATGGCCCACACCTACAGCAACCTCTTCGGCCTGCCGGCCACCGGCCTGCGCTTCTTCACCGTCTACGGCCCCTGGGGCCGGCCGGACATGGCCCTGTTCCTGTTCACCAAGGCCATCCTCGAGGGGCGGCCGATCGACGTCTTCAACCACGGCAGGATGCAGCGCGACTTCACCTACATCGACGACATCGCAGAGGGCGTGGTGCGCGTGCTCGACCGGCCGGCCGCGCCGGACCCCGCCTTCGTCAAGGACCGCCCCGACCCCGCCACGAGCTGGGCGCCCTGGCGCGTCTACAACATCGGCAACCACCAGCCGGTGGAGCTGATGGCCTACATCGAGGCGCTGGAAGAGGCGCTCGGCCGCAAGGCGGAAAAGAACTTCCTGCCCCTGCAGGACGGCGACGTGCCGGCCACCTATGCCGATACCGCCGAGCTGCGCGCCGCCACCGGCTTCGCCCCCGCCACGCCGGTGAAGGAGGGAGTGCGGCGGTTCGTCGAGTGGTATCGCGCGTATTACGGCCTGTAGTGTTCAAGAATAAAATAACTATGTACGCCACTCATTTTTGAGATGTTGTTAAGGCAAGAAAGTCCTACTTGTGCCAGCCAACTTTCCAGATGACAGATGAAGCCTGTCCGAAATTTGCAGCATGCAAATGTACTGCAAATGTTAATATGCCAT
>JAWKYW010000024.1:0-31111 GCA_041396245.1 Rhodocyclaceae bacterium | reverse complement strand
CGATGACTTCCGATTCGATGCCTTCCGAATAGGCCATGATGGTGTAGCCGCCGAAGCCGCCTTCGCGCACGATCTGCTCGGCATTGCGCCTGAACACACGGCCGGCCTCGCCGTCGCCGCCGGTGCTGCGGAAGCGCTTCGAGCGCATGGCGATGCTGAAGGTGTCTTGCGTCAGGCGCCGCATCTCCCCCTCCCAGTTGGGCGCGAGCGGGTCGACGAAGTAGTAGATCGCCGCGCCGATCAGCATGTTCTCCAGGGACAGGCTGATGTTCGGCGTCAGCTTCAGGCTGGCGTCTGGCACCAAAGGACTTGCGGGGACGGAATACCTGGCGGCCCCGCTGCTGTCGGTGCTGCGCGCGACCAGGCCGGCATCGAGGGAGTCGCTGGCATTCTGCGCCGCGTGATAGCAGCCGCCCAGCAGCGCCGCGGCGGCAAAAGTCAGTCCCCGCAGGACGGCGCTGCCCGGGACGCCGGAGGATCGCTCAGACATAGTTGAACAGCGAAAGCCCGGAGACCTGCATGAAGGACTTCTGCGCCGCCTCGAGATAGCCCTGTTCCTGCGTCAGCCGGGTGAGCGCCTCGGCGTAGTCCACGTCGCGCAGGCGCGAGAGGGTCTGGGCATAGTTGAGGTCCAGGTCCTCGCCGGCGCTGGCGAGCGAATCGATTTCGTTCATGCGCGAACCGATGCCGGCGCGCACCCGCAGCAGGTTTTCCTCGGCCTGGTCGAAGTCGCGCAGGGCGAAGCCGATGCGGTTGGCCAGCAGGGTGTTGCCGCCGCCGGCGGTGCCGGCTTCCAGGGCATCGATCAGGTTGCCCAGCGTGGCGAACAGGCTCTGGCTCGAACTGGCGTCGACGTCGAAGGTATCGCCGTCGGCCGGACTGCCGCTGACGACGAACTGCGCGCCATAGTCGAAGGCCGGCTCGGCGCCCTGGCTTTTCAGGACGATGGCCTGGCCCGGCGTGAAGGTGCGCGGGTAGGGCGCCGCACCCGGCGCGGCGCCGGTCAGCAGGGAATTGCCGCTGACATTGTCGACGATGTCGTACGTCGTCACCGGCGGTTCGACGCCGCTGTCGACCGCAAAGCGCAGCGTGAAATCCTTGTTGTTGCCGGCCGCATTCCACAGGGCCGGATCCGTCACCGCACCGGCATCGATGACGCCGCTGCCGCCGTTGGCGGCGGCAACGGCAGTGACGAAATGGCCGTTGCCGTTGCGGATGCGCATGAAGACCTCGTTGCCGGAATCGCTCACGGCGATCTGGCGCGAGTCCGACACCTGCAGCAGGCGCTGTCCTTCGTCGCCGGCATAGGCCACGCCCGTCGCCACGGAACCGGAAAACGGCGTCGTGTCGCCCATGTAACCCGAGAAAAGATGCTGTCCGCTGCCGTCGGTGGCATTGGCCAGGCCGATCAGCTCGTCGAAGCGCTGGCGCAGTTCGCCGGCGATGCTGCGCCGGTCGCTGTCGGTGAGCGCGCCGCCGCCGCCCTGCACGGCCAGCGTGCGGGCCGTCTGCAGCAGATCGCCGACGGAAACCAGGCTGGCCTCGACCAGGCCGAGGTTTTCCCCGGCCGTCTTCTGGTTGGTGCGGTAGAGGGCGTTGGTGTTCTTCGCCTGCTCCACTTCCAGCGCGCGGGCGGCCGCCACCGGGTCGTCCGCCGGGGTCAGGATGCGGCGGCCGCTGGCCACCTGCTGCTGGGTATGCAGCAGCGAGGCCGTCTGCTTCTGGATCGAGGCCAGCCCGGCCCCGTAGATCATGCTGGTGGCTATGCGCATCGTCTTCTCCGCTATCGGCCCAGACCGAGCAGGGTGTCGAACAGCTTGCTGGCGATCTCGATCATCTTGCCGGAAGCCTGGTAGGCCTGCTGGTAGCGCAGCAGGTTGGCGGCCTCCTCGTCGAGGTTCACGCCGGAGAGCGACTGCTGCGCGTCCAGCGCCTGCTTCTCGATGTTTTCCTGCGCGGTGATCGTCACTTCCACTTCGCGCGTCTTGTTGCCGACGTCGCTGACGATCTGCGCATAGGCCGACTGGTAGCTGGCGCTGCCGCCGGCCAGCGTCTTGCCCGTCTGCAGGCCGGCCAGCAGCAGGGCGTTGCGGTTGTCGGAGACGCCGCCGCCGTTGGCGGACACGGTGAACACGTCGCCCGCCGCCGGCGTGCCGCTGATGCGGATGGTCCAGCCGTTGTAGGTGATGTCGCCGCCGGCGCTGAAGGCGACGTTGGCCGGATTGCCGGTGCCGGTGCCATTGACGTCGAAGGTCGTCGGCGGATTGTCGAAGGTGATCGTCACCGTCTGCGCCAGGTTGGCGTCCGTCGGCGGCGGGCCGTTCACGCTGCCGGCGCTGACGGCACCGGTGCCGGTGTTGGCGTTGCCGGCCGCCGTGCGGATCGGCGCCGCGGCGGCGATGCTGCGCGCGTCGGTCAGCGCCACGGCGATGTCGCCGGCGGCCGCGCGGGTCGGCTGGATCAGGAAGCTGTCGCCGGCATTCGCCGCGCCGGCGTTCAGGCTGATGGTCAGGCCGTCCACCGTCTGCGGGAGCGCAGCGGCGGCGAACAGCGTCGTGTTGTCCGAAAGGCGGGTCAGGGTGTAGTTGCCGCCGCCGTCGGCGGTGAGCCGGTAGTCGCTGGTCGTCAGGCTGTCCGCGCTGGCGACGGCCACGCCGATGTCGGCAGTGCCGCCGTTGAGCGGACTGTTCGGATAGAGCACCTGCGGCGCGGGCGCCGTGAAGAAGTCGCCGCCGAGGGCGCCGTTCAGGTCCTGGCCGAGGCGGTGCTGGGCATTGAAGGTCTCGGCCATGCCGATGGCGATGCGCCCCAGGGCATTCTGCGCCGCATCCAGGCTCTCCCGGCGAAAGGCGAGCAGGCCGCCCAGCGTGCCGCCGGTGAGCATGGCTTCCGGCAGGGCAGCCGTGCCGCCGCCCGGCAGGTTGATGCCGACCGTCATGCGCGAGGCGTCCTCGCCGGATGGCATCGCCGCCAGGCCGAAGGCCCGGTTGCCGACCACCAGGGACTGGCCGTTGCCGACGAAGACGCTGAGGCTGCCGTCGGCCTCGTTGAGGGTGGTGACGCGCACCTGCCGGTTGAGGTCGGCGATGAGCTGGTCGCGCTGGTCGAGCAGGTCGTTGGCCGGCTGGTTCGGGCCGGCGGCCTGGGCCAGGATGACGCGCTGGTTCAGCTCGGCGATCTGCGTGGCATAGGAATTGATGTCGGCGATGGTGCTGCCGAGCTGGGTATCGACGCCGTCGCGGATCTCGTCGAGCCGGCCGTCCAGGCTCTGGAAGCGCCCGCTCAGGGCCTGCGCCATGGACAGCATCGACTGGCGCGCCGGAATGGACGCCGGATTGGCCGCGACCTCATGCACGCCGCGGAAGAAATCGTCGAGCGCGGAAGACAGGCCGGCGCTCGAATCGGCCAGCAGGCCGTCGATCTGGCGGATCTGGTCGGCATAGGCATTCAGTTCCGCCAGCCGTGTCTGGGCGGTCAGCGCCTGGTTGGCGAGGAACTCGCTATAGACGCGCTTCACCGTCACCACGTTGGCGCCCTGGCCGAGATAGCCGGCGCCGGTGAACTGCGGCGTGTTGGTGCTCTGGACGATCTGCTGGCGGTTGAAGCCCGGCGTGGAGGCGTTGCTGATGTTGTGGCCGGTCGTCAGCAGGCCGGCCTGGGCCGCCGCCAGTCCCGATACGCCGATATTGAATACGCTGGTGCCCATGTCGGATCCCGTCTTCAGTCGTTAACGGCCGCTGCCCGGAAAACTTTCATCCCATCAGCCCCGCCCGCAGCGTCTGGCCGCCGATGATGCGTTCCAGCTTGGCGGCATACATCGGGTCGGTGGCATACCCGGCCTGCTGCAGACCGCGGGCGAAGCCCGCCGCATCCTGCGGGTTGAGCACCGCGGCATAGCGCGGACTGGAGGTCAGCAGGCCGGCGTAGTCGCTGAAGGCCTCGGCATAGGAGGAATAGGCGCGGAAGCGCTCCACCGTCTTCTGCGCGACGCCATTCACGTATTCGGTGGTGGTCGCCTCCGCCACGGCGCCCTGCCAGCCGCGTCCGGCCTTGATGCCGAACAGGTTGTAGGTCGGCGATCCGTCCGCGAAGCGAAGTTCGGCCCGGCCCCAGCCGGTTTCCAGCGCCGCCTGGGCGATCATGAAGTGGGCCGGAATGCCGGTGGCGCGGCTGGCCTCGCCGGCATGCGGCCACAGGCGATTGACGAATTCGCGGGCCGGCGTCGGCACGGATGCCGCGTCGGCGGGAATGGCGGCCTCTTGTCGGCGCAGTGCCTGCGGCACGGCGGCCGCGGGGATCTGCGGCGGCAGCGTCCTCCCGGATTCCGCGCCTTCGCCCTTCACCGGCGCCGGCAGGCCGCGCGCGAGCTGCTGCTCGATGAGGGCGCCCAGGCCCGTGCTGCCCCGGGCGGTCAGTGTCTGCGCCAGCTGCTGGTCGAGCATCGACTGGTAGAGCCGCGATTGCTCGCTGTCGAAGAGTCCCTCCGCGGGCGATGCGTCGCGCATCGCCTTGAGCACCATCTGCAGGAACACCGCTTCGAACTGCCGGGCGGCGTCCTTCATGGCGGCGCGCGGATCTTCCCTGGCCAGGCGCTTCGTCTGCGCCAGGGCGTTGACGTCGAAGGCGAGCTGGCCGGCCGCGGTGGCGGGGTTCATCAGATGATCTCCAGCTCGGCGCGCAAGGCGCCGGCGGCCTTCATGGCCTGCAGGATGGCGATCAGGTCGAGCGGGCTGGCGCCGATGGCGTTGAGGGCCTTGACGACTTCCGCCAGCGAGACGCCGGCCTTGAGGGTGAGCAGGCTGCCGCCCTGCTGGGCAATCTGGATGTCGGCGCGTTCGGTGACCGTGGTCTGGCCGCCGGAGAGCGGCGCCGGCTGGCTTACCTGCTGCTCGGCGGAGACCGTCACCGACAGTCCGCCGTGGGCCACGGCGCAGGTGTCGATGGCCACCGTCCGGTTCATCACCACCGAACCGGTGCGGCCATTGACGATGACCTTGGCGGCGGTCGGCGCCGGCGCCAGGTCGATGTTTTCGAGGCGGCCGAGGAAGGAGACGCGGCTATCGACGTCGGCCGGCGCGCGCACGCGGATGCGGCGGCCGTCCACGGCGCGGGCGACGTCGCCCAGGTTGCGGTTGATCGCCTCGACGGCGCGCTGGACGGTGCCAAAATCGGTGGCGTTGAGTTCGAGATGGACGAACTCGCCCTCGCCCAGGGCGGTCGGCACCGCGCGCTCGACGGTGGCGCCACCGCTGATGCGGCCGACGGAAAGGTGGTTGATCTGCACCTTGGAACCGCCGGCCGAGGCGCCGGCGCCGCCGACCAGGACGTTGCCCTGGGCGATGGCATACACATTGCCGTCGGCGCCCTTCAGCGGCGCCATCAGCAGCGTGCCGCCGCGCAGGCTCTTGGCGTTGCCCATCGAGGAGACCGTGACGTCGATCTGCTGGCCGGCGCGGGCGAAGGGCGGCAGGCTGGCCGTGACCATCACCGCGGCGACGTTCTTCAGCTGCAGCGAAGTGCCCGGCGGCAGGGTGACGCCGAGGTTGGACAGCATGTTGACGATGCTCTGCACCGTGAACGGCGTCTGCGTGGTCTGGTCGCCGCTGCCGTCCAGCCCCACCACCAGGCCGTAGCCGATCAGCTGGTTGTGGCGCACGCCCTGCACCGAGGCGAGATCCTTGATGCGCTCGGCGTAAGCGGGAGCGGTGAGCAGCGAGCAGTAAGCGGTCAGCAGCGCCAGTACCAGCCTTGCGCCGGAATGCCCCAGCCGCCGCACAATCGTCCTGAATCGGCACTTCATGGTTTCCTCCGCTTCCCGTTCACCGCTCACCGCTCCCTAGAAAGGCATGAAGGTCAGGAAGAAGCGCGACAGCCAGCCCATCACCTGGGCCGAGTCGATGAAGCCGTTGGCCTTGTACTCGATGCGGGCGTCGGCCACCTGGGTCGAGGTGACGGTGTTGCTGGCGCTGACGTTGGCGGGATTCACCACGCCGGAAAAGCGGATGAACTCCTCGCCCTGGTTGATCGCCACCAGCTTCTCGCCCGAGACGAGCAGGTTGCCGTTGGGCAGCACCTCGATCACCGTGCAGGTGATGGTGCCGGTGAAGGTGTTGTTGGCGGCCGATTCGCCCTTGCCGGAGAACTTGTTCTCGTGGCTGGCCTCGGCATTCAGTCCCTGGAAGGACTTGCCCGGCACCTTGAACAGCGTCGGCACGCTGACGGCCATGTCCTGCGAGCGCTCGGCGCCGGTATTGGACTTCTTCGCCGCCGCGGTCTTCTCGACGATGCTGATGACGAGGGTGTCGCCGACCTGGCGCGCGCGGCGATCCTCGAACAGCGGGCGGACATAGGCCGCCTGGTAGATGGCGCCGTTGGCGGGCGGCACTTCGTTGCGCGCCGCCGGCCGCGCCGACATGGGCTGGTGCACCGCCGTCGGCGGCGTGCTGGTGACGCAGCCGGCCAGGAGCACCATCATTCCTGCGATCGATACGCGTTGCTTCATGGTCGTTTCCTTGTAGGTCGGGCTTCGGCCCGACTTCACCGCCGCTGTCGGCCCGAAGGCCGCCCTAGGTTAACGCCCCCGTTCACAGCTGCGTCAGCCGCGCCAGCATCTGGTCGGAGGTCTGGATGGCGCGCGAGTTGATTTCGTAGGCGCGCTGGGTGGTGATCATGTTCACCAGTTCCTCGACGACGTTCACGTTGGACGTCTCGACATAGCCCTGGTTGAGCAGGCCGACGCCGTTGGTGCCGGGCGTGTTCGGCGTGGCGGTGCCGCTGGAAGCCGTCTCCAGGAAGAGGTTCTGCCCCATGCTCTGCAGGCCACCGGTATTCACGAAGCTGGCCAACTGGATCTGGCCGACCTGCACCGGCGTGGAAGAACCGGATTGCAGCACGGTGATGACGCCGTCGGTGCCGATGCTGATGGACAGCGCGTTGGACGGGATCGTGATGGCCGGCGAGAGCGGATAGCCGTTGGCGGTGACGATCTGGCCCTGGCTGTCCTTCTGGAAGGCGCCGTCGCGGGTGTAGCCGAGGGTGCCGTCGGGCAGCTGGATCTGGAAGAAGCCCTCGCCCTGGACGGCGACGTCGAGGCTGTTGCCGGTCTGGGTCAGGTTGCCCTGGGTGAAGATGCGCTCGGTGGCGACCGGGCGCACGCCGGTGCCGATCTGCAGGCCGGAGGGGATCTGCGTCTGCGCCGAGCTCGAGGCGCCGGGCTGGCGCAGGGTCTGGTAGAGCAGGTCCTCGAACACCGCCCGCGCGCGCTTGAAGCCGTTGGTGCTGACGTTGGCGAGGTTGTTCGAGGTGACGTCGAGCTGGGTCTGCTGGGCGTCGAGGCCGGTCTTGGCGATCCAGAGGGAGCGAATCATGGCTTTTCCTGTTTATCGGGTGGCCAGCAGTTGCGCCGCGGCGCGGTCGTTCTGTTCGGCCGTGGACAACAATTTCAGTTGCGTTTCGAACTGGCGCGCGGCCGAGATCATCGAAACCAGCTGGTCGACCGCGTTCACGTTGCTGCCCTCCAGATAGCCCGACGCCACCTGCACGTTCGGATCGACCGGGGCGGCGGCGCCGTCCCTCAGGCGGAACAGGCCGTCGGCGCCGCGGACGAGGTCGGCCTCGGGCGGATTCACCAGCTTGAGGGTGCCGACCTGGGTGACGGTGTTCTGCGCGCCGCTGGTCGGCTTGAGCGAAATCAGGCCGTCGGCGCCGATGGTGATCTCGTTGTCGGGCGGAATCGAGACCGGTCCGCCGTCGCCCTGCACCGGAACGCCGTTCTTGGTTTGCAGGACGCCGTTGACATTGACTTCGAGGCTGCCGTTGCGGGTGTAGGCCTCGCTGCCGTCGGGCAGCGCCAGCGCCAGCCAGCCCTGCCCCTGCACGGCGACGTCCAGCGAGCGGCCGGTCTGCATGAGCGGGCCGGACGTGAAGTCGTTGGCCACGCTGGCATCCACGGCGAAGGCGCGCGTCGGCAGGGTCTCGCTTCGCACCGGCACGGCGCGCAGGCGATGCTCCTCGGCGCGGTAGCCGGCGGACGACGCGTTGGCGAGGTTGTGGGCGATGGCGGCCTGGCGCCCGAAGAGGTGCTTGGCGCCGCTCATGGCCGTGTAGATCAGCTTGTCCATTTCGTCCCTTGTTCCGTGGGCCGGGCTTCAGCCCGACCTGCGACTTACCGCAAATTCACCAGCGTCTGCATCACCGCGTCCTGGGTCTTGATCGACTGGGCATTGGCCTGGTAGTTGCGCTGGGCGGTGATCATGTTCACCAGTTCGGCGGTGAGGTCGATGTTGGATTCCTCGATGGCGGCCGACTGGAGGGCGCCGAGGCTGCCGCTGTTGGGCGCGCCGACCAGCGGCTGGCCGGAAGCGGCCGTCTCGCTCCACTGGTTGGCACCGAGCGATTGCAGGCCGTTCGGGTTGGCGAAGCTGGTCAGCACGATCTGGCCGAGGTCGCGCGACTGGCCGTTCGAGTAGCGCCCCTGGATCACGCCTTCCGAAGAGATGCTCAGGCCGGCCAGGCGCCCGGACGTATAGCCGTCCTGGGTCAGGCTGTTTACGCCGAAAGTGGCGCCGTACTGGGTCGCGGAAGAAATGTCGAGCGTGACGGCCAGCGGCGAGGTCGAGCCGTTGGTCATGACGAAACTGGTCGCGATGGAGCCGCCCGTATTCACCGCCCCGGCCGAGGTGAAGGTCAGCGCGCTGGCTGCCCCGGGTGCGGCGCCATCGAGGCCGGTATAGACATCCCAGGCGTTCGCCGCGGTCTTGCGGAAATAGGCGGTCATGACATGGGAGTTGCCCAGGCTGTCATACACCGTCATGGCGGTGGAGCTGTTGTAGGTGGTCGGGTCCGTGTAATCGAAGGCCGCCGGGACCGTCTCGCGCGCATCCAGATTCAGGCCGAGCGTGCCGGTGGTGGTTGCGTTCGGCACCAGGTCGGCGCTGCTGATCAGCAGGTCGGCAGGGCTCGACGGCACGATGACGCCGGCGGCATTGGCGACGTAGCCGGTAAGGTGGGCGCCGGACGCGTTCACCACGTAGCCGTCCTTGTCCACCAGAAACTGGCCGTTGCGGCTGTAGGTGATGGCGCCGCCGTCGTTCATGCGGAAGAAGCCGCCGCCGTTGATGGCGACGTCCAGCGGATTGTTGGTCACGCTGATGTTGCCCTGGGTGAAGGACTGCTTCACCTGAGTGAGGTTTACGCCGATGCCGATCTGGCCGGCGCCGCCGCCGGCCATCGAGGCGGCGAAGACGTCGGAAAACTGGGCGGAGGCGCCCTTGAAGCCGACGGTGGCGGCGTTGGATACGTTGTTGCTGACCGCGTCGAGGCCCTTGGCTGCCGCGTTCAGGCCGCTCAAACCCTGTTGAAAGCTCATTTTGTCCTCCTGGTGTCCGTTGCGTTACAGAATTTCCCTGACGTCCGCCATGCTGTAGGCGCCGAGCGCGCCGACGTTCAGGCTGACGCCCTGGCCGGTGCGCGCCACGCTGGAGACGACGCCCATCTGCAGCGCCGTCGTGCCGACCTTGTCCTCGCCGCGCTGCGCGCTGACGGCGATCGAATACGCGCCGGCCGCGGCCTGGGTGCCGGCATCGTCGGTGCCGTCCCAGCTGAAGATGCGGCTGCCGGCATCCAGCCCGCCCAGCTCGAGTGTCTTCACGGCCAGGCCGCTGGCGTCCCTGATGACGACGCTGACGCGATCGGCCGGCTCGGCCAGCTCGACCCCGCCCAGGGCGAAGCCGTCCTCGAGCACCAGACCCGAGCCGGGCACCATGACGCCGTGGCCGACCAGCGCCGCGGCCTGCATGGCCTGGCTTTCGTTGCTGCCGTTGAGGATCATCTGCAGCGTCGCATTCAGCTTTTCGATGCCGTCGACGGTGCTGATCTGCGCCAGTTGCGAAGTCATCTGGGCATTGTCCATCGGGTTCAGCGGATCCTGGTTCTGCAGTTGCGTCACCAGCAGCTTGAGGAAGCGATCCTGCGAATCGACCGCGCCGGCGCTGTCCTGCTCGCGCGCGACGTTGAGCGCTTCATAGATGGCCTGGGAAGGATTGCCGGTGGTGGCCTGGACGGCTGTGCTCATGGTTCATTCGCTCCGGTTACTGGCCCAACGCCAGGGTTTTCTGCATCAGCGTCTTGGCGGTGTTCATCACCTCGACGTTGTTCTGGTAGGCGCGCGAGGCGGAAATCATGTTCACCATCTCCTCGACGACGTTCACGTTGGGCATGGCGACGTAGCCCTGCCCGTCGGCGGCCGGGTTCTTCGGGTCGTAGACCCTGCGCGGCGGCGCCAGGTCCTCGACCACGCCGGTCACGCGCACGCCCACCGCGGCGCCGGCGACGGGCTGCGCCGCGAACACCACCTGGCGGGCGCGATAGGGCTGGCCGTCGGGGCCGGCGACCGAGTCGGCGTTGGCGAGGTTGCTCGCCACGACGTTCAGGCGCATCGACTGCGCCGACAGCGCGGAGCCGGCGATGTTGTAGACGTTGAGCATGCTCATGGGGGCGTGCCTCCCTTATCTTTCCTGCATGGCCGACTGCAGCGTGCGCAGCATGCCGTTGATGAAGGTGACACTGGCTTCGTACTGGAGGGCGTTCTCGGCGAAGGCCGCCCGTTCGACATCCATGTCCACCGTGTTGCCGTCCACGCTGGACTGGCTTTCCGTGCGGTACAGCAGCCGCGCCCCGGCCACGGCGCCGCCGGCGCCCGGCAGGTGCCCGGCCGAGGTCCGCGCCAGTTCGACCTGGCCGCCCCTGCCGCCCAGGGCGCCCTGCAGGCTGGCCTTGAAGTCGATGTCGCGCGCCTTGTAGTGCGGCGTGTCCGCATTGGCGATGTTGGACGCCAGCACCTCCTGGCGGTAGGCGCGCAGCGCCAGCGCCTTCTGGTGGAAACCGAATGTGTCGTCGATGCGGTTCATCGTGCGTGTCCCGATTGCGGTCTGTCCGATCGCTTCGTTGCATCATCCATGCCAGGCATCGTACGACCGGGCCGGCGGCAACGATTGGCCGAAAAGCGCCGTAAATGGCGGGCATTCCCGCGACAAGGCGGCAGCGCCTGTCGGCGGGCGGCAATATTTGCCGTGGCGTCAACCTGCGCTTGCCAGCCGGCGTTGCCCATGATTGAATCCCTCGTCCCCCATTGCCCTTCATCGAAGAAGTCCATGCCGCCCCTGCCTAAGCGATATCCGTTCCCGTTCCTCCTGGCCGCCGCCTTCGCCTTCCTCCCCTCGTGCGCCCAGGCCCGCCAGGAACCGGCCGAGGTGAAGCGGGTGGTCGAGGACTTCCTGGGCGTGCAGACGCGGGGACTCCCCGGCAAGGCCAGCTTCACGGTCGGCCCGATCGACCCCGACAACCGTCTGGCGCCCTGCCCGGCGCTGGAGGCCTTCCTGCCGGCCGGCAGCCGCCCCTGGGGACGCATCAACGTCGGCGTGCGCTGCCAGGTCGAGGGCGGCTGGTCGATCTACGTGCCGGCCCGGGTCAGGGTGATCGGCGATTACCTGGTCACGGCCAGGCCGCTGGCGCGCGGACAGGCCATCGCCGCCGGCGACCTCGTCCGCCGCCAGGGCGATCTGGCGGAACTGCCGGCCGGGATCATCTCGGAGGAAGCCCAGGCCATCGGCAAGACGCTGAACGTCGGCGCCCAGGCCGGCCAGATCCTCAGAAGCGACACCCTGCGCGCGCCGCTCGCGGTGCTGCAGGGCCAGAGCGTGCGCGTCGTGTCGAAGGGCAAGGGTTTCCAGGTGGCGGCCGAGGGCAAGGCCCTCGGCAACGCCGCCGACGGACAGGTCGTCATGGTGCGCACCGCCTCCGGGCAAACGCTTTCCGGCATCGCCCGCCGGGGCGGAACGGTCGAGGTGACGTATTGAGGCATTGACGCATTGACCCAGTGACGCGGTTTCGGGCGTAGAATCATGCCGTTGCGGATTCGGGCTCAAGTTTTTGCGGCCGCTGCCGTTAGAAACACCTGAGGTCATCTCATTCGAGGAACAAAACCGTGAAAATTGACAATTCAGTAGGTTCCGTCGGCGGCGTGCCCAGCGGCAATGCCCGCCCGCGCTCCGAAAAGGGTGCCGCCCCGCCCTCTGCGGCCGCGGGCGAGAAGGTGGAGCTGTCGGCGCTGGCCGCCCGCATGCAGGAAGTCGAGGCCGCGCTCGCCAACGTGCCGGTCGCCGATGCAGGCCGCATCGCCGAGATCAAGCAGGCCATGGCGGAAGGCCGCTTCCAGGTCGACGCCAGCAAGGTGGCCGACGGCCTGATCGAGAACGTCAGGCAGATGATCGCCTCGCAAGCGCGCAAAGCTTGAGCGGCAACCCGTCCCCCGCCCCCTTGCATCAGCTTCTCCTCGAGGAAGTCGCGCAGCTGCGCGGCTTCCTCGCTTTGCTTGAACAGGAACAACTGGCCCTGGCGGCCGGCGACGTCGAGCGCGTGCTGCCCCTCGCCGAGGAAAAGAACGGGCTGTTCGGCCGCCTGGCGCAACTGGGCGACGCGCGCGGCAAGGCGCTCGCCGCCCTCGGTCTCAGCCCCGACCGGCAGGGCATCGAGGGCTGGCTCGCGCGCCATCCCGAACAGGCCGGCGCCCGGCGCGAGTGGCAGGAACTGCTGCTGCTGGCGGCCCAGGCCCACGCGCTCAACCAGACGAACGGCAAGCTCATCGCCGAACGCCTGGCCCACAACCAGCAGGCGCTCTCCACCCTCATGGCCGCCGCCAACCAGGCGGCGCTCTACGGCCCGGACGGCCAGGCCCGCCCCGTCGGCAGCGGCCGCAGCCTTGGTTCCGTGTAGGTCGGCGCAGCAGGTCGGCCTTCAGGCCGACTTGGGTGGTTAATCGAACGCCGCGAACGCCGCTGTCGGGCTGAAGCCCGACCTACAATTCGGACATTTCCCCCACCGGCAGTTCCTTCACCTCGTCCGGATGCTGCGCCTCGATGAGGATGGTGACGCGGCGGTTGCGCGCCCGGCCCTCGGGCGTGTCGTTGGCGACCAGCGGCCGCTGCTCGCCGTAGCCCGTCGCCGTCAGGCGCTGCGCCGCCACGCCGGCGTCGACGAACAGGCGCACCACGCTGGACGCCCGCGCGCCGGACAGCTCCCAGTTCGAGGGGAATTGCGGCGTCGCGATGGGTGTCGGATCGGTATGCCCCTCGACGACGATGGGAAACCCGGCCGGCGCCGCCACTGCGGCCACGGCGTTGAGGGCCTTGACCGCCTCCGGCTGCAACCGCGCCTCGCCGACGGGAAACAGCACGCTGGCATTGATCTCCACCGTGATGCCCTTGAGCCCCTCGGTGACGCTGACCTTGCCCTCCTTCACCAGCGGCGCCAGTGCCGCCTTGATGTCGCCGGCCATGTCGCGCATCTGTTCGCGCGTCTGGCGCTTGCGCGCCTCCTCCCGCGCATTCCTGGCGGGGGCGATCGGCAGGATGCCGGCCCTGGACAGGACCGGATCGGCCAGCGGGGTCCTGGCGCCGGGAGTCATTTCCTCGCCGCGGGAGTTGACGTTCACGTTGCGGAAGGCCGTCACCAGCGAGTCGGAGAGCACGCGGTACTTGCCCTCGTTCACGGAGGACAGGGAATACATCACCACGAAAAAGGCGAACAGCAGGGTGATGAAGTCGGCGTAGGACACGAGCCAGCGCTCGTGGTTGTCGTGGTTGTCGTGATCCTCGGCGTAGGCGCGGCGGCGCATGGCAGTCTGCTCGGGGTGGGCCAGACTGGATTAACGGCAGATGAGGCGGATACTTGAACGCCGTCCCGCGGGGGCTGACTTTGTGTATTGCAATCAAATATCCATGGAAAATCGGCCTGGAGATTGCGATAATCCCGCTATGAATAAACTCGCCCACAAGACCGAACTGGCGCTCGACCATGCCCAGTGGCTGCCGACGGAAATTGGGCCTATCACGGACCACCAGACCGATCTGCCGCGGATCGCCAAGGACCCCAGGCTCACGGCAACTATCGAGGCGCAGCTCTCCCGGATTCCGACCACGCATGATCTCCACCGGTACGATTCACGCGCCATCGATTTTCTCGCCCCGAACAGTGTTCACCTGGTCGTAACCTCTCCGCCCTACTGGACGCTCAAGGACTACAACCCGGGCGAAGGCCAGATGGGCTACATCGAAGACTACGAGCACTTCCTGGCGGAACTCGATAGGGTCTGGCAGTCCTGCTACGACGCGCTGGTTCCCGGCGGCCGCCTTGTCTGTGTGGTGGGCGACGTCTGCCTGTCGCGCCGCAAGAACAAGGGCGAGCATGTGGTCATGCCGCTCCACGCTTCCATTCAGGAGCATTGCCGACTGATCGGGTACAACAATCTCGCCCCGATCATCTGGCACAAAATCGCCAATGCCGCGTATGAAGCCAGCGGCAATGGCGGCGGCTTCCTTGGCAAGCCCTATGAGCCGAATAGCGTCATCAAGAACGACATCGAATTCCTCCTGATGGAACGCAAGCCGGGCGGCTATCGCAGTCCCTCCCTGGCAACAAGGATTCTGAGCGTCATTCCCGCCGAACGTCACAAAGTCTGGTTCCAACAGATATGGGCTGGCGTAACAGGCGCTTCCACCAAGCACCACCCCGCGCCCTACCCGCTGGAACTGGCTGAGCGCCTCGTCAGGATGTTCAGCTTTGTAGGCGACACCGTGCTCGACCCCTTCATGGGAACGGCAACTACAAATGTTGCTGCCGCCAAATGGGGCCGCAACAGCATCGGCGTGGAAGTCGACACGCATTACTTCGAGATGGCCGCCAAGCGCATCGAGCGGGACCTTCCGAAACTCTTTTCCGGCCACGCGGTTCGGCTGCATGGGGTGTGACTTGATCGACGTCGAAACCGAACTCGGCAAGGCGGTCAAGCACTTCTGGAAGACGCGCACCCACCAGAAGAAGCGGCAGGGAGCGGAAACCGGACGGAAGGATGCGGGCAACCGCGGCGCCGTCACGGGCGGCAAGCACGCCGACGGTTTCGTGAATCTGATCGCCAGCATCGTCAGCGATGCCGGGCTTCCGGATGCAACGATCTTCACCACGCAGAAAGCGCAGCGCACTTTGCCGGGCTTTTTCCGACCGACGAAGGAATGGGACCTGGTCATCGTCTCCGGCTCCGATCTCGTCGGCGCCGTCGAGGTAAAGTCGCAAGTCGGCAGTTTCGGCAACAACTTCAACAACCGCGTCGAGGAAGCCCTCGGCAATGCAACCGATTTCTGGACGGCCTACAAGAAAGGCGTCTTCAAGCCATCGCAGAAACCCTGGCTCGGCTATCTCTTCATGCTGGAAGAAGATGCGAAATCCGTTCGGCCCACCCAGCGCATCGACCTGAAGCCGTTCGGCGTGGATGAGGCGTTTCAGGAACTGAGCTACGCCAAGCGCTACGAACTGGTCTGCGAGCGCCTGGTGCGCGAAATGCTCTACGACACGGCCTGCTTCTTCACCTCCAACGCCAAGACCGGCATTCGCGGTGCCTACAGCCAGCCGAACGAGGAATTGAGCATTCGCAATTTCGCCATTTCACTGCATGCCAGGGCGGCAGCGTTCGCGAAGCTGCGGCGGAAATGAGGAATGCGCCGTCCCGCGGGGACTGACTTCCCATGTGGGAGCGGCGTCCACGCCGCGATATCGGCGGCTGAAATCGCGGCGTGGACGCCGCTCCTACAAGTCCGGATTAGACGAGGTAGCCCTGCAACCGGCTCCCGATGATGCGCGGGTTGTGACTCCGGCCTGCGCTGCGCGCCTTAACTTCGCTTCGCGAAGTTAGCCTTCGCCGCAATCAACGGATCAGCGCCTTCGACAACGGCCTCAGTTCATTAAACAAGATAGCCCTGAAGACGGCTTTCAATGATCCGTGGATTGTCTCCATTGGCGATGCCGACGAGGCCGTCTACGAACATCTCGCGTGCCAGGGTGAGGCGCGAGACGTGGGCCAGCAGCTTCTTGGCGATGGGCAGGAAGACCAGGTTGGCGAAGCCGACGCCGTAGATGGTGGCGACGAAGGCCACCGCGATGCCGGCGCCCAGCCGGGAGGGATCGGAGAGGTTTTCCATGACGTGGATCAGCCCCAGTACCGCGCCGAGGATGCCGAGGGTCGGGGCGTAGCCGCCGGCGGACTCCCAGATCTTCGCGGCGAGCCTGAGCTCGCCTTCCCGCACCCCGATCTCGACATCGAGCACCTCGCGCACGCGCTCCGGCTCGGCGCCGTCGACCAGCAGTTGCAGGCCCTTGCGCTGGAAGGGATCGGCGAGGTCGGCAAGATGGCCTTCCAGGGCCAGCAACCCTTCGCGGCGGGCGACATGGCTCCAGTCCACGATGCGGTCGATCAGGTCGCGCTGGGCCGGGGCCGGCGGCGCGAACACCCATTTCGCCATGGCCATTCCCTGCGCGAAGGTGGCGAGCGGACTCTGCAGCATGACGGCGCCGAAGGTGCCGCCCATGACGATGACGAAGGCCGTCGGCTGGACGAGCGAGGAGACGTGACCGCCCTCGAGGACCTGCCCGCCGAGTATGGCGGCCAGGCCGAGCAGCAGGCCGACGATGCTGATGACGTCCATGGCGTTCAGGCGCCGGCCGGCATCAGGTCTTCTTGACCAGCTTGGCGCGCAGCCGGGCGATGGCCTGGCTGTGCACCTGGCAGACGCGCGATTCGGACACGCCGAGGATCTCGCCGATCTCGCGCAGGTTGAGTTCTTCCTCGTAGTACAGGCCCATCACCGTCTTCTCGCGCTCGGGCAGGTCCTGGATGGCGCGGATCAGCACGTCGCGCATGTTCTTGTCGAGCAGGGCGGCCAGCGGATCGGCTTCGCTCGTCGGCAGGTGGCGGTCGAGATAGTCGTCGTCGCCGTCGCCGCCGAAGTCCTCCAGGTGGATCAGCTGGTAGCCGCGCGCATCCTGCAGCATCTTCTGGTAGTCGGCCAGCGCCATGTCGAGCGACTTGGCCAGCTCGCCCTCGGTCGGCTGGCGGCCGTAGCGCTGCTCGAGCTGGCTGACGGCGCCTTCGATGCGCCGCATGTCGCGCCTGAGGCTCCTCGGCAGCCAGTCGTTCTCGCGCAGGCCGTCGAGCATGGCGCCGCGGATGCGCTGCACGGCATAGGTCTCGAACTGCGCGCCGAGGCCCTCCTCGAAGCGGCCGACGGCGTCGATCAGCCCGATCATGCCGTTCTGGATGATGTCGTCGGCCTGCACGCTGGCGGGCAGCCTGGCCATGAGGTGGTACGCCAGCCGCTTGACCAGCGGGGCGTACTGCATGATGAGTTGATCCCTGTCCAGGGAGCCGCTTGCGGTATACATCCGCCGTGTCTCGGGTTGCTTGGCATGCGAGCCGGAAAGGGTTTCCACTATACCACCGGATGCAAGGCCTTCGCGCCGTGGCGGTGAAACGCCGCGGGCGCCCGACTGCCGGACGACGGTTGCGGCGATTCGCCGAGAAACGCCTCCGCCAGCAGCCGGCCGCGGGCTTCCGCCCCGGATGCGGCCGCCGCGCCGCCAAGCAGCTCGAGTTCGGCGCCCAGATGACGGCGCGCCACCGCGTGCAGGTTGTCGAAGACGGTGCGGCCCTCCGCCACATCGGCGGCAAGGAGCACGACGCCGAAGCGGCGGCGGCCGTGCAACTGCGTCAGGCGCTTCATCCGCGCATAGGCCTCGGTGAGGGACGGGGCGCCGGCCGACAGCGCGATGACAATGCGCTGCGGCTGCGGCAGCAGCGGCGAGAAGTCGGCGCCGGCCCCGGCATTCACCAGAACGAAATCGGCGCCCTGTTGCTGGCGGCGCAGCCACCCGGCCAGGGCCCGCCGCGCCATGGCATCGAGGCGGGCGCAGCGCCGGGCGGCGCGCGCCGCCGGCAGCAGGCGAATGGACGGCTCGGGCCGCAGCAGCACCTGCGCGGCCGGCACGTCGCGGTTGACCGCCTGCAGCAGGTCGTAGCGCGAGCGCAGGCCGAAGGCCGCGGCGACGGTGTCGGCGCCAGCCTGCTCGTCGATGACGAGCACGTCCTTGCCGGCGGCGGCCAGTCCGTGCGCCAGGCCGGCCACCAGGGCGCCGCATCCGCCGCTGCCGGCGAAGGCGGCGGTGGCCGGTCCGCGCGCGGCGGCAAACAGCTTCCTCAGACCCGCCGCCTGATCGTCGAAAAGGCTAACCATGGAGCGCCCCGTGCGACCGCGCGCTGCGCGCCGAACCCGCCGCCAGCAGCAGGCCGGCCTCGTCGCCGACCAGGCGGTGCGGCGAATGCTCCGGCAGGCCCTTGAGGGCGCGGTGCAGCAGGTAGGCGCGGTTGGGCAGGTGCAGGTCCTCCGGCACGCGCTGGCCGTTGGCGACATAGTAGAGGGCCAGCCGGTTGCGGATCAGCGCGTCGAGCGCCGGCGCCAGGCTCACCGCCTCGTCCACCTTGGTCAGTATTGCGCCGGCCAGCGCGCTGCCGCCCGCTTCCCGGCCGTAGGCGCGCACGACGTCGTCGAGCGTGTCGCCGCGGCTGGTGGCGTTGAGCAGCAGCAGGCGGCGGACGTCGCCGGCGCCGTCGAGCATCGAGGCCTGCTCGGCCACCAGGCGGTCGCGCTGGCTCATGCCGATGGTGTCGATCAGCACCATGTGCTTTGCCGAGAAGTCGGCCAGGGTGCGGCGCAGGTCGGTGGCGTCGCGCACGGCGTGCACCTGCACGCCGAGGATGCGGCCGTAGATGCGCAGCTGCTCGTGGGCGCCGATGCGGTAGCCGTCGGTGGTGACGAGCGCCACACTGTCGGCGCCGTGGCGCACGACGCAGCGCGCCGCCAGCTTGGCCGTGGTGGTGGTCTTGCCGACGCCGGTCGGACCGACCAGGGCGTAGGTGCCGCCGGCATCGATGATTTGTTCGTCCGTGCCGGCCGTATGCAGGTTGCGGCCGAGCACGTTCTTCAGCCAGTCGCGCCCCGCTTCGCGGCTGGCGTCCGCCGGCAGGCCGGCCACCAGGCGCCGCGCCAGCTGGGCGGAGAAGCCGGCATCGAGCAGATCGGTCAGCAGCAGGGTCTTGGCCGGCGCCTCCTGCGCCAGCCCGCTCCAGGCGAAGCCGGCCAGCTGCTGCTCGATCAGGCCCTTGATGCCGGCCAGCTCGCGCAGCAGCCGGCCATCCGCGCCGGCGGCGGCCGTCGGGCTGAAACCCGACCTGCCATCGACATGCCCCGCATGCAGGTCGGCCTTCAGGCCGACTTCGGCGGCTTGCGCCGCGGCGCCGTCCTGCGCGGGCCGACTTTTGCCTTTCCGCGCTTCCGCTTTCGCCGCCGGCTGCCATTCGCGCACGGTCTTCTTCTCCGTCGCCGCAGCCGGCCTGCGCGTGCCGCCGGAAAGACTGACGGTGAAATCCTCGTCGACCTGCACGGCCGGCGCCGGCGCGGATGCGGCGACGGCGCCGCGATCGGCTGCCGACGCGCGGCCCGGATGCCGCTCCCACGCGGCTTCCTGAAACGCCGGCAGTTCGCTCGCCGTCACGGCGGTGATCTCGACGCCGTCCTCCACGCTGCGGTTGGACAGCACGATGGCATCGCCGCCCAGTTCCTCCTTGACGCGGCGCAGGGCCTCGCGCGCGGTGGGGGCGAAGTAACGTCTGATGTTCATGGCCGGTCCTCCTTCTACTTGCTACCGATGATCGATGTGACTTTGAGGATGCGCGAATCCGGCACCTCGGCGTTGGCGATGACTTTCAGCTGGGGCACGGCGCGGCGCAGGAAGCGCGACAGCAGCCAGCGCAGCGGCCCCGGCACCAGCAGCACGGCGGGCAGGCCGATCTCCTCCTGGCGCCGGGCGGCGGCGGCGGTCTGCTTGAGCAGGGTGTCGGCCAGCCCCGGCTCGATGCCGCTGCCGTCGGGTCCGACGGTCTGCACCGCCTGCAGCAGCACCCGCTCAAGCGAGGGATCGAGCGCCATCACCGACAGCTCGGCATTGCCCGGATAGAGCTGCTGGACGATGGAGCGGCCCAGCGCCACGCGCACCTGGGCGGTGAGCTCGACCGCGTCCTGGGTGCGCGGCGCATGTTCGGCGAGGGTCTCGACGATGCTGCGCATGTCGCGCAGGGTGACGCCCTCCTCCAGCAGGTTCTGCAGCACGCGCTGGACGACGGCGAGCGCGAGCTGCTTCGGCACCAGGTCCTCGATGATCTTCGGCGCGTCCTTGGCGAAATGGTCGAGCAGGGCCTGGGTTTCCTGGCGCCCGAGCAGTTCCGCGGCATGGCCGAGGATGACGTGGTTCAGGTGCGTGGCGACCACCGTGCTGGCATCGACCACGGTGTAGCCGAGGGCGTTCGCCTGGTCGCGCTGGCCCGCCTCGATCCAGACCGCCGGCAGGCCGAAGGCCGGATCCTTGGTCGCCATGCCCTGCAGGGCGCCGGCGACGCGGCCGGGGTTGATGGCGAGGAACATGCCGGGCCAGGCCTCGCCGGCGCCGACCTCGACGCCCTTGAGTGCGATGCGGTAGCCGTTCGGCTTGAGCTCGAGGTTGTCGCGGATGTGCACCGGCGCCGAGAGGAAGCCCACCTCCTGGGCGAATTTCCGGCGCAGGCCGCGGATGCGCTTGAGCAGCTCGCCGTCCTGGCCCTTGTCCACCAGCGGAATCAGGCGATAGCCGACTTCCAGGCCGAGCACATCCACCGGTGCGACATCGGCCCAGCTCGCCTCCTGCGCCTCGACCGGCGCGACGGCCGCCGGCGCCGCCGGCTTCTCCTCCGCCGGCCGGGCATTCTTCCGCACCATCCACCAGGCCAGGCCGCCCGCCGCGCCGGCGAACAGCAGGAAGGCGAAGTTGGGCATGCCGGGAATCAGGCCGAGGATGCCGAGGATGCCGGCAGTGAGCATCATCACCTGCGGATTGGAGAAGAGCTGGCCGACGAACTGCTGGCCGATGTCCTCGTCGGTGGCCACCCGGCTCACCACCAGGCCGGCGGCGGTCGAAATGATCAGCGCCGGGATCTGCGCCACCAGGCCGTCGCCGATGGTCAGCAGGACGTAGTTCTGCGCCGCCTGCGCCAATTCCATGTCGTGCTGCACCAGGCCGACGACGAGGCCGCCGAGGATGTTGATGACGAGGATCAGGATGCCGGCCACGGCATCGCCGCGCACGAACTTCGAGGCGCCGTCCATGGAACCGAAGAAGTCCGCCTCCTGGGAAATCTCGGCGCGGCGGCGGCGCGCCTCGTCCTCGCCGATCAGGCCGGCGTTGAGGTCGGCGTCGATGGCCATCTGCTTGCCCGGCATGGCATCCAGGGTGAAGCGCGCCGACACCTCGGCGATGCGGCCGGCGCCCTTGGTGATGACGACGAAGTTGATCACCACCAGGATGACGAACACCACCAGGCCCACCGCGTAGTTGCCGCCGACGAGGAACTGGCCGAAGGCCTCGATCACCTTGCCGGCCGCGTCCGGCCCGGTATGGCCCTCCAGCAGCACGACCCGCGTCGAGGCGACGTTGAGCGACAGGCGCAGCAGCGTCGTCACCAGCAGCACGGTCGGGAAGACCGAGAAGTCGAGCGGCTTGCGGGTGTACATCGACACCAGCAGCACCATCACCGCCAGCGCGATGTTGAAAGTAAAGAACAGGTCGAGCAGCACCGGCGGCAGCGGCAGCACCATCATCGACAGGACCATGACGATGAGCAGCGGCGCGCCGAGCTGGCGCAGGTTGCCGCCCGAGAACATGCCGCGCAAGGTCAGCTCGCCGTTCATTGCGAAATCCTGAACGGCAAACCGCTTTCGACGCAGAGTGCGCAAAGACGCAAAGAGCGCAAAGAAAACCTGCTCTGCATTTCTTTGCGTC
This sequence comes from Rhodocyclaceae bacterium, assembly GCA_041396245.1. GTDB lineage: Bacteria > Pseudomonadota > Gammaproteobacteria > Burkholderiales > Rhodocyclaceae > Desulfobacillus. The sequence continues at coordinate 9,361 of JAWKYW010000024.1, read as the reverse complement.
CTTTGCGTCTTTGCGTCCTTTGCGTTGAAAGAGGTCGCTTTTTCATCTCGCCACCCCCGGATCGAGTTCCGCCGGCACCGGCAGTTCGGCCGGCGCCTGCGGCGCGCGGCCGCCGCCGGCCAGCCAGGCGTTGAGCTGATAGACGTAGGCCATCACCTCGGCCACGGCGCGGTAGAGCGCCGCCGGAATGGTCTGGTCGATTTCGGTGTGGGCGTAGAGCGCCCGCGCCAGCGGCGGCGCCTCCAGCAGCGGCACGCCGTGCGCCTGCGCGATCTCGCGGATGCGCTGCGCGATCAGGCCGCGCCCCTTGGCCACCACGCGCGGCGCCGGCATGTGCTCGTCGTAGGCCAGCGCCACGGCGAAGTGCGTCGGGTTGGTAACCACCACCTGGGCCGCCGGCACGGCCGCCATCATGCGGCGGCGCGCCATCTCGCGCTGCTGCGAACGGATGCGCGCCTTCAGCTGCGGGTCGCCCTCCAGCTCCTTCATCTCCTTGCGCACTTCCTCCTTGCTCATGCGCAGCCGCCGCTGGTATTGCCAGAGCTGGAAGGGCACATCGCCGGCGACGATGAGGACCATCGAGGCGACGATGACCAGGCTGCTGAAGAGAATGATGTCCGCCGTCGCGCCCAGCGCCGTGTCCGGCGACTGGCCGATCAGGGCGAAGATCCGCTCCTGCTCGTGCAGGACGACCCAGACGACCACGCCGCAGATCAGCACCGACTTGAGGATGGCCTTCACCAGCTCGCCCAGGCTCTGCACGGAAAACAGCCGGCCGAAGCCCTTGACGGGGTCGAGCCGCGTCCAGTCGAGCGCCAGTGCCTTGCCGGAGAAGTTGATGCCGCCCAGCAGCACCGGCGCGGCCAGGGCCGCCACCAGCAGGACGGCCAGCAGCGGCCACAGGGAAAACAGCGCTTCCTGCGCCTGTTCCATGAGGGCGGCGGGAAGGGCGGCCGCATCGAAGGCCGCGGCCCGGCCGAAAGTCAGTCCGCGCCGCACGGCGCCGCCGATGCGCTGCGCCAGCCAGTCCCCGTCAGCCAGAGCACGCCGACGCCGGAGGTCAGGACGAGAAACGCCGCCAGCTCGCGCGACTGCGGCACCTGGCCTTCTTCGCGCGCCTGCTCCAGCCTGCGCGGTGACGCAGGTTCGGTTTTCTCGAGATCGGAATCTTCGGCCACTTGCCACCTCTGTTGACGGTGGCAATTATTGCCGCCCCGGGAAAGGGGCGGCGGCGGGAATAGATGGCGAATAACCGGCTATTTCCGGACTTCCCCGTCCGCCGGCGTTCTGCGAAATGACGACCAGGCCATCGAAAGTGCCGACAGGAACGTCAGGGCGGAGGCAGCGCTCAAGCCGGTGGCGGCTCTTGTCCGGCGGAGAGAAAACCCCCGAAAGCCATATCCTCCGTTGCGATATGGTCGGTCAGCCAGTTCCTGAGGAAGGCGACGGCCTCCTTGTCCGCCGTGATCGCCCCCGCCTCGAATTTCTCCTGGAGCTCGAAGATCGTCTCGAACATGCCGGCGTGGAGGCGGCAATGTCGTTCCAGCTCGGGATATCCCGCTTCGGACATCAACCGCTCCTCTTCCTGGAAATGATTCTCGGCGTAGCGCACCAGGGCATTGAGCAGGCTCAGCACCTCGTCGCGTTCGCGGCTTCCAAGATAGGCGAAATGGAAATCGTTGATCAGATCGAACAAATTCCGATGCTGGTCATCGATGCCGGCATTGCCGGTCAGGAATCCGCTTGTCCAGTTGAGCAACGCCATGCGGTCACCCCTTGGCTGATGTGCCTTCGCGCGCGAACAGCGGAAAAAATTCCCTGTCGGCCTTCAGAAGATGGCGCGCCACCACGTCGCCGGCAAGAAACTCGACCAGCGCTCCCGGGCCGGTGATGCCGGCTGCCCACGACTGACGCAATTCACGCGCCCTGGCCAGCAGGCCGGCATGCGCCCTCCGATGCGCATCAAGCGCCTTGAAGCCGTGGAGATCCAACAGTTCTTCCTCATGGCGGAAATGCGCCGCGATGCGATCGATCAGACCGTCGAAAGCCTTTGCCGCCGCGCCGTCCGGGGCATCTGCAAGGAGCGTCGCATCCAGGAGGGCATTCGCCTGATCGAACAGCTCGCGGTGTTCACTATCTATTGCCGGCATGCCGCTCTCGAAACCTTCCTGCCAGACAAGATGCAGAGAAGCCGGTCCCTGGGCCTCCGCCCAGGCATCGGAATTGCCGCGCGTATCCGCACGGACGCAATTGCGTCCTTCCCGCTTGGCGCCGTAGAGCATCGCATCGGCGCGCCTGAACCAGGCGTTGCCGCCTTCCGCGTCGACATGCTCGGCGACGCCAGCGCTGATCGTCAGCCTGCCGACGGCCGGGAAAGCCGCACCGGCCACCCGCAGGCGCAGGGCCTCGGCGAGGCGATACGCGCCGCGGTGGCCCGTCGATGGCGCGAGGATGGCGAATTCCTCGCCGCCCCAGCGAAAAAGCGCATCCGAAGCGCGCAACGCCGACTGGGCCGTCAAGGCAAGCTCACGCAGAACGGCATCGCCGGCCTGATGGCCGTGGACATCGTTGACGCGCTTGAAGTGGTCGACGTCGAACAGGATCATCGACACGGGCTGGCGGTAGCGCCGACTCCTGTCGAGTTCGACATCGATCTGGCGCTCGAAGTGCGCGCGGTTCCACAGGCCCGTCAGGCAGTCGCTCGCCACCTGCTGCTCGAGCTCGGCAATGCGCTTCCTGTGCCAGGCAAGCGCATCGCAGGCATCGCCACAAGGGCAGTCCAGGGGATCGGCGGACGGCACGGAGACGGAGGGCGATGCCATCGTCTACACCCGGTAGCGCGCCACGGCACCGCGCAACTGACCGGCCAGTTCGTCGAGGTGGGATGCCGTCTCGCTGCTGGCGGCGGCGGCCGCGCTGTTTTCCTCCGTCATCTGGGCGATCCGCTCGATGTTGATCGCCACCTGCTGGATGGCAGCATCCTGCTCGCGAATGGCGTCGGCAATGCTCTGCACGTTCGTGGAAACCTCGCCGGAATCCTGGCCGATGCCTTGCAGCGCAAGCTCGGTGCTGCCGACACGTTCGAGGCTCTCCGACGTTTGCGTGGTGGCCCTCTGCATGCCGCTGACGGTGCCGCCGATCTGTGACTGGATTTCACCGATGAGCGCGGCGATCTCCTGCGTCGCCCTGCCCGTGCGCTCGGCCAGGCCGCGCACTTCGTCGGCGACCACGGCGAAGCCGCGGCCCTGCTCCCCCGCGCGCGCAGCCTCGATGGCGGCGTTCAGCGCCAGCAGGTTGGTCTGGTCGGCGATCTCCTTGATGACCTTGACGATGCCGCCGATCTTGTTCGAACTGACCTCGAGCTGCCCGACGTTCTCCCCGGAAGCGCGTATCAGTTCCGCGATGCCATTGACGTGACCCACCGTCGCGGCCATCTCGGCGAGCGCCCGATCGATGCCGGCGCGCGCCTTGCCGACGATCTCGTTGGCAACCTTGGCGTTGGCCGCCGTCTCGCTGACGCTGACAGACGCCTGCTCCACCGCGGCGGCCACCGACGAGGAGGACTCCGCCTGGGCGGCGGAGCTCCGTGTGACCTGCTCGCTGGTGGTGGCCAGTGCGCGCGAGGCATCGGCAATGCGTTCGCTGGAATGCTTGGCGTCGGCGATGATGGTTCTGAACTTTCTAAGAAGGGCATTGAGCGCCTGGCCCGCGCGCGCCGTCTCGCGCGTGCCGGCGACAGGCACGTCCTGGGTGAAATCGTCGTTCTTCACGGCGAACTCGGCCGCCGCGACGACGGCTTCCAGCGGCTGCCTGACGCCGCGGGCAACCCAGTAGAACCATGCCGCACCGATTGCGATGCATACGGCCAGCAACAGCGCCGCCGTGCCGAAACGTCCGACGATCTGCGATTCCATGGCGCCGATCGGGATCGATACCGCCAGTGCGCCGCGCACATCGCCCACCTTCCAGTCGCGCCGCGGCGAAGCGGGATGGCTGTTGTGGCACGAGGTGCAGGTCTCGTTCGCCATGATGTCCGCCTTGGCCAGCCGCATCACCGGCACGCCGTCGCGCCGCTCGATGCGATAAAAAGTCCCGGCAGGATTCCTTTCCAGCCAGGTCAGGGCCTCCTCCTCGAACGTGTCCAGGCGTGTTTCGTCCCCCTTGCGGAACGAGAAGGGTTGGCGGGAATACAGCCGCAGGCCGTTGCCGGACTTGTCGGATTCCGCCAGCGCCCGGATGAGCGTGGCCGGTACCGGAATGGCATCGTCCCTGCCCTTGAAGTCGTGCTGGATCTGAACGCCCTTGGCGCCGGCCTTGGGCACGATCTCGCGCGCATAGAATGTGCGCGCCTCCTCGGCGGCCTTCAGCGCCGAAGAGGCCGCGGCCAGGCCGGCCTGCTCAATGCGGCATCCTTCAGCGCGAAACCGCTCCAGGCCAGCATGGCGACGATGAGCGCCATGATGCCGCCGGCCGAAAGGAGCAGTCTGGCCGCCAGGGGCGCGGCCGAGGCTGAAGGAAGCGATGACGATTCGGGTTGCAGGCGCATGTCTTTCTCCAAAGTTGGCTTGCCCGACCCGACCGCCGAAGCGGAATGCGACCCGCTCACCGGATTGCAAGGGCAGGCGGGATCGGGGCGTATCCTTGCCGGTGTGAGTATTACGGCCCCATGAGCGGAAACTTTATCCCGACACGCCAAGGCATGGAAATTCTCCGAGACCCGGATGCCGGCCGCGCGACGGTCGTGCGGGGCGGCGCAGGAGAGCGGCCGAAGCCCTTGAGCGGATCGGGGCGCATCCAGTCCGGCGCCGGCGCCTTGCCGGAGAAGATTCGTTTCTAAGGGGAGCTGCCGAATAAATCGAAAAACTCGCGATCCAGCTTGAACAGGTGGCCGGCAACCACGTCTTCGGCAAGAAATTCGACCAAATCCCCGATCCGTGCCTCCGCCGCCTTGAGTTCCATTACCCGCCGCACCAGTCCTCGATGAGCACGCTTGTGCGCTTCCAGGCCAGGGTAGCCGCGGCGTTCCAGGATGGCCTCTTCGCTCGAGAAATGCCTGACCAAGTGATCGATGAGTCTGTCGAGGGCCTTCCGGGCAGTCTCCGGTCCGGACTTCTCCCCGATCGACGCGCTGATAAGCTCGTTGGCCAGGACAAAAAGCTGCCGATGATCCCCGTCGATGGTCGGATCGCCGCACTCGTAGGCTTCCTGCCAGGCCAGGCCGAGCGTGGCGCGGCCCTGATCGGCCGCCCACAGGTCGGAGCATCCGAGCCGGTCCACGCAGACCCGATTCCGTCCCCCATGCTTGGCTTCGTAGAGCGCGGCGTCGGCCCGCCGGAACCAGCTCACCGCATCCTCGCCTGCCGCATGCTCGGCGATGCCGAGGCTGATCGTCAGCTTGCCGACGTGCGGGAAGTCGTGCCGCTCGACCAGATTGCGCAGGTTCTCGGCCAGGGCAGCCGCGCCGCGGTAGCCGGACGACGGCGCAAGCACGGCGAATTCTTCGCCGCCCCAGCGGAACAGCGAGTCCGTCGAGCGGATGCCGTCGCCAGCCAGCCGGGTCAGGCTGCACAGCACCGCGTCTCCGGCGGCATGGCCGTGGCTGTCGTTGATGCGCTTGAAGTGATCGACATCGAACAGGATCAGCGACACCGGCTGCCGGTACCTGGTGCTCCGTTCAATTTCGGCTTCCACGACGCGCTCGTAATGTGCCCGGTTCCAGGCGCCCGTCAGGCGGTCGGTGGTGGCCTGCTGCTCGAGCTCCTCCACCCTGGCTTCCAGGCAAGCCAGGGTGTCCAGGAGCGAAGCGTCGTGACTGCCGTCGACAAACACCGCATACGATTGGCCGCCGCCAACCACCATGATCCGAGCCTGGGCGATGCTGCCGTCCCGGCCCCTGATCGGCATGGCCAGCACCTGCCCTTCCGCTCCCGCCAATGGATGCGGCAGACTGGCCGCGTCGATCGCTGCGGAGCCATAGCGCTGCTCATACTCGCGGTTCATGAGGCGGGCGTTGCCGTCCCGGCCGACCAGCGCGACAGGAGAGGGAAGCCGCATGAATGCCTCCCCGAGGGCGTCATCGGGTTGCGGCCAGGATTGCGCCGGGGCTGGGCGCGGGAACACGATCGTATTCTTCATGTCATTTCGGGACGATGGAGGACGGGTGTCGAAAGCGTGAAATGGAACGTCGCCCCCCGGCCCGGCGCAGCCGTGGCCCAGACGCGGCCGCCGTGCCGTCGCACGATGCGCTGGACGATCGCCAGGCCGATGCCGGCGCCGGGGAACTCGTCCGGACGATGCAGGCGGAAGAAGGGACGGAACAGATTGCTGGCGTAGGCGGGGTTGAAGCCGGCACCGTTGTCGGCGACGGAAAAGATGCGTTCCCCGTTCGCTTCGGCGGCGCCGAACTCGATCCGGGCATGAGGGGCCTGCCCGGTGAATTTCCAGGCGTTGTGCAGCAACCGCCGCAGCGCCACCTCGATCAGTTCGGCGTCGGCCCGGGCGGTCAGGCCGTCGCCGACGACGACGACGGCAACCGCGCGCGGCTCTCGCGCCTGAAGCTCGCTCAGGATTCCGCGAGCCAGGGCGCCAAGGTCCACCTCTTCCAGTGCCAGCGGCTTGCGCGAAACGCCAATCAGCCCGACCAGGTTGTCGATCACTTCGGACAGGTGCCGGCTGGCGTGGCGGATGCGTTCCAGATAGCCCTGCGCGATCTCATCGAGCCGCGGCGCGTATTCCTCGCCGAGGATCTGCGCGAAGCCGTCGACGGCGCGCAGCGGCGCGCGCAGGTCGTGCGAGGCGGCATAGGAAAAATCCTCCAGCTCGTGCAGGGCGGTTTCCAGCTCGGCAGTGCGCAGGCGCACGCGCTTCTCCAGCGACCGGTTGAGCTCGACGATCTCCTCGTCCGCCTGCTTTCTGGGCGTGATGTCCTGGTGCGTGCCGGACATCAGCAGCGGCTTGCCGTCCGGCGTGCGGGACACCAGCCGGCCGCGGTCCATCACCCACACCCAGTGTCCGCCCTTGTGGCGCATGCGCGACTCGCAGACGTAGTGATCCAGCTCGCCGGCGAAATGCCGCGCCAGCAGCGCGTTCGAGCGTTGCAGGTCGTCGGGGTGGGCGAGGCGCGCCCAGGTCTCGATGGACAGCGGCGCCAGTTCCTCCAGGGTGTAGCCGACGATCTCGGCCCAGCGCGCGTTGAAGACCGTTTCCCCGCTCTGCACGTTCCATTCCCAGGTGCCGGCGCGCGTCGCCTCGATGATGTCGTCGAGGCGGCGGCGCTCGTCGGCCAGCGCGCGCGCCTGCGCCTCCGAGCGGCGCTTGCCCCGGTGCAGCCTGAAGGACAGCAGCAGGACGAGCGCGCCCGCCGCGGCCAGCGCGGCGATCCAGGCGCGGTAGCGCTGCCAGACGTCGCCCCAGCCGAACTCCGGCACGGCATCGAAGGGCGGCGCGCGCAATTCGCGCATCAGCGCCTCCACCGCGCCGTAGTTCGCCGGCACGGTGAAGCCGTGGATGCCGAGGGCTTTGGCGGCGGCGCCGTCGTCCTTCAGCCGCAGCAGCGCGGCGGCCACCTTGCGCGACAAATCCTCCGGCGCATGGGCCAGGGCGGCGAACGGCCAGCCCGGATAGAGGCGGGTGGACACGGCATGCGGAAAGGCGGGCAGATCCTGCCGGTTGAGCACCTTCAGGCGGGCGGGGTCCAGCCGCCCGTCGGCGGCCATCTCCTCCATCACGCCGGCGAGCAGGAAGCCGGCATCGGCGCTGCCTTCCAGCACCGCCTCGACGACCCTTTCCTGCGGGTAGCCCGTAACCAGCAGCCTGAAATCCCGCGGCTGGCGCAGGCCGATCGCGGCCAGGTCGCCGGCCTGCGCCAGATGGCCGGCGAGGGACTGGGCGCCGACGGACGCCACCGTCCTGCCGCGCAAATCTCCCAGTCCGTCGAGGCCGGCGCGATCCGCCCTGGCGACGATGACGCCGCCATAGGCATGCAGCGCCACGCCGCGATACTGGCTCATCAGCGTCGCCAGGGGCGCGGAGAGGCCGCTGCGCCGCGCCAGCAGCACGTAGTGGGCCGGGTGGGTGAGGACGAAATCCACCTGCCGCGCCGCCACCGCCGCCTCCAGCGCCGGCTCGTCCAGGGGGACAACGGCGAATTCCCGTTCCGCGACGCTGCGTGTCAGGGCCGCCGCCAGCGGCTGCCATTTCGTCTCCGGATGCGCGGTCTGCCGGTTCGCCAGCACGCCGATGCGCACCGGCTCGGCCGCTGCCGGCCACGCCGCGGTCAGCAGGCACAGGCCGGTCGCCAGCCGCCTCATGAAAATCCTCACTGCGCCGCTCCGGGCAGAAACTCCGGCCGCAGCAGGCCGGCCGGCCCGTCCTCGGTCGGCTGCAGGCCGGCCGCGGCCATCACGGAAGAAAGCCGGCGGGCGCTCGCCAGCAAGGCCGGCGCCGCGCCGGCCAGCAGCCTGCGGTTGCCGTCGCGGTCGGGCAGCAGCAGGCCGCGAAACGCGGCGAGCGTCTCCCCGGGCGGCAGCTTCAGGCGGGGCGCCAGGCGATAGGCGGCGTCCTGCGGATGGCTGGCCAGATGATCCAGGCCGCGCAGATGGGCGGCGACGAGGTGGCGCACCGCCTCGTCGGCGCCGCCGTCGAGCACGGGCGTGCGGATGGCCAGCACGTCGACGATGGTGTCGGGCAGGCTGCGGCTGTCGAAGATCCGGCGCGCGCCGGCGTCCATCAGGCGGCCCGCAACCGGCTCGTAGGTGACCAGGGCGTCGAGCCCGCCCGCGTGCCAGGCCTCCTCGTGCCGGTCGATCGGCACGAACACCGTCCGTACCTCGCCCGGGGCAAGCCCCGCCGCCCGCAGAGCCTGGTCCAGCATCAGGGCGCCGACGGCGCCCTCCTCGACGCCGATGCGCCGGCCCTTCAGGCCGGCGAGGCGCTCGATGCCCGGCCCGGCGAGCAGCATGTCGGCCCCGGCCGAGATGTCGAACACCAGCACCACCGCCAGCGGCACGCCGCCGGCGCGCAATCGCAGCACCTCGTCCAGCGTCAGCGCCGCGCCGTCGGCGCTGCCCTCGGCGAGCGCCTGCATCGATTCCGTCGCCGAGGCCGTCTCCAGCAGCGACACCCGGCGCGCATCCAGCCAGCCTTCCGCGCGGGCGAGAAACATGAATTCGTAGCCGGGCCAGACATGGCTGGCGATGCGCAATGCCGGCGGCGGCCCGCAGGCGGCCAGTGCGGGGAGCAGTACCAGGCCGGAAAGCCGGCGCAGCGCGTCGCGGCGGGCGGGCTTCATGGCCTGTCGCTCCGGCCGTCCCGCGCGTCGCCGCGCAGGGTGAAGCGGAAGACGGCGCCCTCGCCGATTTTC
>JAWKYW010000023.1:0-32438 GCA_041396245.1 Rhodocyclaceae bacterium | reverse complement strand
GGCAAGAAATAATCGGTACAGCTACAGCTGAACCGAAATTTGGTGCCGAGTAAGTACATGTGAATGTGTTACTACCTGGATATGATTCACTGATAGCGATTACAGGCTGAACATACCCAGGCTCATTCAATGCATCACATGCTTCCTTTGGAGTGGGATAAAGTCCTGACGAAGAAACTGAAACCCTGTAGTAGATGGTGCCAGAGAATGAGGCGCCCGCGCTGTAATGAGCAATGCTCAGAACAATGCTGATGAACGATAGCTTCGAGACTTTTATTAGGCCGGGCCAACGAAAATGCAGCAAACGCCTAAAAAATCCAATCGAGCCCACTCTCACAGCCCTCCTCGTTTCGAGACAACTTCTTGTCTGGTCACTCTGGTCACATATGCACTCCGATTCATCGGAATTAGCTGCAAAGCGAAGCCCAGGATATTTTTCATTTTCCCTCCTTTTTTCCTACTCTGCGGCCACTCCCGTAAGGGTATGCATTCGCCCCAGCGCGTCGTAGGCTCGCACGAGCGTCTTGGCGAGCGCCCCTTGCGGGTCGAAGACCTCTTCCTTGGTGCGGAGGCTGATATTTAACGTCGAAGTGAATCAGCGAATTCAAATCGACTCCGGTACCTTTAATTCCGTGCAGGTCGCCGTGCTGCGGGGACTGACTTTTGCGCAGGTCAATCGCTATTCGTGGTCTGTCCCGGGTTTTCCGCGCTTGCACACAGGTCGCCGTGCTGCGGGGACTGACTTTCCAGCTTGCTAGGCAAGGGGGGCGTTATCCGGCAACACCAGTTCGATATCCAGAACCGACACCGCGACTGTCAAATCGACTGGTATAGCTCCTTTTATGACAACTAAGGCATGCTCGTACTCAATTGTGTTGATGTCTCCTTCATCAATCTGAGCATCATCACGAACACTAAAAGCATTTGCGTTTCGAATAACTAACAATCCCTCAAGCCCTTTTCTGCCTAGCTGAATCGGAATCCTTAACTCTTGCCGATCCCGGTCGAACTGTAGGCGATTGAGTTCATAGCTGCGATCATGAATGTAATCGAGTATGGCACCGAAATCCTCAGGGCTAGATGCTCGTACGATCTTCATTCCTCGCCCTCCCCGTTGTCCTGCTCATCGGGTGTCAGCAGACCCGCGCCAGCGGCAGGAGTCCCAGGAAAATCGCATGAGTATGGGAACCGCAACACGAATTTGGAGCCCTTAACTCCCTTGACCCAGCAATTGAGCTGGACATGGCACATCTTTTGGTTAAACGGCCATCCGAAGTAGTGGTGCGGGCCGTGAATCGCAATCTTGCAGCGAATGTTCTTGCATGCGTTGTAACCTTTTTCGATGCCGGCCTTTGCGGCTCTTGCCGCAGCCAACGCCGCCGCAAGTCCAACCCGGATCAATCCCGCCGGATTCAAACCATCCGGGTCCGCGTACATCAACGGATTCGCGTTCGCATAGAGATATGGGTTGATGCCGCCGGCAAGCCCGATCGGATCCGCAGTCGGATAACGTCCCGTCGCCGGATCGTAGTCTCTCGCGCCGTTGTAATGGAGATTGGTTTCCTTGTCGAGATACTGCCCCGGGAAGCGGAGGTTGTAGGCCAGCGGGATGGCATTGCCGTCCGCATCCTCGTTGGCCGGAGCATTGCCGAAGGCCTCCCCCTCCCAGCGCCAGAGGGTCTGATTGTTCTGATCGACCACCGCCCGCGGCGTACCCAGGTGGTCGGTATGCACGTAGTGCAATGCCGCCGGCTGGTTCGAGCCGGTCGGCACCAGGCGGATCGCATCCGCGATCACATAGCCGTTGGCCTGGCTGGAGAGCGCGATGGCGCTCTGCGGCGTGAGCGCATAGGTGCCGAGCGGATTCCAGGCGCCGCCATTGGCCTGCTGGCTCACCGTCACCGTGCTCACCCCGCCCTGATGGGCGACGGTGTACTGGGCGTTCGTGGCGCGGTTCGGGTGGGCGGTCCATTTGGCGTGGACTTCGTAGGTGCCGGTGAGGTTCGGCGTCCAGACGGCGGTGTCGAACCCGGCGCCGGCCGGCACGAACTTCACCGCATCGGCGATGACGTAGCCGTCGGCGGCGCTCGATGCGCTCACCGCACCGCTGGCGCCGAAGCTGTAGGTACCGAGGAGGCTCCAGGCGCCGCCGTTGGTTTGCTGGTTCACCGTCAGGGTGTCCTGGCCGCCCTGATGGGTAATGGTGTACTGGGCGTTCGTGGCACGGTTGGCGTGCGCCGTCCAGCGTGCGTAGACCTGGTAGCTGCCGGGGGTGAGCGCCGCCGTCCAGGTGGCGGTGGGCGCCGTGCCGGTCAGTGGCACGAACTTCACCGCATCGGCGATGAGGTAGCCGTCGCCGGCGTCACTCAGCGAGACCGCGCCGGCAGTGTCGAAGGTATAGGTGCCGAGGAGATTCCAGGCGCCGCCGTTGGTTCTCTGATCCACCGTCTGGGTGTCCTGGCCGCCTTGATGGCTGACGGTGTATTGGGCATTCGTGGCGCGGTTGGCATGCGCCGTCCATTTGGCGTAGACGCGGTACTGGCCGGGCGCCAGCGTGGCGCTCCAGGCGAAGCTGTCCGTGCCGCTGCCGGCCGGGTGGGTCTGGTAGTTGGCGCCCTGGTAGCCCGGGACGGCGGTGGAAGGATTCCAGGCGCCGCTGGCGCTGCCCTGGGCGTTGTCCACGATGAGGCTGCCGACCGGGTCGGCGTCGGCAGTGTGGTGCAGGTAGTTCGTGCCCTGGTAGCCCGAGACGGCCGTGGAGGCGGTCCAGGTGCCGGTGCTCGCGAAGCCGGCATCCCCGTTGTCGACGACGATGCCCGCCGGCGTGTCGGCGCCGGCATGGGTCTGGTAGTTGGCGCCCTGGTAGCCGGCGACCGCCGTGGACAGCGGCCAGGCGCCGGTGACAGTGAAGGCGGCGCTGCCGTTGTCGAGGATCACCTCGCTGCCGCCGCCCCCGCCTGCGCTGCCGGCCACGGCCACGGCGAGCGGCGCGTCGTTGGCCCACAGGTGTTCCTGCACCGCGTTGCCTTGTGCGTCCAGTTCGGCCACGAGGTGGCCGGTTTGGTCGTAGAGGAAGGCGGTGCTGCCGAGCGGACCGTGCTTCATCAGGCGCCGGCCGAGGGGGTCGACGAGGTAGTCGGTGGTGCCGGCGGCGCTCGTGCTGCGGATCATGCGGCCGCGGGCGTCGTAGGTGTATTGGTTGATGCCATCATTGGTGATGGCGCCGACAGCGTCGGCGTCGATCGTGCGGCTGCCGGCCTGGGTGAGGCGGTTGCTGGTGGCGCCGTACTGGTAGGCGGTGGTCGCCGCACCGACGGTCTGGGCGAGGCGGTTGCCCACCGCGTCGTAGCTCCAGCTGCGCGTGGTGGCCGGTTCGACCTGCCCGGTGAGCCGGTCGGCGGCATCATAGGCGTAGGAGGTGGTGAGCGCGGCGTTGGCGGCATCGGTCTGGTAGAGGATGCGGCTCGCGTCGTCGTAGCCGATGAGGGTGGCGCTTCCCCCCAGCGGATAGGCCGAGGGCCGCCCCTCGGCATCGAAGCCGCGGCTGTGGGTCGCACCATTGCCCCAGGTGTGGGCGGCGGCCGGGCCGAAGGGGCGGTAGCCGATGCCCGCGGCGATCGTCTGGGGGGCGCCGCCGGCAGAGGTGGTGGTCACCTCGCTCACCCGCCCGGCGGCATCGTACTGGTAGGCAAGCTGCCGGCCGGAGGGATAGGTGAGCTGGGCCAGCCGCCCGGCGGCGTCGTACTGGTAGGTCAGCACGGCGTTCTGGCCGTTGGGCAGGGTGCGCGCTTCGGAGAGGAGCCGCCCGCGCGCGTCATAGGCGAAGCCGAGCGCGAGCGTGCCGGCGAAGGGGTGGCCGGCGGGATAGGTATGGGTGAGGCCGGTGAGCCGCCCCGCTCCGTTCGGGCCCTGGTCGTAGGCGTAGTCGGTGATCTGGCCGTCACTGTACTGGATGCGGGTGAGGCGGTTGGCGGCATCGTACTGGTAGCCGGTGGTCTGGCCCTTGGCGTCCGTTCGGGTCAGGAGGTTGCCGGCGGCATCAAAGGTGTGCTGCGTCGTGCCGGTGTCGGGACTCGTTTGGGCGACCAGATCGCCCAGACCGTTGTACTGGTAGCCGGTGACGAGGTTCCGGGGGTCGGTCACCGAGACGAGCCGGTCGAGGGCGTCGTAGCCGTAGCGCACGATGCTGCCGGCCGGATCCGTCGTCTGGGCCAAACGGTTCAGCGCGTCGTAGCTCATGAGGGTGATGCGGTTCAAGGGCGCCGTCACCTTGCTGCGGTTGCCGCCGGCGTCGTACTCGTAAGTCGTGACCGGGGATTGGGCGAAGAGCGGACCGGTGGCCAGGAGGCCGGCGGCGAGCGCCAGGGGCGACAGGGACTGCCGATGCTTATTCATTGCCCACTCCCGTGAGGGTTTGCATCCGTCCCAGCGCGTCGTAGGCGCGGTTGAGCGTCTTGGCCATGGCACCTTGTGGGTCGAAGACCTCTTCCTTGGTGCGGTTGCCCGCCGCGTCCAGCGTGTAGGCAATCCGGTTGCCGAGGTTGTCGGCAACCTCGGTCAGGCGGCGGGCGCCGTCGTAGGTGTAGGCGATGTAGCTGCCGTCAGGTTGGGTGAGACGGGTGAGCTGGCCCACCGGGTCGTACTGGAAGGCGGTGGTCTCGCCGGCCGTGCTGCGGCTGGTGAGGCGCTGCCTGAGGTCGTAGGTGAGCGTGGTGACCACGCCATTCGGGTCGACGATCTCCTCGGCCTGGCCGTGGGCGTTGTAGCGGGTGAATTGCGTCACCTGGCCCAATGGGTTGGTGATGCGTTTCGCCTGCCCGCGGCAGCCTTTGTCGCGTCCGGTGCCCAAGGCCGCCCCGGCACAGACTTCGTCGTGCGGGTAGTAGTCGGTGACGGTGGTATCCGCCACATCGGTGCGCGGGCCGTCTTCGACCTTCTGCAGGATGAGGCCGGGGACCGCCACGGAGTAGGTGTAGCTGGTGGCCCACGTCCTCGTCACGCCGGCGGCGACGTCGGTGACGCTGCGGCTGGTGACGTTGCCCTTGTCGTCGTAGGCGGTCTGTGTACGGCGCAGCGGATTGCCAGAAGCCGATGCGCCGGCGTATTCGTTCACCTCGATAGGCAGTCGCCAGGTGGTGTGCCAAGCTGTGGTGATGGTTCTTGTTTCGGGCAGGGCTGCACCGCTACTCGCCAAGCCTTCGGTGCGGCTGGTCTCGAGGTTCCGCGTCAGATCGTAGACGTACGTCGTCTTCTTGCCGTTGAAGTCGGTACGGCTCGATACGTTGCCGTTGGCGTCGTAGGTGACCGCCTCGGCCGCAGGACCGCAGCCGGAACCACCGGGCTGGCTCACCCCGGTGTTCTTGACTACCCCCAATATCGTCTGGAAGTTGTAGGTGCGTTGCGTGCCGAGCGGGTCGGTGACGGTGGTTTGGTTGGTGCCGAAGGCAAGTCCGTAGGACTCCACGCCGCCCGCCAGCACTTCGCCTACCGCCTTGCCTTCCGCATCGTAGGTGTAGGTGATGTACCTCACCCCGCGTTCATCCGTGATACCCGTCAAGGCATTCTTGTACGTGGTGTTCTCATAGTGGTACTGACGGACCGAACCGTCTGGGTAGGTCACCGAGACCAAATTGGCATTGGCGTCGTAGGTGTAGCTGGTGATGCCACCAGAAGAATCAGTAAGGGCTGCAAGACGATTCTGGGCGTTGTAGTCGAGAACCAGTGAGCGGCCGGCGACATCGGCAATTGTGACGTGGTTGGACGAGACGTTGGTAAATGATTGAGTCAGCCCGGAGGGATGCCTTATGAAGACAATCACGCCTGCTGGGTCATAGCCTTCAACTATGCCTTCACGTGTGGTCAGCTCCCACCCCGAGGTGTTTCCGCCAGCATCCGTTAAGCGTACAAGGCGTTCACTGATATCGGCATCCGGAACCCACGAGTTATTCGTAAGGACGAAAGTGAATGTCTTGTGATCAGAGCGGTTGGCTGTGACAACATTGGAATAAATGGCAAGGCTGGGCATCGTTCGCCAGTTTGCCCCGCTCCGGCTTGTGTTCTTTGAAATTGAGTTGTAGCGACGCACGAATTCAAGCGGGATAACCCCACCACTACGATAGTCGGCCTCGGCCAGATATTTGTCCCCGATCGCGAAGCTGATCGGTTGTGTTGTGCTAGGGCAGGAATTGAGACTCTTGGGATCCGGCCCGCATTGCAAGTTGGCGGTGCAATCGGGGTCTCTTGGGTCTTTTTCGTAATCGCCAACAGCGGTTCGGCGGACTGAGCAAATACCATCCGATGGTTTCATTACCTGGCCGGCGGTTTGCAACCTGCACACATCACTGTCGATACTCGCCCCTTCCTGGCCCACATAACCAATTGGGCAATAGGCGTAAAGACCGGCTGCTCCTCTGCCGTCGTTGTAGCGTGGTGTAACGTTGTAACACCAAGTGTTGTATCCACACGTGTATGCCTCCCCTGCATATCGCGTACCTGGACACCCACTTGGGCTACTGCACCAGGAAGATTGTGTTTCCCACCATGTGCCAGTACATGAGAGCGGTTTAAACCAATACCCTTTCACATAACCTGCATAATTTGGATTTGTGCCATCGCTGCTACCAGAACCGTAGAACGAATATGAGTTATTCCATATCCATGCTTGATTCAAGGGTGCAAATGGAACTGATGGATTGCCATGAGCGATAGCATTAAATTCGTCCTGCCAGCGTGTACAAGACGCTGTAGCTGCTGCTTGGTAGCTCTGAGGTGGAAGATATACCCCGCTCGAAAGAGAGGTGTTCAATTTGGCTGCATAGCTCGGGGTGGTTGTCGCTGGCGGCTCAGGCTGACAACTACTACTCCATCCAGCAGGTGCAGGCCAACAACTGCCAACCGGAAGAAATTGGCACTGTTGTGAAAATGCCGATGGAACTGTGATTGCTTCAACAACAATGAATAGCAGGAAAAAGCTCCTTAACCGCAGACAGGAGCAGTTAATGCCTTTAGGCGAAGGATCATTTCGCAATCGCTGGAAAAAACCAAACGAACCCGCACCCACAGAATCCCCCCCTCATTTCAAGGCGCCCCAATTGCATGCGGCACATATGCGCTCCGATCAATCGGAGTCATTTTTGAATACGACAGCATTGTCCATCGCCGTGCCATGCGAAGTCAATATACAATTTTGCATGTTGCATAAATATTCGATAATCTACTTGGCGGTTTAAACTTACTCAGTAGTCGCCAAATGAGGCGACAAGAACGCGCTCAACACCCTGATGAAATCGAAATGCTCTGTCGACCATTCAAGCGACCCCTGAGTAAAGCACCTCAGTGCCACCTCTCCTTACGCACTCTCCAGCGAAGCGATAGAATGCCGACAGGGAGGGAACCTTAAAATGAGTCGCGCAAACACAAGCGCGCCCCGCCTGCCGTACTCCAAGGGCTTTACCCTGCTCGAGCTGCTGGTGGTCGTGGCCATCATCGGGCTCCTGGCCGGCTATGTCGGGCCGCAGTATTTCGGCCAACTGGGCAAGGCGGAGGTCAAGGCGGCGCGCGCGCAGATTTCGGCGCTCGAGAAGGCGCTCGATCACTACCGGCTGGACACGGGACACTATCCGACGACGGAGCAGGGGCTGGCGGCGCTCGTCAAAAAGCCCGGCACGGAACCGAAATGGGCCGGTCCTTATCTGCAGAAAGACGTTCCGCTCGACCCCTGGGGCAAGACCTTCATCTACAAAGCCCCCGGGCAGCACGGCGATTTCGATCTTTCTTCCCTCGGCCGCGACGGCAAATCCGGCGGCTCGGGCGAAGACGCCGACATCACCAGTTGGTGAGCCGTGATGCGCTTCGACATCAAGGGATACCGCGAACCTGAAGGCGTGCTGGTCGCCTCCTTCGAGGCGGCCAGTATCGAAGAAGCGCGCCTGCTGGCGGGTGAACAGGGCATCCGCGTCCTCTCAGTGTCGAAGAATTGGCGCGACAGCTTCACGTTCCTTCAGAGGAGCCGCTTCGACCTGCAGTTGTTTTCCCAGGAACTGCATGCGCTGCTCGACGCCGGTCTGTCGCTGATCGAAGCGCTGACGGCCCTGGCCGGCAAGGAAAGCGCCCCGCAAAAACGCGCGCTGTTCGACCACCTCATGCAGCGCCTGCGCGAAGGTCAGCCGCTGTCGGCGGTGCTGCAGGATCGCCCGGACATCTTCCCGCCGCTCTATATCTCGCTGGTCGGCGCCAGCGAGCGGACCGGCGATCTTAAGAGCGCGCTGTCGCGCTACATCGCCTACCGCGGCCAGATGGATGCGGTGAAGAAGAAGGTCGTCTCGGCCTCCATCTATCCGGCGCTGCTGATCTTCGTCGGCGGCCTGGTGGTGCTGTTCCTGATGGGCTACGTCGTGCCGCGCTTCTCGCGCATCTACGGCGACTTCGGCCGCGACATACCTTTCATGTCGCGCCTGCTGATCCAATGGGGCGCGCTGGTCGAAGCCTATGGCTTGCAGGTGCTCGCTGCGTTCGCGGCACTAATCGCCGCGCTCTGGACACTGGGGCGGCGTCATATCGACCGCCAGCTTCTGCTGGAGGGCCTGCTCGCCAGCAAGGTGCTGCGCGAGCGCTTCCGCAGCTACGAACTGGCGCGCTTCTATCGCACGCTCGGCATGCTGCAACAGGGCGGCATCCCCATCGTCACCGCCCTGTCGATGGCTTCCGGCCTGTTGGGGCAGCGCGGCGGCGCAGCACTCGACGCGGCAGTCCGCGACATCCGAACCGGCGTCACCCTCTCCGAAGCCTTGCGCCGCCACGGCCTCGCCCCCGCTGTCGCCTTCGATCTCCTGCGCGTCGGCGAGAAGGCCGGCGACATCGGCGAGAAGATGATCCGCATTGCCGACTTCCTCGACGAAGATCTGTCGCGCTGGCTGGACTGGTTCTCCCGGCTGTTCGAACCGCTGCTGATGCTGGGCATCGGCCTCTTCATCGCCTTCGTCGTCGTCCTGCTCTACCTGCCGGTGTTCGAGCTGGCGGGAAACATCCAATGAGCCCGCAAGCCCTGCAGGAAGCGCGACAGGGTGCGGCTCGCGCCGGCAGGCCGCTTTTGAGCTACCTCACTGAGCAGGCCGGCGCCGAGCCGCGACAGCTGCTCGCCGAGATCGGCGCCGCCTGCCGCTATCGCGTACTGGGCATCGACGATCTGTATGCCCTGCAGCCGGATTTCGCATCGCTGCCCTACGCGCTGGCCCTGGAACGGGAATGCCTGGCCGTCGTGGAGGAGGCCGACCGGCTACTGCTCGTCACCGGCGATCCGTGGCGCGAGGGCTTCCTGGCCTGGGCCGATGCGGCGCTGGGCAAACCGTTCCAGACCTGCCTCGCGCTGCCGGGCGACATCGCCGCGGTGCTGGCGCGCCACGGCGAGGGCATGAAAGCGCTCGATGGCGTACTGCCGCAGGCCGCGGAGGATGCGCCCGGCGCGCACGGCGTCGAGGCCCTCACCATCGGCAGCGTGCATGCCGACGCCAGCCCCATCGTCCGGCTCACCAACTCGACGCTCTACGACGCCTACCGGGCGGGCGCGAGCGACATCCACCTGGAGACGACCGCCGCGGGTCTACGCATCAAGTACCGCCTCGACGGCGTACTGAACGTCGCCAGCGAGGTGAAGGGCCTCGCCACCGCGGAGCAGGTGATCTCCCGCTTCAAGATCATGGCGGAGCTCGACATCGCCGAGCGGCGCGTGCCGCAGGACGGGCGCTTCAAGGTCTCGATCAACGGCCGCGAGGTGGACTTCCGCGTCTCGATCATGCCCAGCGTGTTCGGCGAGGATGCCGTGCTGCGCATCCTCGACAAGCATGCCCTCACCGACCAGATGCGCAGCCTGACCCTGGAGTCGCTCGGCTTCGATGCGGCATCGATCGGCAAGATCCGGCGCCTGGCGCGGGAGCCCTACGGCATGCTGCTGGTGACGGGCCCCACCGGCAGCGGCAAGACCACCACGCTGTATGCCGTCATCAGCGAGATCAACAACGGCCAGGACAAGATCGTCACCATCGAGGACCCGGTCGAGTACCAGCTGCCGGACGTGCTGCAAATTCCCGTCAACGAGAAGAAGGGCCTGACCTTCGCACGCGGCCTGCGCTCGATCCTGCGCCACGATCCGGACAAGATCATGGTGGGCGAGATCCGCGACCCGGACACCGCGCAGATCGCCGTACAGTCGGCGCTGACCGGCCACCTCGTACTGACGACGGTGCATGCCAACAACGTCTTCGACGTGCTCAGCCGCTTCCTGCACATGGGGGTGGCGGTGCACAGCTTCGTCTCGGCGCTGAACGGCATCGTCGCCCAGCGCCTGGTCCGCATCAACTGCGACGCCTGCAGCGTGCCCGACCGGCCCGACGAAGCGCTGCTCGCCGAGTCGGGTATCGATCCCACACAGATCGATACGTTCAAGTTCGTCAGGGGCCGCGGCTGCGCCGAGTGCCGCGGCACCGGCTACAAGGGCCGCCGCGCCATCGCCGAACTGCTGCACATCAACGACGAGATGCGCGAACTGATCATTTCGGGCGCGACGCCGGGACAGCTGCGCACCGCGGCGGTAGGCAACGGCACGCGCTTCCTGCGCGAGGCCGCCATCGATCTGGTGCGCAGCGGACAGACCACCTTGCAGGAGATCAATCGTGTCACCTTTGTGGCGTGACGCGGTGACGGTGGGGGTCGCCCCCACGGGCATTTCGGCGCTGCGCCATCGGCGCGGCCTGCGTCCTGTTCTCACGGCCAGAGAATTCCTCCCCTGCGCTGCAGGCGCAGGCTGGTCGGCCGTAGTGAATGAACTGCCCAAATTGTTCGAGCGCGCGGAATGGCAGCATTGCGACGTTCGTTTTGTCCTCTCCAGCCATTTCGTGCGCCATGCCGTGGTGCCGGGGAATGCCGCCGTACGCACCGACGCCGAGCGGGCCGCCTTCGCGCAAGTCGCCTTCGAAAAAATCTACGGCACGCTCGCCCGCGACTGGGAGATCCGTCTCAGCCCGGCCGCAAGGAACGAAGCCACGCTGTCCTGCGGCATCGACCGCGCGCTGCTGGCGGCGCTGCGCGGCATCGCAACGCCCTCGGTCCGGATCGTCGCGATCCGCCCGCATCTCATGTGCGCCTTCAACGCCGTCGCCGGCCGCCTGAATGCCGGCCCGGCGGCCATTGCCCTCGCGGAACCCGCGCGCATCACGCTGGCCTTCGTCAAGTCGGGGCAATGGCTGGCCGTATCCAGCCGCGCCTTCGATGAGGCCAACGGCGAAGCGCTGCGGCAGGCGCTGGACGAGCAAGCCGTCCTGCTCGGGTTGGAAGCCGGCGGTCCCCTGTGGCTGAACGATCTCGCCGGCCACTGTGCCTTGCCCGCCGGCTGTACCTGGAAGGTACAGCCCTTCGGCGACACCGGGCTGGAGCTGCCGTATCGCATGGCGGCGCTGGGGGCGGCGGCGTGAAGCGGATTTGGCTCGATTTCCAGAGGCCGGCCCCCAAGTCGGGAAGCGTGTCCTGGCTCCTGCTCGCCGCAGGGCTGCTCGCCGCGAGCGCCGTGCTCGGCAGTCATCTCGAGACGCAGGATGCGATATCCGAACTCGAGTACCGCATCGAGCGAAAGCAGCGCGCCATCGAACGCCGCAGCCAGACCGCCCACAAAGAGGTGCAGGATCGTGGCGGTCCTGTCCGGCCGCTGGCGAAGAACTCCTTTGAACGCTGGGAACGGCTGTTCACCGCGCTGGAGCAGGCTACGGATGAGACCGTCACCCTTCTGGCGCTCGATCCGGGGGAGAGCGAAGTCAGCCTCTCCGGAGAAGCCAAGAATTTTGCGGCGGCGACGGCCTACGTCAAGCGTCTCGAATCGACCGGCGCGCTGTCGGATGTGCATGTGCTCAGCCACGAGGTGGCGAAGGACCACCCGCAGCGGCCGATCCGCTTCGTCCTCTCCGCGCGCTGGAAGCCGGAATCATGAGACTGGATACGACCGCCACCGGCATCGGTCTGCCTGGCGTGGTTGGCCTGGGCCTCCTTTTCTTCGCGGCGTCGTTCCATTTCAGCGCTCTGGCGCCGGCGTGGGCGGAACGGGAACGGTTGCAGTCCGAGGAACGGAAACTGGCGCTGCCGGAACAACAAACGCCGGCACCGGTCATCGCCGCCGGCGGAGAAGCCCCGGCTTCACCTGGCAAGCTGCCGCCGCCGGCGGAAGTCCTGGAACTGTTCGATCGTCTTCAGGCCGTCGGTGATAAAAACGCAATCACCATGGAGCGAGCGACCTACAACGTGATCCGGCATGACAAGACCGCCAGCCTGCAGTACGAAATCACCCTGCCCTTGCGCGGCGGCTACCCCAATCTGAGAACCTTCCTGCGCGAGTCGCTCGAGTTGGCGCCATCGGCCAGCCTCGACAGCCTGAGCCTGCAGCGCGCCAAGGCCAGCGATGCCGCGCTCGAGGCCAGCGTGCGCCTGTCTTATTTCTTCGCCCTGAAATGAAGCGCAACGCGATCATTCTCTTCCTCGTGATTGGCCTGATCGTGGCGGGAGGGGCTTTCCTGCTCCGCTACCAGGTGGAGGTCGAGCTTCCCGCGCCGGCCCCCGCGGCCGCGGTCCAGTCCCCGGCCGTGCAGGCGGTCGCCGGTACGTCGAACTTGCCGGCCATTGAAGCAGCCCCCCCATCCGCCGACGAGGCACAGAAACCGGAAACACCGAATCCCTTTGCCGTGCGCACGTGGGCGCCGCCACCCCCGGTGGTGCCGGTCATTACGACACCGCCTGCGCCGCAGGCGCCGCCGCTGCCCTTCCGCTTCCTCGGCCGCGTGAGCGACCCGGAGCGCGGAGACGCCTTCATGCTGACGGCGGGCGACCGGGTGCTCTCGGTCAAGGCTGGCGACGTTCTCGACGGCCAGTATCTGGTCGAGGCATACCGCGACGGCCAGCTGCATTTCCTGTATCAGCCATTGAACATCCGACAAACCCTCTTTGTGGGGCACGATTCATGAGGTTCTTCACCATTCGACCCATCTGCCGAAGCCGGCTCCTGCTGGCATCGCTGTTCCTGCTCCTGACCGGCTGCGCCGGGGAACTGGCACACCGCGAGGGGCTTTCCCTGCTCTCTGAAGGGCGGCCCGAAGACGCCCTGGCCGCCCTCGAAAAAGCCACCAAGGAGTCCCCGGGCAATCTTGAGTTCAAGGCGCACTACCTCAATGCCCGCGACGGCGTGATTGGCCGGCTCTTGGCCAACGCCCAGGCCGAACGCAATGCCGGCCGCCTCGATGAAGCGGAGAACTACTACAAGCGCGTGCTCAGTATCGATGCCGGCAACACCAACGCGCGCGCCGGCATCGAAGCCATCGAGCAGGCGCGCCGGCACGCCAAGCTGCTGCAGGAAGCGGGTGCGCTCATCGCCGCCAGGGATTTCGGCGCGGCCGAACTGAAGATTGCGCAGGTGCTGCAGGCCAATCCCCGGCATGCCGAGGCAAGGGCCTTGCAGCGCCAGATCGAGGACGCCTCGGGACGGGGCATGATCGTGCCGGCGGCACTGCGCCAGACTTTCAAGCGGCCGGTGACGCTGGAATTCCGCGACGCCAACCTGAAGCAGGTGGTGGAAGCCCTGTCGCGCCACAGCGGGCTCAACTTCGTGCTCGACAAGGACATCCAGCCGAACCTGCAGACCACGGTCTTCTTGCGGCAGGTGTCGGTGGAGGACGCCCTCGACGTCATCCTCACCACGCATCAGCTGGCGCGCCGCATCGTCAACGACAACACCCTGCTCATCTACCCCAACACCGCCGCCAAGCAGAGCGAGCACCAGGAACTGGTCGTCAAGGCCTTCTATCTCGCCAATACCGACGCCAAGCAGGCCATGAGCCTGCTGAAGACGGTGCTCAAGGTGAAGAATCTCCACGTGGACGAGAAACTCAACCTGCTTGTCATGCGCGACACACCGGAAGCCGTGCGTCTGGCCGAGCGCCTGATCGCCATGCAGGACGTACGCGAACCGGAAGTGATGCTCGAAGTCGAGGTGATCGAGGTCAAGCGCAGCCGGCTGATGGAGCTGGGCATCCGATTCCCCGATCAGCTGAAGCTCACGCCGCTGCCCTCCAGCGGCACCGCGGTGACGCTGCGCGATGTGAAGAACCTCAACTCCGCGGGCCTGGGCGCCAGCCTGTCCGACACCATCGTGAATCTCAAGCGTGAGGTCGGCGACACCAACATCCTCGCCAACCCGCGCATCCGCTCGCGCAACCGAGAGAAGGCGCTGATCAAGATCGGCGACCGCGTGCCGGTCATCACGACGACGTCGACCTCCACCGGCTTCGTTTCCGAGAACGTCCAGTATGTGGATGTCGGCCTCAAACTGGAGGTGGAGCCTTCGATCTTCCCGGACAACGAGGTCGCCATCAAGGTCCAGCTCGAGGTGAGCTCGGTGGTGAAGGAGGTGGTCAGCAAGGCCGGCAGCCTGTCCTACCAGATCGGTTCGCGCAACGCCGCCACCGTGGTGCGCCTGAAGGACGGCGAGACGCAGATCCTCGGCGGCCTCATCACCGACGAGGAACGCCAGACCGCCAACCGCGTGCCCGGTCTGGGCGACCTGCCGGTCATCGGCCGCCTGTTCTCCAGTCAGAAGGACGACAACCAGAAGACCGAGCTGGTGCTCTCCATCACGCCGCGCCTGATCCACGGCGTGGGACCGCCTTCCCATGTGCCGAGCGAGTTCTGGTCCGGCACGGAAGCCAATCTGCGCATGAAGCCGCTGGCGGTCGCCAGCACGGCACCCGTCGCCGGCGTTGCCCCGCCCCCTGCCGGCGCTGCTGCGCCCGCCGGATCGGCCGCCGCCGTACCTGCCGCCGTGCTGACCCAGGAAGCCAAGGGCGAACCGGTCATGCTGCGTTGGGACGGCAATAGCCAGGCCAAGGTCGGCGAAACCCTCTCCCTGTCGCTCATGGCCTCGGTGCCGCAGGAGATCGTTGGGCTCCCCCTGCAGATCAAGTACGACCCCGCCGTGCTCGAACCGGTCGAGCTCAAACCGGGCAGTCTCATGGCGCAGGGCGAGGCGAAGACGGAGTTCACCCAGCGTGTGGTGCCCGCTTCGGGCATGGTTTTTGTGACGCAGAACCGGATGGAACGCGGCGGCGCCAAGGGGGATGGGGTGTTGATGACCGTCGTCTTCAAGGCGCTCAAGCCGGCCGAGCGTTCGATCGTGACGGTGATGCCGGCCACCCCGATCGGCAAGGACAAGGCGCCGCAGCGGCAAACGGGGCCGGCTCTGCTGGGCGTCATCGTGACGCCCTGAGCGGATATGCGTCAGCGCGGCTTCACCCTCGTCGAACTGCTGGTCACCCTGGCGCTCATCGCGCTGGTGGCGACGGTGGCCCTGCCCATGGCCGAACTGGCGATCCAGCGCAACAAGGAGACTGACCTGCGCACCGCCCTGCGACAGATCCGCGACGCCCTCGACGCCCACAAGCAGGCCGCGGACGAGGGGCGCATCGTGCTGCGTCCCGGCGAGTCGGGCTACCCGCGCAGTCTGAACGTGCTCGTCGAGGGCGTCGAGGATGCCAAGAGTCCGACGCGGACGAAGATCCACTTCCTGCGGCGCATCCCGCGCGATCCCTTCGCCGACCCGACGCTCCTGCCGGAGCTGACCTGGGGCCTGCGCAGCTACAAGAGCCCGCCTGACAATCCGCGGCCCGGCGAGGATGTCTTCGACGTGTTCTCCCGCAGCCTCGAATTCGGCATCAACGGCGTGCCGTACAGGGAATGGTAGGACGCGCCGACATGAATTCCATGGCTTCATTCTCCGAACACGGCAAGTGTTGCCGAACCGCGGGATTCACGCTGATCGAACTGTTGGTGGTGATGGCCATCATCGCCCTGCTGCTGTCGTTGGCCGCACCGCGTTACTTCGGCGGGGTCGACAAGGCGAAGGAAACCGTCCTGCGCGAGAACCTGCACCAGATGCGCGATGCCCTCGACAAGTACTACGGCGACCACGCCCGCTACCCGGACGCGCTGGACGATCTCGTGGCGAAGAAATACCTGCGCGGCATCCCCGCCGACCCGATCACGGACAGCAACAAGACCTGGGTGGTCGTGCCGCCTTCCGATCCCCAGAAGGGCGGCGTCTTCGACATCAAGAGCGGCGCCAGCGGACATGGCAAGGATGGCACGCCTTTCAACACCTGGTAGGCGCCAGGCCGGGGTCGCCTACCTGGCGCTGCTGATCCTGCTGGCGGCCATGGGCGCCGCTTCGGCCACTTTCGCCACGATCTGGCACACCAGCCAGCAGCGCGAGAGGGAGAAGGAGCTGCTGCACATCGGCATGCAGTTCCGACGCGCCATCATGCAGTACTACGAGAGCTCGTTGGGCGAGAAGAAATATCCGCAGCGATTGGAGGACTTGCTGTCGGATCGGCGTTTTGCGGGAGAACGGCGTTACCTGCGGCGGATCTACCGCGATCCGATGACGCAGAAGACCGCCTGGGGCATCGTACCCGCGCCGGGAGGCGGCATCATGGGTGTCTACAGCCAGTCCAACGAGCAGTCCTGGAAGAAGGACGGTTTCCCGGTAGCCCTGAAGGATTTAGCCAACAAGGGGAGCTACGCGGAGTGGAAGTTCATCTACGAACCACCCCAGGCTGCCAGTGCTGCCAGTGCTGCCACCAAGCCATCAACGGCATCTCCGGGCGACATCAGCCGCTCGAAATAGTCCATTTGATAAACAGCTCTCCCTCCTGACTCGCCACTACTTTGCTTCGCTCATGCACTTCTTGATGGACGACGCCTTGGCGGCGCCGGAGAGAGGTTTGCCATCTTTGCTGAGCGCCTTGGCCTCGCAGGCCTCCTCCTTCTCGCATTTCTTGATGAAGGAGGCTTTGGCTGCGCCCGAGAGCGGCTTGCCATCCTTGCTGAGCGCCCTGGCCTCGCAGGCCGGGGTGGCGTGCGCAGAACCCAGAAAACCAACCGCGGAAACAAGGGCGATAAACATCAGTCTCTTCACGGCAACTCCTTTGTTTTAAGCAAAAAATCACTATCGCTCAGCCTGTGCGCCAGTAGCGGCAGCAAGCTGGTCTCGCATGATTTTGCAGGTTTCAAGAGCACCACACGAACGAAAGCAGACCGCTCATTCCTCCCGCCCCCTCAAATACTCCAACATCGCCCCCGCCTGCCTCTCCGGCGCATACGCCAGATGCAGCAGCATCTGCACCGGCTTCGGCATGTCGCGCCCTGACTCGTAGCGCGAACCGCCCGACTGGGTGACGCCGATAGGCCCCCAGAACTCCAGCTGGTTCCGGCCCATCTTCTGCCTCAGCTCCTTCACTTCGCGCCCGCTCTGTATAAAGAGTTTTGGCATCTTGTTTCTCATGTTCGCTCCTTGTCGTCGAGTGGATATGGAATTGATCGCTTATCGTCGGCCCGGGTTCCCGATGCGCGAACGCATCGGTTGTCGCCGCCGGAAACCGCCGATTTCCAACGATATCGGTTGACAGCATATGCTATCAGCCGATTGTTGTATTTCGGTCGCATAGACGGATTTCCCCGCACAAATTCCTTGCGCGGTCCGATTCCGATCCGGTATCTTGTTTCGCATGGAAACGAACTTCAACTCCAAACCGCTCAGCGCCGCGACCGTCATAGTCGCGGTGCCGGCTCGCGCGCGTCCGCCGGGGTGACGTGATCGCATAGGAGACGTTTTTTCCAGAGAACCCCGCGCACATCGCGGGGTTTTTTGTTGTGCGCCCAGCATGGGCGCGATCTTGGAGGTGGAAGTCCTCCCATAAGCTGACCACGGCAAATGAAGCGAAGCGCAACTGCATGAGGGTGACTGAGTGTGGGGAGGAAGCGTGGAGCGAAACCGCGAGCCGATGGTCAAGAACCGGATACGAGGCGCTGCCGAGCGGGGCGAGCGGGCAATGAACCGCGAAGCTTCCGTGGTCAAAGCGAGGTGGCGTAAATCCGGCGGTTGCGCGGGGAAGGATCGCGTTCTTACCTGGGGATACCTCGCCTTGCGGCTGAAAGGCCGACGATGAGGAATCGGAGCGAGGAGTCAGCAGAGGCCGTAGTAGCTGCCGGTCTGGGGCGAAGGGCCGAACGAGAAGGAAAGCCGACGATCATGTTGCTTGGCAGTGCAAGGCATCAGAAGCCCGGGCAACCGGGGCGAACCGCTGGAGGGCGAGGTGAAGCCGAGCCTGAGAGCGGACGCGATGAAGCACGGCCGGCGCGACGAGAAGCCGAAGGCTTGGGGCAAGCCGACCTGCTCAAGCGGGCGCTTGCGAGAGCGAATCTGGTGGCGGCCTGGAAGCGGGTCAAAGCCAATCGCGGCAGTGCCGGGGCGGATGGATTGGACATTGAAGCCACGGCGGAACACCTCAAGACCCACTGGCCGCGGATACGGGAAGAACTGCAAATGGGACGCTACCGGCCGCAGCCGGTGCGCCGCGTGCAGATTCCCAAGTCCGGCGGCGGCATGCGGGAACTGGGGATCCCGACCGTGACGGATCGGCTGATCCAGCAAGCCCTGCTGCAAGTCCTGCAACCGCTGATCGACCCGACGTTCTCCGAATCGAGCTACGGCTTTCGGCCGGGCCGGCGTGCGCACGACGCGGTGCTGCAAGCGCAACGCCATGTGCAAGACGGCTACGGGGTGGTGGTGGATGTCGACCTGGAGAAGTTCTTCGACCGGGTCAATCACGACGTGCTCATGGAGCGTCTGGCGAAGAGGATAGGCGACAAGGCCGTACTGCGGCTGACTCGTCGATACCTTGAAGCGGGCATCCTGGATCAGGGCGTGGTCATGGCGCGTTACGAGGGCACGCCGCAAGGCGGGCCGCTGTCGCCGCTCTTGGCCAATGTGTTGCTGGACGAGGTGGATCGAGAACTGGAGAAACGTGGCCACCGTTTCGTGCGCTACGCCGACGACTGCAATGTGTATGTGCGCAGTCAGAAGGCAGGCGAACGGGTGCTGGCGGGGCTGCGCAAACTCTATGACCGGCTCCACCTGAAGGTGAATGAAGCCAAGAGCGCCGTGGCACGCGCGACCGGCCGCAAGTTCCTTGGTTACGCCTTATGGCGAACCGGCGGTGAAGTCAAGCGGGCTGTGGCGGGCAAGGCTATCGACACCTACAAGGCGCGCATCCGGCAGCTTACGCGCCGGTCGTGCGGGCGCAGTCTTGCCGAAGTTGCGGAAGCACTCAGGCGCTACATGCCCGGCTGGAAGGCTTACTTCCGACTGGCGCAAACGCCGCGGGTGTTTCGCGAACTCGACGAATGGCTGCGCCACCGCCTGCGCGTTTTGCAGCTCAAGCACTGGCGTCGCGGTGCGACGATGTATCGGGAGTTGTTGGCGTTGGGCGCTTCGGAAACGGACGCCCGCCGCATTGCCGCGAACAGTAGGCGTTGGTGGCATAACAGCCGCTTACTACTGAACCGGGCAATGCCCATCGCCTACTTCGACCGGCTCGGCGTGCCCCGTCTCTCATGACCTCAACTTCTCGAACCGCCCGGTGCGGACCCGCATGCCGGGTGGTGTGGGAGGGGCTCGGTCAGGTATCCTGACCGCCCCTATCCCGATTTTGGCGGCGGCCGTTATCCACGGCGCGTCGTCCGTTTGAGGCCCACAAGGCCGGGGAGAAGAAGATGGAACGCTTTCGGATCGATCCGAACTGGCTGCCGCGCCGGCTGACGGTCGTGCGCGTTGATCTCGGCAATGGCGAGAGGACACGCATGCTGGTTTCCCGGGAGAGGGGCTGGGAGAGCCTCCTCGCGCTCGCCGGACGCCTCATCGGCCTGCCCGAGGACGAGACCCTGCGCCATCTTCTCGCCGCCTACCTTTTCGTCGACAGCGAAACCAACGGCGAGGCGAGCCTTGGGCGCGTCGGTCGCCTGCTCGTCGAGGACGAGGAAGGCGCGGCCTGCATGTTGGGCAAGACCTCGGTCATCAGCATCAAGAAGTTCCGTGAAGCCGGCTGGCGCTATCCGCTGGCGCGCAGGCTCGCCCCGTTCATCCAGGACGCGCCCGCCGCGGGCGAACTGCCCTGGGTCGACTTCGGCGACTGGCTGGGCGCGGCGGAGCGCGTCACCCAGACGAGCCACGGCGACCACGCCGACCGGAAGAACCTGATCGTCGGCCGCGTGCCTCGCTCGGGCTTTTATCGGCGCTTCGTCGAGGCGCCCGCGCCGGCCGACATCGAGGCCCTGGCCGAGGCGTTTCCGAACTTCGCCCCGGTGGTCGAGCACTACGCCGCCCAGGTGGCGATCGCTCGCCTCGGCAACGGCCGGCTGCGCCTGTTGCCCGTCCTCCTTCTGGGGGAGGCCGGCATCGGCAAGACGGTCTTCTCGCAGCAGCTCGCCGAAGTGCTGGGCGTGCGCCGCTTCGAGGTGTCCTTCGGCCACGCCACACAGGGCGGCCAGCTCGGCGGGCTGTCCAGCTTCTGGAGCAACGGCAAGCAGGGAGCGGTCTTCGACGCCCTCCTGCTGGGACGGGAGATGAACCCTGTCTTCCTGCTGGACGAGATCGACAAGGCGACGGAGTCGAGGTACGACCCGCTGGGCAGCCTCTACGCACTGCTGGAAACGGAGAGCGCGCGGCGCTTTGCGGACGAGTTCGCGGAACTGCCGATCGACGCCAGCTGGTTCGCCTGGCTGGCGACGGCCAACGACCTGGGGCGCATCCCGGCGCCGATTCAGAGCCGCCTGGTGGTGTTCGAGGTGCGCCGGCCCAGCGCCTGCGAGCTGCGCCGCATCGGCCGTGCCCAGTACCGACGGCTGATCGAGGGCTACGGGCTGGCAGGGCATCTGCCGGCCGATCCGCCGGCGGCCTGGCTCGATCGGGCCGCGGCCAGCCCGCGCGAGTTGGGCCTGGTGCTGCAGACGGCCATCGGCCGCATGGCGCGGGATCGGCTGGCGGGCAAGGTTGTCGGA
Source organism: Rhodocyclaceae bacterium (assembly GCA_041396245.1). Classification (GTDB taxonomy): domain Bacteria; phylum Pseudomonadota; class Gammaproteobacteria; order Burkholderiales; family Rhodocyclaceae; genus Desulfobacillus. The sequence goes on along the minus strand of JAWKYW010000023.1, from coordinate 11,519 downwards.
TTCGACTACCTGAGCCCGGAAGAGACGCGCCGGAAGGACCGGCGCATGGGGTTCATTTGAATCGAAACGAGAGGTGTCGCATGAACACTTGGGAAAGCCGGGCGGCGCAGCTTAAGCGGCGCTACCCGGAGCAGTTCGAAGACCTGCCATATTACATGGTCTCCATCGATCCGGGCTGGTTCGAACCGATCGAGGAGGCCTGCCGGCGGATCGACGCCCTCCTTACTTCGAAGGAGAAGGCGTTGTTCCAATGGCGGCAGATCAAGGAGAAGTTCGGCGGGCTGCGCATGTACTGGAACGAGGGCGGGGTTTATCTGGACTTCATCGGTCCCGACAGCCTGGCGCACATCGTGGTCGAACCGGCGCAGCCGCTGCTGTCCGAAGAAACCCGCGATCGCATCGCCGGGATCGTCGCCGAGGCGGCGAAGAAGGCCACCGCGCGTTGCCAGATGTGCGGCGCGCCGGGGACCTTGCGCCGACGCGAGGACGGCTGGTTGGTGACGGCCTGCGAGCGCCACGTAGAGCCGCCGGAGCTGTCCGACCCGCAAGTGGACGAGGATTGAGGAGGCGCCATGCTGGTGTTTCTGGACACGGAGTTCACGGACTTCCTCGACATCCGCCTGATCTCGGTGGGGCTTGCCGCCGAGGACGGCAGGACGTGCTACGGCGAGCTCGCGCCGGCGTATTGGCTGGAAGCGGCCAATGCCTACGTGCGCGCCAATGTCGTGCCGCTGCTGGACCAGTCCAGACAAGGGTGCGAAAGCGAGCGGCCGGAGGCATTGGCGGAGAAGTTGCGGGCCTGGCTCGCCGTGCTGGGCGAGGTTCAGCTCGCCACCGACAGTCCCGGGCACGACTTCGACCTGCTGGTGGAACTCTTCGCCGAGACGGGCACGGCCTGGCCGGGCAATGTGGCGAAGATGCCCCTGCGAGTCGACTGCTACCTGCGCGGGGAGGACGGGGCGCACCTCGCCATGGGGACGTACCAGGACTTCTTCACGGAGAACGGCCTGGCGCAGCACCACGCCTTGAACGACGCCCTGGCGCTGCGGGCGATGTGGCTTAAGTGGCGCAACGGAAAGGAAGGATCATGAGGATCTACGCGGTAAGCGACCTGCACCTCGAGATGAGCAACTGGATGCCCACGCCCTCCACGGTGGCGGCGGCGGACCTCGTCGTGCTGGCCGGGGACATCGGCCGGCACACCCATGGCCTGGAGTGGGCCAGGACGGCGTTCGCCGACAAACGGATCGTCTACGTCGCCGGCAATCACGAGTTCTATTTTGCGGAAATGCGGGGCCTGGCGGCGCAGATGCGCAAGGCGGCGCTCGATCTGGGCATCGACTTCCTGGACAACGGCGAAGTGGTCGTCGGGGGCGTGAGGTTCCTCGGCGGCACCCTGTGGACCGACTTCGAGCTGTTCGGGCCCGAGATGGCGTTCGCCGCGCGCCGGCAAGCGGCGCGCTCGATGAACGACTTCAGGACGATCCGCACGGGCTCGGGCGGCTATCTGCTGCCCGAGCAGACGGTGGAGCTGCACCGGACAAGCCGCGCCTGGCTGGAGGGGAAGCTGGCCGAGCCCTTCGCCGGCAAGACCGTGGTGGTGACCCACCACGCGCCGAGCCTGGCGAGCATCGCCCCCTGGTGGCAGAACGACCTGCTGACGGCGGCCTTCGCCAGCCATCTCGACCCGCTCGTGGCCCGGGCCGACCTGTGGCTGCACGGGCACACGCACGCCTTCGCCGACCACCGGATCGGGGACTGCCGGGTGGTGTGCAATCCGCGCGGCTATGCGCGGGACGGCCGGGCGCTGGAAGCGACCGGCTGGAATCCGGAACTCGTGGTGGAGGTATAGGGTGCGGCTTCACATCCTCAACGACCTGCACCTCGAGTTCGCCCGCTGGCCGCGGGAAGTCGACCTCAACGCCATCGACGCCGATGTCACGGTTCTCGCCGGCGACATCGGCGTCGGGCTGGAGGGCGTCGCCTGGGCGCTCGCCGCCTTCCGCCGGCCGGTGATCTACGTCCTCGGCAACCACGAGTATTACGGGCAGCGGCTGATGCCGGAGCTCCTCGCCACGGCGCGGACGAAGTGCCGGGGCACGCATGTGCACGTGCTGGAGAACGACGCGGTGGTGATCGGCGGGGTGCGTTTCCTCGGCTGCACGTTATGGACGGACTTCGCGCTCTTCGACGAGGAAGAGCGGAACCTCCGGGCGATGGAGGAAGCGGCGATAAAGATGGGCGACTTCCAGCACATCATGGCGGGACGCCGAGATGGCGGCTACGGCAAGAACAAGCTGATTCCGTTCACCCCGGCCATGTCGCGGGAGCGGCACCTGGTCTCGCGCGCCTGGCTGGAAGGAGAACTGGCCAGGCCCCACGACGGGCCGACCGTGGCGGTGACGCATCATGCGCCGAGCGCGAGAAGTCTCACCTATCAGGAGCCTTCTTGGCTGCTGGATGCGGCGTATGCGTCGAATCTTGAGCGCCTGGTGGGTGAGGAGCGGGTGCGGCTATGGGTGCATGGGCATACGCACCTAGCTACCGACTATGAGATTGAGGGAACGCGGGTAGTGAGCAATCCGAGAGGGTATGTGCCGGGGGAGATGGTGGGCGAGTTCAGGCCCGGGATGGTGGTAAATATTTCGTTTTAATTCTCGTCTTCGACTTGCGCCGCGCACTGCATATGAATCGGCTAACTGCCTAGCTGCCATTTGTTTTTTGCCTACCGGCTGGAAACATTGCGCAATACCCATGTCAGCTAATTGATACGGGTATGTTAGGATTATTTCATGCAAACTCCATATTAAGGATGGCTATCTCTATGTGCGCTCAAGCGGTAGCGAAAAGCAAAGAATCCTCAGAAAGAGGAGAGCTCGAGAAACCGACTGAAATGTTTAGAAAACGCCAGTCGAAGGAGTTAGTTATTGCCTTCAGTGGGCCACTTGGATGTGGATTGGATGCGCCAGTAACAGCTGTACATGATTTGCTAGGAAAAATTGGCTATGAAGTAGTGCCTATCAAGATCAGTGATTTTATTCAGACAGCGATTGATTCGAAGTTGATTTCGCTCGATCAGAAAACCTACTCGAGCGGTGAGGCGGGGCGAATAAATCAGCTACAGGATGCAGGTAATGCTCTTCGAGAACGATTCAAAACGGGAGATATCCTAGCTGAATTTGCGATCCGGAAAATTGCAGCGCACCGCACCTCTAAGGTCCCCGATTCAATGTCTTTGGATGAGCATATCCCAACCCCAACCGCATATGTGATTGATCAGCTCAAGAACCCTGCAGAGGTTGCGCTCTTTCGCACCGTATATCGCAACCTCTTCTATTTGGTAGGCGTACTAAGCGTAAGAGAAAAACGCGAGAAACGTCTTCTCGATAGATCAATTGATCCTAGCGAGGCAACTCATTTGATCATGCGGGACCAAAAAGAGCCGTCCGACCACGGACAACAACTCGACAAGACCTTAGAGTTGGCCGATTTTTTCGTCAGAAACGATCACCCCAATTCAGACACTGTAAAACAAAGCCTCGAACGCTTCTTACACCTAATTCATGGCCACAATGGACTCAGTCCGACCATAGAAGAGTATGGAATGTATGTGGCCTATGCGGCTGGCCTCAGATCTGCTTGCCTATCGCGACAGGTAGGCGCTGCAATTCTCGACAATAAGGGCAACGTGCTTTCGACGGGAAGGAATGATGTTCCAAAATGGCACGGTGGCCTCTATGGCCCAGAGGACGGCGCGCTAGATGCCCGTTGCGTCAAACTGGAAGGCCATCTCTGCTTTAACGACAAGCAAAAGAAAGAACTTCGAAACGGTGTGAATTCCATCTTGAAGAAGGAGTTGGAACAAAAAGGAATTTCAGCGTCTGATCTTTCGAAAATTGCGGACGCTGTATACCAAGATACTCGGATGAAGGATCTCACCGAGTTCTCTAGATCTATTCATGCTGAAATGGATGCCATCGTATCTTTGGCCCGCTCACCTTCTGCATCCTCATTAGGCACAACGCTCTTCGTGACAACTTATCCATGTCATAGCTGCGCTCGGCATATAGTCGCAGCAGGAATTGAGCGTGTGTACTACATCGAGCCTTATGAAAAGAGCCTCGCAGTACGCCTGCATGGTGACTCAATTTCACATGAACCAGAAGCAGCAGACAGTCGAAAAGTGACCTTTCTGCATTTCGAGGGAGTAGCGCCTAGGCAATACCTCAATCTATTCAGACAGCATGGGGAGAGAAAGGATTGTGGAATTGCGGTTAAGGAAGCCGATGATTTGGAGAAGGTGGTGCCTGAGTATTTGGATGACTACCAAGCGTTTGAGGCGAAGGTCGTTGACCATCTGACCCAGCTTATAGGCGCGTGAGCAACCGTAGCTTCAAAAGGGGTCCATAAGGCAATTTTATAGATATCTGTTGTCATTTTTGCTATTATTTTTCATTGAGAAGATCAACTAAAGGCAAGGAGGAGGATTGTGAGTAAAAAGCAAGACTCGCCTAGTTGCCCACAGCTTTCGTTCGAATTCTCTGACGATATCAGAGAGTCGAATTCTTCTGCAGCACAGTATCAGTGCGCGCCCTTAAGAAATGAGCATGAACCGCCAGTGCAGTCAGCTAAGGTTTACTTCTTGCCATTGGCTCCTTCTAGCCTTTTCTCGGCTCATAGAAATTCTGAGGCGCACGCCATACAGCGCTTGATTGCCCGAGCAAAATCCCTCTCTTGGTAGCTTAGTCGGAATCCTGTTTCTGGCTGAGTGAGTTGGGGCAGTTTCGCATCGGGAAGCAGACATCAGTAGTTCTCTCGCTGAAAAATCGGTAGGCCTATTCAAGGCGCACTACCGGCTCTTCAAAATCTTCACCATCCGCTTCCTTATCAGCCTGTCGTACAACTCATTCTCTTGCGAGATAAGGCTTCGCGTCGCTTCATTTAGCTGCATTAATGGGCGCGCAACTGCAGCCGGTGGCCATTCGTCATAAATTTCCTCTTCGAGAAAATCCGGCGTCAGCTGCCAAAAAAGGATGTGTCGTTCCGCCTGCTGGCAAAGCTCGCTCCCGGCATCCCCTAGCCACTCTTGCGATGAATATTTCTCAAGAAGATCGAGCAAACTGCGCCTGAGAAATCCGGCCGTCTCCAATGAGCAAACCAGGTATGCCTCCCTGAAAAGCCCTCCTACCAAGGCGAGCGTGTCAAGGTCCAACGGCATTCTGGCGACGATTTTATTCAAAGCACCAGCATATAGATCGGAATTCTTCACGCGCGGGTTTTTATGGCGCCTCTCGCTCAAGGCAAAATCGATAATGTCTTGCAGCTTTTCTGAAGGTCGGTGTACATGGCACCGAGACATGCATTGCTCTGCAAAATCACGAGCCTCGACAAGCCCCATTTTTCTCGCTTTCAGGAGATCCCAGAAGGCGGAATGGTAGATTGCGGCAGTCCCCGCAAAATCCGGATGAGCGTCCACCCTGGAGATCAAATCAAAGCGCCTTCTCCGGTATGTTCCTTTTGACGGCGTGGTTCCGAAGCGCCTGATAGTTTCAAACGCCCGCAGCCTGTCTGCCCCTCGGCGTTCGCCATCTTCAGACGCAAATATCTCATCGAGCCGATAGTCTGACCAGTCGCCTCGACTTTTAACCGCCAAATACCAAATCTTCACCCGTAGTCGATCTACTGGGTCAGCTTTAGGGCGCCCTTTCCTTCGTTTCATTTGGCCAGCTGCTGAAGCCGTCGGCATGGTGGCATGAAATTACCTATTAATGACGTTCTTTTTAACCTATCCGCTATTTGATATCAATGAGGCTACCCAAGCGTAATTGAACGGAATTAAGCGACAACAAACATGCAAACCAACGATCTTGCGGAAAAAATGCTGAAAGAGTTCGGCCCGCTCATGGGCGGGGAAGATCTGCGCCGAGCTCTTGGTTATCGAACATCGGCAGCTTTGGCGCGAGCAGCTCGAATGGGGGCTGTAGGGGTGGCGGTATTCGACATACCGAACCGACGGGGAAAGTTCGCGCTAACCGTCGATGTTGCAGCGTGGCTGACTTCCCTGCGCAACAGAAAAGTTTAGAAAACCACCCTGTTCAATCAAGCCAGAAAGGAGTTCATCGTGACCTAACGATCACTAGATAACATGGGTGCCAGAAAGCGCAAAAGGCTTGGAGTATTTGCTCCAAGCCTTTTGGCAGTGACAACGGCAATGACTTCGTCAGATTTCCAGCCCGACGGAAATTATTGTCTGCGTCCCGACATCGGTTGTCAAGAAGTTCTTTGATAGCCGCTGGCCCCGTATTGCCCGATAGGGCACACCAAATCCCGAATGTCCCGAATCCTCCGAGGTTGGCCTCGCCAACTTCCTTGCGTGTCCGGGACGCAGACAATGATGGAGGAAACCATGCTTTCCGAGAACGAACTGCTGAAACTGTTCATGCAACAAAACATCTTCTTGATCGGCCGCAAGGTCGTCGAGCACGTCCGCACATCCGAACCAGTACGCAGGGTGGGCGGCGGCACCCACAACGTCGCCACCCGATTCGCAAGCCTGAAGATGGGCCGTGTCATCCAGGCCGAGAGCCACAAGGGCGAGTTGCCCTGGATCTATCAGTGGGAACATGACCCGGACACGGCCGAGTTCTATGACCAACCATCCCAGGTGAAGCTCGCCTACCGGAACGGAAGCGGGAAAAACATCTCCCATCTTTCCACGCCGGACTTTTTCCTCATTCAGACGCGCTGGATGGGGTGGGTGGAATGCAAGCCTGAGAAGGACCTGCAGGAATCCCACCGGAGCGGCAGCGAACGTTTCGTGCCGGATAGCAACGGCGGCTGGCGCTGCCCGCCGGGAGAAGCGTTCGCGGCGCAGTATGGCCTCGGCTTCAAGGTGCTGTGTGACAAGGACGTCAACTGGATTCTGGTGCGGAATCTCGAGTATCTATCCGATTACCTCCGCGCCGACTGTCCGCCGCCCACCGATGTAGAGGTTGTCGCGGTCGCGGGCCCTTTCGCGACAGAGCGGTGGGTGCCCCTGCAGCGGCTGTTGGAAGGTGGCGACATCCCGGCCGACACGATATTCAGGCTGATCGCCTACAAGCGCCTGTTCGTCGACCTGGAGCATGAACTGCTTTCGGAGCCCGGATTTACCAACGTTTGCCACGACGCCATCAGCGCCGAGATCTATGTGGGACAAAAGTGCAGCAGCGGTGGGCATGCGCTCGTACCTTTGCATACGATCCTCATGCAAGCCGGAACGCAGATCATCTGGGACGGCAATCCCTGGCGCATCCTTAACGTCGGCGCAACTGACATCTATCTTGAGGACGAGAACCGGGCCATCTCGAACCTGAACCTGGATTTGTTCCAAGTTCTCGTCAGCAAGGGTACGATCACCGGCCTCACCGAAAACGAGGATCAGCGCAATGCCCTGGCTAAGGAACTGCTGAAAAAAGCCGCCCCCGTAGATCTTGAACAAACCGTCGAGCGAATCAGGCGCCTCGAAGCCCCGCCCGGCGATGTTGCCGTACCGCCCAGAACATTGCGCTACCTGCGCAAGCGTGCCGCCGAGGGCGAACTTCTCTACGGCAATCGCTTTGTCGGCCTGCTACCCAGGATCAGCGCCCGCGGCAATCGCATACGGAAAATCAGCACCGAGGTAATCAAAGCGATGAACGAAGTCATCGACGCCGAGGTGCTGAATGCTTCTCAACCGAATATCACAGTAGCCTGGGGCATGGCGCGCAACCTCTGCATCGAACGGGGCCTGCCGCCACCTTCCGACAAGACGTTCCGGGCCGAGATCCGGCGGCGGAGAGAAGAAGAGGTTGTGCTTGCCCGCCAGGGCAGACGCGCCTCATACAGCCTCAGCGAGTTTCAGTGGCATATCGACCAATCCACGCCGCGACACGGTGAGCGTCCTTTCGAGATCGGCCATATCGACCACACCGAGCTTGACGTGGAGTTGGTGGACAGCCGCACGGGCGCCAATCTGGGCAGACCCTGGCTGACCATTCTCCTCGACGCCTTCACGCGTCTGATTCTGGCCTTTTTTATCAGCTTCGATCCGCCCAGCTACCGAAGCTGCATGGCGGTGATTCGGAATGCCGTGCGCCGCCATGGACGGATACCGAAGACAATCGTGGTGGACCAAGGCAGCGATTTCGAGAGTCTCTACTTCGAGGCGCTGCTGGCGCGACTGGAGAGTCACAAGAAGTCGCGCCCGGCTGCTAAGGGACGGTTCGGCTCGGTCATCGAACGTTTCTTCGGGGTGAACAACCAGGCGTTCATCCACAACCTCGCCGGCAATAGCCAGGCCCTGCAGCGGCCTCGAAGCATGTCGCCAAGTCACGATCCCCGCGCGCTGGCCGTCTGGACGCTGCCGGCGCTGACGGATGCCTTCGAGGGTTTCGCGGACACGGTCTACGCCAACCTCAGGCACCCGGCATTGGGCATGTCGCCCAAGGAAGCCATGGCACGCGGGCTGGCGCTCGCCGGCACGCGCGAGCACGTGCTGATTCCCTATACGGAGGATTTCAACCGCTTGTGCATGCCGACGACCCCGGCCGGCAAAGCCGTGGTGCGCACTGGCCGCGGCATCAAGATCAGGGGCGTCTACTACTGGCATCCAATCTTCCGCGAGCCCAAGGTGGTCCGCTCAAAGGTCCCTCTGGTCTATGACCCTTTCGATGTTTCCAGGGCTTATACCCTCGCCAACGGCGAATGGGTACTGTGCCGTTCCGAACACCAGGCTCTTTTCGAGCGCCGCACCGAGCGTGAAATCGCCGCCATCAGCCAGGAAATCCGGGCCCTGCATCACTTGGCCGACATCCAGCGCGGCGTGAACGCCAGCGACATCGCCGCCTATGTCAGCCAGACCCGCAAAACGGAGGCTGTGCTGCGGCAGCAGCGCCGCGATGCAGAGCTTCTCGCTAATGAGCCCATCGTACCGGGTTTGCCTACGCCGGTCGCTTTGGATGCCGCCGGTACTGCAGAGGATCCATGGTCTGGTCCAGTCAACATCGAAATCTTCGAGGTGCTGAAATGATTCCGCAGACAATTAATGATCCCGTCGCCCAAGCTCTTGCCGACTTTCAGGGTTATGTCTTCTCGCACCCGGTCGCCAAGGACACCTTCACCAACCTCGGAGCCGCCCTCGGGGCCTCCTCGTCGCCCCAGATCATTATCTTCACCGGCCCTACCGGCGTGGGCAAAAGCACGCTGGCCAGGGCCGCCCGCAATCGGCTGCTCCTGTACTACGAGGAGCGCATGTCCCTGGAGCCGGATTTCGTGCCGGTGGTGACGATCAATGCAGTACCGCCAAACGGGACCGGGTTTAGCTGGAAGGACTTCCACATACGCCTCCTTCATGGCCAGGGCGAACCGCTGGTCAATCGCAAGCTGATCCTGCCCAGGCAGGGCTCTCTTCTGCCCGATCATGGTTTTGAAACGAATGGCCTGGAACAATCGACCGCAGACGCGCTGCGCCGCGCGGTCGAGGAATATCTCCGCCTGCGCAAAACCAAACTCCTCGTCATCGACGAGGCGCAGCATCTGCTTCTGGTGGGCGGCAAGCAGCGCCTGGAGTGCCAGTTCGAGTGCCTGAAATCCCTCACCATCGAAACCGGGGTCACCATACTGCTCATCGGTACCTACCGCCTGCTCGATATCTTGGAGCAGAGCGGCCAGCTCACCCGGCGCAGCCAGATGGTGAACTATCCTCGCTACGACATGAGATCGAGTGAAGATCGCAAGAACTTTCGCAAGATCCTTGGCTTCTTCGAGCAACGGCTATCGAAGTATGTTCAGGCGAGGCTGGACAGCCATGCCGAATATTTCTATCAGAAGTCGGCTGGCTGCGTCGGCATCCTGAAGGACTGGCTGGCGCGCTGTCTCGAGTACGCCCTGCGCGAGGAAGCCTCTCTCATCGATGCAGTCTTCGCCGAGCGGTTCGCGCTGAAAAATCGGGGGCTCATGACCATCATCGAGGAAGCCTGCCTCGGGGAGGCGAAGCTGGCCGATGTCGGCGACGACCGGCTGCTCGATCTCCTGAAGAACGGTGTCCTGCTGGCACGGGACGAACCCGGCGCTATTAAGAGGCCCCGTCGTCCTGGCACGCGCAATCCGAAGCGCGATCCGGTTGGAGTGGTGCTGTCATGAACGGCCCTTGGAATTTCTCTCTCGATGAGGATTCTCAGGCAGCCGTGTATATTCCACCTCGCAGCGTCCTGTTCTCTCTGTCACCGGTCGGAATCGGGACGCCGCAGCAGGAAAGCCTTCTGTCTCTCCTGGTCCGAACCAGCCGGGCGCACGCAGTCAGTCCGCGCCATCTGGTTGGGAAGGTTTTCGGCAAGGCCATGCCTGCGATCGGGAAGCTGGACTATTCGACTTTCTATCGCAGTCTTGCCGGCACCGTGAATGGGATAGGCCAGTATGCCGAGCTGTTCGTCTCTGCAATGGAATATCTCACCGGACGCCCAAGCCTCGACTATCTGACCATGCTTCCATGGAAGAAGGTCTTTCCGCACAACGGACAGGGGCTGCTGGCGCGCCATCCCAGATGGTGCCCCGTTTGCCTGTACCGGCAACGTCTTCTGGGCGAAGCAACCAGCTTCCCGCTGGTCTGGTCCATTGAGCCGTATCGGGCCTGCCCTGAGCACGCTTGCCTGCTCGAGGATCGCTGTCCTCATTGCAGCAAGACGCAACCCTACCTGCCCCGCTATCCCGATCTGGGCATCTGTAGCCATTGCCGGAAACCGCTCACCGGCATCCGGCCTTCTACGGCATTGCCGGAGTTCCAGCTCTGGGTGTGCAAGGCGGTAGCCGACATGGTGGTACATCAGTTGGATGCTGGATTGTCCATCTGTTTCGACCGATTCCGCCGTTTCGTCGAAAAGCAGGTTTCGATGGTGGCGGAAGGCAACAAGGCGGCATTCTGCAAGGCGCTGGGGTTCCATGATCGCGGGCTGAACGGCTGGCTGAGAAAGGACGAGCGGCCCAGCATCACCCACCTCCTGTCGCTCTGCTATGGGTTGAATGTGATGCCTACTGAGGTGTTCGGAGCATCCTGGCCCCAGACAACCGCGCTGAGGCTTCTGCCGGGCCGGCTGAAGGACCGGAAGGCTTGCCCAAGGGTGCCTCCTGAGCCTCGCCAGAAAACCCAGGAGCATCTGATAGCCCTGCTGGATGCAAACGACGCCTTGCCGGTATCCGAAATCGCCGCCAACCTAGGCCTGACACGGAGCTACCTGCGCTACTGGTTTCCTGAGCAATATGCAAGGCTGACCAAACGGTTCAAGGCAGCCGTCAGGGCAAGGTCCAGGGAACATCAGGGTCGGCAGAGTAGCCGAGTTGTGGAGGTCGTGGGGCAGATAAGGGCCAACAAGGAGTATCCCTCGCGACGGCGGGTTAATCGCCTGCTGCACAAGGAGGGGATGTCCTTGGCCCAGCCTCATCTGTTTCAAGCCTACCTGGGGGCTCTAAAACAGTCGTAATACGTAAAACAAAGGCCGGATCAG
>JAWKYW010000022.1:0-35803 GCA_041396245.1 Rhodocyclaceae bacterium | reverse complement strand
GCTGCCGCCAAGCGACCGGCGGCGAAGAAGGCTGCTGCCAAGAAGCCGGCGGCGAAGAAGGCTGCTGCCAAGCGTCCGGCGGCGAAGAAGGCTGCTGCCAAGAAGCCGGCGGCGAAGAAGGCTGCCGCCACGCGTCCGGCGGCGAAGAAGGCTGCCGCCAAGCGTCCGGCGGCGAAGAAGGCTGCTGCCAAGAAGCCGGCAGCGAAGAAAAAGCCTGCGGCCAAAAAAGCGGCCAAAAAGAAGCCTGCGGCCAAGAAAAAGCCTGCGGCCAAAAAAGCGGCCAAAAAGAAGCCTGCGGCCAAGAAAAAGCCTGCGGCCAAGAAAGCTGCGAAAAAGCCTGCGGTAAAAAAAGCGGCCAAGAAGAAGCCTGCAGCCAAAAAAGCCGCGAAACCGGCGGCCGCGACCGCCCCCGCTGTCGCGCCCTCTACCGCTGCGGCGCCAGGCCTGAAGTCGTCACTCAACCCGGCTGCAGCCTGGCCGTTTCCGACCGGCTCGCGTCCTTCCTGAGCCTGTGCGGACCACCCGGACGGCGGCCCGGCTTTAACCGGGCCGTCAGTCCGCGGTTTGTGCTCACTTCAATACCGGCTTCTTTGTGGGGCGGCGCTGTTGCCCGGCGCCAACCATGACCGAAGCCACCTCTCCTGTCAGATCCATACGCCAAACACGTTTGGTTTGGCTTCTGTGCAAAGCACAAACTGATACATTGCAATATTGATTAATTACCAATTAATCAGTACAATGCGGCATTGCTGCGTTGCGGCATCAAGCTTGTGGTAACGCGCAAAGGTCGGAACCCGCGCGGACTGCATGGCTTGGAAATGACGATGGTGCAAATCGGTTTTCCGGTCACAGGCGACACGTCGCCCGCAACGGATTCGATCAGTCTGGCCTCTTTCAAGCCGGCCCGTGCCGCGGCAAGGCGGCAGGGCCGGGGTGGTCCGGAACCGAGAGAAGGAGCAAACATGATTTCAGCTACAGGATTCAGGCTGCTCGTGAGGGAGACGGCATCCTTCGTGATGCACTTCGCCCATGGCGGGCTTCTGGTGATCGGTTTACTCGTCGCGGCTTTCCTGTTCATGCATGCCGGTTCGGCCGGGAGTCCCGCACGCGGCGTGCAGGAACTCGGTGGCATGCTGGCCGAGGGACGTGCTTACGAGACAGCGGCGCCCACAGGCGTGCCGACTGCCCTGACGACAGAGACGCGCGCTACCGTTGACTATCTGTCGCGCAGATACCGCGTTGCGGCAACAGCGATCGAGACGCTCGTGCTGGCATCCCAGACGGCGGGTCAGCGGGCGGGCGTCGACCCGATGCTGATCGTCGCCGTCATGGCCATCGAATCGGGTTTCAACCCGATTGCCGAAAGTCCGATGGGCGCCCAGGGACTGATGCAGGTCATCCCGCGATTTCACCAGGACAAGCTGGCTGCGGTGCCGGGCGACGACCTGCTCGATCCGGTCGTGAACATTCACGTCGGCGCGCTCGTGCTGAAGGAATACATCCGCCGCACCGGATCGCTGGAGGCCGGATTGCAGCAATACAACGGCGCGGTAAGCGACAGCGAAGGCCTCTATGCCGCCAAGGTGCTGGCGGAAAAGCGGCGCATCGAATCCGCCATCCGGCGCGACAGCCAAACCGGCGCCTGAACCTACCTTCCCAGATGGCGCGCCAGGCGCGCCACGCCTTCTTCCAGCTTCTCCCGTGCCACCGTGCAGGCGAATCGCATGTGGCGCTGCGGCGCATTTTCACCGAAGTCCAGCCCCGGGGTGACCGCCACGCCGGCCTGCTCGATCAGGGCGAGGGCCAAGGTGTAGCTATCGGACGCAAGCGCCGAGCAATCCGCGTAAATGTAGAAGGCGCCGCGCGGCTCGGCGGCGACTTGAAAACCCAGCCGGCGCAATTCCGGCAGCAGGAAATCGCGCCGCGCCCGGAATTCCGCCCGTCGCGCCTCCAGCAGGGCGATCGTTTCCGGCCGGAACGCGGCCAGCGCGGCATGCTGCGCCGGCGCCGAGGGGGAGATGAACAGGTTCTGCGCAAGTTTCTCGATGTCGCGCACGAAGCGGGGCGGCGCCACCAGCCAGCCCAGGCGCCAGCCGGTCATGCCGAAATACTTGGAGAAGCTGTTGATGACGAAAACCTCATCCGGCAGCGCCAGGGCGGTTTCGGCTGCGCAGCCGTAGGTGAGGCCGTGGTAGATCTCGTCGACCAGCAGCGCGCCGCCGCGTTCGGCAACGCAACGCGCCAGCGCCGCCATGCGCTCGGCCGGGATCAGGGTGCCGGTCGGGTTGGACGGGGAGGCGAGGAGCAGTCCTTTCGTACGGGCTGACCACGCCCCTGCGACCTGTTGCGGCGTCGGCTGGTAATCGCTTTCCGGCCCGACGAAAAGCGCGCGCGGCACGCCTTCCAGGGTGCGCACGAAATGGCGGTTGCAGGGATAGCCCGGATCCGGCAGCAGGAACTCGTCGTTCGGGTCGAGCAGTACGCCCAGTGCCAGCAGCAGCGCGCCCGATGATCCGGCCGTGACGACGATGCGCTCGGGCGAAACATCGACCCGGTAGCGGTCGCGATAGAAGCGCGCGATCGCCTCGCGCAGCAGCGGGAGGCCGAGCGCCGGCGTGTAGAACACCCGGCCGTCCCGGATGAAGCCGTTCGCCGCTTCGATGACCGGCTGCGGCGTCGGGAAATCCGGTTCGCCCACTTCCATGTGAACGATGCTGCGGCCCCCGGCTTCAAGCTGGCGCGCACGCTCGAGCAGCTCCATTACGTGAAAGGGGGCGATGTCGGCCATGCGCCGGGCGATGCCCGGCTGCGGATGCTTGTCGGTCATGCAAGACTCGGGAGAAACGAACCCATTTCCTTCATCTGAACCACCGCGAACGCGGCGACACGGCGTAAACAATGGTTTTGCCTTTTCGGTCATATTACCCGATGGGTGACTTGCGCGATGATTGCAAGACACTGTTTCCCGCCGTGTACGCCGTGGTGTACTGCCGATTCAAGAAAAAAGGGCGCCCGCGGGCGCCCTTTAGACTGGCGTGAAAGTCAGTTACTCCAGGGCGGCGAAATTCATGCGGAACAGCTCGCGCTTGAGCACGAGCTGCCTGGGCAGCCTCTCCTTCAGCTTGTCGAACAGCTCGCCGTGCAGGTCGAGTTCCTCCTGCCACATCTGGGTGTCGACGCGGGTGAGTTCCTGGAACTGGGCCCGGCTGACGTCGTCCAGCCCGGCCCAGTCGATATCCTCGAAGCGCGGCATCCAGCCGAGCGGCGTCTGCTGCGCGCCGACGCGGCCCTTGACGCGGTCCACGATCCATTTCAGCACGCGCATGTTTTCGCCGAAGCCGGGCCACATGAAGTTGCCCTTCTCGTCCTGGCGGAACCAGTTCACCGTGAAGATGCGCGGCGGGTTGTCGACGACATGGCCCATGCGCAGCCAGTGGTTGAAATAGTCGCCCATGTGGTAGCCGCAGAAGGGCAGCATGGCGAAGGGATCGCGCCGCACCTGGCCGATCTTGCCGGCGGCGGCGGCGGTGGTCTCCGAACCGAGCGTGGCGGCCATGTAGACGCCGTAGTTCCAGTTGAAGGCCTCGAACACCAGCGGCACGGTGGTGGAGCGGCGGCCGCCGAAGATGAAGGCGGCGATGGGCACGCCGGCCGGATCCTCCCACTTGTCGTCGAGCGAGGGGCACTGGCTGGCGGGCGCGGTGAAGCGGGCATTGGGATGCGCCGCCGGGCGGCCGCTGCTTTTGCCAATCTCCGGCGTCCACTCCTTGCCGGTCCAGTCGGTGAGCTTCTCCGGCGGCTGCTTGCTCATGCCTTCCCACCAGACGTCGCCGTCCGGCGTCAGCGCGACGTTGGTGTAGATGATGTTGGCGTGGAGCGTCGCCATGGCGTTGTAGTTGGACTTCTCCGAGGTGCCGGGGGCGACCCCGAAGTAGCCGGCCTCGGGGTTGATGGCGTAGAGGCGCCCGTCCTGGCCCGGCTTGATCCAGGCGATGTCGTCGCCGACGGTGGTGACCTTCCAGCCGTCGAAGGTCTTCGGCGGGATCAGCATGGCGAAGTTGGTCTTGCCGCAGGCGCTGGGGAAGGCGGCGGCGACGTAGGTCTTGTCGCCATCCGGGGATTCGACGCCGAGGATCAGCATGTGTTCGGCCAGCCAGCCCTGGTCGCGCGCCATGGTCGAGGCGATGCGCAGGGCGAAGCACTTCTTGCCGAGCAGGGCGTTGCCGCCGTAACCGGAGCCGTAGGACCAGATCTCCCGCGTCTCGGGGAAATGCACGATGTACTTGGTGTCCTTGTTGCAGGGCCAGCGCACATCCTGCTGGCCGGGGGCGAGGGGATGGCCGACGCTGTGCAGGCAGGGCACGAACTCGCCGTCCTCGCCGAGCACGTCATATACCGCCTTGCCCATGCGGGTCATGATGCGCATGTTGGTGACGACGTAGGGCGAATCGGAGATCTCCACGCCGATGTGGGCAATGGGCGAGCCGAGCGGACCCATGCTGAAGGGAATGACGTACATCGTGCGGCCGCGCATGCAGCCGTTGAAAAGCTCCGTCAGCGTGGCCTTCATCTTCACCGGATCTTCCCAGTTGTTGTTGGGGCCGGCGTCGTCCTTGTGCCGGGAGCAGATGAAGGTGCGGTCCTCGACCCGGGCCACGTCGGAAGGATCGGACCAGGCCAGATAGGAGTTCGGGCGTTTTTCGGGGTTCAGCTTGATCAGGCTGCCGGAGGCAACCATCTCGTCACACAGCCGGTCGTATTCATCCTGGGAGCCGTCGACCCAGACGATGCGGTCGGGCTGGGTGAGGGCGGCGATTTCCGCGACCCAGGCCTTCAGCCGGGCATTGCGGACGTAAGTCGGGGCGTTGAGCGTGGCGGGATCGGAAAAACGCTTGTTCATGTTGCGGAATCTCCAGGACGAATCGATGCAGGGAATGGGGTCTGTAGCCGGCCGGGGCTTCGAGGCTTGCGCGGCAGCGGTTCTGAGGGGTGTCGGATGCGATTTGAGGCGGACCAGGCAATGCAATATTATGCCACAGCCCCAATGACCCGATAAACTCCCTTTTTGGCCCGCTCTTTCGGGCTGGCCGCCGAACAGACAAGGACAGATTAAGATGGATGAAGCCATCCGCGCCGCAGCACTCGAGTACCACCGCAAGCCCCGCCCCGGCAAGATTGCCGTCACTCCGACCAAGCAACTGATCACCCAGCGCGACCTGGCGCTGGCCTATTCGCCGGGGGTCGCCGCGGCCTGCGAGGAGATCGTCGCCAATCCCGCCGAGGCCTCCAGCCTGACTTCCCGCGGCAACCTGGTGGCGGTGATCACCAACGGCACGGCGGTACTCGGACTGGGCAACATCGGCCCGCTCGCCGGCAAGCCGGTGATGGAAGGCAAGGGCGTGCTGTTCAAGAAGTTCGCCGGCGTCGACGTTTTCGACATCGAAATCGACGAACACGACCCCGACAAGCTGATCGACATCATCGCCTCGCTGGAGCCGACCTTCGGCGGCATCAACCTGGAGGACATCAAGGCGCCGGAGTGCTTCGTCATCGAAAGGAAATTGCGCGAGCGCATGCGCATCCCGGTCTTCCACGACGACCAGCACGGTACCGCCATCATTTCAACCGCGGCGGTACTGAACGGCCTGCGCGTGGTCGGCAAGAAAATCGAGGAGGTCAAGCTGGTCTGCTCCGGGGCGGGCGCGGCGGCCATCGCCTGCGTTGACCTCATGATCGCCCTCGGCCTGCGCCGCGAAAACGTCTGGATGACGGACTCCAAGGGCGTGGTCAGCACAAAGCGGCTGGCCGGCCTCGATCCGAGCAAGGCGCAGTTCGCCCAGGATACCGCGGCGACCATGCTGGGAGAAATCGTCGCCGGGGCCGACATCTTCCTCGGCCTGTCGACCGCCGGTGTGCTGAAGCCGGAGATGGTGAAGTCCATGGCGGACAAGCCGCTGATCCTGGCGCTGGCCAATCCGGTGCCGGAGATCCTGCCGGAAGTGGCGAAGGCGGCGCGGCCAGACTGCGTCATCGCCACCGGCCGCTCGGATTATCCGAACCAGGTGAATAACGTCCTCTGCTTTCCCTTCATTTTTCGCGGTGCGCTCGACGTCGGCGCCACCACCATCACGCAGGAGATGGAGCTGGCGACGGTGCGGGCCATTGCCGAACTGGCGCATGCCGAGCAGTCCGACGTGGTGGCGGCGGCCTATGCCGGCTCCGAGCTGAATTTCGGGCCGGAGTACCTGATCCCGAAGCCCTTCGATCCGCGCCTCATCGTCAAGATCGCGCCGGCGGTGGCGAAGGCGGCGATGGATTCCGGCGTGGCGACGCGACCGATCGCCGACTTCGAGGCCTACCGCGAGCAGCTGCAGCAGTTCGTCTATCACTCCGGCCTGTTGATGAAACCGGTATTCGCCGCGGCGAAGCGGATCGACAAGCGCATCGTCTATGCCGAGGGCGAGGACGAGCGCGTGCTGCGCGCGGTGCAGGTGGTGGTGGACGAGCATCTGGCGCAGCCGATCCTGATCGGCCGGCCGGAGGTGATCGGGCACCGCATCCGGAAATGCGGCCTGCGCATCCGGCCGGGCGTCGATTTCGAACTGTGCAACCCGCAGCAGGATCCGCGCTACAAGGATTTCTGGCAGACCTATCACGAGCTGACCGAGCGCAAGGGCGTTTCGCCCGACTACGCGCAGATCGAGATGCGCCGGCGCCACACATTGATCGGCGCCATGATGATCCACAAGGGCGACGCCGACGGCATGCTCTGCGGCACTTTCGGCACCCACGCCCTGCACCTGGAATACGTCGACCAGGTGATCGGCCGGCGCGAGGGCGTTTCGGCCTACTACGCCATGAACGGCCTCATGCTGCCGAAGCAGACGGTCTTCATCTGCGATACCTACGTCAATTACGATCCCACGGCGGAGCAGCTGGTCGAGATGACCCTGCTCGCCGCCGAGCAGGTGCGCCGCTTCGGCCTGACACCCAAGGTGGCCCTGCTGTCGCACTCCAGCTTCGGCAGCCACGACACGCCCAGCGCGCGCAAGATGCTGCGGGCCACGCAGCTGCTGTGGGCGCGCGCGCCGGATCTGGAGGTGGAAGGCGAGATGCATGGCGACGCGGCGCTTTCCGGCGACGTGCGCGGCCAGGTATTTCCCAATTCCCGTCTGAAGGGCGAAGCCAACCTGCTCATCATGCCGACCCTCGATGCCGCCAACATCGCCTTCAACCTGCTCAAGCAGTCGGCCGGCGACGGCGTCACCATTGGCCCGATCCTGCTCGGCACGCGGGCGCCGGTGACGATCCTCACGCCTACCGCGACGGTGCGGCGCATCGTCAACCTGACTGCCCTGACGGTGGTGGAGGCGGCGGCGCAAGGATGAGCTGAAGGAATCGGGGCGGCGGCCGTTATGACCTGAATGAAAGTCAGTCCGTACAAGACGGCGCTGGTGCTGACCGGGGGCGGCGCGCGCGCCGCCTACCAGGTCGGCGTGCTGGACGCGATCCGCGAGTTGCTGCCCGAGCCCGGCCGCAACCCCTTCCCCATCATTTGCGGCACCTCGGCGGGCGCCATCAACGCCGCCACGCTGGCCTGTTTCGCGGAGGATTTCGGCAGGGGGGTCGGCTACCTGCAGGAGGTCTGGGGCAATTTCCACGCGGCACAGGTCTATCGCGCCGACGCCCTCGGGATCGGCGCCAGCGGCCTGAACTGGCTCACCGCCCTCATGTTCGGCTGGCTTTTCCGGCACAGCCCGCGCTCTCTGCTCGACAACGCCCCCTTGCGCCGCCTGCTCGAGGACAGCCTCGATTTCGGCAGAATCGGCAAGGCGATCGACAGCGGCGCCCTGTACGCTGTCTCGATCACCGCCTCGGGTTACCTTTCCGGCAACAGCGTCAGTTTCTTCCAGGCGGCAGAAACCGCGGAAACCTGGAAACGTACGCACCGGGCCGGCGCACGCACGCGGCTCGGCGTCGAGCACCTGCTGGCTTCCAGCGCCATCCCCTTCATCTTTCCGGCCGTCAAGATCCATCGCGAATACTTCGGCGACGGCTCGATGCGCCAGCTGGCGCCGGTGTCGCCGGCCATCCATCTCGGCGCAAGGCGCATCCTGGTGATCGGTTCCGGCCGGCTGCAGGACGAGAAACGGTCGAGCCGGGGCGATGTCTATCCGCCGCTGGCCCAGATCGCCGGCCACGCCCTGTCGTCGATCTTTCTCGACAGCCTGTATGTCGACCTGGAGCGCCTGCAACGCATCAACAATACGCTGTCGATCATCCCGCCGGACGTACGCGAGAAAGCCGGCCTGCCGCTGCACCGGATCGAGGCGCTGGTGATTTCCCCCTCGCAACGCCTCGATTACATGGCCGCCCGCCATGTCAGGAGCCTGCCCTGGCCGGTGCGCGCCCTGCTGCGCGGCATTGGCGCCACCAGCAAGGCGGGTTCCGCGCTGGCCAGCTACCTTCTTTTCGAGCAGCCCTATACCCGTGCCTTGATCGAACTCGGCTACACGGATACGATGGCGCGCCGCGAGGAAGTACGCACTTTTCTCGAAGCCGCCTGAAGCCGATCTGTTAAATTACTTGAGATATATAGCCTAATGGGCTATTTTTTATTGAAAATTCTGTTTTCGCTGTTAAACTCGGGAAACCTCGGCCAGATCTGGAGAGATTGCGTGACATTCAAGCTGACCACCGTGCTGGCGATTTTTGTGGCTTTCACCCTTGCTGGGCTCGGCGTCGCCACGCCAGCCGATGCGGCCACCACCAAGAAACAGGCGGCCAAACGCCAGGCCAAGCCGGTCAAGAAGGCAGAGAAACGGGTCCCCCGCGCCGAGGTGGAGGACAGCGGCGACCTGCTGCTGAAATCCGCCGCGGTGGTGGTGCAGGACCAGTCCTCCGGCGAGGTGCTGTTCGAAAAGAATTCCGACGCCGTGCTGCCGATCGCCTCCATCACCAAGCTGATGACGGCGATGGTGGTGCTCGACGCCCGGCAGTCGCTGAGCGAAACCCTGACCATCGGCCACGGCGACGTGGACACGCTCAAGGGCACCCGCTCGCGCCTGAAAGTCGGCACCCGCCTCAGCCGCGAGGACATGCTGCTGCTGGCACTGATGGCCTCCGAGAACCGTGCCGCCTCGGCGCTGTCGCGCCACTATCCGGGCGGCGAATCCGCTTTCGTCGAAGCCATGAACCGCAAGGCCGCGGCGATCGGCCTCATGGACACCCGTTTCGCCGACCCGACCGGACTGACGGCCGCCAACGTCTCCAGCGCGCGCGACCTGAGCAATCTGGTCGCGGCTGCCGCCCACTATCCGCTCATCCGCGAACTGTCCACCACCACCGAGCGCACGGTGCGGGTCGGCGGCCGTTCGATCACCTTCCGGAATACCAACACCCTGGTGAGAAACCCGGCCTCGGGCTGGGAGATCGCCGTGTCGAAGACCGGCTACATCCGCGAAGCGGGGAAATGCCTGGTGATGCAGGCCTGGCTCGACAACAGGCCGGTGGTCATCGTGCTGCTGGATTCCTGGGGGCGCCTGACGCGCATCGGCGACGCCAACCGCATCCGGCGCTGGATCGAGAACGCCGCGGCCCAGGGCGGGCGTCCGAGCGCTTCGCTTTCGCGGCGCGTGGCCGGCTGAGCGGTTGTCCTGAAGCGGGCTCCGCCAGGAGTCCGCGCAGTGCGCGGCCGGGTTCTCCGGCGCCCCGATCGCTATCTTCCGCTGAAGCCCAGTGCGTGCGAGATGTCGTCGGCTGCCTTCTTGATTTGCGGAATCCACTCGGCGTCGTAGCGTTCGGCGGGCGCCGAAACGGAGAGTCCGGCCACCAGTTCGCCGGAATCGTCCCGCACCGGCGCGGCGATGCAGCGCAGGCCCTGCTCGATTTCCTCGTTGTCGAAGGCGATGCCGTGGCGGCGCACGCGGTCGAGTTCCTTTTCCAGGGCGGGCAGGGTGGTGAGCGAGGTCGGCGTGAAGCCCGGCAGGCCGGTGCGCCTGGCGTACTCGCGCAGCTTCTGCAGGCCGTCCTCGACCAGAAACAGTTTGCCGACCGCCGTGGCATGCAGCGGCGCCCGGGCGCCCACCAGATGCACCACGCGCACCGAGGAACGGCCGCTGGAGGTGCGTTCGACATAGATGATCTCGTCGTCGTGGCGCACGCCGAGGTTGACGCTTTCGCCGATCCTGCCGTGCAGGGTCTGCATGAAGGGCAGCGCGATCTGGCGGATGTTGATGCGCGACTTGACGATGTTGCCCAGTTCCAGCAGGCGGATGCCGAGGCGATAGGCGCCCGGCTCGGCGCGTTCGACGATGCCGCTGCCCGTCATGGCGCCGAGGATGCGGTGGGCCGTGGACGGGTGCAGGCCCGTCTCCTGCGCCAGCAGCTTGAGGCTGACGGCATCCTGATGGTGGGCCAGCACGTCGAGCAGCGTGATCATGCGCTCGATGACCTGGATGGAGCTTTTTGCTTCGGGCTGGGGCAAGATCGGCTTCCGTTGGATCGAATCGCGGAATACTATATCAGATCGTGAAACCCCGATTCAGCGAGACCGAGTGGGAGGGCCGGCTTTGGAAATCCATTCCATGCACTTCAAGGCGAGGGCATCCGCCGCCGCCGCCGATCGCGCCCTGCAGGCCAAGCTGTCCACCGCCAAGGGGCTTTTCGTCGACGGGCGCAGGCGCGCCGTGGCGGAGATCGACCTGGAGGCGACGCGCGAGGCCGCGAAAGCCATCCGCGACACCTGCGTGGCCGACCTCGACCTGTGGCTGGAGCGCTTCGAGCAGGAGGCGACGCAGCGCGGCGCGCAGGTGCTGTGGGCGCGCGACGGCGCCGACATCCGCCGCCTGGTGGTCGACATTGCCCGCCGCCACGGCGTGAAGAAGGCCATCAAGTCGAAGTCCATGCTGTCCGAGGAAGCCGGCCTCAACGCGGCGCTGGAGGCGGCCGGCGTACAGCCGGTGGAAACGGACCTCGGCGAGTACATCCTGCAGATCAACGGCAACGAGCGGCCCTCGCACATCATCGCCCCGGCCATCCACAAGACCAAGGAGGAGGTGGCCGAGCTGTTCGAGCGGGTGCACCACAAGCCGCGCAAGACCGACATCGGCGAGATGACGCGCGAGGCGCGCGAGATGCTGCGCGCGCATTTTCTCTCGGCCGACATGGGCATCTCCGGCGGCAACTTCCTCGTCGCCGAGACCGGCTCGGTGGCGCTGGTCACCAACGAGGGCAATGGCCGCATGGTGACGACGCTGCCGCGCGTGCATGTGGTGATCACCGGCGTGGAAAAGGTGATCCCGACGCTGGAGGATCTCGCCACCCTGATGCGCATCCTGCCGCGCTCGGCCACCGGCCAGTCGATTTCCAACTACTTCTCCGTCCTCACCGGCGTCAAGCGGCCGGAGGACACGGACGGACCCGAGCATCTGTATTTCGTCCTGGTCGACAACGGCCGCATCGATCTGCTCGGCAGCGATTTCCAGGACATGCTGCGCTGCATCCGCTGCGCCGCCTGCCTCAACCACTGCCCGGTCTACCAGGCCATCGGCGGCCACGCCTACGGCTGGGTCTATCCCGGCCCCATGGGCGCGGTGCTGACGCCGCTCTTCGTCGGCATCGAAAACGCCATCGACCTGCCGCAGGCCGCCACCCTGTGCAACCAGTGCGGCGCCGTCTGCCCGGTGAAAATCCCGCTGCCGGATCTGATGCGCAAGCTGCGCGAGGAGGGTTTGGCGCGCGGCCTGCAACCCCTGGGCGAGCGTGCGGCGCTGAAACTGTGGGGCTGGCTGGCGCAGCGGCCGCGGCTGTATGCGCTGGCGGCGAAGCTCGGCGTGCGTTACCTCAACCGGCTGGCCGGCGGCGGCGACCGCATCCGCGCCATGGCCATCGCACCGGCCTGGACGGCGGGCCGCGACCTCCCGGCGCCGGAGGGCAGGACCTTTCGCGAGCAGTATGCCCGGAGGCGGCCGACATGAGACAGCGCATCGTCTTCCTGGAGCGCGACTCCATCCGCGGCGAATTCCGCCGGCCGGACTTCCCCCACGACTACGACGAATACCCGCTCACCGCGCCGGAGCAGGTGGCGGAGCGGGTCAGGGACGCCAGCATCGTCATCACCAACAAGGTGGTGCTGCGCGGCGAACTGCTCGCCACCCTGCCCGGGCTGAGGATGATCGCCTGCGCCGCCACCGGCACCGACAATGTCGACCTCGACTGGTGCCGCGCACACGGCATCGTCGTCAGCAACATCCGCGGCTACGCCGTGAACACCGTGCCCGAGCACGTCATCGCCCTGATGCTGGCGCTGCGGCGCAATCTGCTCGCCTATCGCCGCGACGTGCACGACGGTCGCTGGCAGGACGCGTCCAGCTTCTGCTTCTTCGACCACCCCATTCGCGACCTGCACGGCGCGACCCTCGGGCTCGTCGGCCGCGGCTCCCTCGGCGAGGGCGTGGCGCGGCTGGCCGAAGCCTTCGGCATGCGCGTGCTGTGGGCCGAACGCAAAGGCACGGCCGCGGCGAAAGTCAGTCCCGGCAGGACGGCGTTCGCGGACGTCTTGCGCCAGGCCGACGTGGTTTCCCTGCACTGTCCGCTCAATGCCGAGACGCGCGGCCTGATCGGCGAGGCCGAGCTGCGTTTGATGCGGCCGGATGCCATCCTGATCAACACCGCCCGCGGCGGCATCGTCGACGAGGCGGCGCTGGCCTGCGCATTGCGGGAGGGCCGGATCGGCGGCGCCGGCTTCGACGTCCTGTCGCGGGAGCCGCCGCGCGAAGGCAACCCGCTGCTGGCAATCGACCAGCCCAACTTCATCCTGACGCCGCACGTGGCCTGGGCCTCGGCCGGGGCGATGCAAGCCCTGCTCGACCAGCTCACAGGCAACCTCGAGGCCTTCGCCCGCGGCGAGCCGAGGAATCGCGTCGCATGAAGGACGCCAGGGAAGAGATGCTCGGGCGCATGCGCCGCCGGCTCGGCCGCACGGAGGAGAATGCCGTGCCGGCGCGCGCCGCCGTCGCGGCCGTGCTGGCGCGCCGCGCGCGCGGGCCGCGGCCGCCGCCCGAGGCCGACCTGGCCGCCTGCTTCATTGCCCGCGCCGAGGCCATGGCCAGCACGGTCGAAGTCGTGGCGCGGGCCGCGCAGGCACCGGCTGCGGTGGCCCGCTATCTGGCCGCGCGGGACCTGCCGGGCGAAGCCGTCGCCTCGCCGCAGCTGGCCGGCCTCGACTGGGCCGCTGCGGGCCTGCGGGTGGCGAGCCGTCCCGCCGGCGGCGACGACCTCACCGGCATCACCGGCGTTTTCTGCGCGGTGGCAGAGACCGGCACGCTGGTGCTGCTCTCCGGCGCCGACACGCCGGCATCGAACAGCCTGCTGCCCGAGACGCACATTGCGCTCGTGCCGATGGCGCGCATCGTGCCGGGCATGGAAGAGGCCTTCGACCTGATCCGCGCCGAGTGCGGCGACCTGCCGCGCGCGCTGAACTTCATCTCCGGTCCCTCGCGCACCGGCGACATCGAGCAGACGCTGGTGCTCGGTGCGCACGGTCCCTACCGGGTGCACATCCTGGTCGTCACGGACGGGTGAACGGGACGCCTGCCCGGCCGCGCCCCCCATCGGCGCGGCCGGGGCGGGGCGAAGCGGCGGATCCGCCCCGGCCTGCCGGCTTGGCTTCGTCGCCCGGCGGCCCGGCGGCCCGGCCGTTATGCGTTATCATATTGCGTCGTGGCAAACCGCTTGCCACGCAACGGAATGACCGCCGCGCGATGTAGAGCGGCGGCATTGTAAATCCGGCGGACTGACCGCCCTGTCCCTCGCCTTTCGAGGCTGATTTCCAGCACGGACGTGCCTGCCGCCGCGGCGGAACGCATCGGCACGCAACAAAGGAGAAGGCCATGCGCTTGTCGCTGCGCTTCATCATTCCCCTCATGCTGGCGCTCGCGGCCTTTGCCTACGGCGTCCTGCCGCTGGTCGACCAGTTGACGCTGCGCTGGTTCGTGCGCGACCTGGACATTCGCGCCGAACTCGTTGCCAACTCGCTGCAGGAACCCTTGCAGGATACGCTGCAGGGCGGCAAGCCGGCGAAGTCCCAGGCCTACCTGACCCGGCTTCTGCGCGACGAACGCCTGTTTGCCCTCGGCTTCTGTCCGAAGGCCGGCGCGATCATCGCCACCAGGGGATTCCCTGCCGCCCTGCGCTGCGATGACCTCGGACGCTTCAGCGATCCGGAGGCGCGCCTGCTCAAGAGCGAGCAAGGCCCGCTCCACGTGGCGGTGCACAGCGTCGTAAACGAGGGCGTCGAGTTCGGCCGGCTGGTACTGGTGCACGACCTGAGCTTCGTCGAGCGGCGCAGCGAGGAGACCAAGCGCTACCTCTTCTACTTCTTCATCGGCCTCGGCCTCGTCGTCTCGCTCATCACGGTGGTCATCGCCCAGCTGTCCTGGCGCGGCTGGGTGCAGGGCATGCGCGCGCTGCTGCGCGGCGAGGGATTGCTGCGCGAGCCCGGCAAAACCATGGCCGCCACCGCGCCCGAGTTCCGGCCCATCGCCCGCGACCTGCGCACGCTGATCCGCGAGATGGAATCGGAATGGCGACCGCGCGACGACGAGCAGATGACCTGGTCGCCGGACACGCTGCGCACCATCCTGCACGGCGAACTGAGCGGCGAGGAGGTGCTGGTGGTCTCCAATCGCGAACCCTACATCCACACGCGCCGCGGCGCGCAGATCGAGGTGCAGCGGCCCGCGAGCGGCCTGGTGACGGCGCTGGAACCGATCATGCGCGCCTGCTCCGGCACCTGGATCGCCCACGGCAACGGCTCGGCCGACCGCGACGTCGTCGATGCCCACGACCGGGTAGCGGTGCCGCCGGGCAAGCCCGCCTACCACATCCGCCGCGTCTGGCTGACCGCCGAAGAGGAGGCGGGCTATTACTACGGCTTTTCCAACGAGGGCCTGTGGCCGCTCTGCCACATCGCCCATGTGCGCCCGACCTTCCGTACCGAGGACTGGCATCAGTACGTCGCGGTCAACCGCAAGTTTGCCGATGCGGTCGTGGCCGAGGCCAAGCGGCCGAACCCGATCGTGCTGGTGCAGGACTACCACCTGGCCCTGCTGCCGCGCATGATCCGGGAGCGGCTGCCCGAGGCCATCGTGATCACCTTCTGGCACATCCCCTGGCCCAACCCGGAGGCGTTTTCGATCTGTCCCTGGCGCATCGAGATCCTCGAGGGCATGCTCGGCAGCAGCATCCTGGGTTTCCATACCCGGTCCCATTGCAATAATTTCATGGATACGGTCGACCGCCTGCTCGAATCCCGCGTGGACCGCGAGTATTTCACGGTCAGCTACGGCGGCGCGCTCACCGCGGTGAAGCGCTATCCGATCTCGATCGAATGGCCGCCGCCGCCGACGCTGCTGGCGAAATCGGTGGAGCAGTGCCGCACCGACGTGCGGCGGCGCCTGCATCTCGGCGTCGACCACATGGTCGGGGTCGGCGTGGACCGCCTCGACTACACCAAGGGCGTGATCGAGCGCTTTCGCGCCATCGAGCGCCTGCTCGAGCTGGAGCCGCGCTGGATCGGACTGCTCAGCTTCGTCCAGATTGCCGCGCCGACGCGCGCCAGCATCGGCGAGTACCAGCAGTACGAGGCGCACGTGCGCGCCCTGGCGACCGAGATCAACGAGCGCTTCGGTCGCGGCGGCTACGTCCCGATCATCCTCAAGATCGAGCATCACGAGCCGCAGGACGTGTACGAGTATTACCGCGCGGCGGATTTCTGCTTCGTCAGCAGCCTGCACGACGGCATGAACCTGGTGGCGAAGGAATTCGTCGCCGCCCGCGACGACGAGCGCGGCGTGCTCATCCTCAGCCGGTTCACGGGGGCGGCCAGCGAGTTGCCCGAGGCGCTGGTGGTCAATCCCTACGATGCCGACGAGTGCGCGGCGGCCCTGCAACTGGCGCTGAACATGCCGGCGGCGGAGCAGCGCGACCGCATGCGGCTGATGCGCGGCCTGGTGACGGAATTCAACGTCTACCGCTGGGCCGGACGCATGCTGCTCGATGCCGCGGACATGCGCCGCCGCGGCCGGCTGGTCGAACGCAAGCAGCGGCGCCTGGACGAGGAGGCCCGGCAGGCATGAACAGGCAGGCGAGCGCGGCGGCGCTGCCCCTGGCCGGGGAGCACTGGGCGTTTTTTTTCGACATCGACGGCACCCTGCTGCCCCTGGCCGAGTCGCCGTCGGGCGTCCGCGTGGACGACTATCTGGTGTCGCTGATCCGGCGCCTGCACGCCTGCACCGGCGGGGCGGTGGCGCTGATCAGCGGTCGCCGCGTCGACGATGTGGACACCCTCTTTCCGGGGCCGCATCTGCCGATCGCCGGCCAGCACGGCATGGAGCGGCGCGATGCCGGCGGCGGCCTGCACAGCCACGCGCCGAAGAATGTAGACTGGCCGCGCCTGCGCGCGGACGTCGATGCGGCGATGGCGGGCAAGCCCGGACTGCTGGTCGAGGACAAGGGACTCACGCTCGCGGTACATTATCGCCGCGCGCCCAGGCTGCGGCGGCATGTGGACAAGGCGCTGGGCGACCTGGTGGCCGAAGCCGGCGGCACCCTGCGCCTGCAGCCCGGCAAGTGCGTGCTGGAGGTGAAGCCGGTCGGCCGCGACAAGGGCACGGCGATCGCCGAGTTCATGGCCGAAGCGCCGTTCCGCGACCGCCTGCCGGTGTTCATCGGCGACGACGTCACCGACGAGTACGGCTTCGGCGTCGTCAACGCCATGGGCGGCTGTTCCATCAAAGTCGGCCCGGGCAGGACGGCGGCACGCACGCGGCTCGACGATGTCGCCGCGGTGCGCGCCTGGCTGGAAGCGCTGCTGGCGCGCTCCCCGGCCTGCAACGAAACGGGCAAGGAAAAGGAGCACGGATGAACACCCTCGACCTGGCGCTGATCGGCAACTGCAGCATCGGCGCCCTCATCGACGAGCATGCCGATGTCGTCTGGGCCTGCTTTCCGCGCTTCGACGGCGACGCCATGTTCTGCTCGCTGCTGCGCGAACGGGACGGCGCGGCCGACTTCGGCTTCATGGCCGTCGACCTGCTGGATTTCTCGCATGCGGAACAGGAGTACCTGACCAATACGGCGATCCTCCTCACGCGCCTGCACGACCGCCACGGCGGCATCGTCGAGGTGACGGATTGCTGCCCGCGCCTGCGCCAGCACGGCCGCATGTTCGCGCCGATGAGCCTGATCCGCCAGGTGCGGCGCCTGGCCGGCAGCCCGCGTGTCGTCCTGCGCGTGCGTCCCGCCCACGACTACGGCCGCGACCGGCCGGCCGTGACCTGGGGCAGCAACCACATCCGCTTCGTCACGCCGGACCTGACGCTGCGCCTGACCACCGACGCCTCGATCACCGCCGTCCTCGAGGAGATGCCGTTTTTCCTGGAAGACAGTGTGACGCTGGTCCTCGGTCCGGACGAAACCCTGCAGGGCGCGGTGGGCGAAACCGGTCGCCACTTCATCGAGGAGACCGCCGCCTACTGGCGCGAATGGGTGCGCTACCTCTCCATTCCCTTCGAGTGGCAGGAGGCGGTGATCCGCGCCGCCATCACGCTCAAGCTCAACGCCTTCGACGATTCCGGCGCCATCGTCGCCGCCCTGACCACCTCGATCCCCGAGGCGCCCGACAGCGGCCGCAACTGGGACTACCGCTACTGCTGGCTGCGCGACGGTTATTTCGTCGTCAACGCCCTCAACCGTCTCGGCACGACGCGCACCATGGAGCGCTACCTCGGCTACGTGGTGAACATCGCCGCCGGGGCCAAGGACGCCGTGCTGCAGCCGGTGTACCGCATCAACGGCCGCGCCGAGATCGAGGAGCGCGTCATCGACAGCCTGCCCGGCTACCGCGGCATGGGGCCGGTCCGCGTCGGCAACCAGGCCTACCAGCAGGTGCAGCACGACGTCTATGGCTCGGCCATCCTCACCGCCACCCACGTTTTCTTCGATCGCCGCCTGGTGCGCTGCGGCGACGAGGCACTGTTCCACCGCCTCGAAGCCCTCGGCGAGCGCGCCGTGCAGGTGTACGACCAGCCCGATGCCGGCCTGTGGGAATTGCGCGGCTCGGCGCGCGTGCATACCTTCTCCAGCGTCATGTGCTGGGCCGCCTGCGACCGCCTGGCGAAGATCGCCGAACGGCTCGGCCTGGCGCAGCGGCGGGACTACTGGCACAGCCAGGCCGAGCGCATCCATCGCGTCGTCTGCGCCCGCGCCTGGGACGCCAAGCTCAACAGTTTCGTCGCCACCCTCGACGGCAACTCGATGGACGCCAGCCTGCTGCTGCTCAACGAGGTCGGCTTCCTCCAGGCCGACGACCCGCGCTTCGCCGGCACGGTGGCCGCCATCGAGCGCGAACTGCGCCACGGCGACTTCATCTTCCGCTACGTCGAAAAGGACGATTTCGGCACCCCCGAGAACGCCTTCCTGATCTGCACCTTCTGGTACATCAACGCGCTTTCGGCGCTGGGTCGCCGCGACGAGGCGCGGGCACTCTTCGAGCGGTTGCTCGCCAGCCGCAACCGCCACGGCCTGCTCGCCGAGCACATCGACCCGAAGAGCGGCGAGCAGTGGGGCAACTTCGTCCAGACCTACAGCATGGTCGGCCTGATCAACTCGGCGATCCGTCTCAGCGTGCGCTGGGATCAGGCCTTCTGAAACAGCGGACAGTCGATACATCATGATCCAGACCCTCGAAAAATTCCTGGCCGGGCTGCCGGCCTACCTGGCGATGCCGGCCCGCGTCCTGCTGATCCTCGTCCTGGCCGCCATCGCCCTGCGCTTCATCCCGCGCCTGATCATGCGCGTGCGCAAGGCCGTCGAGGCGCGCCAGGAGAGCGCCGAAGACAGCCGCCGCGTCCAGACGCTGTCGCGGGTCATCCGCTATGTGTTCACGGTGCTGGTGTCGGTGGTCACCGGCATCCTCGTCCTTGGCGAATTCGGCGTCTCGGTGGCGCCGATCCTCGGTGCGGCGGGCGTGGTCGGCATCGCCCTCGGCTTCGGCGCGCAGAGCCTGGTGAAGGACTACTTCACCGGGTTCTTTTTGCTGCTGGAGAACCAGATCCGCATCGGCGACGTCGTCGAGGCCGGCGGCAAGTCCGGCGTCGTGGAAGAACTGAACCTGCGCTATCTGCGCCTGCGCGACTACGACGGCAACGTTCATTACGTTCCCAACGGCACCATCTCGGTCGTGACCAACAAGAGCCTCGGCTATGCCTATGCCGTCATCGACGCCGGCGTCGCCTACGGCGAAAACGTCGATCGCGTCATCGACGTGATGCGCCGGGTGGGCGAGGAACTGCGGCAGGACGCCGCCTTCACGGCGAAGATATTCGACCCGCTGGAGATCGCCGGTGTCGACCAGTGGGCGGATTCCGCCGTGGTGATCCGCTGCCGCTTCAGGGTGGCGCCGCTGGAGCAGTGGTCCGTGCGACGCGAATACCTGCGCCGCCTCAAGGCGGCCTTCGACCGCGAAGGCATCGAGATCCCCTTCCCCCACGTCAAGCTGGTCTACGCGCCGCAAGCCGAAGACGGGGCATGCCCGAAGCCGTAACCGTCCTGCTGCGCGAAATCGCCTGGCCGTTCGCCCTGTTGCTGGCCTGGGCGGCGGGGGAGCTGGGTCAGCGCTGGCTGCGGCTGCCGCGCATCAGCAGCTACGGCATCGTCGGCTTCCTGCTCGCCGCCGGCCAGGCCGGCGTGCTGCCGGCGCTGAGCGGCGGGCCGATGGCGCTGCTGGCCAATGTCGCCTTCGGACTGATCCTTTTCGAACTGGGTTACCGCATCAACCTCGGCTGGCTGCGCGCCAACCCCTGGCTGGGCGTCACCAGCCTGGTCGAGGCCGGCGGCGCCTTCGCCGCCGTACTCGCCGTCGCCCTGGCCTTTGCCGTGCCGCTGCTGCCGGCGCTGCTGCTGGCGGCACTGTCGATGGCCACCTCGCCGGCGGCGGTGCTGCGGGTGGCCAACGAACTGCGCAGTTCGGGGCAAGTCACTGAACGCACCCTGCACCTGGCGGCTTTCAACTGCGTGCTGGCGCTGATCGTCTTCAAGGTCGTCGTCGGCTACGGCCTGCTGCTCAGCGACGGCGGCATTCTGCGGGCGCTGTGGGGCAGCCTGGTGACGCTGGCGGTTTCCGCCGGGCTGGGGGCGCTGTTCGGCGTGGCGGTGCCGTGGCTGCTGCGCCGGCTGGGCGGGATCGACCGCAACGCCACCCTCGCCTTCGCCGTGGCGGTGCTCGCCCTGACGGCCCTGGCGCACGCCCTCAAGTTCTCGCCCCTGCTGGCGACCCTGGCCTTCGGCATCGTGGCACGGCACCGGCGCGTCGTGCTGTCGCAGGCGCAGCGCAACTTCGGAACGCTGGGCGATCTGCTGACCATTCTCCTTTTCGTCTTCGTCGCCGCCACCATCGACTGGCGCCAGGCCGCCGCCGGCGCCTGGCTGGCGCTGGCGGTGATCGCCGCGCGACTGCTGGCGAAGACGGCGGCAACCACCCTGTTCGCCGGAATCGGCGGCATCAGCTGGCGCAAGGGCGGCCTGACCGGGCTGGCGCTGACCCCGCTGTCGGTCTTCGCCGTCCTCCTGCTGGAGCAGACGCGCCACCTCGGCCTCGGCCAGCTCGACCAGTTGGAGGCGCTCATGGCCATGGTGCTGCTGCTGGAAGTGGTCGGGCCGATCGTCACGCAGCGCGCCCTGATCTGGGCCGGCGAGGCGGCGCGGCGGGAGGGCGCCTGATGCCGCTGGAAGCCTTCAGGCCGTCCGAACCCCTGACCCTCGGCGTCGAGCTGGAGCTGCAGCTGGTCAATCCGACCAGCTACGACCTGGCGGATGCCGCCTCCGACATGCTCCACCTGCTGGCGCGATCGCGCTTTCCCGGCGACGTCAAGCCGGAGATCACCGAGAGCATGATCGAGGTGGCCACCGACGTGCAGCGCAATCACGATGAGCTGCTGGCCCAGCTGAGGCGCATCCGCGACGCCCTGGTGGCGGCGGGCGCACGCCTCAACGTGGCCGTTTGCGGCGGCGGCACGCATCCCTTCCAGCGCTGGTTCAACCAGCGGATATTCTCCAAGCCGCGTTTCAAGGAGATCTCGGCCCTCTACGGCTATCTGGCCAAGCAGTTCACCGTCTTCGGCCAGCATGTGCATGTCGGCTGCGCTTCCGCCGACGAGGCGCTCTACCTGCTGCATGCGCTCAACCGCTACCTGCCGCACTTCATCGCCCTGTCGGCCTCCTCGCCGTATTCCCAGGGCGTCGACACGCTCTTCGATTCGGCGCGGCTGAATTCGGTGTTTGCCTTCCCGCTCTCCGGCCGGGCGCCCTTCCTGCTGGAGTGGGCGGCTTTCGAGGCCTACTTCGCCAAGATGGAGAAAACCGGCGTGGTGAAGAGCATGAAGGACTTCTACTGGGACATCCGGCCGAAGCCGGAATTCGGCACCATCGAGCTGCGCGTCGGCGATACCCCGCTGACGGTGGAGCACGCCGCGGCGCTGGCCTGCTACCTGCAGGCCCTCTGCCGCCACCTCCTGGCGCGTGCCGAGCCGCCGCCGCGCGAGGACGACTACCTCGTCTACAATTACAACCGCTTCCAGGCCTGCCGCTTCGGCCTCGACGGCGTTATCGTCCATCCGCGCAGCCACGACAGCCTGTCGCTGCGCGAGGACATCCTCGCCACGCTGGAGTCGATCGGGCCGCAGGCCGAAGCGCTCGGCAGCCGGGCGGCGCTGGAAGGCATACGCGCCGTCGCCGCGCGGGAAGGCAACGACGCCGGCTACCTGCGCCGCCAGCATGCGCAGGCGGGGAGCGTCGAAGGCGTCGTGGACGCCGCCATCCGGTGTTTCAAGGAAGGGAAAACGACATGAGCCGCAGCAAGCCCGTGCGCATCGGCCTCTCGGCGCGCATCTTCCACCCCGAGCCGGACGCCCGGGGCATCCGCAGCAAGACCCTGCAGGTGCTGGAACAGTCGGTGGCGCAGTGGGTGACGCAGCGCGAGGTGCTGCTGATGATGGTGCCGTCGGTGCTGCAGGATGGCATCCTCATGCGCAGCAACATCCGCCTGCGCGACTACGCCGAGCACCTCGACGGCCTCATCCTGCAGGGCGGCGCCGACGTCAGCCCGCGCGCCTACGGCGAAGAGCCGCTGCGCCCGGAATGGGCCGGCGACCCGGTGCGCGACGCCTACGAGATGGAGCTGCTGCACGAATTCCTGGAGGCGGGCAAGCCCGTGCTGGGCATCTGCCGCGGCATGCAGCTCATCAACGTCGCCCGCGGCGGCACCCTCTACCAGGACATCGAAACCCAGTTTGCCGGCGCGGCCGCGCACCAGACCGGCGACTACGACCGGCACAGCCACGATGTCCGTTTCGCCGAGGGCGGCCTGCTGGCGCGGCTCTATCCGGGCCGGGACGGCGGCGGCGTGGTGTCGATCCACCACCAGGCGGTGCGCGTGCTCGGCCGCGAGCTGGAAACCGAGGCGGTCAGCCCGGCCGACGGCCTCGTCGAGGCGATCCGCGGCAAGGGCCGCGGCTTCCTGCTCGGCGTGCAGTGGCATCCCGAGTTCCATCACCCGGGCGACGAGCGCGTGCTCGACTGCATGCCGCTGCTCGACGAATTCCTCGCCGCCGCGCGCAAGCGGCATTGGTGAAAGTCAGTCCCGCCGGCACGGCGACTCAGTCCCGCCCGGCCCCGGCAAACCCTGCGCGCGCCGACGCGGCGATCGCCAGCACGCACGGATGGGTTACGCGGCGCTCGGCCGAGATGGCGAAATATTCGGTGCGGGCCTCCTCGCTGCGGCCGAGGACCTTCACCCCGTAGGCGGCGACGATCTCCGCCTCGATGATGGTGGGAACGGGAAAGACGCCGACGCCGGCCTGGCCGAAGGCCGTCATCAGGGCGCTGTCGTCGAATTCGCCGACGATCTTCGGCCGGATGCGCGCCTTCTCCAGCCAGCGCATCAGCCTCTGCCGCGAAGAGGCGTCCTCGCCCGGCACCAGCAGCGGCAGGCTGGCAAGGCAGGCCGGGAAGGCCTCCTTGCAGCGGGCGGCCAGCGCCGGCGCGGCGACGAAGCTCATGCCCGATTCGGTCAGGCGGTGGTTGTAGGCGCGCACGTCGAGCGCGGCGGGCAGGGGCGTGTCGGCGATGACCAGGTCGAGGCGATGCACCGCCAGTTCGGAGAGCAGGCGCTCGAGCCGGCCTTCGCGGCAGACGATGCGCACGGGTTCGCCCACGGCGACGGCCGGTTCCAGCAGGCGATAGGCCAGCGATTTCGGCAGCGCGTCGGAGACGCCGACGCGGAAAGTGAGCGGACGCTCCTTCGGATAATGACGGATCGCCTGTTCGAGTTCGGCGCCGAGCGAGAAGATTTCATCGGCATAGCCGAGGGCGAGCCGGCCGGCATCGGTCAGCTCCAGCGCACGGCCCTGGCGCGAAAACAGATCTATGCCTAGACTATGTTCCAGCTGGCTGATCTGGCCGCTGATGGTCTGTGGCGTGATGTGCAAGGCCTCGCCGGCCCGCATGATGCCGCCTTCCTTTGCGGTTTTCCAGAAATAAAACAGATGCTTGAGGTTCATGATCAGGCTCCTGGAAACTTCGGCAAAGACGAACTGTCAACCACTTGAAAATCGACTTTATTTGATTGTTGCCATCACGTAAACTAGCCAGGCTTTTTTAGACAGGAGGAATCCGTCATGAGAACCAACCGTCCCGACGTCATCGCCATTCCGGCCGAGCGCCACAGCGGCGCCGCACCCTCGCTGCTCGCCACCCACAAGGTGCTGCGCAACACCTATGCGCTGCTGGCCATGACGCTGCTGTTTTCCGCCGTCACCGCCGGTGCCGCCGCGGCGCTCAAGCTGCCGCACCCCGGCATCGTCATCACCCTGGTCGGCTACTTCGGCCTGCTGTTCCTGACGACGAAGCTGCGCAACAGCGGCTGGGGCGTGCTCG
Organism: Rhodocyclaceae bacterium; assembly: GCA_041396245.1. GTDB lineage: Bacteria > Pseudomonadota > Gammaproteobacteria > Burkholderiales > Rhodocyclaceae > Desulfobacillus. Next base: position 11,809 of record JAWKYW010000022.1, on the reverse strand, counting down.
CGGTGTTCGGCCTGACCGGCTTCATGGGCTACACGCTCGGCCCGATCCTCGGCTTCTACCTGGCCATGCCCAACGGCCACGAGACGGTGATGCTGGCCCTCGGCGGCACCGGCGCGGTATTCCTCGGCCTGTCCGCCTACGCCGTCGTCAGCCGCAAGGACTTCGGCTTCATGGGCGGCTTCCTCGCCGTCGGCATCCTGGTCGCCTTCCTTGCCGGCCTGGCGGCGATCTTCTTCCAGTTGCCGGCGATGTCGCTGGCGGTGTCCGCCGCCTTCATGCTGCTGGCTTCGGGCCTGATCCTGTTCCAGACCTCGCAGATCATCCACGGCGGCGAGACCAACTACGTCATGGCGACCGTGACGCTGTACGTCTCGATCTACAACCTGTTCGTCAGCCTGCTCTCGCTGCTCGGCTTCGCCAACAGCGACTGAGGCCGGCCATCGCCAGACGGAGAAGCCAGCCATGAAGCGCGTCGCCCTGTTCCTTGCCACCAACATCGCGATCCTGGTCGTCCTCAGCATCGTCGTCCAGCTGCTCGGGCTGGAGCCGATGCTGGCCGACGGCGGGCTCAACCTGGGCGGCCTGCTGGCCTTCGCCGCCGTCTTCGGCATGGGCGGCGCCTTCATCTCGCTCGCCATGTCGAAGTGGAGCGCCAAGCGCATGGTCGGCGCCCACGTTATCGAGCAGCCTTCCAGCGAGGTCGAGCGCTGGCTGGTCGAAACGGTGCGGCGCCAGGCCCAGATGGCCGGCATCGGCATGCCGGAGGTGGCGATCTACGACGCGCCCGAGGTCAATGCCTTCGCCACCGGCATGAACCGCAACAACGCGCTGGTGGCGGTGTCGACGGGGCTGTTGCGCGCCATGAAGCAGGATGAGGCGGAGGCGGTGCTGGCGCACGAGGTCTCGCACGTCGCCAACGGCGACATGGTCACCCTGGCGCTGATCCAGGGCGTGGTGAACACCTTCGTCATCTTCCTCTCGCGCGTGATCGGCCACGTCGTCGACCGCGTCGTCTTCAAGACCGAACGCGGCCACGGCCCGGCCTATTTCATCACCCTGATCGTGGCGCAGATGGTGCTGGGCATCCTCGCCTCGATCATCGTCTTCTGGTTCTCGCGCCAGCGCGAATTCCGTGCCGACGCCGGCGCCGCCCGGCTTTCCGGGCGCGGCAAGATGATCGCCGCCCTCGAGCGCCTGCGCGCCACCCACGAGCCGGCGCCGCTGCCCGACAAGATGGCCGCCTTCGGCATTTCAGGCGTCGCCGCGGGCGGGTTGAAGCGGCTGTTCATGACCCACCCGCCGCTCGAGGAGCGCATCGCCGCGCTGCAGCGCGGCGCCTGAAGCCGCGGCAAAAAGGGGAGGCCATGGATGCGCCGCCTCGTCGCGCACGGCGGATGCAATGCGCAATGGCGGTTGCATTTCTCCCCGGCCGTGTCCTTCTGATGTTTGCTCCGTTGCCTCAGTTGCTTTTCCTCCTGTTTGCCGCATGCGCGCTTCCCGCCCGGGCGGACGCGCCCGCGCCGCGGCCTGGCAGCGAGGTGCAGCTGTTCGTCGAGAACGACAAGCTCTGGCACACCGACCGGTACTACACCAACGGCATCAAGCTGGGGGTCGGCCTGCCGCTGGACCTGCTGCAGATTCCGGCCGCCGAAGTGCTGCGCACCGTCGATCCGGCCGGCGGAGAGGATGTCCACGTCGGCCTCTTCATCGGCCAGAACATGTACACCCCGCGCGACATCACCATCGCTGCCGCGCAGCCCGACGACCGGCCGTGGGCGGCCTGGCTGTATCTGGGCGGCGTGGCGCAGCGCGCCCGCGGCAACCGCCTCGACACCGTCGAATTCGATGTTGGCATGGTCGGCCCCGCCGCGCTGGGCGAGCCGGTGCAAAAGGCCTGGCATCGCCTGATCGGCACGGACATGCCACGCGGCTGGAAGCATCAGATTCCCAACGAGCCGGCCTTCATGCTGACTTACCTGCACAAGCGGCGCTTCGGCAACGACAACGCCGATCTGATCCTGAATGGCGGCGGCAGCCTCGGCACGGTGATGACCCACGCCCGTGCCGGCCTCATGCTGCGCCTGGGCCACCGCCTGACCGGCTTCGGCCCGGACACCATCGAGCCCGGCGGCGCCATGCTGCACGGCACGCGTGCCGTCGGCGAAAGCAACTTTACCGGCGTCTCCTGGTCGGTATTCGCCGCCGTCGATCATCGCTACGTCGCCCACAACGTCTTCCTCGACGGCCCGGTATTCCGCGCCGGCCCGTCGGTCGACCGCCGTTCCCATGTGCGCGACCTCTCGCTCGGCTTCAGCCTGCGCGTCGACAAGCTGCGCTTCTCCTGGACGCACGTGGCGCGCAGCGCGGAATTCCGCGGCGCCCCGGGCACCGGCGGCGCGCAGCGCTTCGACTCGTTCAATCTGGGTATGGAGTTCTAGCCCGCTGGTTGTCCGGAACCGGCGGGCTTCAGGGCTTGTCGCCGGTGAGCTTTTTCAGGGCGTCCATGATGTCCATCGGCATCGGGAAGACGATGGTCGAGGTCCTGTCGCCGGCGATGTTCACCAGCGTCTGCAGGTAGCGCAGCTGCATCGCCTGCGGCGCCTGCGCCAGCACCCTGGCGGCTTCCAGCAGCTTTTCGGAAGCCTGCTGCTCGCCCTCGGCGTGGATCACCTTGGCGCGCCGCTCGCGCTCGGCCTCGGCCTGGCGGGCGATGGCGCGCACCATGGTCTCGTCGATGTCCACGTGCTTGATCTCGACGTTGGCGACCTTGATGCCCCAGGAGTCGGTCTGCGCGTCGAGGATCTGCTGGATGTCGATGTTGAGCCGCTCGCGCTCGGCCAGCATGTCGTCGAGCTCGTGCTTGCCGAGCACCGAGCGCAGCGTCGTCTGCGCCAGTTGCGAGGTGGCCTCGAAGTAGTTCTCGACGTGGATGATGGCCTTCTGCGGATCGACGACGCGGAAATACACCACCGCGTTCACCTTCACCGAGACATTGTCGCGCGAGATGACATCCTGGCTCGGCACGTCCATCACCACCAGGCGCAGGTCGACGCGCACCATCTGCTGGATGCCCGGCACGACCAGCACGATGCCCGGCCCCTTGACCTTCCAGAAGCGCCCGAGCAGGAACACCACGCCGCGCTCGTACTCGCGCAGGATGCGGATGCTGGCCACCGCCAGCGCGATGAGCAGCAGCAGCGCGCCGCCCCAGCCGAAATCCCAGATCATGATCGTTCTCCTTTGTCTTCAGGTTCAACTACGAGGGTCAGTCCGTCCACTGCCACGATGCGCGCCCGCTCGCCGCTTTTCAGCGGCGAAGCGCTGCGCGCATGCCAGCGCTCGCCGAAGGCCAGCACCCAGCCTTCCTGCGCGAAATCCTCCAGCGCCTCGGCCGTGCCGCCGGCCATCGCCTCGACGCCGGCCACCATCGGGCGGCGGCGCGAGCGCAGGGCAAAGGCGCCGACGCCGCCCAGCACCAGGGCGCTCGCCGCCGCCAGCGGCACGATGAAGGCAAGCGAGACCTGCAGGCCCGGCACGTCGGCGTCGATCAGCATCAGCGACCCGGCGACGAAGGCGAAGATGCCGCCGATGCCGAAGGCGCCGAAGCTCGGCACGAAGGCCTCCGTCGCCATCAGCGCGATGCCGAGCAGGACCAGCAGGGCGCCGGTGGCGTTGATCGGCAGCATTGCCAGCGCGTAGAGCGCCAGCAGCAGGCAGATCGCGCCGATGATGCCGGCCACGCCGAAGCCCGGCGTGTAGAACTCGAAGAGCAGGCCGTAGACGCCGAGCATCATCAGGATCAGCGCGATGTTCGGGTCGGCGATGGCGGCGAGCAGGCGTTCCTTCCAGTTGCGCTCGACCGTGACGACGGCGGCGGCGGAGAGCGCGAGCGTGGCCTCGCCGGCGGCAAGTTTCACCTTGCGGCCCTCGGCCTTTTGCAGCAGCTCGGGCAGGTCGGCGGCGATGAAATCGATCACCTTCAGCTTCAGCGCCTCCTCGGCGGAAAGGCTTTCCGCCTCGCGCACGGCGCGCTCCGCCCACTCGGCGTTGCGCCCGCGCAATTGCGCCAGGCTGCGGATGTAGGCGGCGGCGTCGTGCACCGCCTTCTTCTCCATGGCGCCGCCCGAGGATGCGCGGCCTTGGCCCTTATCGTCCTTGTCATCCGCCGGCTTGGCGCCGCCCGGCTTGCCGGCATCGCCGCCGATGCCGATTGCCACCGGCGTCGCCGCGCCCAGGTTGGTGCCCGGCGCCATGGCGGCGACGTGGCTGGCATACAGCAGGTAAGTGCCTGCGCTGGCGGCGCGCGCGCCGGAGGGCGCGACGAAGGTCGCCACCGGCACGGGCGAGGCGAGGATGCCCTGGATCATCTCGCGCATGGCCGAATCGAGCCCGCCCGGCGTGTCGAGCCTGAGCACCAGCAGGTCCGCCTTCGCCCGCTGCGCCTCGTCGAGGGCGCGCAGGAAATAGGCGGCGCTGGCCGGGCTGATGGCGCCGTGGATCTCGGCCACCTTCACCGTCGCGGCGAAGGCCGGCAGCGAAAGCAGCAGCGCCGCGGCAAGGGACAGAAGGCGTTTCATCATTTTCGTCGGATCGCCCTGTGCAGGAGATGCTTCACCCGTCAGGCCTACGATAGCATCGTTCGCGGCTTACATGGACCTGCACGGGATAGACAGCGCGCCGCCGCCTTTTGTTCAATGAAGACCCGGTAGCGGCCCGAAGAAAGCGCCGCGCCATCCGGCGCCTTGCAGCCGGCGAAGCTACCGAATGTCAGATGGCGGCGCTGGCGTACTTGAACCGCCGTTGGTTTCAAAGCCACGAATGAGTGCTGATCGGCCGAGGACTAAACCGCTCGCGCGGTAGGGGTGGTACGCGACCGTAGTTGGGCAGTTTTGGAGGGGAGTGGTTTGCGGCGGCTAGAAGCTGCCACTGTTGGAAGCGAGGCAATCCCGCCTCGATTTCCGACAGGAGCAAGCCATGGAAACTCAGAAGCCGGGTGTCAGTCCGTTGCGCCAGCGCATGATCGAGGACATGCGGATGCGCAAGTTTGGTGAGAAGACGCAGTCCCAGTACCTTCGCGCAGTAAAGCAGTTTGCCAAGTACCTTGGGCGCTCTCCGGACACTGCCAGTGTCGAGGAGCTGCGCAACTACCAGCTGCATCTCGTCGACAACGGTGTTTCGCCGGCATCGCTGAACTCGGCGATCTGCGGGCTGAAGTTCTTCTTCAGCATCACGCTGGACCGACCCGAGGCGATGGCCAAGATGAAACCGGTGCATCTGCCGCGCAAGCTGCCGGAGATCCTGAGTCCAGATGAGGTGAAGCGGCTGATTGCCGCCGCCGGCAACCTGAAACACCAGACTGCGCTGGCCCTGGCCTACGCGACCGGGCTGCGCGTCAATGAAGTGGTCAACCTGAAGGTTGGCGACATTGACAGCCAGCGCATGACTCTACGGGTTGAACAAGGCAAAGGACAGAAGGATCGCTACGCATTACTGTCACCGGTGCTACTGGAACGCCTGCGCGTCTGGTGGCGCGTCGCCCGTGCCCAAGGCAAGATGCTCGACGGCGGTTGGCTATTTCCCAGCCTGGACCCGGTTCGGCACCTCAGCACCCGGCAACTCAACCGTGCCATCCACGCGGCCGCCGACGAGGCGGGCATCGAGAAACGCATCTCGATGCACTCGCTGCGCCACGCCTTTGCCACCCACCTGCTGGAGCAGAAGGTCGACATCCGCCTGATCCAAGTGCTACTCGGCCACAAGAAACTGGAGACCACGGCCCTCTATGCCCAGGTCGCCACCGACATCCTGCGCGAGGTGGTCAGTCCGTTGGAGAAGCTGAACTCCGTGTAGTGCCGCCATGGGGCGGCCCGCCCTCGAGGTTGCGGACGTCTTCCGCACTCATGGGCCGGCGTGGCGAGCGAAACAGGCAGGTCACCTGAGCCTCGGCCAGCTCAAGACCATGTCGGCCGTCGAACAGTGCCGCACGGCGGCACTGGGGGGACACGCATTGCGCTGCGATGCCTGCGACCATGAGGAGATCAGCTACAACTCCTGTCGCAATCGGCACTGCCCGAAGTGTCAGGCGCGTGCCGCGCAACGTTGGCTTGAAGCCCGCCAGGCCGACCTGCTGCCGGTCGAGTATTACCACGTCGTCTTTACGTTGCCAGAGCCGATCAGCACCATCGCCTACACCAACAAGGCGGCAATCTACCGACTGTTGTTCGACGTGGCAGCGGAAACGCTGACGACCATCGCAGCCGATCCGAAACACCTGGGTGCCCAGGTCGGCGCCACCTTGGTACTGCACACCTGGGGTTCGGCGATGACGCATCATCCGCACGTGCATGGCATCGTGCCTGGCGGCGGAATCTCCCCGGACGGCGAACGCTGGGTGGCCTGCCGGCGCGGTTTCTTCCTGCCGGTGCGCGTGCTCTCAAGGTTGTTCCGGCGGCGCTTCGTCGAGGAACTTGAGAAGCTGCATCGCGCCGGCCAGTTGCAGTTCTTCGGCGAGCACGAAGGCTTGGCCGATGCAGGAGCGTTCGGTCGTTGGCTGGTACCGTTGCGGTCGTGCGAGTGGGTGGTCTATGCCAAGCGTCCGTTTGCCGGTCCGGAGGCGGTGCTGGCCTATCTGTCGCGCTATACCCACCGGGTGGCCATCTCGAACCGGCGGCTGGTGGCGATGAGCGAGGAAGGTGTGTCCTTCCGCTGGAAGGATTACCGGGCCAAGGGACGCACCCGTCACAAGACGATGACGCTGGCGCCAGAGGAGTTCATGCGCCGGTTCCTGTTGCACGTCCTGCCCCCCGGTTTCCACCGCATACGGCATTACGGCCTGCTGGCCAATGCCGGACGACGGGAGAACCTGGTCAGGGCGCGCGCCTTGCTCGACATGCCTCGGCCAGAGCCGGGCGACGATGAAACCGCCGAAATGCCCGTGCCGACCTTCTTCTGTCGGCGCTGTGGCGCCACTATGCGCGTCATCGATATCATGATGCGTCAGCAGTCGATCCGAGCACCGCCATGATTTGCTGCCTGCAGTTCTCCCGTCACACACTCGCATCGGCTTCCGGGTCTCCGGTGCCGAGAGCAGCCTGTTGTTGCTCGACGCCGTATCGCCAGAATTCGTCGCCCCTGGCACTTGTGCTCGTCCGCCAATCACCAACATCGGAGTCAATCTCTGCGTCGCCGACGGGTCGATGCTCCGGTCAGCAGCTGCCTCAGGAACAGCGGCCGAGTTCAAATCCCCATAGGCCACAGCCTACCCGAACCGAGTAGCCGCATTCCGCGGTTTCCTCCCTGGAGGTTTATTCAACGTCTGCCCGCAGGCGCTCTCGCGTCGTCCAGTCTCGTCACGTGGAGGGCAGACGTCGAACAAACCTAAACCAGAGCGGAGATTCAGTCGGTCATGTAGAAACAGAAGCTATCGGCCAGGAGCGGAAGTCCAGACCTAAACCGTAAAGCTGCCGATGCGGTTACTACGTTATGCTCCAACACCGACGGCGTGAGCTCGGTTCAGGATGAGGCATGAAGTTCAAGATTCTCGATAAAGACAGCAAGGACGAGGTGGCAAGTCTTTTCACCTCGGTGTTTTCCTCATCGGAAGGGGAGCAAGAAGGTAGGCTGATTGGCAAGCTTGCTTCCGAACTGGCTTCGCGTATCGACAATCAGGAAATAATCTGCATTGGCGCCTACGAGGACAGGGCAATGATTGGAGCGATCTTCTTTACCCGGCTTCGATTTGATGAGCCTATCGGTGCATACCTGCTTGCTCCAGTCGCAGTCAGCACTGCACATCAGGGAAAGGGCGTTGGGCAAGCACTGATCAATTTTGGACTCGATGCGCTAAAAAAACGCTCCGCAACGGTGGCTGTCACCTATGGCGATCCTGCTTTCTACGCCAAGGTGGGATTTCAGGCGTTATCGGAAGATGTCATCCAGCCTCCGCGACCACTTTCAATGCCAGAGGGTTGGCTTGGCCAGTCATTGTCAGAAGAACCAATCCCCATCTTGAGAAGTCTTCCAGTGTGCGTTCAGGAATTTGATCATCCAGATTACTGGTAATGCCATGGCATCAATGTGGCTCATGGCGCAACGCTTGTTATCGCCATCTTGCCACTTCTGCTTCGGGTCGACAGCTTCGGTTGCTGCTTGACTGGTTGAGCTCACGCTTCGGCCGAGAATAGGAAGCTTTCCAGCCGTGTTGCAAAGACTGACTTTTCAGACAGCGTGAAAGTCAGTCCCCCTGATACGGCGCCATGCACGCATCCCCCTCATTACGCGCATTGCTCATGCGCCGGCTCACGCGGTAGCGCTCCATCAGGTCTTCCGGCAGGGGCTTCAGCAGGGCCGAGGTCTTCGGCTTTGGTATTTCTGCCACCGACCCAACTCTTGAAGATTCCTTAATGCAATGAGGCAACTGCACAATGCGGTATTGAAGCTGTTCGCGTTGATGAAATCGAACACTCAAAGAAAATCACAGACGTGATCTTGGAACAATTGAGGGTCGCGGTTTCTGGTGTGCGATATCTCTACGGAGCGACCCAACGTCTATTATGAACTGGGGTTTGCTCACGGCATCGGGAAAGAAGTAATCCTGGTCGCACGCGAAGGAACCATCTTGCACTTCGACATAAAGGACTACAACGTGATCTTCTACAAGAGCTACTCAGATCTTGAATTCCGCGTTGCAAGCGGATCGGCGAGGCCATTACCGCCCAACCCGGCAGTCAACGGACCACTTTCGCAATAAAGCCGCGAAGCGCCGGTTAGCTTCGAGGCCGAAGCCACCGTGACACCGCGCACCCTTCGGCAGCGCATCGGCTCCCTTGCTGGCGTACTTCGCAGCGTAGCCGACTGCCTTGCGGACATACTCGATCCGCGTCAAGCCGTGTGGCCACCATCCTTGCTTGTCCGGCTTCGGCAGGCTCAAGCCTCGAGGGAGCCAGAGCAGTACGTGATAGTGCGGCCTGCCTCGTTTGGTGGTTTCCATGACCCACAAGCCGCGCAGCGCATGACCTCGACGCGCCGACCACTGTCGCGCTCGCTTGAGGAACTCGGAGACGTGGCGAGGCTCCCACGTTGCACCCTCTCGATATGTGAGCGTGACCATAGCCGCCCTTGCCCGCGGGGTGGCCTCTTGGTGCAGTCTGGCCGTGGTTATGACGGACTTCCGCATCCTGCGAAGCCGTGCAAGTGCTTGATCGTAAGCGCTCTATTGACACCGCTCTTGACGTTTGCGGCGGCGAAGAAGTGATCGGCTGTGGTATCAGCGGCCGGTCGTCAGGCGCCATGGCAGCAGCGCCTCGAAGTCGTCGGCCGATTGGGCGGCGGGAAGCTTGCGGAAGAGGCTGACGAGGTAGGCATAGGAATCGATGCCGTTGGCCTTGCAGGTTTCGACGAGCGAGTAGAGGTTGGCGCTGGCATGGGCGCCGGCCACGGTATCGGCGAACAACCAGTTGCGGCGGCCGACGACGAACGGGCGGATGGCGTTCTCGCACAGATTGTTGTCGATGGGCCAAGCGCCATTCTCGGCATAGCGGACGAGCTTCGGCCATTGCGCGGACAGATAGTGCAGCGCCTTGCCCAGCAGGCTGCCGGGAACCACCGCGTGCAGGTGCTTGAGCAGCATCTGCTCGATCCTTGCCAGGATTGGCCGCGACCTCTCCTGCCGCAGCCGCAGCCGTTGCGCGGCGGGTTTGTCCTTTGCCTGGGACTCCACGGCATACAACTCGCCGATGGCCGCGATGAACCGTGTCGCCAACTGATCCGGGGCGCGGGCGGCCTTCGGAATCACCGCTTCGGCCTCGACGAAGTAGCGGCGGCAATGCGCCCAGCAGCCCAGGTGCGTCAGCCCGTTGGCCTCGGCGATCCCGCCATAGACCTCGTAGCCGTCGCTCATCAATGCGCCCCCGGGCCTGATGCCGGCAAACAGGGCCTCGGCATGGCTCGCGCCCCGTCCTGGCGCATAGCCGAACAGCCGGATCGGCGGGCCGCTGCCGCTGGCCTGCGCCCAGAGATAACTCTTCGTCTGCGCTGCCCGCCCCGGCTCCTTCAGCACCTGGATGATCGTCTCGTCGGCGTGGATCAGCCCGGCATCGAGCAGGTGATCGCGCAGCAGGTTGATGATCGGCTGCACCGCTTCGCCCAGCCGGACGATGCTCGCCGCCAGGGTGCTGCGCGACAGCTCGCCGCCGAAACGGGACAGGAGTGCCGCCTGCCGGTAGAGCGGCAGGGCGTCCATGTACTTCGAAGTCACCACCCAGGCCAGGGCGGACTCGGTGAGCAGCCCCTTGGGGATGATCCGTGCCGGCGCCGGCCTCACCCGGATGCTCTCATCGCAGCACGGGCAGGCGTATTTCACGCGCTGGTGCTGGATCACCCGCACCTGCTGCGGAATGATGTCGAGCTGCTCGGCGATCTCGACGCCGATCTCGACGAGCACCGCGCCGTCGTGGGCGCAGACCCGCTCCGCCTCAGGCAGCTCATGGCGGACGATTTCGCGCGGCAGCGCCGGATCGAGCGGCTTGCGCCCGCGCTTCTTGCGCGTATGCGCGGGAATCTCGATGTCCGGCGTCGCTTCCTCGGCAACCGGCGTACCTGTCGGCGCCAAGGCTTCGGCTTCGTTGAAGAACATGTCCTTCTGCTCGGTGCCGCGTACTTCCGACTTGGCGTCGAACAGCTTGCGCAGATGGGCTTTGAGGCGTTCTTCGAGCAGGCTGACCTTGACCTTCAGTGTGCGCACTTCACCGTTCAGTCCGTCGCACGCGTCTCGCAGACCGTCGCGTTCGGCAACGAGCGCTTGGTATTCCTCGGTGGTCAGGGTGATCGTCGCCATGTCCCGGATTAGACCAGGGGCATGGCGAGCGGTTCACCCCGCCTGCAAATATTTGCACTCCGGATGCGGCCGCATCGCCGCCAGGTCGATGCCCGCCAACAACCAGTGCAACTGCTCCACGCTCAGCGTGACGAGCTCGGCGTCCCGCGGCCACTTGAACCGGTCGGCTTCCAGCCGCTTGATCATCAGCCAGAAGCCGGTGCGCTCCCACAGCAGTATCTTGATCCGGTCGCGCCGCCGGTTGCTGAAGACGAACAGCGCCGGCGCGAAGGGGTTCAGCCCGAGTGCCTGCTCGACGAGCAACGCCAGGCCGTTGATGGCCTTGCGCCCGTCCACCGGCTCGCGGTGCACATACACCTTCAGCGCCGGGTCGAAGCGGAACATGGCAGGCCGGCCAGGCAGGCGAGGGTGCGCGCCAGTTCGGCCGCGTCGAGGCCATTCAGATCGAGCACGATGCCATTGGGCAGGGTGGCACACAGCCCTGTGCGCGCCTGCGGCGCCGGCCGTGCCGTTATCAGCGGCACAAAGGCGGCAAGGGCCGCACTCGGCTCAGCGCGCGTTTCGCGCTGCTTGCGATATCGGCCAATCCAGGTGCGCAGCAGATTGGCATTCACACCGTGCCGCAGCGCCAGCCCAGCCACGGAAACCCCAGGCTGCAGGCAGGCTTCCACCAGTTCTCGCTTCGCTTGCGGATCGTAGCAGTTGCGCCCGTCCCGCTTCCGGCCCACAACCAATGGCCTGGCCAACTCCGTCGCGCTCTCTGTCATAGGTGTCCACGTTGATGTACGTGGACACCATCATCCGCTACCGCCGACCTCAGTGCCAGACGCCGTCAATAGAGCGCTTACGTCGTTTTGCAGATCGATGAGGATGAGGGCGGTGGTCAATATGTTCCTCGATGGTTAGTTGATGCTATGGATACTTGAACGATTAACTTTAGCTTGACGCGCCGCTTGGCGGCGAAGCCGACGGGAA
>JAWKYW010000021.1:0-36996 GCA_041396245.1 Rhodocyclaceae bacterium | reverse complement strand
TCAGTTCCAGCAGGACTGTCGTGAGGGCACGGCGCGCTTCGACAAGATCGGGATCGAGTTCGAGCGCTCGCCCGAATGCGGGCAGGGCTTCTGCAGGCTTGCGCCGGGCATGGCGCGCGGCACCGAGCAGAAACCAGGCGCGGGCGCAGGCCGGATCGTCATTTGTCGTCTGGAGCGCAATCGCCTCGGCCCTCGCGGGATCGCCCTGGCGCAGAAGCACCACCGCTTGACCCAAGGCCGAACTTGGCCGGTCTACGGGGCGGATTCTCATGCGGGATATTCGAAGGCGCCAGCCAACGGGCCGGCAATTTCATTCCGGGGCAGCGGACGCACCCGAAGCTTACTTACTTCTTGAATACCGCCGCACCATTGATATCACCGTAAACCAAGGGGAAGTACATATCATTCGAGATGATCTCATAAGCCAAACCGGCATGGGAAGCGTTCGACCCGGCAAAGAATCCCTCGACAAGTGATGTGCAGCCACAGAGACAGTCTGACCCACTAACCATTGCCACGGTCCCAGCCCCCGTGAAGTGGGCCCCCGAAATTGATGCGCTCCAGGTGGTCGAATACTCGTTGACACCCAGCGGTATGGAAAGGGTGCCCATGACGGCAGGTACAGAGAAATCCGCTGTCAGTGTTCCTGTAATCGGCTGGGTGCCGATAGTCCATGCCCCGTTATACGCTGTCGGATACGTGTAGCCAGTGAGTGTGTAGGTAGCCGTACCGGTAAGGCTGGCCATTTCCAGGGGGGAAGTCGGGATGCCGACGACGTAGTGAAGGTGTTCCCAGGATTCCGGGGTGCCGTTAAAGTCACCCGTAGCGTCTACCCAGCGCCCCCATCCCATGACGCCATCCGTCAGCATGCCCACGGGTGTGCCACGGGTCAGCCCCTCGGCACCGTCATAGGCCGTGAACATGGCTAGCCCGTTGCCATCGAAGGTGGCATAAGTCTGCTCGTAATTGCCATCATAATAGCCGCCGTCCGTAACCCATGCGCTCATAAACGTGTCGTAGAAATAGCCCGCGCCGACAATCGAATAGCCTGGCCCAGACGGAAGTGCCGTCGTCGTTGCCGGCGGAATCGTTGCCGGCGTACCATCTCCGGTGGTGTCATTGCCCGAAGTAAACCCGGGCAACTGCCCCTCCTGCGCCGGCGGCGGGGGAATTTCCGCCTTCTTGTCGGTCATCACCGGCTGGGTATTGTTGTCCGCCACATAGGCCGTCTCGCCACTGTTGAGGATCAGGCAGCCGGCGGCATTGCATACCTCGTTGCTGCCTTTACCTGTGGTGACGTTGATGCTGTTGCCGTAGGTGATCGAGTACTCGGTACCGCGAATGCCGATGGTCGCCACCGTGGTGGTCACGCGGTAGTTGTCGCGGTTGCTGCGGCCGACCAGACCGGTGATGGTGCGCATGGCGCCCTTGAGCAGGCTGAAGAAGCCCTTCTCGCTGCCGTCGGCCTTGCCGGCGAAGCGGTAGTCGTCGATACGGAACTGGGTCTGCGGCGCCAGCGAAACCTGGGCGCCGTCGGTGAAGCGCACCTGGGCGCGACCGCTGCCGGTGTCGATCATCTCGCCGCTGGCGATCTCGGCGCCCCTGGCCAACGGCCGGCTGCGTCCGTCCGGGGCGAGTGCCTTGACATCGCCGAGGGCAAAATCGACGCGGGCGGCGCTGGCAGCCTGGCCGGTGAGCGGAAAGGCCGCGGCTAGCGCGGCCAGCAGGGCGGCACTGGATTGCTTCAGCTTGAAATCGTTGGGCATGATGGCTCCTCAGAACTCGCGGCGCACGGTCACGGAGACGAGCTCGCGCCGGTAGCGGTTGAGTGCGACGTTCGAACGGGTGTCGGTGTACTGGAACTGCGGCGTCACGCGCCAGTTCTTGGCAGGCGTCCAGGCCAGTCCGACACCCAGGTTCCACTGGTTGTCGGTGCGCGTGCGCAGAAAGAACGGATCGGTGCCCCCATACCGGCGGTGCTCGTAGCCGAGGTTGGCGAAGGCACGGGCGTCGCGGTGGAATTCATGCTGGGCGCCGATGCGGGCGCCGTAGAGGGTGTGGCCGAGATGCTCGAAGCCGTCCTTGCGGGTGGCTTCATCGCCGACATAGGCGCCGCCGTAGAACACCGTCTTGAATCCCGGCATGGCCTTGGCGAAGTTGGCGCCGATGACGAAACGGTCGGCATTTCGAACTTCCTGGGACATGTAGTGCAGGTCGGAATACTGGATGTAGAGGCTGGCCTGATGGCGGGCATCGTAGTTGTGCTGCCACTGCGCCGTGAAACCCGCCGCTTCGCGATAACGGTCGTTGTCGACCCAGAACTGGTTGTATTGCAGGGCCGCGCTGAAGACGTCCTTGCCGTAGGTGCGCACCACGCCGACATGGGCGTCGGTCGAACCGGTGTCGAAGACATCGACATCGGTGTTCATGCGTTTGGTTCCGTTCAGGCCGGCAGTGAAGGCCCACTCCTTGTCCAGCGGTTTGCGCAGGCTCAGGCCGCCGCCGACCGAGGCAAAGGTATCGCTGCGGCGCACGCCGCCCGGTCCGAGGGTGAAGAGCGCCCCGCCGAACAGCGGAACCGCCACGTTGCGATCCGACGTGGCGCTATTGACGTTGGTATCGTGGCCGAACGTGCCCTCGAGGTAGCCGCGCACCGTGGTGCGGCCTTCGTCCTCGACACGCTCGATGGCGGAAAGCAGGCGGTCGATGGTGACGGCGACTTCGGGCGGCACGCCCTGCTTCTTGACGGTTTCGAATTCCTGTTTGGCGGTCTTGGTCTCGCCCAGCGCGGCGTAGGCGCGGGCGATCTCGGCACGGGCGCGGACATGGTTGGGTTCGACAGCCAGCACCCGCTCGAGGGCGAAAACGGCGTTGGTGTTATTGCCCACTTCCAGCGCGGCCAGGCCGAGGAGGAAGTCGTAGGCGGGATCGCCGGCGCGCTCGGATTCGAGCGGTTCGAGCAGCGCATAGGCGGCCTTGGCGTCGCCCTTGTCGAGCAGGGCCCTGGCGTTGTCGGTGACGGCATCGGCCTGCGCCAGCCCGGCTGCGAACAGGCCGGCCACGAACAGGGCGATACGTATCTTGTTGCTGTTTTTCATCGATTCCCCCCACCCGGTGCAATCCTGCGCCGGACACGCCTGAATTCAACCGGTGCAGGTTATACGATTTGGTGCCTCTTATCAATCGCGCGGGAGCACTGACCTTCTCCTGCCTGCGTTCATTGTTTCAGGGCGAAGGAGCCCGTGACGGCAGCCGTCGCGGTCTTCAGGTCGAACGAGGAAATCATGCCCTGCCCGCTCGGCCCCACCGGGACGCCATGTCCGCTGCCGCTGGCCGCGCCGCCCGGGCCGCTGCCGGACAGGGGGACGCCGCCCTGGACGAACTGGCCGACCGGTACGCTGCCCGAGAAGGCGCCGTTCCAGAACCGTCCGAACCCGTCGCTGGTGAGCTTGACTTCGTAAGCGGTGACGTTGCCTCCCGTCAGGGTGATATGCGTATAGGCCGTATCGTAGGTCGGCGCGCCCACGCCCAGTTCGGTGATCACCGGCGTATGGCCGATCAGGGTGGCGTAGTTTCCGCTGAGCGTCGTGGCGATCGCGACGGGCGTGCCTTGAGCAACCATGTAGTGGAAGTAATCCACGGGGCGCGGGCCCATGTTGTCCACGATGGCGCCACCGGCGTAGATACCCCATTTGACGCTGACCGGGGTGCCGCCGTCGATGAAGGTCGTTCCGCTGGCGTGAACGATGGGCGCACCGCCCCGGGCATAGCGAAAGCCGTCCTGGTCGGCGATGAGGGCGATCTGGCCGGCCGAATCGAGCAGGATCTCCAGGTCGACGGGGGCGGCAACCCCCGCGCCGGAGCCGAAAAAGGGCCCGTTGGCGTCATGGCTGCGGTCGCCGCCGACCATCGCCGTGCCGATGGGGGCCGGAGTCAGTTCGGCCACGGCCTGGTTCAAGCCGATGTCGCCTTCGGCCACGATGGGTTCGAAAAAGGGCGGAATGTCCCCGCTGCGCGGCGGCAGTCCGCCGGGCAGCGGCGGGGGCGGCAGTTGACCGCCTGGCGGCGGAGGCAGCTGGCCGCCACGCGGCGGCGGACCACGCCGGCCGCCGCCGTCTCCGGGGCCGCGCCCGGCGCCCCTGCCCCTCAACACCCCGGGAGGCCGCATGAAATCCGGAATCCGGTCGAGGCGGGTCGGCACGGCCTGGGGACTGGGCGGCACGAAACCGACCTGGTTTGCGCCCAGGTCGAGGCGCCCGCCCTCGGTCTGCAGGAAAGTTTCGCCGGCATTGACCTTGTCGTAGGTACCCGGATCCGCCCCCGGCGCGCCGGACCAGCCCTCCGGCGGGATGTGGAAGGGCTCGTGGTCGGTGCCGCGGATGCCGATGGTCGCCGTCGGTGTGCGCACCAGATAGTTGGCCTTGTTGGCGCGCCCGATCAGCCCGGTCAGGGTGCGGAAGCCGCCCTTGATCAGGCCGAGGATGCCCTGCTCGCTGCCGTCCTCCTTTCCGGCGAAGCGGTAGGCGTCGAAGCGCAGCCTGGAATCCGGACGCAGGGCGATCAGGGCCTGGTCGGTCATGAGCAGTTGCGCATGGCCGTTCGCGCCGGTCACCACGGTATCGCCTTCCATGACCTTGTCGCCCTTGGCGGCGACGGCTTCGCGTCCGTCGGGGCGGACGATCCTGACCTCGCCGGCGACAAACTGGAAGGCACCCGCATCGGCCAGCACGGGCAGGGCGGCGAGCAGCAGCAGCATCGCAACCAGGCGGGAGAGAAAGAGGGGGAGGGCATTCGCGGTCATCTCGGCTTGCTCCGATTTTCCAGGCGGTTGGTCACCCTACACCCGGACACGTCCGGCGGCGATGAAATATGTCACGGTCAGTGAAAATCCCTGCGCAGGGTCAGCATCAGCTCGGTGCGGTCGTAGTCGTAGATCGCGAAGTTCGAGTCGGAACGGGTGTAGGTCAGTTGCGGCTTGACCAGCCAGTCCGGCCGGAAGCGCCAGTTCAGGCCGACGCCGAGATCGTACTGGAGTTCCCGGCGTTTCTCCTGAAAGAGGATGTTGCGGAGGCTGTAATCGCTCTGTTGCAGGGAGAGCGTGGCGTAGGCGTCGAGATCGTCGCGCAGGGCATGCTGGATGCCGACGCGGGCGCCGTACAGGCTGCGGTCACCGTCGGCACGGCGCCGGGTGGCGATGTCGTCGCCGTAGTAGAGGCTGCCGAAGAGCAGCGGGCCGCGCCCCCCGTCGAGCCGCCGGACCAGCCCGACGCCGGCGATCAGCTGATCGGAACTGTAGGATTGCGTACCGTCCTGCAGATAGACGATCTCCGAGGCCTGGCCGAAGGCGATCACCTGCGTGTTCGCGTCGGCGGCATGGCGCAATTCGAGCCCGAGGCTGCCGATGCGGCGGTAATCGGCATGGTCGAGGCTGTATTCGTTGCGGCCGACGGTCAGGCGGAACACGTCCCGGCCATGCGTCACCTGAAAACCGGCGCGGTAGTCCGCGCTGCCGCTGTCGTAGGTATCCCAGTTGCGGTGCATGCGCCGCTTCAGGTCGATGCCGGCGAACAGGCTGAATCCGTCGGACAGCGCATGGGTCAATTCCGCGCCGCCGCCGACAGCGAGGAAATTGTCGGCGGCCCGCTGGCTGTTCGGGCCGAGTGTGAAGCTGGTGTTGAACAGCGGCACGAAGACGGTATTGCCGGATGTGGCGCTGTTCAGGTTGGTGTCGCGGCCGACCGCGGCTTCGAGGTAGCCGGTCAGGCGCGTGCCGCGCTTCGCGCTGCGCGCCTCGATCGCGGCCAGATAGCTGTCGATCGTTCGCCTGGCGGCCGCCGGCGTATCTTCAAGGCGCGACACCTGCTCGAATTCGCCCCTGGCGCGCTGATAATCGCCCAGGGCGAAGTAGGCCCGCGCCATATCCAGGCGCGCCGCGGCGTGATCGGGATTGACCGCCAGCACGCGCTCGAAAACCAGGGTGGCGCGGTCGGCGCGCCCCGATTCGAGCGCGGCCACGCCCAGCCAGTAGTCGTAGTCCTCGCGACCCGCAAATTCGAATTCGTGTGGGGAGAGCAGCTTCCAGGCTTCTTCGGCCTTGCCATCCCGAATCAGGGTCTCGGCCTGCAGCAGGTCGGGCGGAGTAGCGGTCGTAGCGGCCTGGGCCAGCCCCACCGGAACCAGCACGGAAAGGACGAGAAATCCGAGAAATAACAGGATGCGCATGCCGAAAAGAGGAGTGGCGATGCGTCATTCTCTTTTCAATACACTTATTTGTCAATAAGTTGTGTTGTTTTTTTGATACATTACCTGAAGGTTGGGCGGCACTGCTCGGGACTAAAGCACGCAATCGATCAAATAGCGTACCTTGCCACCGCATTCGTCCTTGACCAGGCCGTGGATGTCCGTCTCGAAGCCCGGGAAGCGCTCGTTGAAATCACGCGCATATTTCAGGTAGCCGACGATGGTGCGGTTGAAGCGCTCGCCCGGGATGAGCAGGGGAATGCCCGGCGGATAGGGCGTGAGCAGCACGCTGGTGATGCGGCCTTCCAGCTTGTCGATCTCGACGCGCTCGATCTCGCGGTGCGCCATCCGGGCGAAGGCGTCGGCCGGACGCATCGCCGGCACCATGTCGGAGAGGTACATCTCGGTGGTGATGCGCGCCACGTCGTTGGCCTTGTAGACATCGTGGATCTGCTGGCACAGGTCGCGCAGGCCGATCCGCTCGTAGCGCGGGTGCTTGGCGACGAATTCGGGCAGCACCTTCCACAGCGGGTGATTCCTGTCGTAGTCGTCCTTGAACTGCTGCAGCTCGGTCACCATGGTGTTCCAGCGGCCCTTGGTGATGCCGATGGTAAACATGATGAAGAAGGAATAGAGGCCGCATTTCTCGACGATGACGCCGTGCTCGGCCAGGTACTTGGTGACGATGACGGCCGGGATGCCCCAGTCGGCGAAGTCGCCGTCGACGTCCAGCCCCGGCGTGATGACCGTAGCCTTGATCGGGTCGAGCATGTTGAAGCCGTCGGCCAGGTTGCCGAAGCCGTGCCAGCGCTCGCCCGGCTTGAGCATCCAGGCCGCGCGCTCCTCGATGCCTTCCTCGGACAGGTCGTCCGGACCCCACACCTTGAACCACCAGTCGGCGCCCCACTCCTCGGCCACCTTGCGCATGGCGCGGCGGAAATCCAGCGCTTCGGCGATGGATTCCTCGACCAGCGCGGTGCCGCCCGGCTCTTCCATCATCGCCGCCGCCACGTCGCAGGAAGCGATGATGGCGTACTGCGGCGAGGTCGAGGTGTGCATCAGGTAGGCCTCGTTGAAGACGTCGCGGTCGAGCTGGCGCGTCTCCGAATCCTGCACGAGGATCTGCGAGGCCTGGCTCAGGCCGGCGAGCAGCTTGTGCGTCGATTGCGTCGAGAACACCATCGATTCCCTGCAGCGCTTCCTGTCGGCGCCGATGGCATGGTAGTCGCCGTAGAAGTCGTGAAAGGCGGCGTGCGGCAGCCAGGCCTCGTCGAAGTGCAGGGTGTCGATCCTGCCGTCGAGCATTTCCTTGATCTCCTCGACGTTGTAGAGGATGCCGTCGTAGGTGGATTGCGTGATGGTCAGCACGCGCGGCTGCCCCGCCACCTTCGAGGCGAAGGGGTGGGCGGCGATCTTGCGCTGGATGTTTTCCCAGGCGAACTCCGCCTTCGGAATCGGGCCGATGATGCCGTAGTTGTTGCGCGTCGGCATGAGGAAGACGGGGATGGCGCCGGTCATGATGATCGAGTGCAGCACCGACTTGTGGCAGTTGCGGTCGACAACGACGATGTCGCCCGGCGCCACGGTCGAGTGCCAGACGATCTTGTTCGAGGTCGAGGTGCCGTTGGTGACGAAGTAAAGGTGGTCGGCATTGAAGATGCGCGCGGCGTTGCGCTCCGAGGCCGCCACCGGGCCGGTATGGTCGAGCAGCTGGCCGAGCTCCTCGACGGCGTTGCAGACGTCGGCCCGCAGCATGTTCTCGCCGAAGAACTGGTGGAACATCTGCCCCACCGGGCTCTTCAGAAAAGCCACCCCGCCGGAGTGCCCGGGGCAGTGCCAGGAGTAGGAGCCGTCGGCGGCATAGTGCACCAGCGCGCGGAAGAAGGGCGGGGGCAGGGAATCCAGGTAGGACTTGGACTCGCGCACCACGTTGCGGGCGATGAACTCCGGCGTGTCCTCGAACATGTGGATGAAGCCGTGGAGTTCGCGCAGGATGTCGTTCGGAATATGGCGCGAGGTGCGCGTCTCGCCGTGCAGGAAGATCGGGATCTCGGCATTGCGGGTGCGGATGCCGCCGACGAAGGCGCGCAGCCCGGCGATGGTCTTCTCCTCCTCGTTGGCCAGTTCCTCGTCGTCGATGGAGAGGATGAACGCGGAGGCGCGGCTCTGCTGCTGGGCGAAGGAGGACAGATCGCCGTAGCTGGTGACGCCGAGCACCTCCATGCCCTCGGCCTGGATGGCCTCGGCCAGGCGGCGGATGCCCAGGCCCGAGGCGTTCTCCGAGCGGAAGTCCTCGTCGATGATGATGATGGGGAAATGGAAGCGCATGGTTAACCCCGGTGAGCGGGAAGCAGTAAGCAGTGAGCGGTGAACGGCAAGCGGTAGATCATCTGAAGTCCTTTCCGCTCACCGCTCACTGCTCGCCGCTCACTAGATCTTAGGCAGTGTAACCCCGACCTGCCCCTGATACTTGCCGCCGCGGTCCTTGTAGGACGTCTCGCACACCTCGTCCGACTCGAAGAACAGTACCTGCGCCACGCCCTCGTTGGCGTAGATCTTGGCCGGCAGCGGCGTGGTGTTGGAAAACTCCAGCGTGACGTAGCCTTCCCATTCCGGCTCGAAGGGCGTGACGTTCACGATGATGCCGCAGCGGGCATAGGTGCTCTTGCCGAGGCAGACGGTCAGCACGTTGCGCGGAATGCGGAAGTACTCGACGGTGCGCGCCAGGGCAAAGGAGTTGGGCGGAATGATGCAGTGCGCGCCCTTGACCTCGACAAAGGAATTCGGGTCGAAGTTCTTCGGGTCGACGATGGTACAGTTGATGTCGGTGAACAACTTGAATTCGTCCGAACAGCGGATGTCGTAGCCGTAGCTCGACGTGCCGTAGGAGACGATCTTGCGGCCGTCGACCTCGCGCACCTGGCCGGGCTCGAAGGGCTCGATCATGTTGTGCTCCGCCGCCATGCGGCGGATCCACTTGTCGGACTTGATGCTCATCTCGCCACCGAAAAAGGAAAGAGCGGATTATCCGCTCTTTCGGGGGTGGGTCAACACGACGCGGCGCCAGGCGCCGTGCCGCGGGGACTGACTTTTGCCTCAGGTGTTCTGGATGACGATGTTGGGGAACTTCGCCGTCATGTCCCTGGCCTGCTCGGCGATCTTCACGGCGACGCGGCGGGCGATGCCGCGGTAGATCTCGGCGACGCGGCCGTCCGGGTCGGCCGCCACCGTCGGCTTGCCGGAATCCGTCTGCTCGCGGATGGCGATGTCGAGCGGCAGGGCGCCGAGGAATTCGACCTCGTAATCCTTGCACATCTTCTCGCCGCCGCCGGAGCCGAAGATGTGCTCCTCGTGGCCGCACTTCGAGCAGATGTGGATGCTCATGTTCTCGACGATGCCGAGGATGGGGATGCCGACCTTCTCGAACATCTTGAGGCCCTTGCGCGCATCGAGCAGCGCGATGTCCTGCGGCGTGGTGACGATCACCGCACCGGTCACCGGCACTTGCTGGGCCAGGGTGAGCTGGATGTCGCCGGTGCCCGGCGGCAGGTCGATCACCAGATAGTCAACGTCGTGCCACTGCGTGTCGCCGAGCAGTTGCTGCAGCGCCTGGGTCACCATCGGGCCGCGCCAGACCATCGGCGTCTCGGGGTCGATGAGGAAACCGATCGACATCGCCTGCAGGCCGTAGGCCTGCATCGGCTCCAGCGTCTTGCCATCGCGCGACTCGGGCTTGTCGGTGATGCCGAGCATCTGCGGCTGGGATGGGCCGTAGATATCGGCATCCAGCAGGCCGACGCTGGCGCCCTCGGCGGCGAGCGCCAGCGCCAGGTTCACCGCGGTGGTGGACTTGCCGACGCCGCCCTTGCCCGAGGCGACGGCGATGATGTTCTTGACGTTGGGGATCAGCTTGACGCCGCGCTGCACGCTGTGCGAGACGATCTTGCTGTGGACGTTGGCGGAGACGTTGCCGGCGCCCGGGATCGCCTTCAACTTGTCGATGACGGCCTTGCGGATGGCGTCGAGCTGGGTCCTGGCCGGGTAGCCCAGCTCGATGTCGACGGCGATGTCGGCGCCGTCGATCTTGATGTTCTTCGCGCAACGGGTGCTGACGTAATCCTTGCCGGTGTTCGGATCGGTGATTTCCTTCAGCGCCGTCTGTACTTGAAGTTCGGATATGGACATGAATGCCTCGGCTGGTGTCGTTGAAATCAAGGGCGCTATTATCCCATCGCGACCTTACTTGAGTAATTTTGTCGGATTATATATCAGGCTTTGCTGATTCATCAATCAATGCGGCCACCTCCTGTCGAATAGCCGAGGGAATGCTTGCAGGCAACTCAACCACTCTCTATACTAACTAGTCAGGAAACTAGTCAGCTTGAGGGTGCCATGAATGCCTGGCCAGTACAAGATGCGAAAGCCCATTTCAGCGAATTTCTCGATGCCTGCGTGAGCGAAGGGCCGCAGATCGTCACGCGCCGCGGGACCGAAACCGCCGTCCTCGTGCCCATCGCCGAATGGAGGCGGTTATGCGCGGCAGCGCGTCCGTCGCTCAAAACGCTGCTGCTGTCCGACGACGTCCGCATTGATATCAACCTGCCTCCGCGCGGCGGGGCGCGCCGGCGAGAAGCGATTCCATACTGAGCGGCATGTACCTCCTCGACACGAACATTGTTTCGGAATTGCGCCGCGTCCGTCCGAATGGCGCGGTCGTCGCCTGGCTGGAAAGCATCGCAGAAGCGGATTTGCATCTGTGCGCGCTTTCGCTGGGCGAGATACAGGCCGGCATCGAACTGACACGCGAGCAGGATCCGGACAAGGCCGCGCAGCTTGAGCGCTGGACAGAGCAACTTGCCACGGCATACAACATCCTGCCGATGGATGCCGCAACGTTCCGGCTGTGGGCGAAGCTGATGCATCAAAAGTCGGATACCCTTTACGAGGACGCCATGATCGCGGCCTGCGCCCTGACCCACAAGCTCACCGTGGTCACGCGGAACGTGCGCGACTTCGCGCCTTTCGACGTGCCTGTCTTCAATCCGTTCGAACACCCTTAGCGCCATCACAACCATGACCCGCCAGATCCTCGTCACCAGCGCCCTGCCCTACGCCAACGGCGCCATCCACCTCGGCCATCTCGTCGAGTACATCCAGACCGACATCTGGGTACGCTTCCAGAAAATGCGCGGCCACGATTGCTGGTACGTCTGCGCCGACGACACCCACGGCACGCCGGTCATGCTGCGCGCCGACAAGGAAGGCATCACGCCCGAGGCGCTCATCGCCCGGGTGCGCCAGGAGCACACGCGCGACTTTGCCGGCTTTCACGTCGCCTTCGACAATTACTACACGACGCACTCCGAGGAGACGCGCTTCTTTGCCAACGACATTTACGGCAAGCTGAAGGCGGCCGGCCTGATCGAGGTGCGTCCCGTCGAGCAGTTCTACGACCCGGTCAAGGAAATGTTCCTGCCGGACCGCTACATCAGGGGCGAGTGCCCGAAGTGCGGCGCGGCCGACCAGTACGGCGACTCCTGCGAGGCCTGCGGCGCCGCCTACGCCCCCACCGACCTGAAGAATCCGGTCTCCGCCGTCTCCGGCGCGACGCCGGTGCGGAAGTCCTCCGACCACTATTTCTTCAGGCTTTCCGACCCGCGCTGCCAGGCGTTCCTGAGAAAGGCGACGCGGGAGGTCTGCAAAACCCAGCCCGAGGCGGTGAACAAGCTGCAGGAATGGCTGGGCGAGGAAGGCGAGAACAGGCTTACCGACTGGGACATCTCGCGCGACGCGCCGTATTTCGGCTTCGAGATTCCGGGCGCGCCGGGTAAATATTTCTATGTCTGGCTGGATGCGCCAATCGGCTATTTCGGCAGCCTGAAGAATCTGGCGGCCCGCACCCCGGCCATCGACGTCGCCGCCTTCATCGAGCGCGATGCCGCGGCGCGCGCCGGCACGGAGATGTACCACTTCGTCGGCAAGGACATCCTTTACTTCCATGCCCTGTTCTGGCCGGCCGAGCTGGCGCACGCCGGCTACCGCATCCCGACGGCGGTGTTTGCCCACGGCTTCCTCACCGTCGACGGCCAGAAGATGTCGAAGTCGCGCGGCACCTTCATCACCGCCGAGAGCTACCTCAAGCAGGGCCTGAATCCCGAGTGGCTGCGCTACTACTACGCCGCCAAGCTGAATGCGTCGATGGAGGACATCGACCTCAACCTCGACGACTTCATCGCCCGCGTCAATTCCGATCTGGTCGGCAAGTATGTCAACATCGCCTCACGCTGCGCCGGCTTCATCCACAAGCGCTTCGGCGGCAAGCTGGCCGCAGTCTCCGGCACGCTGCTGGGCGAGGTGCAGGCGGCGGGCGAGGCGATCGCCGCGCACTTCGAGACGCGCGAATACGGCAAGGCCGTGCGCGAGATCATGGCCCTGGCCGACCGCGCCAACCTGTTCGTAAACGACCACGCGCCCTGGGAACTGGCCAGGAAGGAAGGCGCGGAGGCCGAGCTGCATCGCGTCTGCTCGGAGGCGCTGAATCTCTTCCGCCTGCTGACGATCTACCTGAAGCCGGTGCTGCCGAAGCTGGCCGCCGACGTCGAGGCCTTCCTCGGGATCGCACCGCTGGCCTGGACGGACGCGGCGAATCTGCTGCCGGGCGAACACGTCATCGGGGAGTACAAACACCTCGCCACGCGGGTGGAACGCAAGCAGATAGACGCCCTGCTCGAGGCCAACCGGGAATCCCTCGCCCCGGCCGCGCCGCCGCCGCACTCGCAGCAACGCCATGCCGAACACCAGCAGCATGCCGAGGAAAAGGCCGCCGTGTCCCACATTTCGATCGATGATTTCTCGAAGGTCGACCTGCGCATCGCCCGCATCGCCAGAGCCGAACATGTCGAAGGCGCCGAGAAGCTGATCAAGCTGACGCTCGACCTCGGCACCGAGACGCGCACGGTGTTCGCCGGCATCAAGGCCGCCTACGACCCGGCAACGCTCACCGGCCGCCTGACGGTGATGGTGGCCAACCTGGCGCCGCGCAAAATGAAGTTCGGCCTGTCGGAAGGCATGGTGCTGGCCGCCTCGGGCGAGGGACCGGGCATCTTCCTGCTTTCGCCAGACAGCGGCGCGCAGCCGGGCATGAAAGTGAAATGAGCGCCTTCCCCCCAACACCCTTCCCGCGGAAGGGTGTGACGGAAGTTCGCGGGCTACGCCCGCTCCGGTTGTTGACTGCCCCGCCTTGGGGCGGCCCGGCGGCGTGGCTCTGATGGAACGCCGGCGCCTGGTCATCCATGGACGGGTGCAGGGCGTCGGCTTTCGCGCTTCGCTCGCCTGGGAGGCCGACAAGCTGGGCGTCGCCGGCTGGGTGCGCAATCGTCGCGACGGCACGGTGGAGGCGACGATCTGCGGCACGGATGAAGCCGTGGCGGCGATGATCGCCTGGGCCCGGCGCGGCCCGCCGGGCGCGCGCGTGGATCGCGTCGAGGTCGAACTCGGCGACGGTGACTGTACCGGCTTCGAACAACGCTCAACGACATGACACTCACCGACCTCCGCTACATCGTCGCCCTCGCCCGCGAGCGCCACTTCGGCCGCGCCGCCGAGAAGTGCTTCGTATCGCAGCCGACGCTGTCGGTGGCCGTCAAGAAGCTGGAAGAGCAGCTCGGCGTGATCCTGTTCGAGCGCTCGCCGCAGGAAGTGCGCGTCACCCCCGTCGGCGACCGCATCGTCGCCCAGGCCGAAAGAGTGCTGGCGGAAGCCGCGCAGGTCGCGGAGATCGCCGCCGCGAGCAAGGATCCGCTGGTCGGCCCCCTGCGCGTGGGGGTGATCTTCACCATCGCCCCCTGGCTGCTGCCGCGGCTGGTGCCGCTGGTCAAGCGGCGCGCGCCGGAGATGCCGCTCATCCTCGAGGAAAACTACACCCACCGCCTGCTCGACAGGCTGAAGACCAACGAACTCGACCTGGCCATCCTGGCCCTGCCGGTGGCGGAGCCGTCGCTGGTGGCGCAGGCCGTCTACGACGAGCAGTTCCGCGTGCTGACGCCCGCCAATCATCCCTGGGCGAAGCAGAAGGCCATCGCCGCCAGCACACTGCTCGACGCCCAGTTGCTGATGCTCGGCGCCGGCAACTGCTTCCGCGACCAGGTGCTCGACTTGTGCGAAACGGCAAGCAGCCAGACCGGCATCTCGCCGCACGTGATCGAGGGCAGCTCGCTGGAAACCATCCGCCACATGGTCGCCAGCGGCGTCGGCGTGACCGTCATGCCGGCCTCGGCCGTGGACGACATCCCGGCCAGGGATCCGCTGCTGCGCGTGCGCCCGTTCGAAAATCCAGCGCCCTCGCGCCGCGTCGGCCTGGTCTGGCGCGCCAGCTATCCGCGCCAGCAGGCCGTCGAGGTGGTGCGCCGCGCCCTCCTCGCCGCCCGTCTGCCCGGCACGCGCCCCGTTGCGCTGCGATAGCCATAAGCTATCTGCAAAGTTAAAAAAACCAATTTCACTTTCCCTTGGGAGGGGAATATCTTAGGCAGGGTCAAGGCCGCCGTGCCTTGCCAACCCACGTGAGGAGCCAAGACCATGCAATTGAAAGGAAGCAAGACCGAGCAGCACCTGAAGGACGCCTTCGCCGGCGAATCCCAGGCCAACCGCCGCTACCTGTATTTCGCCAACAAGGCCGACGTCGAGGGTTATGCCGACGTGGCGGCCCTGTTCCGCTCGACCGCCGAAGGCGAGACCGGCCACGCCCACGGCCACCTGGAGTACCTGGAGAAGTGCGGCGACCCGGCCACCGGACTGCCCTTCGGCGCCACCACCGACAACCTGAAGTCCGCCGTCGCCGGCGAAACCCACGAGTACACCGACATGTACCCGGGCATGGCCAAGGATGCGCGTTCCGAGGGCTTCGACGAGATCGCCGACTGGTTCGAGACCCTGGCCAAGGCGGAGCGCTCGCACGCCAACCGCTACCAGAAGGCCCTGAACGAACTGGGCTGAGCAGGACAAGCCGGCCATCGCGAAACCGTGGTGGCCGGTTTTTTTCGGAACAAGGGAGAACGACATGGCACGCGAAGGCAATCTCGAAGCTCCGACCCGGCATGCGCTCGACTGGCTGAACCCGGCGTTCTACGACGAGGAGAAGCTGAACCACGAGATGGAGCGCGTATTCGACATCTGCCACGGCTGCCGTCGCTGCGTCAGCCTTTGCCAATCCTTTCCGACGCTTTTCGACCTCGTCGATGAATCCCCGACGCTGGAAGTGGATGGCGTCAAAAAGGAGGATTACTGGAAGGTCGTCGAGCACTGCTATCTCTGCGACCTCTGCTACATGACCAAGTGTCCCTATGTGCCGCCGCACGAGTGGAACCTGGACTTCCCCCATCTCATGCTGCGCGCCAAGGCGGTGCATTTCAGGAAGGGCACCACCAGGCTGCGCGACAAGGTGCTGACCAGCACCGACGCCGTCGGCAGGCTTGCCGGCATCCCGGTCGTCGCCCAGACGGTGAATGCCGTCAACAAGATCGGCGCGGCCCGCAAGGCGCTGGAAGCCGTCGCCGGCATCCATGCCGACGCCTGGGTTCCCGAATATTCCAGCCGGCCGCTGCGCAGCCGGTTGCAGCAGTTGCCCCTCGACACCCCGGGCGAGGCCGCCGGCCCCACCCGCGGCAAGGTAGCCCTGTTCGCCACCTGCTACATGAACCGCAACGAACCCGGCCCCGGCGAGGACCTTGCCGCCGTCTTCGCCCACAACGGCATTCCGGTCACGCTGGCCGAGAAGGAGCGCTGCTGCGGCATGCCCAAGCTGGAGCTGGGCGACCTGGAATCCGTCAAGGCCGCCAAGGAAGTCAACATCCCGCAGCTGGCAAAGCTGGTCGACGCCGGCTGGGACCTCACCGCGCTGGTGCCCTCCTGCGTGCTGATGTTCAAGCAGGAGTTGCCGCTGATGTTCCCGGACGATGCGGACGTGCAGAAGGTGAAGAACGCCTTCTACGATCCCTTCGAGTACCTCATGCTGCGCCACAAGGAAGGCAGGCTGAAGACCGACTTCAAGGAGGCGCTGGGCAAGGTGTCCTACCATGCCGCCTGCCACCAGCGCGTGCAGAACATTGGCCCGAAGACCAGGGAGGCGCTGTCGCTGGTGCCGGGCACCGAGGTGGACATCATCGAGCGCTGTTCCGGCCACGACGGCACCTACGCCGTGAAGAAGGAGTTCCACGAATTCGCCGTGAAGATCGTCAAGCCGGTGGTCAAGCGCGTCAACGAGGCGCAGCCCGACCACTACGGCAGCGACTGCGCAATGGCCGGCCACCACATCGGCCACATCCGCGCCGACGGCTCGTCGCCCGAACACCCGATTACGCTTCTCAGAAAGGCTTACGGTATCTGACCATGCTGACCCACGAAGACCTTTTCAGCCTCGAGAAATACGCCCGCGTGCGACCCGAGTTCCGCGCAAAAGTGATCGCCCACAAGAAGAACCGCCAGCTGCCGATCGGCGCGCATGCCACGCTGTACTTCGAGGACGCCCTCACCATGCAGTACCAGGTTCAGGAGATGCTGCGCCTGGAGCGGATGTTCGAGCCGGAGCTGATCCAGGAGGAACTGGACGTCTACAACCCGCTCATCCCCGACGGCCACAACTGGAAGGCCACCTTCATGGTCGAGTACAGCGACGAGAATGAGCGCCGCGCCGCCCTGGCGAAGCTGATCGGCATCGAGAAGAAGGTCTGGCTGCAGGTCGACGGCTGCGACAAGGTGTACCCCATCGCCAACGAGGACCTCGATCGGGAAACCGAGGACAAGACCTCGGCGGTGCATTTCATGCGCTTCGAGCTGACGCCGCAGATGATCGCGGCGGCAAAGGGCGGCGCCGCCATCCGCGCCGGCATCGACCACGACCTCTACCGCGAGAGCATCACCGTGCCGGAGGCGGTGCGGGCATCGCTGGTTGCGGACCTGGCGTAGGTCGGCCTTCAGGCCGACATTGGCGGCTAAAGTCGGCCTGAAGGCCGACCTACGACCCGACCTACTGGTACACCACTTCGACGTTCTCGGCCTGCAGCCACTGCTGCAGGCCGGCGAGCAGTTCGTCTTCGAGGCGAACCCGCCATTCGTCCCCGAGCGGCAGCTCGCATTCGGCGGCGTCGTTCCTGTAGCGCACGCGCACCGGGCAGGCGCCGTTGCGGTAGGGCGCCAGCAGGACGCGCAGCTTCTCGGCCGCCGCCGTATCGCCGCGACTGACTTTTCCGTTGAGCGCCAGGCGCAGCGCCTTGGCGTGTCGGCTGCGCGCCTCGCCCAGCGTCATCAGCTTGTCCGCCACCACCCGCATGCCGCCGCTGAAGTCGTCGCGGCTTACCTTGCCCTCCACGATCAGCGGGTCGTCCACGCGAATCTTGGCGCGCTCGGCCTCGAACACCTCGTTATAGACAGACAGTTCGACCTGCGCCGTGCCGTCGTCGAGGATGACGACGACCATCTTGCCGCGGCGGGTCATCTGGGTGCGCGTGGCGGTGACGATGCCGGCCAGCAGCGTCGGCTCCTTCTGCGGCTCCAGCGCGTCGAGCGATCGCCGCACGAAGGCCGAGAGCTCCGCCCGAATCTCGTTGTAGGGGTGGCCCGAGAGAAAGAAGCCCAGCGCCTGCTTCTCGTTGAGCAGGCGCTCGCGCTCGCTCCAGGGCGGCGCGTCGACCATCTTCAGCGACGGATCCGGGCCGCCGCCCAGGTCGAACAGGCCGACCTGCAGGGCATTGCGCTCGGCCTGCTCCGCCGCCTCGAGGGCGATGCCGACCGAGGCCATCAGCCGCGCGCGCTGGTCGTCGACCGAATCGAAGGCGCCGGCGCGGATCAGGGCCTCGATGACGCGGCGGTTCACCGTCCGCTTGTCGATGCGCCGGCAGAAGTCGAACAGATCGGCGAAGTCGCCGTCGCTTTCCCGCGCGCGAACGATCGCGCCGATGGCCGACTCGCCGGTGCCCTTGATGGCGCCCAGCCCGTAGCGGATGGTCCTGGCATCCACCGGCGTGAAGCGGTGGCGGCTGCGGTTCACGTCGGGCGGCAGGAAAGTCAGCCCCCCCGACACGGCATCGGCGACGAAGAACCGCAGCTTGTCGGTGTCGGCCATTTCCGAGGACAGCGTCGCCGCCATGAAGGCCGCCGGGTGGTGGCACTTGAGGTAAGCCGTCTGATAGGCGACCAGCGAGTAGGCGGCGGCGTGCGACTTGTTGAAGCCGTAGCCGGCGAACTTCTCCATGGTGTCGAAGATCTCGTTGGCCTTGTCGGCGCCGATGCCGTTCTTCGCCGCGCCCTCGACGAAGATTTCGCGCTGCTTGGCCATCTCCTCGGGCTTCTTCTTGCCCATGGCGCGGCGCAGCAGGTCGGCGCCGCCGAGCGAGTAGCCGGCCACCACCTGGGCCGTCTGCATCACCTGCTCCTGGTACACCATGATGCCGTAGGTGTTGCCCACCACCTTTTCCAGGAGCGGGTGCGGATAGACGATGCGCTCGCGGCCGTGCTTGCGGGCGATGAAGTTGGGGATGAAGTCCATCGGACCCGGGCGGTAGAGGGCGTTGAGGGCGATCAGGTCCTCCAGCCGGTCGGGCTTGGCCTGCACCAGCGTGTCCTTCATGCCGCGTGACTCGAACTGGAACACCGCCGTGGTGCCGGCCGTCTTGAAGATGCGGTCAAAAGTCGGCTTGTCGTCGAGCGGCAGGGTGTCGAGGTCGATGTCGACGTCCTCCACCTCCTTGACGAAGCGCACCGCCTCGGCCAGGATGGTCAGCGTGCGCAGGCCGAGGAAGTCGAACTTCACCAGCCCCGCCTTCTCGACGTCGTCCTTGTCGAACTGACTCACCGCGGATTCCGCCCCGGCCGCCGAATAGAGCGGGCAGAAGTCGGTCAGCTTGCCCGGTGCGATGAGCACGCCGCCGGCGTGCATGCCGACGTTGCGCGTAAGCCCCTCCAGCTTCTCCGCCAATTCGAGCAGCAGGCGGATCTCCTCCTCGCGTCCGGCGCGCTCGTTGATGGCCGGCTCCTTGGCGCGGGCGTCCTTCAGCGTGATGCCGAGCTCGTTGGGGATCAGCTTGGCGAACTGGTCGACGAAGTTGAAGCCGAGGTCGAGCACGCGGCCGACGTCGCGGATCACCGCCTTGGCCGCCATGGTGCCGAAGGTGGCGATCTGCGAAACGGCATGGGCGCCGTACTTCTTCTTGACGTAGTCGATGACGCGGTCGCGCCCCTCCTGGCAGAAGTCCACGTCGAAGTCGGGCATCGACACCCGCTCCGGGTTGAGGAAGCGTTCGAAGAGCAGATCGTAGCGCAGCGGATCGAGGTCGGTGATGCCGAGCGAGTAGGCCACCAGGGACCCCGCGCCCGAGCCGCGCCCCGGACCGACCGGCACGCCGTTGTGCTTGGCCCAGTTGATGAAGTCGGCGACGATGAGAAAATAGCCGGGGAAGCCCATCTGGACGATGGTCCTGCACTCGAAGGCGAGGCGTTCGGCGTATTCCGGCCGTTTGCGCTCGCGCTCGGCGGCATCCGGATACAGCAGCGCCAGGCGCCGCGCCAGCCCGGCCTCCGCCTGCTGCGTCAGGTAATCGTCGAGGGTGACGCCCTCGGGCACGGGAAACTGCGGCAGCTGGTTCTTGCCGAGTTCGACCGACAGGTTGCAGCGGCGCGCGATCTCGACCGCGTTCTCCAGCGCCTCGGGCAGGTCGGCGAAGAGCGCCTGCATCTCGGCCTGGGTCTTGAAATACTGCTCCTCCGTGAACTGTTTCGGCCGGCGCGGGTCGGCCAGCACGTAGCCCTCGGCGATGCACACCCGCGCTTCGTGCGCCTTGAAGTCGTCGCGATCGAGGAACTGCACCGGATGCGTCGCCACCACCGGCAGGTCGAGCTGCGCCGCCAGCGCGATGCTCGCCGCGATCAGCGCTTCGGCCTGGGCCTGGCCATGGCGCTGCAGCTCGATGTAGAAACTGTCGGGGAACAGGCGCGCCCACTCGCGCGCCGCCGCCTCGGCCGGGGCCGTGCTGCCCATCAGGAGAGCCTGGCCGACATCGCCCAGCGCCGCGCCGGACAGCGCGATCAGGCCGCTGTTGTCGCCGGCGGCGAAGGCGGCGCGCGATATTTCCGGCCGGCCGCGGCTGCGCGGCCCGAGATAGGCCCCGGTCAGCAGCTCGCACAGGCGCAGGTAGCCGGCGCGGTTCTTCACCAGCAGCAGCAGGCGCGCCGGCCGGTCGCGTTCGCCGGTGCCGGCGGCGGGCTCCACCCAGGCATCGCAGCCGACGATGGGCTTGACGCCGCGGCCGCGCGCGCCGCTGTAGAACTTGACCATGCCGAAAAGGTTGGCCAGGTCGGTCAGCGCCAGCGCCGGCATGCCGTCGGCGGCCGCCCGGTCGATGGCCTCGTCGAGCCGCACCATGCCGTCCGCTATGGCGTATTCGCTGTGCAGGCGGAGATGGACGAACGCGGGGGACGACGGCATGGACGTATTTTAAGACCGATCCCTTGCGGGGATGCCGCGAATTTTGCCGGCGGCGCCATTTCGGCATTGCCCGAAGGCCGGCCTTTCCCCATAATCCACTCCCTCATGAAGAATCAAGCCACGCCACCCCTCTCCACGGCCTCCCTCTCGCCCGAGATGCGTTCGATGGACGCCTGCCGGCAGGCGCTCGGGGCGCGCTGGCAGGAATACCGCAACGAGGGCAGCTTCGAGCATTTCGTCGAATTCACCCTGGCGCTGGACAACCTCACCGAACAGCTGAACCGGCTCAAGCTGCCGGGATTGCTGCGCCAGTGCGAAGGCCTGGAGAACGCCGCCCTGGCCCTGTTCGGCGACGAGGCCTCGCACCCTATCGACGCCCGGGAAGCCGCCGCCCTGGAGCGGCAGGTCGACACCCTGCTCCGCACCCTCCAAAACGCCCTGGCGCCGCAGCCCGGCGCCGGGGAAGAGCAACGCCGCCATCCCGTGCAGCTGCCTGCCGGCGCCGAATGGGCCAGGCCGCGCGCCATCTGGCTGGTCGCCGAGCAGCGCCATGCCTGGGTGCCGGGCCTCGTCGAGCAGCTCGGCTTCTTCGGCTTCCGCGTCTGCCGCTTCGGCTGGAACGAGCCGGCGCCCGACGAGGCTTCGCCGCTCGTCGCCCTGTTCATCCCCGGGGCCGACGGCTATGGCGCCGACGCACTCGGGAAGATCCGGCACATCCGCGGCGAGCATCCGACCAGCCAGCTGTTCTGCCTGTCGGTGCCGAAGTCGCTGGACGTCACGGTGAACCTGATGCGCGCCGGGGCGGACGCCGCCATCCAGACCGAACAGGAAACCGCCACCGTGCTCGGCCGCATCCTCGACCTGCTGCAGTCGCAGGAACAGGAACCGTATCGGGTGCTGGTGGTGGAGGACTCGCCGACGGCGATCGCCATGATCCAGCGTTCGCTGTCGCAGCACAACATCGACAGCCACTCCATCGGCGATCCGCAACTGCTGCTCACGGCCGTCGAGGAATACCGTCCCGACCTCGTGCTGATGGACATGTACATGCCGCATTGCACCGGCGTCGAGGCCACCCGCGTGCTGCGCCAGCTGGCGGACTACCAGTCCCTGCCGGTGGTCTACCTCTCCAGCGAGACCGACATGGGCATGCAGGTCGAGGCGCTGCGCCTGGGCGGCGACCAGTTCCTCACCAAGCCGTGCAACCCGGTGCTGCTGGCCGCCGTGGTCAAGACCAAGATCGAGCGCTACCGCGAGATGCAGCGCCACAGCCGGCACGACAGCCTGACCGGCCTGCTCAACCATTCGGCCGCCAAGAGCCGCCTCAACCTGCTGGTGCAGTCGCTGCAGGCCGCGCCCGAGCCGCTCTGCGTGGCGATGCTCGACATCGACCATTTCAAGTCGGTCAATGACACGTACGGCCACCCGGTCGGCGACCAGGTCATCCGCAGCCTGGCCTGGCTGCTGAAGGGCCGGCTGCGCGCGTCCGACATCACCGGGCGCTACGGCGGCGAGGAGTTCATCGTTGTCCTGCGCAATGCCGGACTCGACGAGGCGGAAGCGGTGCTCGACTGCATCCGCGCCGACTTCGCCACCCTGCCGCATGCCCATGCCGCCGGCACCCTGCGCGCCTCCTTCAGCGCCGGCATCGCCTGCTTCCCGGCCTGGAAAAGCGGCAACGACCTCACCCATGCCGCCGACGAGGCCCTGCTCGAGGCCAAGCGGCAGGGGCGCAACCGCATCGTGCGCGCCCCCGTCCCCGCCGCGGGCCGATGAGCCAGGGCCGGTGGGCGCTGGCGGCGCTGTTCGCCGGCGCCATCGGCATCGCCTTCGCGCCGATTTTCGTGCGCCTGTCCGAGGTGGGTCCGGTCGCCACCGCCTTCTGGCGCATGCTGCTGGCGCTGCCGCTGCTGGCCCTGTGGTCGGCGTCGACGGTGCGGCGCGAAGCGCATACGCCGGCGCCGGCGCCGGCGCGGGCGGCCGGCTGGCGGATGGCGGTGCTGGCGGGCGTGTTCTTCGCCGCCGACCTTGCCGTCTGGCACTGGTCGATCCGGCTCACCAGCGTGGCCAACGCCACCTTTCTCGCCAATCTCGCGCCGGTGGCCGTCACGCTCGGCGCCTGGCTGCTGCTCGGCGAGCGCATCCGGCCGGTGTTCTTCGTCGGCATGCTGCTGGCGCTGGCGGGTGCCGCGCTGCTGATGGGGGCGAACATCGGCGGTCGGGAAGCCGTCCTGCGCGGCGACGGCCTCGGCGTGCTGACGGCGGTCTTCTATGCCGGTTACCAACTGTGCGTGAAGCGCCTGCGCGATGCCCAGTCCACCGCGCGCATCATGTTCGTCAGCGGCACGGCCTGCGCGGCCGTCCTGCTGCCGCTGGCGCTGCTGACCGGGGAAACGATTCTGCCGTCCAGCCTGGCCGGCTGGGGCGTGCTGCTCGGCCTCGCGCTGGTGTGCCAGTTCGCCGGACAGAGCCTGATCACCTGGGCCGTGGCGCACCTGCCGGCGAGTTTCTCCTCGCTGAGCCTGCTGCTGCAGCCGGTGGCCGCTTCGGGCTTTGCCTGGCTGCTCTTCGGCGAAGCGCTCGCCGCCCTGCAGTGGCTCGGCGGCGCGGCGGTGCTGGCCGGCATCTGGCTTGCACGTCCGGGTCCGATTCAGCGCGGCGCGGCAACCTCACCCAGCGTGAAATAAAAGGTTGCGCCAGCCTCCGGCTGCGCCTCCGCCCAGATGCGCCCGCCATGCCGGTGGATGATGCGCTGGACGATGGCCAGCCCGACGCCGGTGCCCTCGAACTCGTTTTTCCCGTGCAGCCGCTGAAACGGCTGGAACAGCTTGTCGGCATATTTCATGTCGAAGCCGGCGCCGTTGTCGCGCACGAAGTAATGCAGCCCGTTCTCTCCGCTGTGCGCCGCGCCGAATTCGATTCGCCCCTGCGACTTCCTGCCGGTGTATTTCCAGGCGTTTCCCAGCAGGTTTTCCAGGGCGTTGCGGATCAGCCCCGCATCGGCCGTGACCGCGATGCCCTCTGCGACGGCCGTCTCCACTGCGCGTCCCGGCTCGTCGGCTTCGAACGAAGCCATGATCTCGCGCGCCAGCAGCGACAGGTCCACCTGCTGCGGCCGCGGCTGGGTGCGGCCGACGCGGGACAGTTCCAGCAGATCCTCGATCAACAGATTCATCCTGGCCACCGAGCGGCGCATGCGCGAGAGCAGCTCGCGGCCCTGCTCGCCGAGGTCCCCGCCAAGCTCGTCGGCCAGCATCTGGGCATAACCGTCGATGTGCCGCAGCGGCGCCCGCAGGTCGTGCGAAACGCTGTAGGAAAACGCCTCCAGTTCGCGGTTCGCAGCGGCCAGCTCGGCCGTGCGCGCCTCGACCCGCTGCTCGAGCGCCTGATTGGTGGCGAGGATGTCCGCCTCGCGCTGCGCACGTGCCCGCTCGGCTTCCGCGGTCAGCCTGCGCACTTCTTCTTCGGCGTGCTTGCGCTCGGTGATGTCGTTTACCACCCCGACAAAATACTCCGCCTCGCCCTGCGCGTTGCGGATGGCGGCGACGGATAGATCGACCCAGATCACCCCCCCGCCCGCGCCAACATAACGCTTCTCCATGCGGTAGCGTTCTCGCCGGCCGGCAAGAACCTCCTCGAAATAAATCCGCTCCTGCGGCATGTCGTCGGGGTGCGTGAAGTCGGCAATGTTCATGCGGCGCAAGGCGTCGGCCTCGAAGCCGAGCAGGGCACGCAGTTCCTCGTTGAAATCCACCATCAGGCCGGCCGCGTCGCAGAACGCCATGCCGGTGTTGGCATTCTCGAATATGCTGCGAAAGCGCGCCTCGGACCGGCTTACCGCCTCTTCAGCCTGGCGGCGCTCGTCCAGCGCCCTGCCTGCCTGGGCCAGGGCTTCCTCGGCCATGCGCCGGCCAAAGAAAAGCACCGCTCCGGTGGCGATGGCGAAGGCGGAAATCGCCAGCCAGAAGGAAAACAGGGATCCGCTGCCGCCGCTGCCGAGCAGGCCGCGTGCCTCGGCCAGCGCCAGACCGCCCAGCAGCGCCACGCCCGCACCCAGCGAAACCACCATGGCAGACCGTCCCAGCACCATGCCGGACAGCGCGCCGATGACTATCACGAGGGACGAGGCGGAAACACGGACGCTGCCGCGCGTCAGCACCACGCCGGCAATGACGGCATAGAGCAGGAAGATCAGGGCCAGGGTTGCGGCGCGCACCCGGCCGCGCCGCACCAGTTCGAGCAGGACCAGGGTGACCGGAACGGCGGCCGCCACGACCCACATGGTCGGCGGGAAGGTTCCCGTGATCAGGTGGTTGCCGAGGAGCACCGCCACGGCCACGGCCAGCGCGATCAGCAGCACGCCGCGAACCAGCACCGCCATGCGCGCCTCCACCAGGGCGGCGACGCCGGCTTCCGCCAGCGCAGTGGCGGTGTTGCCCGTACGATTCATGTCCTCTCCCCGAGGCTGCCCGCAGGCCGGTCATGACGAACGGGCTCTCCGGTCGGCCCGCAGCGGCATGCCGGGGATGATAACCAAGCCTGCGCTCGGGCGCCAACCCGAATTTCAGGCGGCCGGGGAGCGGATGCCGCTGCGCGTCAGCCGCGGTTGTAGCGCAGCGCCGCCTCCGCCACGCGCCTCCCCAGATGCGCGGCGGTCTTCAGGTCGCTCTCCAGCATGCCGTCGGCGCCCTGGTCGACGTTCGATTGCGACATCGCACCGGAGAAGCTGCCGAGGCGGTTGAGGTCGTCCACCGAGCCCTTGCTGTTGTTGTTGCCCGGCATGAGCCCCAGGCTGACCCAGAGCATGCCGTGCTGGTTGGCGAACACCATCAGCTGGATGAGCGAGTTCAGCTTGTCGCCGCTCTGGCTGCCCGAGTTGGTGAAGCCGGCGGCCAGCTTGTCCTTCCAGGCCGAAGCGAACCAGGCCTTGGAACTGTCGTCCATGAATTTCTTGAAGGCCGCCGACACGCTGCCCATGTAGGTGGGCGCGCCGAAGATGATGGCGTCGGCTGCCGCCAGGTCCTCCCAGTGCTTGTCGGCTTCCGCCACGGCCACCAGTTGCGCCGTCACGCCTGCCACCGCCGCCGCGCCCTCGGCCACCGCCTTCGCCTGCCGCTCGGTATGGCCGTAACCGCTGTGATACACCACCGCTACTTTTTTCATTTGTCATCTCCAGTCAAGGTAGGTCGAACAACAGGATCTCCGCGTCTTCCGACGCGGTGATTTCCAGATTTTCCTCATCGGCGATCTTCGCGCCGTCGCCGCCTCGCAGCGGCTGACTATTGAGCGTCACGGCACCGCGCGCCACGTGCAGGTAGGCATGCCGTCCCGGCGCCAGAGCGTGGCGCACCGTCTCGTCCGGCGCCAGCAGCGCCGCGTACAGCGTCGCGTCCTGGTGGATCGTCACACTGCCCTCGCGGCCGTCGCCGGAGGCGATCAGGCGCAGGCGGCCGCGTCGTTCTTCCGGCGGGAAGAAGGTCTGCTCATAGCTCGGCTTGACGCCGCGCACGTTCGGCTCGATCCAGATCTGCAGCAGATGCGTCGCCTTCTCCTGCGAAGGATTGAACTCGCTGTGCAGCACGCCCTTGCCGGCGCTCATGCGCTGCGCCTCGCCGGGGCGGATCACCTCGCCGTTGCCCATGCTGTCCTTGTGCTCCAGCGCGCCGTCGAGGATCCAGGTGACGATCTCCATGTCGCGGTGGCCGTGCATGCCGAAGCCCTTGCCGGGCTGGACGATGTCCTCGTTGATGACGCGCAGGCCGTGCCAGCCCATTTCCGCCGGATCGTGGTAGTCGGCGAAGGAGAAGGTGTGCCAGCTCTGCAGCCAGCCGTGGTCGGCATGGCCGCGCTCGCTGCCTTTCCGGATCCGGATCATGGCTTTCTCCTTTCTCTGTTCAAATGCATTCATCGATTGACGCCATGGTAATTCCTGCCTAAGCTGAAAGAAAGCGAATAATTTCGACATTAACGTTCAATTATTTTCAACATGCTGATTTCCCTCGACGCCCTGCAGATCCTCGACGCCATCGACACCCGCGGCAGCTTCGCCGCGGCGGCCGAGGCGCTGCACCGCGTACCCTCGGCGCTGACCCATGCCATCAGGAAGCTGGAGGACGACCTCGCCGTGACGCTGTTCGTGCGCCAGGGCCGCCGCGCCGTGCTGACGCCGGCCGGCCGCCTGCTGCTGGAGGAGGGCCGCCACCTGCTCGGCGCCGCCGGCGAGCTGGAATGCCGCGTCAAGCGCATCGCCACCGGCTGGGAACATGAACTGCGCATCGCCGTCGAGGCGGTGCTCGACCTGAATGCGCTGTGGCCGCTGGTCGCTGATTTCTACAAGCAGATGTCCGGCACCCGGCTGCGCCTGTCGACCGAGGTGCTCGGCGGCTGCTGGGACGCGCTGGCCACAAGGCGCGCCGACCTCGCCATCGGCGCGCCCGGCGACATGCCGCCGGGCGGCGGCTACCGGACGCAAGTCCTCGGCCGCTCGCAGCCGGTGTTCGCGGTGGCGCCGCAACACCCGCTGGCGAAGGCGCGCGAGCCGATTCCGGCCGCGGAAATCCTCAAGCACCGCGCAGTGGTGATCGCCGACACCTCACGCCAGCTGCTGGCGCGCACCGCCGGCCTGCTCACCGGGCAGGACACGCTGGTGGTGCCGGACTTCGCCGCCAAGCTGGCCGCGCAGGTGGCGGGATTGGGCGTGGGGCATCTGCCGCAACCGCTCGCCGCGCCGGAGATCGCCGCCGGCCGGCTGGTGGCAAAACGCACCACCGAAGCGTCGCCCGACCTGCCGCTGCACATCGCCTGGCGCGGCGATCACGAGGGGCTGGCGCTGTCGTGGTTCCTGGAACGGCTGGGGGATGAAGCCCTGCGGGCACGCCTGCTGGGCGAGGCGCCGAAGAAGAAAACCGCTACTCGTGCGGCGCGTCGACCCAGTCGATGATGCCCTGCCATTGCGGCAGGTCCTGCGCGGCGCGCGCCGGCGACAGGTCGAACAGGGTCAGGCCATGCGCGGCGGCCTGCACGTAAACCTGCGTGTCGCGCAGGAAGCCGAGCACCGGCACGTCGAGGCCTTCGAGGAAACGCTCCAGTTCATGCGCCGCCCGCGTGCGCGCATTGACGCGCATGCCGACCACCGCGATGAAGGTCTTCTGGTTGCGCACCGCCTTCTCCTCCAGCAGCTCGTCGAGGAAGGCGCGCGTGGCGAGGATGTCGAAGATCGAGGGCTGCAGCGGCACGATGACGCGGTGGATGCTCTTCACCACCACATCGAGCTTTTTCCCGTGCAGGCCGGCCGGCGTGTCGAGCACCACGTGCGTGGTGTCCTTTGGCGGGCGGGCCGGCTCGCCCGGTGCGATGTCCCAGCTGCGGATCGGCGGCAGCCCCTGCGGGCGCAGCTTCAGCCATTCGCGCGCCGACTGCTGGCGGTCGATG
Source organism: Rhodocyclaceae bacterium (assembly GCA_041396245.1). GTDB lineage: Bacteria > Pseudomonadota > Gammaproteobacteria > Burkholderiales > Rhodocyclaceae > Desulfobacillus. The sequence goes on along the minus strand of JAWKYW010000021.1, from coordinate 8,852 downwards.
TCGCCGAGCATGACGCGGTGGCCACGGCGTGCAAAGTAGCCGGCGAGGTTGGTCGCCAGCGTGGTCTTGCCGCAGCCGCCCTTGGGGTTGGCGATGAGGAATGATTGGAGCATGGCAGCAATTTATCACACCCCTGTCATTCCCGCTTCCGCGGGAATGACGTAAGCTTTGGCCGAATTCAAGGGAGGCAGAGATGGCAGAGAAGCCAGGCTGGCAGGGCCGCTTCTACGAGGACTTCGAGGTCGGGGACGTCTATCGTCATCCGCTCGGGCGCACCGTGCTGGCGGTGGACAATGCCTGGTTCACCCTGCTCACGCAGAACACCGCACCGATCCACTTCGACCGCCACTACGCGGCGCAGACCGGGTTCGGCCAGCCGCTGGTGGATTCCACCTTCACCCTGGCGCTGGTCACCGGCCAGAGCGTCACCGACATCTCGCAGAACGTCTTCGCCAACCTCGGCTGGGACGAGGTGCGCCTGCCCAGCCCGGTGTTCGAAGGGGACACGATCTATTCGCAATCGGAAGTGCTGGAGAAGCGCGAGTCGAAGTCGCACCCCGACGTCGGCATCGTCAAGGTGCGCACCACCGGCTTCAACCAGGATGGCAAGACGGTGATCGGCTTCATCCGCACCGTGATGGTGTTCAAGCGCGGCAAGGCGCCGGTCATGCCGCGGCCCATGCCCGAGTAGCCCGGGCTTGCCGCTTGGCACCAAGAAACGCAATAATGCCCGTACTTAACCGAACCCGGCCATGAAAGCACTGGAACAACTCAATCGCCATCGCGACAACCTGCTGGCGCTCGCCTCCCGGCATCATGCCACGCGGATTCGCATTTTCGGCTCCGTGGCGCGCGGCGAGGACAAGCCCGACAGCGATATCGATCTGCTGGTCGATTTCGCACCGGAAGCCTCCTTGCTGGACCTGGTCGGTCTGCAGCAGGACGCCGAGGCTCTGCTTGGTCGTCAGGTCGACGTCGTCACGCCTGAGGGCGTCAGCCCTTTCCTGCGAGAGCGTATTCTGGCCGGCGCACGCCCTCTGTGAGCCGCGACCCGACCGTCCTGCTCCGGCACATTCGACTCTGCCTTGACCGGATCGCCGACTATGCGAGGGGCGGCAAGGCCGAATTCATGTCGGACCCCAAGACCCAGGACGCCATCATCCGCAATCTGGAAATCATCGGACAGGCCGTCCGGGACTACGGCATAGAACAACTCGAAGCCGCTGCGCCTGCCCTGCCCTGGCAGCGCATTGCCGGGCTGCGCAATGTGCTCGCCCACCAATACCTCGGCGTCGATCTCCGTCTCGTCTGGAACATCGTCGAAAAGGAACTCCCCAAACTGGGCGAAACCGTATTGCGCCTGCTGCCGCCCGAGACGCATTAATCAGACTTACGCAAAAGTCAGTCTCCGCGATACGGCGATCAGGGCAGCAGGATCGTCGAGCCGGTAGTCTTGCGCGCTTCCAGGTCGGCCTGCGCCTTCGCCGCGTCCTTCAGGGCGTAACGCTGGTTGACCTCGATCTTCACCTTGCCCGAGATGACCATGCCGAACAGTTCGTCCGCCGTCTGCACGAGATCGTTGCGCTTTGCCGTGTAGACGAACAGCGTCGGCCGCGTGATGAACAAGGCGCCCATCTTCGCCAGCAGGCCGAGGTCGAAGGGCGGCACCGGGCCGGAGGCGGCGCCGAACAGCGCCATCATGCCCATGGGCCGCAGGCACGACAGCGAATCCATGAAGGTGTCCTTGCCGATGGAGTCATACACCACCGCCACGCCCTCGCCGACCGTCAATTCCTTGACGCGCTCGGCGAACTTCTCGCGGGTGTAGACGATCGGGTGGTCGCAGCCGTGGGCCTTGGCCAGCGCCGCCTTCTCGTCCGACCCCACGGTGCCGATCACCTTGGCGCCGAGCGCCTTGGCCCACTGGCAGACGATGAGGCCGACGCCGCCGGCGGCGGCATGGATGAGGATGGTGTCGCCCGGCTGCACGCGGTAGGTGCGCCGCAGCAGGTACTGCGCCGTCATGCCCTGCAGCATCATCGCCGCGCCCTGCTCGAAGCTCAGCGCCTCCGGCAGCTGCACCAGCCGGTCGGCCGGGATCAGGCGCACTTCCGCATAGGCGCCGACCGGCCCGCCGGCATAGGCGACGCGGTCGCCGGCCTTGAGGTCCTTCACCTCGCTGCCGACCGCCTCCACCACCCCCGCGCCTTCCAGGCCGATGCCGGAGGGCAGCGGCAGCGGATAGGCGCCGGTACGGTGGTAGATGTCGATGAAGTTGAGGCCGACGGCGTGATGGCGCACCCGTGCCTCGTTCGGGCCGGGATCGCCGACGGCGACCTCTTCCCATTTCAAAACCTCGGGGCCGCCGGGCTGGTGGAAGCGTATGGCGTGGGGCATGGCGTGACCTCATTGTCATGGTTGGGACGCAACTGGAGAAACTACGCCGGTGATGGCGGAATTTCAACCATGGCATCATCGCCCTTCCTTCAGAAACGATCCATTTGGGATTTTCGCGGCTTGGGAATAGTATGCAAGCGAAATCACATGCGCTCACAGGGGAGGGGAATCATGAGACGTTACGTTTTCGGCATCATCATCGCCGGCTGCTTCATGGGCGGTTGTCAGAGCGTGGGCACGACAACTGCCTACTCGCCATCTGTCAGGCAGATGAAGGTCAATGGCGTCGAGCTTGCCTATGTCGAGGAAGGCAGCGGCCCGACCGTCCTGTTCGTTCATGGCGCCTCGGGCGACTGGCGCAGCTGGGACGGCGTGCGGCCGTATTTCTCTCCGCAGTTCCGCTACGTTTCCATGAGCCGGCGCTACCATCATCCGAACGCATGGGCCGACGATGGCAGGAATTACACCTTCGACCAGCACGCCGAGGACATCGCCGGGTTCATTCGCACCATGAACGTCGGCAAGGTGCATCTGGTCGGAAATTCCTACGGCGGCCGGCTGGCAGGCCATGTCGCGCTGAAATATCCCGAATTGCTGCGTAGCGTCGTCCTCGGCGAACCCGGCCTGGCGGCCCCGGCCTCGGCAGTGGGGAAAGCGGCCGTCGAAGCTTTCGTCAAGGATATGACCCGGTCGTCGGCCTCCGCGCAATCCGGCGATCAGCGGCAATCCGCGGTTCTGCTCGCGAATGCGATCCTGGGCGACCCCGACGGATTCGGCAAATGGCCAGCTGCACGACGGCATGCCTGGCTGGATAACGCCATGACCATGGCGCCGATGTTCAGGGCACCGCCTCCGCCACCCGTCAGCTGCACACAACTCGGCAAAATGAAAGTGCCGGTACTGGCCGTTCGCGGCGCGAAGACCCGCGCCAACTATCGCTTCGGTCACGAGGCATTGATGGCCTGCCTGCCGCCCTCCTCCGAACAGGCGATCGTTCCCGGAGGGTCGCACACCTGGATGATCGACAGCCCATCCAGTGCGGCGGCGGCGATCCTACCTTTCGTTTCCAAGCACTGACGGCGCCCGGACCGGCGGGCATCACCCGCGCAGGTGGTTGGCGTCCACCACCGCCAGCGCCGTCATGTTCACCAGCCGTCGCACGGTAGCGGTTGACGTGAGGATATGCACCGGCTTGGCCGCGCCGAGCAGGATCGGGCCGACGGTGACACCGTCGCCGGCGGTGATCTTGAGCAGGTTGAAGGCGATGTTGGCGGCATCCAGGTTCGGCATGATGAGCAGGTTGGACTCGCCCTGCAGCAGAGAATCCGGGAACACCTTCTGGCGGATCTCCTCCGACAACGCCGCATCGCCGTGCATCTCGCCGTCGACTTCCAGTTGTGGCGAACGCTCGGCGATGAGCCGGCGCGCCGCACGCATCTTCAGGGCGGACGCCGTCTTGCGGCTGCCGAAGTTGGAGTAGGACAGCAGCGCCACCTTCGGCGTGATGCCGAAGCGGCGCACCTCCTCGGCCGCCATCAGGGTCATCTCGGCGATCTCGTCCGCCGTCGGATCCTCGTTGACGTAGGTGTCGCAGAGGAACAGGGTGTGGCGCGGCAGCATCAGCACGTTCATGGTGGCGAAGATGCGCGCGTCATCCTTCAGGCCGATGACGCTGGCGACCCGCTCGAGGTGGCGCGGCAGCTGGCCGTGGGTGCCGCAGAGGAGGGCGTCCACATCGCCGCGCTTGAGCAGCAGCGCGCCGATCAGGGTGCTGGAGCGCAGCACCTCGCGCTTTGCGATCGCCGGCGATACGCCGTCGCGCTGCATCAGTGCGTAATAGTCGTGGCTGAGGTCGCGGTAGCGCGGGTCGTTCTCGACGTTGACCAGCTCGAAGTCGCGACCCGGTTCGATGCGCAGGCCAAGCTTGCGCAGGCGCGCCTCGATCACCGCCGGCCGGCCGAGCGCCACGGGATGCGCGATGCCCTCGTCCGCCACGGCCTGGATGGCGCGCAGCACGCGTTCATCCTCGCCCTCGCAATACAGCACGCGCTTCGGCGCCTTCTTCGCCGCGGCGAACACCGGCTTCATCAGCGTGCCGGAGTGGAAGACGAACTGGGTCAACTGCTGGCGGTAGGCGGCGAAGTCGGCAATGGGGCGCGTGGCCACGCCGGAATCCATGGCCGCCTGCGCCACCGCCGGCGCGATCTTCACGATCAGGCGCGGATCGAAGGGCTTGGGGATGATGTATTCGGGGCCGAAGGCCATCTCGGTGTCGCCGTAGGCCGTCGCCACGATGTCGGAGGCTTCCGCCTGCGCCAGCTCGGCGATGGCGCGCACGGCGGCGAGCTTCATCTCTTCGGTGATGGTGGTGGCGCCGGCATCCAGCGCGCCGCGGAAGATGAAGGGGAAGCAGAGGACGTTGTTGACCTGGTTCGGGTAGTCCGAGCGGCCGGTGGCGATGATGGCGTCGTCGCGCACCGCTCGCACATCCTCCGGCAGGATCTCCGGCGTCGGGTTGGCCAGCGCCAGGATCAGCGGATTTTTCGCCATCTTCGCCACCATCTCGGGCTTGAGCACGCCGCCGGCGGAGAGGCCGAGGAAAACATCCGCGCCCTCGATCACCTCGGCCAGCTTGCGCGCCCTGGTTTTCTTGGCGTAGCGCGCCTTGATCTCGTCCATCTCCTCCGGACGCCCCTCGTACACCACGCCGTGGATGTCCGTGACCCAGATGTTCTCGACCTTCACGCCGAGCATGACGATCATGTCGAGACAGGCAAGCGCCGCGGCGCCGGCGCCGCTGGTGACGAGCTTCACCTCGTCGAGCTGCTTGCCGAGGAGATTCAGGCCGTTCAGCACCGCCGCGCCGACGACGATGGCGGTGCCGTGCTGGTCGTCGTGGAAGACGGGGATGCGCATGCGCTCGCGCAGCTTGCGCTCGATGTAAAAGCACTCCGGTGCCTTGATGTCCTCTAGGTTGATGCCGCCGAAGGTGGGTTCCAGCGCGGCGATCATGTCGACCAGCTTGTCCGGGTCGCGCTCGGCCAGCTCGATGTCGAAGACGTCGATGCCGGAGAACTTCTTGAACAGGCAGGCCTTGCCCTCCATCACCGGTTTCGCGGCGAGCGGGCCGATGTTGCCGAGGCCGAGCACCGCCGTGCCGTTGGTGACCACGCCGACCAGGTTGCTGCGCGAAGTCAGGGTGGCGACCTCGCCGGGATCGGCGACGATGGCATTGCAGGCCGCCGCCACGCCGGGCGAGTAGGCAAGCGCAAGGTCGCGCTGGTTGGTGAGGCCCTTGGTGGGCACCACGGAAATCTTGCCGGGGGTGGGCAGGCGGTGGTACTCGAGCGCCGCCTCGTCGAAATCCTTTTCCATTGTCTTCTCCTCCGTCTTGTGGACGGTCGATGCATTCTAGGCCGCCAGGGGCCGCGCTTCCATTGTGGGAAGCCGCAAGGGAGAGTATCGCGAAACGGCGCGACGGCGTCAGTCGCCAGGAAGACAGGTCGGAACGGGCACGGGCCGGCTAGAAGGTGCCGGGGTAGGCGCCGCCGTCGAGCAGCAGGTTCTGCCCTGTGACGAAGCCGGCCTGCGCGCTGCACAGATACGCACAGGCGGCGCCGAACTCCTCGGGGTCGCCGATGCGGCCGGCGGGGATGGTGGCGATGCGCTCGGCCAATGCTTCCTCGTAGGCGATGCCGCGCGATTTGGCCTGCCCGCCGACCACCGTGCGGATGCGGTCGGTGTCGAAGAAGCCGGGCAGCAGGTTGTTGATGGTGACGTTGTGCTGCACGGTCTTTCTCGCCAGCCCGGCGACGAAGCCGGTGAGGCCGCTGCGGGCGCCGTTGGAGAGGCCGAGCACGTCGATCGGCGCCTTCACCGCGCCGGAAGTGATGTTCACGATGCGGCCGAAGCGGCGCGCGATCATGCCGTCCACCGTCGCCTTGATCAGCTCGATGGGCGTCAGCATGTTGGCGTCGAGCGCGGCGATCCAGTCCTCGCGCGTCCAATTGCGGAAGTCGCCCGGCGGCGGCCCGCCGGCGTTGTTCACCAGGATGTCCGGCTGCGGGCAGGCGGCCAGCGCGGCGGCGCGGCCCTCCGGCGTGGTGATGTCGGCGGCGACCCACGTTATCGCCGTGCCGCGGGGACTGACTTTCTCCAGCTCGGCGGCGGTCGCTTCCAGCGCCTCGCGCCCGCGCGCGACGATGGTCACGTGCACGCCCTCCTTCGCCAACGCCAGCGCGCAGCCGCGGCCGAGACCCTTGCTGGCGGCGCAGACCAGTGCCTGCTTGCCGGAAATGCCGAGATCCATTGCACTGTCTCCTGTAGGTCGGGCTTCAGCCCGACAATGACGACCCAAGTCGGCCTGAAGGCCGACCTACAAAAGAAAATCCAGCAGCAGCCGGTTGAAGATTTCCGCCTGCTCGATGTTGGAAAGATGCGAAGCGTCCGGAATGATTTCGAGCCGCGCGCCGGGGATGGCCGCGGCGATGGCCTCGGACATGGCCGGCGGCGTGCCGGGGTCGTCGCGGCCGACGATCACCAGCGTCGGCGCTTTCACCGCAGGTAATCGGTCCGTCAAGTCGATGCGCGCGATCGCCTCGGCACAACCGACATAGCCGGCCACCGGCGTGTCGCGGATGAGGTCGCCGATGCGCTCCACCACCTCCGGATGCGTCGCGCGCCAGGGTGCGGTAAACCAGCGCGCCAGGGTCGGCTCGACGTGCGCCGCCATGCCCTGCTCCTGCGCGATGCGGATGCGCTCGGCCCACAGCGGCTGCGCCTCCGCCGGCATGCGGCTGGTGGTGTCGGCCAGCACCAGGCGATCGATCCGATCCGGCGCCTTCAGGGCAAGATGCTGGCCGATCATGCCGCCCATCGACAGGCCGACGAAATGCGTGCGCCCGATCTGCAGCGCATCGAGCAGGCCGAGCACGTCGTCGGTCAGCTGCTCGAAGGTGTAGGCGCCGGCCGGCGCATCGCTCTGCCCGTGCCCGCGCGTGTCGTAGCGCAGCACGGAGAAATGCCTTTCCAGCGCCGCAAGCTGCGGCTGCCACATCGACACATCGCAGCAGAGCGAATGCGACAGCGTCAGCCAGGGGCCGCTGCCGGAGACTTCGCAATGGAGGTCGATGCCGTTGGCGCGGATTTTCACGGCCGGGTTGAAACTCAAGCGAACATCAGCCTGCCGCGCGGCTCGGGAATCTGGCGTCCCAGCTCTCGCACCGTTTCGATCCACTGATCGATCACGGTTTCGGCATTCGCGACCGCTTCCGAATAGGTACGACCGTCCGCCATGCAGCCCGGCAGTTCCGGCACCTCGGCGATGAATGCGTCGTCCTCCTCGCTCCAGAAAAGGCGCATCGCGTAACGGGGGTTCACGCTCAAGCCGCAAGCAACCCGCGCACGTGAGCGATTTCACCCTTGCGTACAGGACGCACCTTGTCTGCCGCCAAAGTGGCAATGCCGGCCGTTTCGCCCTCAAGCGTAAGGAATTCGACCTCGTAGGCCTCGCCCCCGCCATAGACATGCACGACCGTGCCCACGTCACCGGCCTCGAGCGCCAGATCGGGCAGGTTTTCGGTCAGGACGACTTGATCGTGTTCTTGAATCATACGGTTCCTCTCAAAGCGGATGCGCCGTGATCAGTCTTGGATATTCCGCGCCATGCTCTACGATCCAGACGGTCCGGACAACCGGCCGCCGTCCGGAGGGTGTATCGAGCGGCCCGTCGACACTGTAGCGCGTGCCATGTTCCGATTCAACAATCGCAGCAACCGCCCCATTTCTGCCGTGGTCGGCCAGCGCCCGGATCATCGCCCGCCAATCCTCGATGGAAAAGCCGAAGCGCAGGAAGAACCCCGCCTTGCCCCGGCTCTTGGCGAGATTGAGCAGGTAGTCCGTAATTTTCGATTCGTCGATGCGCGCCTTGTCGGCGAAGGGGAGTCCGTGACTCATGCGGCCGCCCCACTCCCTTCCACCACCGCGATCTCCTCCTCCGTCAGGCCGTACAGCTCATACACCAGCCGGTCGATCTGCTTGTCGGTGGCGGCGATCTGGCGTTCGGCGAGGGTCTTGTCGTGGGCGGTCTTGGCGGCGGCAAGGTCGCGGTGGAGCTTGAGCGTCTGCTCGACCAGGGCGACTATTTTTTCGTGGCAGGCGCGGTCCTGCTTGTCCTTGCGGTCGATGACGCGGATCGGCACCTTCTCCATGTACTGGTAGATCAGGCGGTAGCGGTATTCGCCGGCGCGCACGCCGAAGGGGATGCTGATGTGGCCGATGGCGAACCAGAACAGGCGGCTGTTGAGCACGCCGAGCAGATACAGGTCGTCGCTACCGATACAGTAGGCCGTGTTGGCGAGGTAGTGGCCGTCGTTGTCCAGCGCAAAGCGGGGCGCCTTGGCGATGTCCGGGAAGATGATCTTCGGCTTGTCGAAGACCTCGAAATAGGCCACGTC
>JAWKYW010000020.1:0-38329 GCA_041396245.1 Rhodocyclaceae bacterium | reverse complement strand
GAAGTTTTCCGCGCCGGCCTCGACCGCCGCCGCGCCAACCGCGCCGCGCTCATGGAGTGGGTGCGCGCCGCCCTGGTGGAGGGCGTGGATTTCGGGCGCATCCACACCGCGGGGAAGAGCAAATGCCAGTACGCGGCGAAGGGCTTGGGGAGCGAGTGCCCCGATGCGCGCCACTGGAGCAAGCCCAGCCTCTTCAAGCCGGGCGCCGAGAAGATTTGCGGAATGCTCGGCGTCACCGTCCATTACCCGACCCTGCACGACTACGAGCAGGCCGCGCTGCACGGCGTGGACATCAAGCACGTCATTCTCCGCTGCGAGATACGCGACGCCGGCGGGCGCGTGGTGGCCGACGGCGTCGGCGCGCGCACGCTCTCGCAGGACTACGGCGATCTGAACAAGGCTTTGAAGATGGCCGAGAAGTCGGCCCACATCGATTCGGCGCTGCGCATGGCGGGGCTGAGCGAGGTTTTCACGCAGGACATCGAGGACATGAAAGGAGGGTTCGGCAATGACCAAGGCAAGCAGGATTCCGCTGGCGTGGCGGCTGGCGATGAAGGCGCAGCGCAGGCGGATGCGCCGGCGGCGATCACAGAGGCGCAGCGAAGAAGGCTGGAGGCCCGCATCGACGGGCTCGGCTTCGACCGCGAGCGGGTGAAGGACTGGCTGCGCCGCGCCACCCACGGGCGTGTCGCGCACTTCGCCGACCTGACGACAAGCGATTACGCGATTCTCGACGGCAAGCTCGAGCAATGGGCGCAGGAGCAGCCGGCATGACGCGCGAGGAATGGCTGGCCGCCGCGGTGGAGGCCATGCGGCCGTGGTTCGCGGCCGAGCGCGCGCCGCTGCCCGAGGCGGTGCGCGCCTCCTGCGGCTGGCCCAGCCGCAAGGGATTGTCGGCAAGCCGCCGCCGCATCGGCGAGTGCTGGGACCCGAAGGCCTCGGCGGCGGGGGCGTCGGAGATTTTCATATCGCCGTGCCTGGCCGAGCCGGCGCGCGTGCTCGACGTGCTGGTGCATGAGCTGGTGCACGCCGCCGTCGGCGTCGCGCACGGCCACAAGGGGCCCTTCCGCCGGCTGGCGAAGGCGCTCGGCCTGGAAGGCAGGATGACCGCCACCCATGCCGGGCCGCAGCTTGTAGCGCGTTTAAACACGCTGGCGGAGAAGCTCGGCCCCTATCCGCACGGCGCGCTCGACCGCTCCGCCTTCGGGCGAAAGCAGAACACCCGGATGCACAAGGCCGTCTGTCCGGCCTGCGGCTTCACCATGCGCGTCGCCGCGAAGTGGGCGGGTTACGGCCTGCCGGTGTGCGCCTGCGGGGAGCAGATCGCGCTGGCGTGAGCAGTAGCGACCTGCACCGCGCGGCCGAACTGGCCGCGCGAAACGAAGAGCGCCGCCTCAGGTGGCGCGTGAGATGGATCAACCACTGGAGGAACCGCAATGACGAAGAAGCTCTACGACGTGTGCCATGGCCGGGAGTACGAGAAGGGCGGCGAGACGAAGACGGCCTGGAACCGGGTCGGCGTGCTGGTGGTGGCGGAGGACGGCCGCATCGCGATCCGCCTTGACGCCGTGCCGGCCGGCGCCTGGGACGGCTGGCTGAAGGTGTTCCCGCGCGAGGAGAAGGACAAGCCCGCGCCGGCGCCCGCGGCGCCGCCGCCGAAGGCGAAGCCGGCCTTCGCCGACATGGACGACGACATCCCGTTCTGACATCGCCGTCCTGCGCAGACTGACTTTTACCGAGAGGAACTGACATGCACATCTTTCTGGACATCGAGACCATCCCGGCGCAGGGCGCGGGCGTGCGCGAGGAGATCGCCGCCGCCCTCGCGCCGCCGGGCAACTACAAGAAGGCCGAGACCATCGCCGAGTGGGAGCGCGAGCAGAAGCCGGCGCTGGTCGAGGAGGCCTGGCGCAAGACAGCGCTGGACGGCGCCCTCGGGCAGGTCGCCTGCGCTGCGCTGGCGGTGGGCGACGCGCCGCCGGCGGTGTTCTACGAGGAGGACTGGGCGCGCGCCGAGCCGCGCATCCTGCGCGGGCTGTTCGCTGCGATCCGCGCCGCGCACGACGGGGCGCGCATGACAAGACCGGTTTTCGTCGGCCACAACATCGCCGGCTTCGACCTGCGCTTCCTCTTCCAGCGCGCCGTGCTGCACGGCATCGAGCCGCCGGCCGTGATTCCGTTCGGCGCCCGCCCGTGGGAGGACTGCATCTTCGACACCATGACCGCCTGGGCCGGCTACGGCAACCGCGTCGGCCTGGACAAGCTCTGCCGGGCGCTCGGCCTGCCGGGGAAGGGCAGCGAGATCGGCGCCGAGATCGACGGCAGCATGGTGTGGGATTTCGTTGCCGACGGGCGCATCGCCGAGGTGGCGGAATACTGCAAAGGCGACGTCGAGCGCGTGCGCGCCGTGTTCCGCAGACTGACTTTTGCGGAGAAGCCGGCCGCCGCCGTGCCGCAGGGACTGACTTTCGCGGAGGCCGCATGCTGATCCTGCGCGAGGGCAACCTGGTCACGATCGGCCTCTCACGGCGCAACATCGCGCTGCTGCTGGAGGCCAACCCGATCCGCTTCGACGGCGCCGAGGCTGGCCTGCCGGGCGTCACCTTCCGCATCCTGGTGGGTGAGCCGGAACCGGCGCCGCGGGCGGCGTATTGCCTCGCGCCCGCTGGCGCGCACGCATGACGGCATGCCTGCTCTGGCCGCTGCCCGAGGCCGCCCGCCAGCTCGGCGGGCTCTCGGTGCGAACAGTGCGCCGCCTCATCGAGCGCGGCGAAATTCCCATGGTGCGCGTCGGCCGCCGCGTGACGGTGCCCGCCGAAGCCGTGCGCGCCTGGGTGGCGCGCGGCATGTCGCACGCGCATAATTCACACCGCGCGGGGCGTGGCGCGGGAAATGGAGGAAATTCCCGATGCCATACAAGCGCAAGGACAGTCCGGTCTGGTGGGTCAGCGTCATCGACTCACGTGGGCAGAGAACTAGACGCCCTACTGGAACCACAGACCGGAAGGAAGCAGAAGCTTTAGAAGCGAAGTGGAAGCTGGAGGCCTACCGTCGCCAGAACTGGGACGAGGCGCCCGGCAGGACGTTCGAGGAGTTGATGCTCGCCTATCTGAACGCCACGGCAAGCGAGAAGCGCAGCGCGCCGAAGGACCGCGAGCGCACGCGCACCCTGCGGAAGTTTTTCGCGGGGCGCGAAATGCGCTCGCTGGCGCCGACGGACGTGCGCGGCTTTATCGATCAGCGGAAAAAGCAGGGCGTGAGCAACAGCACCGTGAACCGCGAGCTGTGCCTGCTCTCGGCGGCGATCAACTTCGCCAACCGCGAGTGGGAATGGCAGTTGCCCAACCCGGTGATCGGCCGCAAGCTGAAGGAGCCGGAAGGCCGGGTTCGGTGGCTGACGCGAGCGGAAGCGGTCGCACTGCTTTCCGCAGCGGATGCCAGCACCCGGGCGCCGCATCTGGCGGACTTCCTGCGGCTGGCGCTGAACACCGGCATGCGGCGCGGCGAGTTGCTGCGGCTGGAGTGGCGGCGCGTGGATCTGAGGGAGGGGCTGGTCTTCCTCGAAGCGGAGCACACCAAGACGAAGCGGCGCAGGAGCGTGCCGCTCAACGCGGAGGCAAGGGCGGCGCTCATCCGCCGCGCACGCTTCCGCGCCGAGCACTGCGCGGATTCGCCCTGGGTGTTCTGCGGCAAGGACGGCAAGCCGATCGCCGAGGTGAAGCGCAGCTTCGCCGTCGCGTGCGCGAAGGCGGGGATCGCGGATTTCCGCATCCACGACCTGCGCCACACGTGCGCGGCCTGGCTGGTTTCCGCCGGCGTGCCGCTGTCGGAAGTGCGGGACCTGCTCGGACACGCTTCGGTCGTCATGACCGAGCGCTATGCGCATCTCGCGCCCGAAAACGTGCGCGCTGCGGTGCAACGCCTGGAAGGTCAGTCACGATCCGGTCACGCGACCCACAAGGACGCCGGTGCCGGAAGCAGTTAAGTAGTTGATGTGTTTGGTGGGCCCTGTTGGATTCGAACCAACGACCAAGGGATTATGAGTCCCCTGCTCTAACCGCTGAGCTAAGGGCCCGTCTGGCGAAGGATACCGGAGCGGCAGCCCGTGGGCTGCCGCTTCTGGTTCAGGTTTCCGTGTCGAGGAAGCTGCGCAGTTTTTCCGAGCGCGAGGGATGGCGCAGCTTGCGCAGCGCCTTGGCCTCGATCTGGCGGATGCGCTCGCGCGTTACGTCGAACTGCTTGCCGACCTCTTCCAGCGTGTGGTCGGTGTTCATCTCGATGCCGAAGCGCATGCGCAGGACCTTGGCCTCGCGCGGCGTCAGCGAATCGAGTATTTCCTTGGTAACGTCGCGCAGGCTGGCAAACACGGCGGCTTCTGCGGGCGCCAGGGTGGCGGCATCCTCGATGAAGTCGCCCAGATGCGAGTCGTCGTCGTCGCCGATCGGCGTCTCCATGGAGATCGGCTCCTTGGAGATCTTGAGGATCTTGCGAATCTTCTCCTCGGGCATTTCCATCTTGATCGCCAGTGTGGCGGGATCCGGCTCCTGGCCGGTCTCCTGCAGGATCTGGCGCGAGATGCGGTTCATCTTGTTGATGGTCTCGATCATGTGCACCGGAATGCGGATGGTGCGCGCCTGGTCGGCGATCGAGCGGGTGATGGCCTGGCGGATCCACCAGGTCGCGTAGGTGGAAAACTTGTAGCCGCGCCGGTATTCGAACTTGTCCACCGCCTTCATCAGGCCGATGTTGCCCTCCTGGATCAGGTCGAGGAACTGCAGGCCGCGGTTGGTGTATTTCTTGGCGATGGAGATCACCAGGCGCAGGTTGGCCTCGGTCATCTCGCGCTTGGCGCGCCGCGCCTTGGCCTCGCCCGTGGACATCTGCTTGTTGATGTCCTTGAGGTCCTTCAGCGGGATGCCGATGTGGTTCTGCAGGTCGATGAGTTTCTGCTGCTCCTCGATGATCGCCGGTGCCGCGCGCATCAGGGTCGGGGCGTAGGGCTTGCCGCCGGTGACTTCGTGCTTGAGCCATTCGAGGTTGGTCTCGTTGCCCGGGAAGACCTTGATGAAATGCGGGCGCGGCATGTTGCCCTTCTTGACGCAGAGTTCGAGGATCTTGCGCTCGTGGTTGCGCACGTCTTCGACCATGTGGCGCACCGAATCGCACAGGCGTTCGATGATGCGCGCCGTGAAGCGGATGTTCATCAGCTCGGTGGAGATCTGCTGCTGGGCCTTGAGATAGGCCTTCTCGCGCGGACCTTTCTTGACCAGCACGTTCTGCATCTTGACGAAGATGCCGTGGATGGCGGTGAAGCGTTCCAGGGCATCCGACTTGAGCTGCAGCAGCGAGGCGGATACGGCGCCGCCTTCTTCCTCCTCGTCGGCCTCGTCTTCCTCGACGGCCAGTTCCTCGTTTTCAGCCAGCGCTTCGATGCCCTCGGCGTTGTCAGGGTCGATCAGGCCGTCCACCAGCTCGTCGATGCGCATCTCGTCGCGCGCCACCTTGGCGGCCAGGTCGAGCATTTCGGCGATGGTCGACGGGCAGGCCGAAATGGCCTGCACCATGTGCTTGAGGCCGTCCTCGATGCGCTTGGCGATTTCGATCTCGCCCTCGCGCGTCAGCAACTCGACCGAGCCCATCTCGCGCATGTACATGCGCACCGGATCGGTGGTGCGGCCGAACTCGGATTCAACGGTGGACAATGCCTGCTCGGCCTCTTCCTCGATATCCTCGTCGGCGACGGCCTGCGCCGTGCCTTCCGCCATGAGCAGGTCTTCGGCGGCGGGGGCTTCGTCGTAGACCTGGATGCCCATGTCGCTGAAGGTGCTGATGATGGACTCGATCTGTTCGGCGTCCACCATGTCGTCCGGCAGGTGGTCGTTCACCTCGGCGTACGTCAGGAAGCCGCGTTCCTTGCCGAGCGCGATGAGGGTTTTCAGGCGGGTACGGCGTGTTTCAAGATCGAGTGGCGCGACCGAGGGGGAAGGCGCGATCGTGATACGGCCCTTCCGGCCCGGCTTGCGCCTGGGCGTGGTTTCAGGGGCAGCAGCGGGCGCCGGTACAGGTGCCGGCGGCGCAGCGGCTGCTTTGGGCGCTTTTGCCGCGGGCTTGACGGGAGCAGGTCTGGCCTGAGCCTTGGCCTTGGCGGGAGCGGGCTTGGCCTGAACCTTGGTCTTGGCCTTGGTCGGAGCCGCTTTGGACGCCTTTACCGCCTTGGCGGCCTTGGCCGACCTGGCCGGCTGTTTGGCGGTCACCCTGTTTCCCGCCCTGCTCTTGTTGCCGGCGGATTTTGCGACCGCTTTGGCTTTTTCCTTGGCCATGTCATTCCTCAGTAAGCGCTAGTATGCGGGAAAACCGAAAATTATATCAAAAACTCAGGCTGAAGTCGCCGGTTTAACTATTTGTTTCTGCGCCAGTAATTGCTGCAGGCGGCGCACTTCTTCGGGCGCCAGGCCGACCTGCTTGTTCTTGGCGTTGAGCGTATCGATCTCGCTGCGGATGCCAGCTTCGCGCAGGCGCTCGACGGTGTCGGCGAAAACCGCTTCCACCGATTCTTCGTCGAATTCCTGCTCGACAAGTTCCCCGAGGATCTCGGAGATCAGTCCTTCGTGCGGCGTTCCGCGAAAATGTTCCAGCACCATGCCGTAGCCTTCGCCGGCCAGGCCGCCATCGGCCACGGCCGTGATCAAGGCATTCAGCGATTCGGTTTCGGCATGTCCTGCCGGGATCAGGCCGGGCGACAGGCGCGCGGCCAGGCTGGGCTGCTGCACGACCAGGCGCAGGAGCTTGCGGGCAATCGGCGAGGGCGCGCCGCGCGGCGTGCGCGCCGGAACCGCCTTGCGCACCACCGCCGGCAGGCCGCAGAGCGACTCGATCTCGGCCTGCGAGAAGCCGCTGGCCTGCGCCAGCAACTTGACGAGCTGCAGTCTCAGCAACGGCGCCTGCAGCCGGCCGAGCAGCGGCTTGGCGGCGTGCACCAGTTGCGAGCGGCCTTCGGCGGCGGTCAGATCCTTGCCTGTCTTCAATTCCTGCAGGAGGAAGTCGGTCAGCGGCATCGCCTGTCGCGCCAGCTTGCGGAACGCCTCCGCGCCGTGGGCGCGCACGTAGCTGTCCGGATCGTCCTCCGACGGCAAAAAGAGGAAGGCGATGGTCTTGTCGTCGGCGACCTGTTCCAGGCTGGCTTCCAGGGCGCGTGCCGCCGCCTTGCGGCCGGCGTTGTCGCCGTCGAAGCAGAATATGACGCGGTCGGCCTGGCGCAGCAGCTTGTGCACATGGACAGGCGTGGTGGCGGTGCCCAGCGTTGCCACGGCATTGCCGATGCCGTGCTGGGCCAGTGCCACGACGTCCATGTAGCCCTCGACGACGATGACGCAGCCCTCGTCGCGAATGGCCGTGCGCGCCTGCATCAGGCCGTAGAGTTCGCGGCCCTTTTCGAAAAGCGGGGTCTCGGGCGAGTTGAGATACTTGGGTTCGCCCTGGCCGATCACCCGGCCGCCGAAGCCGATGACATTGCCGCGGGTGTCGAGAATGGGGAACATGATCCGGTCACGGAAGCGGTCGTAGCGCTTGCCGGCATCGCCCTCGATGACCAGGCCGCACTCGGCCAGTGCCCTGTCCCGGTAGTCGGGAAAGACGGTCGCCAGGTTCTGCCAGCCGTCCGGGGCATAGCCGAGGCCGAAGCGGGCGGCGATTTCGCCGCTGAGGCCGCGTCCCTTGAGATAGTCGACGGCCTTGGTGCTGCCCTTGAGCTGCTCCTTGTAATACCTGGCCGCCTGCGCCATGACCTCCGTCAGCGGCGCCGTTTCCGTCCGTTGCCTTCTGTCCTCCGGCCTCTGCAGCGGCACCTGCATGCCAAGCTGCCCGGCCAGGGTCTCGACGGCCTCGACGAAGCCCTGGCCGGAATACTCCATGATGAAGCCGATGGCGCTGCCGTGCGCGCCGCAGCCGAAGCAGTGGTAGAACTGCTTGCTCGGGCTGACCGAGAACGAGGGGGTTTTTTCGCTGTGGAATGGACAGCAGGCGACGTAATTCGCCCCCGCCTTCTTCAGCGGCAGGTAGCGCTCGATGACGTCGACGATGTCGCTTCGCGCGAGAAGTTCCTGGATGAAGGATTCTGGGATCACGCTCGATTTCCCGGGAGGCCGCCCAAACCGGTGGCGCCCCGGCCTTCAGCCCATTATAGGAAAGACTGCCGGTTTTGCCGGCGCTTATTTGTTCAGGGCGGCCTTGACCAGGCCGGAGACCCGGCCCATGTCGGCGCGGCCGGCGAGCTGCGGCTTCAGAGCCGCCATGACCTTGCCCATGTCCTGAGGGCCCGTCGCGCCGCTGGCGGCGACCGCCTTGGCCACGGCGACCTGGATTTCCTCCGCGGTGAGGGCCAGGGGCATGTAGCCGGAAAGCACCTCGACCTCGAATTTCTCCGCGTCGGCCAGATCCTGCCGGCCGGCCTTTTCGTACTGGGCAATCGAGTCGCGACGCTGTTTGAGCATCTTGTCGATGACGGCCAGCACGCTCGCATCGTCGAGTTCGATGCGTTCGTCCACCTCTTTTTGTTTGATGGCGGCCAGCAGCAGGCGGATGGCATTCAGCCGCGCGGTTTCGCGAGCCTTCATGGCCGTCTTCATGTCCTCGCCGATGCGACCCTTCAAATTCATGGCACGCTCCAAATGCGAAAGCCACGGATCACACGGAAGATTTCCGTGCTGGCCGTGGCTGTTGCTTCAGGCAGTCCGGGCGGACTGCGCTCAATACATCTTCGGCGGCAGCATCTGGCTGCGGATGCGCTTGTGATGGCGCTTCACCGCAGCGGAGAGCTTGCGCTTGCGCTCGGCCGTGGGCTTCTCGTAGAACTCGCGCGAACGCAGCTCGGTCAGAAGACCGGTTTTCTCGATGGCGCGCTTGAAGCGGCGGATGGCCACTTCGAACGGCTCGTTTTCCTTGACGCGGATGCCAGGCATGCGAATAAACCCTGCTAACTGGGAAAGCCGCGCATTATAGCCGCATTTCCGCGAATGTCCAACACCCCTTAGAATGGAGCCATGCTCGTCCTCGGCATCGAATCCTCCTGCGACGAAACCGGCCTGGCCCTCTACGATTCCGGTCGCGGCCTGCTGGCACACGTCGTGCATTCCCAGGTGGACCTGCACGAGGCCTACGGCGGCGTCGTCCCCGAACTGGCCTCGCGCGACCACATCCGCCGCATCGTGCCCCTCCTGCGCAAGGTGCTGGCCGAGGCCGGGGCCGGGGTGAAAGACATCGACGCGATCGCCTATACCGCCGGGCCGGGCCTGGCCGGGGCCCTGCTGGTGGGGGCGGGCTTTGCCGAGTCGCTGGCGCTGGCCCTGAAGGTGCCGGCCCTGCCGGTGCACCACCTCGAAGGGCATCTCCTGTCGCCCCTGCTCTCGGCCGATCCGCCACGCTTTCCATTTATTGCCCTGCTGGTCTCGGGCGGGCACACCCAGCTGATGCGGGTCGCCGGCGTCGGCCGCTATGAATTGCTGGGCGAGACGCTGGACGACGCCGCCGGCGAAGCCTTCGACAAGACCGCCAAGCTGCTCGGCCTCGGCTATCCGGGCGGGCCGCAACTTGCCCGTCTGGCGGAAACGGGGCGGCCGGGACGCTTCGCCCTGCCACGACCTATGCTGCACAGCGGCGACCTGAATTTCAGTTTTTCCGGCCTGAAGACGGCAGTCCTGACGCAGGTGCGCAGGCTGACGCCGGACGCAGGCAACCAGGCCGACCTGTGCGCGGAATTCCAGGCGGCCATCGTCGAAGTATTGTCGGCCAAGGCGCTGTCCGCGCTGAAGGCGACCGGCCTCATGCAGCTGGTCGTCGCCGGCGGCGTGGGCGCCAACCAGGCGCTGCGTGCGGCGCTGGATGTCGGCACGCGGGCGATGGGCGCGCAGGTGTTCTATCCCGAACTGGATCTGTGCACGGACAACGGCGCCATGATCGCATTCGCCGGGGCGCAGAGACTGACTGTCGGGGCGGCCGCGAAGGCGGCCGGAAGTTTCGCCATCCGGCCGCGCTGGAATCTGCAGGAGGCCTGAGCGGCCGCGGCGCTCAGGCGCCCGGGCCGGCGGAGTCCTTCTTCCCGCCGATCTTCGGCTCGGTGCCGGCGCGGATGCGCTGCAGGTTGTCGCTGTGGCGCCAGAACAGCAGCAGCGCGATGCAGAACACCGCGGTGAGCAGGTCGCCGGAACCGAGGGTGGCCAGGGCGATGATCGGCGCCGTGATGGCGGCGGCGATGGCGCCGAGCGAGGAATAGCGGAAGAACCACACCACGCCGAGCCAGACCGCCAGGACGCCGAGGCCGAGCCACAGGCTGAAGCCGAACAGCACGCCGGCGGCGGTCGCGACCCCCTTGCCGCCCTTGAAATTGAGGAAGAGCGGATGCAGGTGGCCGAAGAAGGCGGCGAAGCCGGCGATGGCCACGTCCTGCGGCTGGGCGCCGAGGTGCTGGGCGAGAAACACGGCCAGCCAGCCCTTGGCGGCGTCGCCGAAGAGGGTCAGCAGTGCCGCCGGCTTGTTGCCGCTGCGCAGCACGTTGGTGGCACCGGGATTGCCCGAGCCGTAGCTGCGCGGATCGGCCAGGCCGAACAGCCTGCTCGTCACCATCGCGAAGGGAACCGAGCCCAACAGATAGCCCATCAGGGCGAAACCGAGCGTGTGCATGGCGGATGACCTAGAATTCGGGGCATTCTAATAGAGAACCGATATGGATCGCATCTTCATCGAGGGGCTGCGCGTCGAGGCCTGGGTCGGCATCTATCCGCGCGAGCGGGCGGCGCGACAGACCATCGAGATCAACCTGGAGTTCGGCGTACCGGACGCCGCCGCCCAGCACGACGCGCTGGCCGACACCATCGACTACGCCGAGGTGATCGCGCGCATCCGCAGGGAACTGGACGAGCGCCACTTCAACCTGCTGGAGACATTGGGGGAATTCGTCGTGGCGCTGCTGACCGAGGATTTCGGCGCGCCCTGGGTGAAGATCGCCATCGCCAAGACCGGGGTGGCGCGCGGCGTCAAGCGGGTCGGCGTGGCGATCGAGCGGGGCAGGCTCGCCTAGGTCGGCCTTCAGGCCGATGACCGCAGGAAAACCCTGTGGGACAGCGGCGTACGATCAACCGTTCGAGTCGGGCTGAAGCCCGACCTACAACATGCCGCAGTCCACTTCCTTCGGCTGCAGCACGCGCATGATTTCATGCGGCTGTACGCCGACCAGAAAGCCGCGCCGGCCGCCGTTGATGTAGATCAGCGGCAGGTCGAGGATGGTTTTTTCGATATACACCGGCAATGTCTTCTTCGTGCCGAAAGGCGAGGTGCCGCCGACCAGGTAGCCGGTGTGGCGCTGTGCCGCTTCCGGTTTGCAGGGCGACACGCTTTTCGCGCCGATCTGCCGCGCCAGGTTTTTCGTGGACACCTTGCGGTCGCCGTGCATCAGCACGATCAACGGCTTGCCGGCCTCGTCCTCCATCACCAGCGTCTTCACCACGGCATGCTCGTCGACGTTCAGTTCGCGTGCCGAGACCCGCGTGCCGCCGTGTTCCTCGTATTCGTAGAGGTGATTGGAGTGGGCGATGCGGTGCTGCTGCAGGAAACGGGTCGCCGGGGTTTCCGGGGCATGCGTTTCGTGTTTCATATCAGCATTCTACAAAATTCACCTTGAAGGCCGCCAGCCAGCAGGCTATATAGAAAGTGTTCCCATAACCTGGAGAACGAGCCGGAAAAGCAGGAAGCGTTTGTTTTGCCGGAGCACCCTTGCGGGATCCTCGATCCCGCTGTTGCGCCCCACCAAGGGCGCCGCGCCGAAACCGGCGCACACAAGAGCCCCGCTTGCGGGGCTCTTTCATGCCACCCGCCCCGCGATTGCGGGGCTTCTCATTTCAGCCGCGGGGATGGTGCCGGGCGTGAAGCTGTTTGAGCCGTTCGCGCGCGACATGGGTATAGACCTGCGTTGTCGAGATGTCGGCGTGGCCGAGCAGCAGTTGCACCACGCGCAGGTCGGCGCCGTGGTTGATCAGATGGGTGGCGAAGGCGTGGCGCAAGGTGTGCGGCGAGATGCGCGCGGCATCGATGCCGCCGCGCGCGGCATGGCGCTTGACCAGATGCCAGAACATCTGCCGTGACAGGCCGGCGCCGCGCCGCGTGACGAAGACCGCATCGCATTGCCTGCCGGCGAGCAGCTGCGGCCTGGTCTCCTTCAGGTAGCGCTCGATCCACTCCAGCGCCACCTGGCCGAGGGGCACCAGGCGTTCCTTCGCGCCCTTGCCGAAGACCCTTACCACACCCTCGTTGAGGCCGACCTCGAACAGCTTCAGCGCAACCAGCTCTGAGACGCGCAGGCCGGTGGCGTAGAGCACTTCGAGCATGGCGCGGTCGCGCAGGCCGAGCGGCGTATCGACGTCCGGCGCGGCGAGCAGGGCTTCGACCTGGGCTTCGGACAGGGTTTTCGGGAAGCGATCGGGGCGCGGTGGCGGCTCGATATTCAGCGTGGGATCAATCTGGATCGCACCGATCGCCAGCAGGTGCTGGTAAAAGCGGCGCAGCGATGCAATCAGGCGGCGCTGGCTGGTGGATTTGGCGCGACGGCTGAAGTCGCGCAGATAGTCGTGGAGGTCGACCGGCTGGACTTGCGCCAGCGCCTTGCCGCGGGGCGACAGCCAGACGGAGAATTGCGCCAGGTCGGCGCGGTAGCCGGACAGGGTGTTCTTCGACAGGCCGGCTTCCAGCCAGAGGGTATCGGCGAAGGTGTCGAGCAGCCGCGAATCAGTTTCGTTCATGCGCCAGCAGCCAGCGCTTGGTGTCGAGCAGGTAGCCGCCGCGGGCGTTGGCGAAGCCGCCCAGCCCGCCGTCCGCCGCGACGACGCGGTGACAGGGCACCGCCAGCGGATAGGGGTTGCGGCCGCAGGCCTGGCCCACCGCCCGCGGCGCGCTTTTCAGGCGCCTGGCGATTTCGCCGTAGGTGAGCGTGCGGCCCGGCGGGATGGCGGCAATCGCCTGCCAGACGCGGCGCTGGAAGGCCGTGCCGGCGGTCTTCAGCGGCAGGTCGAAACCGGCCTTCGGATCGGCCAGATAGCCGGCCAGTTGCCGGCAGGCCCGCTCGGCGAGGGCGGTTTGCGGCTTGAACGCCGGCGTGCCGGGCGGCAGGAAGCGGATTTCCGCGACGGCATCGCCCTCGGTGCGCACGCCAAGGGCGCCGAAGGGGGCTTTCAGGACGGCATCGAATTCAGCGGTCATGGTCTCCTCCTGTGCAGGCAAACAGATCGACCGGCTCATTCTCCGCGCGGCCGGCCAGCTCCGCAAGCGGCCGGCAGCGGCCGTCAAAGCAGAGTTCGTAACCCCGGGCGAACGTGGAGTGTGCCAGGCGCAGGCGCTCGAGCGGAGCAAGGGCGGGGCGGTAGCGCCAGACGCCCTTTTCAAGCACGGCCCCTTCGGGCGGCTCCATACCGGCGCCGCTGCCGCGGATGCGTGCCTCGACCAGATGCAGCTGTCCGGCCTCGATCCGCCAGTCTTCTTCCCAGCGGACCTTCTCGATGGAATGCGTCCAGGCCAGCGTGAAGGCGTCGACGGCCAGCGTGGCCACCAGCGCGCCGGCGGCGATGCACAGGCTCATCGGGAAAAGTCAGTCCGTGCGATACGGCGGCTGCGCCAGAAGTGCCAGCCGAGGAAGGCGGCGGCGAGGCCGAAGCCGATCTCGTCGGTGACCGGCAGGGCGACGACGAGGAAGCCGGCGGCGGTCGCCGCGAGGATGCGCTCCGGCCAGCTCATGCCGGTGCGCAGGTGGCCGATCGAGGCGGCGCCCCACAGGCCGATGGCCAGCATGGCCTTGAACACGATGTAGGCCGTGTCGAGCCAGGTGCCGTCCTGGAGCATGAGGGCGGGTGCATAGACCGCCATGTAGGGCACGACGAAGCCGGCCGCCGCGATGCGGACGGCCTGCACGCCGATCTTCAGTCCGGAAGCCTGGGCGATGGGCGAGGCGGCGAAGGCCGCCAGCGCCACCGGCGGCGTGAGGTCGGCCATGATGCCGAAGTAGAAGACGAACATGTGCGAGACGATCAGCGGCACGCCCAGCTCCAGCAGCGCCGGCGCGGCCAGCGAGCTGGTGATGATGTAGTTGGGGATGGTCGGGATGCCCATGCCCAGCAGCAGGCACACCAGCATGGTCAGCGCCAGCGACAGGAACAGGCTGTCGGCGCCCAGCTTGATGATGAAACCGGCGAAGGTGGTGGCCACCCCGGTGAGGGTGATGACGCCGATGATGACGCCGACCAGGGCGCAGGCCACGCCCACCGGCAGGGCGTGGCGGGCGCCTTCGGCCAGCGCGTTGACGGCCAGTTGGAGCGTGCCGCGCCCGCCCTGGACGAAGAAGCAGGCGAGCACCAGTGCGCCGACGATGGCGAAGAAGACGCCCACCCCCAGCTTGAAAAAGGCCGCGCAGGCCAGCCCCAGGGCGATCCAGAAGGCCGTGCGCAGGCCCGTGAAAGTCAGCCGCGCCGCCACGGCAATGCCGAGGATGAGGATGGCCGTCAGCCCCAGCCCGACCGTGCCGGAAAACAGCGGCGTGTAGCCGGAGAAGAGCAGCCAGACCAGCGCCGCCAGCGGCAGGATCAGGTACCAGCCGCGCCGCAATGCCGCCCAGGCGTCCGGGCATTCGGCCTTGGGCAGGCCGTGCAGGCCCATGCGGCCGGCTTCCAGGTGCACCATCCAGAAGGCGGAAGCGAAATACAGCAGGGCCGGGATGGTGGCGGCCTTCACCACCTCGACGTAGGGCACGTCGATGGTTTCGGCCATGATGAAGGCCACCGCCCCCATCACCGGCGGCATGATCTGGCCGCCCATGCTGGAGGTGGCCTCGACCCCGCCGGCGAATTCGGCGCGGTAGCCGAAGCGCTTCATGAGCGGAATGGTGAACTGGCCGGTGGTGACGACATTGGCCACGCCGGAGCCGTTGATGGTGCCCATCAGGCCGGAGGAGATCACCGAGACCTTGGCCGGCCCGCCCTTGGTGTGGCCGACCGTGCCCATGGCGAAGTCGGTGAATAGACGGATCATCCCCGCCTGTTCGAGGAAGGCGCCGAACAGGATGAAGAGGAAGATGTAGGTCGACGAGACGTAGGTCGGGATGCCGTAGATGCCTTCGGTGCCGAAGCCGAGCTGGTCGACCACCTGGCTGAAGGCGTAGCCGCGGTGGGCGAAGCCGCCCGGCAGGAAATTGCCGAACAGGGCATAGGCGAGGAAGCCGGCGCAGATCAGCGGCAATGCCGGGCCCATGATGCGGCGCGCCGCTTCGAAGACCAGAACGAGCGTGATCAGGCCCACGGCGAGATCGAGTTGCGTCGGGTCGCCGGCGCGCTGGATCAGGTCGCCCTCGAAGATCCAGTGGTAGAAGGCGAGCACGAAGCCGGCGCCGCCGAGCAGCCAGGCCAGGCCAGGCAGCGGGCGGCGCTTCGTGCTGATGCCCGGGAACAGGGCGAAGGTCATCAGCAGCAGGAAGCCGACATGGAGCGCCCGCACCACCATGCTGGAGAGCGGGCTGAAGGCGGCGCTGACGACCTGGAACGAGGAAAACAGGACGGCGATGAGGAACAGCGCGCGCCCGCGCGGGCCGGCGTCCCAGCCGAAGGCGCGGGCGAGGCCGGGGGCTACCGTGCTGTCGGTGGTCATGTCCGGGGCGTAGGCATTCGACCTCGAAGAACGCGCGTCGGGCTGAAGCCCGACCTACATGAAAGCGTTTCCTGTAGGCCGGGCTTCAGCCCGACTCCGGTTCAGGCAGGGATCAGCAGGCGCCGGTCTTGTAATACTTTTCCGCGCCCGGATGCAGCGGCAGCGGCATGCCCTTCTCGGCGTTCTCGCGCTTGATGGCCTTGGCGGCCTTGTGGGCGGCGACCATCATGTCGAGGTTGTCGTACATGGCCTTGGTCATCTTGCACACCAGGTCGGTCGGCACGCCCTCGTGGCTGACCAGGAAGTTGGCGATGGCGGCGGTGGGCACGTCGGCGTCCTGGCCCTGGTAGGTGCCGGCCGGGATCGTTGCCGACTGGTAGGCGGCATCGCCGACCTTGGCCACGACCTCGGCCGGGACCGGGATGACCACGATCTTCACCGAGGTGGCCAGGTCGCGGATCGAGGCCACGCCGAGGCCGGCCGACTGCAGCGTGACGTCGAGCTGGCGGTTCTTGATGAGCTCCACCGACTCGCCGAAGGGCAGGTACTCGACTTTGGCAAAGTCGCCGTAGGAGAGGCCGGCAGCCTTGAGGATGGCGCGGGCGTTCAACTCGGTGCCGGACTTCGGCGCACCGACCGAGATGCGCTTGCCCTTCAGGTCGGCCATGCTCTTGATGCCCGAATCGGCCGAGGCGACGATCTGGATGTAGTTGCTGTAGGTGGCGGAGACGCCGCGCAGCCTGTTCAGCGGCGTCTTGAAGCCGGCCTCGGCATTGCCTTGCCAAGCCAGAGACAGCGCATCGCCCAGCGTGAGGGCGATCTCGCCGCGGCCGGCCTGCAGCAGGTTGAGGTTCTCGGCGCTGGCCTTGGTCGACTGCACCGTGGCCTTGGCCTCGGGGATGGCCTTGCCGTAGATCTGGGTGAGCGAGACGCCGAGCGGGTAGTAGATGCCGCTGGTGCCGCCGGTGAGGACATTGATGAACTGCTGGGCCTGGGCCGGCAGGGCGAGAAGGGTGCCGGCGGCGAGCGCCAGCAGGGTGCGATACGGAATCTTCATTTCTGTCTCCTCTGTTTGTTGTGGTTCCGGAACGATGGATTATAGGACGCCGGGGCCGGTTATTGCGGCTTGCCCAGCAGGGCCTCCTTCAGGCTGTCCTGGGCCGGGTCCTCGCCCAGCCAGACCTTAAGCAGGGCGATGTTGAAATCCTCGCCCGACACGGCCTGGCCGACGGCCTTGCCGCCGACGGTCAGGACGGTGCCCTGCTCCGGCAGCCAGTCGAAGACGATGGCTGTGCCTGCCTTGATCTCGCCCAGTGCCCGGACATCATCCGAAAACCTCTTGAGCCGCTCCTTCAGGGCTGCCAGCTCGGCCTCCGTGCTGTTGTCCTCGATGCCGCCGCCGAGGGCGTTGGCGAAGGTGTCGCCGGAGACGTCCTTGATCAGCCGGATGTCGACGCGCTTCGGCCCCTTGGCGGCGAGTGCCGCCTTGGCGTCGGCGGCCTTGGCCGGCAGGTAGAGCGCCATGGCGTAGCGCTTGCCGAACTTGGAGCGGACGCCGGCGCCGTTGACCACCAGCTCGGCATTGCCGAGCTTGATCTTGTCGTCGAACTGGAAGCCATCCAGTTCCAGCGCGTGGGCGAAGTTCAGGGCGAGGGCGGCGCAGGCCGCCATGACGATCTTCTTCATGCTGCAGGCTCCTCTACTTGAAGCGGACGGAGACCGACGGATTGCCCGGCAGGCCTTCGTAGGTGACCGTAATGGTCATACCCGCCTTCTGGAACTTTGGCGGCGTGAAGGAGCCGAGGCTGAGGATGTCGCCCGCCTTCAGCCTGCCGCCGGACTTGGCCACGTCCTGCGCCAGCCAGATCACGGCATTCAGCGGATGGCCGAGGATGGCCGCGCCGGGTACCTTGGCCAGCACCTTGCCGTCCTGGTCTTGCATGACGACACTCATCTTGCCCAAGGCATCGACCATCTCCGGCGCGGGCGCGATCGGTTTGCCCAGTACGCCGAGGCGTGCGCCGACGTTGAAGGATGTGATTACGGCGGCGCTGAGTGGCTGTTCTTTGGCCGTCACCAGGTCGGGCAACTCGATGAAGGGACGGATGCTGGAAAGGTGCTTCATGACCTCGGCCGGTGTCTTGGCCTGGTTGACGCCCTCATCCTTGACCACCACCGCAAGGTCGGCTTCGAAGAAGGGAATGGCGCCGAATTTCGCCGGCACCACTGCACCGTCGCCGAGCAGCATTTTCTCCAGCAGCACGCCGCGCACCGGCGAATTGGTGCCGAAGCGCTTCTGCACCATCGGGTTGGTGAGGCCGGCCTTGTAGCCGACCACCTTGCCGTGGCTGGCGGAAAGCTCGGAAACCAGCCCGTCGCGGATGCGGACGGCCTCCTCCATGCTCATTTCCTTGGACAGCCCTGATGTCGGCTGCATGGCCTTGAAGTTGGCTGCCAGCTGCTGGCTCTGCGGCGGCACCGTGGCACAGGCGGACAAGACGAGAACAGCGGCGAGCGATGCGATGGCGTTGCGATGTTTCATGGTTTCTCCTCCTTGTTGTTGTTCAAATGCCGCCGTGTTGCGGCGACTGACTTTTACTCCGGGAATCGCCTCCTGCAGGGCGGGCTTCAGCCCGACTGCGGCCGCCCAAGTCGGCCTGAAGGTGTTTACTGCCGAACCTCCCCGTTGCCCAGCACGATCCATTTCTGGCTGGTCAGGCCTTCCAGGCCGACCGGGCCGCGGGCGTGGATCTTGTCGGTGGAAATGCCGATCTCGGCGCCGAGGCCGTACTCGAAGCCGTCGGCGAAGCGCGTCGAGGCATTCACCATCACCGAGGCCGAATCCACCTCGCGCAGGAAGCGCATGGCGCGCGTGTAGTCCTCGGTGACGATGGCGTCGGTGTGCTGCGAGGAATACTTGTTGATGTGGGCGATGGCTTCGTCGACGCCGGCGACCACCTTCACGGCGATGATGGCGGCGAGATACTCCTCGTACCAGTCCTGCTCCGTGGCCGCCTTCAGCCAGGCGGCATCGATGCCGGCGCCCTGCAGCAGCGCCAGCGACGCCGGACAGCAGCGCAGTTCCACGCCCTTGCCGGCCAGCATGGCAGCGAACTGCGGCAGCAGCGTGCCGGCGACGCCGCGCGCCACCAGCAGGGATTCGGCGGTGTTGCAGGTGCCGAGCCGTTGCGTCTTCGCATTCTCGACGATGCGCATCGCCTTGTCGGGGTCGGCGTCGTCATCGACATACACGTGGCAATTGCCGTCGAGGTGCTTGATCACCGGGATGCGCGCTTCGTTCGAGATGCGCTCGATGAGTCCCTTGCCGCCGCGCGGCACGATGACGTCGACGAATTCCCGCATCGTGACCAGCTCGCCGACGGCGGCGCGGTCGGTGGTGTCCACCACCTGTACCGAGGCTTCCGGCAGGCCGGCGGCGCGCAGGCCTTCGTGCACCAGCGCGGCCAGGGCACGGTTGCAGCGGATCGCCTCCGAGCCGCCGCGCAGGATGGCCGCATTGCCGGCCTTCAGGCACAGGCCGGCGGCATCGACGGTGACGTTGGGACGCGCTTCGTAGATGATGCCGATGACGCCGAGCGGCACGCGCATGCGGCCGACCTGGATGCCGGAGGGACGGAACTTGAGGTCGGAGATTTCGCCGATGGGATCGGCCAGGGCGGCGATCTGTTCCAGCCCCTCCGCCATGGTCGCCACCGACTTGCCGGAGAGGGCGAGCCGGTCGAGCATGGCTTCGTCCAGTCCGGCGGCACGCGCCGCGTCGAGGTCCTCGCGGTTGGCGGCGAGCAGCGCAGCGCTTTCGCGGCGGATGGCCGCGGCCATGGCCAGCAGGGCGCGGTTCCTGGCGTTGGTCGAGGCGCGGGCCATGTCGCGCGAAGCCTCGCGCGCCTGGCGGCCGAGCGTCTGCATGTAGTCTTTCATAGTCGTGAGCGGTGAGCAGTCAGCAGTGAGCGGTGGGCCAAGCGAGGATTCTACCGCTTACCGCTCGCCGCTCACCGTTTCCCT
Organism: Rhodocyclaceae bacterium; assembly: GCA_041396245.1. Classification (GTDB taxonomy): domain Bacteria; phylum Pseudomonadota; class Gammaproteobacteria; order Burkholderiales; family Rhodocyclaceae; genus Desulfobacillus. Next base: position 18,634 of record JAWKYW010000020.1, on the reverse strand, counting down.
GCAACTCGCAAAGCGAGTTGCAAAAACTCGTCCCACACATCGCCCTGCACCAGCCCCTTGATCATGCGGTCGATGCGCGCCGCGGCGAGGAGCGCCGCGCGCAACTGCGGTGCGCGCAACCGGGGCAGCGCGCGCTGCAGGGCGGCGGCGCGGCGGTCGTCGAAGACGCGCTCGGCGCGCAGCGCCGCGGCGAGCGGCCGGCCTTCGTCCTGGGCGGCGCGCAGCGCCGCCAGCGTGCGGATCTCGCTGGCGAAAGCCCACAGCAGCAGCGGCGGCGCCACGTCCTCGCCGCGCAGGCCCTCCAGCAGGCGGGCGCAGCGGCCAGCGTCGCCTTCTAGCAGGGCGGCGCGCAGCTTGTCGACATCATAGCGCGCCACGTTCAGCACCGCATCCTCGACCTGGGCCAGCGTCAGCGGGCCCGGCGGGTGCAGCAGGCCGAGCTTCTGGATCTCCTGGTGGGCGGCGAGCAGGTTGCCCTCGACATGGGCGGCGATGAATTCCAGGGCGGCGCGTTCGGCGGACTGACTTTGCCGGGCCAGGCGCTGGGCGATCCAGTCGGGCAGTTCGGCCAGGCCCGGTGCGTTCAGCTCGATTGCCACGCCAGCGTCAGAGAGGGCCTTGAACCAGGTCGTCTTCCGGGTCGCCCAGTCGAGCTGCGGCAGGGTGACCAGGGTCAGCACGCCGTCGGGCAGGCGCTTGCAGTGGCGCTGCAGGGCCTCGCCGCCGTCGCGCCCGGGCTTGCCGTTGGGAATGCGCAGGTCGACCAGCTTGTTGCCGCCGAACAGGGACATATTGCCGGCGGCGAGCACCAGGCTTTCCCACTTGAAGCCGGGGCCGCTGACCAGCACCTCGCGTTCGGTGTAACCCTTTTCCCGGGCGACGCGGCGGATGGCATCGCCCGCCTCGATCACCAGCAGGGGTTCGTCGCCGTGCAGGACGTAGAGTGGCGCGAGCGTCTTGCCGAGATGCGAGGCGAGCTGGTCGGCGCGCAGCTGCATGGACGCAGTGCTCAGCCTTCTATTTTCGCGACGGCCAGGCGGCGCAGCACCTGCTGCACCATGTCGTTCTGCATGTCGCGATAGAGGAGGGCCTCTTCCTGTTCCTTGGCGAGCACCTGCTCGTCGGCGAAACTGATGTCGCGCACCAGGACGATGACCGTGGGCGGGACGAACTCGCGCCCCTTCAGGTCATGCACGCGGTAGGAAAAACGGTAGCGCAGCTGGAATTCGCGCACGCGGCCGGTGGCGGACAGGCTGAGGATGCTCTTTTCGCGCGCCTCGCCGAGGGAGGTGAGAATGGCCTGGGCCTCCTGGGGCGTTGCCGACAGCTGCGTGCTGCCGAGGGCGCGGATGTTGCGCCTGAGCTGGGCGCCCAGTTCCCAGTTCTCGGCGATATAGAGGCTGGAGAAAGGCAGCGGTTGCGCGCCGCGCAGCTGGAAGCCGCAGGCGGCGAGCATTAGGGCCAGCAGGAGGGTAATCAGGGCACGCATGTTCTTGCTCCATAGGGCTTGTTAAGGAATAAATTGTCCAAGCGGCAGGGTGAATTCGGGCGCAGGGCTAGACGCAGGCGACGCGATGTGGTTATTCCACATAAGGAGCCTGCAACAACGCCATGCGTCCGAATTCACCCTGCCCCGGAGGGTTATCCCCCAGAAAGTCCGCATGCGGCGTTGCGACTCGTCGGCGTGGAATAACCACGCCATCCTCGTCGCGCCTAGCCTGCGGGCTTTCTGGGGGTAACGCATGGATAATTTATTCCTTGGCAAGCCCTTAGACGACGATGTTGACCAGCCGGCCCGGCACGACGACCACTTTCCTCGCCGGTCTGCCTTCCATGTATTTTCCTGCCACTTCAGAAGCCAGGGCAAGCTGCTCGATTTGCGCCTTCGTCGCGTCCGCCATCACCCGGATCGATCCGCGCAGTTTGCCATTGACCTGCAGCACCAGCTCGATTTCGTCCTGCGCCAGCGCCGCTTCGAGCGGTTCCGGCCAGGGCGCATGCAGGATGTCGTCGCCGAAGCCCAGCTCGCGCCAGAGATGATGGCAGATGTGGGGCGTGATGGGGGAGAGCAGGCGCAGCAGGATGGAGAGGCCTTCCTCGGTCACCGGGTTGCGGCCGCCGGCGAATTTGTCCAGCGCATTGAGTATTTTCATCGCCGCGGAGGCAACGGTATTGAACTGGAACTTGGCGAAGTCGTAGTTGGCCTGCTTGAGGACGGAGTGGATTTCGAAACGGGCGGCTTTGGCCGATTGCGCGTCCATCCCGGGACCCGGCGTGTCGAAGCGCGCACAGTAGTTCCACAGCCGCTTGAGGAAGCGGTAGCTGCCCTCCACGCCCGAATCCGACCACTCCAGCGTCTGCTCCGGCGGACTGGCGAACATCATGAAGAAGCGCGCCGTGTCGGCGCCGTACTGTTCGATCAGGGCCTGCGGGTCGACGCCGTTGTTCTTCGACTTCGACATGGTGCCGATGCCGCCGGACTCCACCGGCTGACTGTCGGCCTTCAGCACCGCGCCGATGCGGTTGCCCTTGTCGTCGGTCCGCCAGTCGACGTCGGCCGGGTTGTAGTAGCTGATGCGGCCCGAGGCGGGTTTGCGGAAGAAGATCTCGTTGAGCACCATGCCCTGCGTCAGCAGGCGGCCGAACGGTTCGTCGAACGTGACGAGGCCCACGTCGCGCATGACCTTGGTCCAGAAGCGCGAATAGAGCAGATGCAGGATGGCGTGCTCGATGCCGCCGATGTACTGGTCGACCGGCAGCCAGTACTTCACCCGCTCGTCCACCATCGCCTTGTCGTTGTCGCTGCTGGCGTAGCGGCTGTAGTACCAGGACGAATCGACGAAGGTATCCATGGTGTCCGTCTCGCGCCGCGCCTTCGCGCCGCATTTCGGACAGGCGCACTCGAGGAAGTCGGCGCGCTTGTTGAGCGGGTTGCCCGAACCGTCCGGCACGCAGTCCTCCGGCAGCACCACCGGCAGTTGGTCGTCCGGCACCGGCACGGTGCCGCATTTACCGCAGTGGATGAGCGGTATCGGGCAGCCCCAGTAGCGCTGGCGCGAGATGCCCCAGTCGCGCAGGCGCCAGGTAACCTGCTTGTCGCCCAGCCCCTTCGCCTTCAGGTCGGCGGCGATGGCATCCACCGCAGCCTGGAGGCCGAGGCCGTCGTACTTGCCGGAATTCACGCAGCGGCCGCTCTCCTTGTCGGCGTACCACTCCTGCCAGGCGTCCAGCGAGAACGTCTTGCCCGGCACCTCGATGACCTGCCGGATCGGCAGCTGGTATTTTTTCGCGAAGTGGAAGTCACGCTCGTCGTGCGCCGGCACGGCCATCACCGCGCCCTCGCCGTAGCCCATCAGCACGTAGTTGCCGACCCAGACCTCGACCTGCTCGCCGGAGAGGGGGTGGCTGACGAAGATGCCGGTCGGCATGCCCTTCTTCTCCATCGTCGCCATGTCGGCTTCCATGACCGAGCCGTGCTTGCATTCCTCGATGAAGGCGGCGAGCTGCGGGTTGTCCCGCGCCGCGCGCGCGGCGAGGGGGTGCTCGGCGGCGACGGCGCAGAACGTGACGCCCATGATGGTGTCGGCGCGGGTGGTGAACACCCAGAGTTTTTCCTGCTGCCCGTCCAGTTCATACGGGAACGCAAACCGCACGCCGAAGCTCTTGCCGATCCAGTTGGCCTGCATGGTCTTTACCCGCTCGGGCCAGCCGGGCAGGCTGTCGAGCGATGAGAGCAGCTCCTCGGCATACTTCGTGATGGCGAGGTAGTACATCGGGATCTCGCGCTTTTCCACCTCGGCGCCGGTGCGCCAGCCGCGGCCGTCGATGACCTGCTCGTTGGCGAGTACGGTCTGGTCGACCGGGTCCCAGTTCACCACGCCGGTCTTCTGGTAGGCGAGGCCCTTCTCCAGCATGCGCAGGAACAGCCACTGGTTCCACTTGTAGTAATCGGGTCTGCAGGTCGCGAGTTCGCGCCCCCAGTCGAGGGCGAAGCCCAGCGACTTGAGCTGCTGCTTCATGTAGGCGATGTTGTCCCAGGTCCACTGCGCCGGCGGGACATTGTTGGCCATGGCGGCGTTCTCCGCCGGCAGGCCGAAGGCATCCCAGCCCATCGGTTGCAGCACGTTGAAGCCGCGCATGCGGTGATAGCGTGTCAGCACATCGCCGATGGTGTAGTTGCGCACATGGCCCATGTGCAGTTTGCCCGACGGATAGGGGAACATCGACAGGCAGTAGTACTTCGGCCTGGAGGCGTCCTCGACGGCACGGAAGGCGGCGGTGTCATCCCAGTGCCGCTGGGCGGCCGGCTCGATTTCGGCCGGATTGTATTTGTGCTGCATGAAGGCGGGCCGTTGCAAAAGTGCGAATTATAGCCTTGCGCACCCCCGCATCGCGGCCGAGGGAAAACAGACTGCCTCTTCCCGCCGCCGGCGGAAAGGCGGGATTGACGGCCGAACCGCTATGCCGCCCGGGCGGCGAGCACGCGCGCCCATGCCACCGACCAGCTTTCGGCGGCCAGCAGCGGCAGGCGGGCCATGCGCGCCTGCAGTCGCACCCAGTTGCTGAATTCCGGCGTGGGCAGGCAGTTGGATTCGATTTCGCGCTGGATCAGTTGATGCAGGCGCTGCTCGGCCGCCTCCCAGTAGTCGGACGTGCCGACCCAGCCGGTCTTGTCGGTTGCATGGCGGATCGCCTCGCGCCAGAGTTCTTCTGCACGCGCTTCGGAAATGCCCGCCTTGTGGGCGATCCAGGGCAGGATCATCGGACCGTTCATGCTGTTCTCCTAAGGCTCTGCCGCCTGCATCGTGTGCAGTCGGCGGGCTTTGATGTTGCGGCGCAACTTTGAAAGTTGCCGTATTTTACGTTTGTTTTGACAGGCCATTTATTGATTTGGTTCAATAAAATGATGCGACGCAGCAATTTTAGGGTGAATTGCCTAACAGGCCGTAGCGAGTACTCACGCCCAATGGAACGATCAGCCTGCGCTGCCGAGGGTAAACCGGAACACAGCGCCTTTATCGGTTTCCGCCTCGGCCCAGACGCGGCCGCCGTGGCGGTGGGTGACGCGGGCGACGGTGGCCAGGCCGATGCCGGTGCCCTCGAACTCCTCGGGCCGGTGCAGGCGCTGGAAGGGGGCGAAGAGGCGCTCGGCGTACTGCATGTCGAAGCCCACGCCGTTGTCGCGGACGAAGAAGACGGTCTCGCCCTCGCGGGTTTCGCGGCCGAAGGCGATGCGGGCCGGCTCGGTCCGGCGGGTGTACTTCCAGGCGTTCTCCAGCAGGTTCTGCATGAGCACGCGCAAGAGCTGCGGGTCGCCCTGGGCGGTGCAGCCGGACTCGATGGCGACCTCCACCTTGCGCTCGGGTTCGGCGCGGGCGCGCTCCTCGATCACCTCGGCGGCGACCTGGGACAGGTCGACCGCGACGCGGCGCATGTCCTGGCGGGTGACGCGGGAGAGTTCGAGGATGTCGTCGATCAGCTCGCCCATCCTCTGGGCGGCGCGGCGCACGCGCTCGAGGTAACCGCGGCCGGTGTCGTCGAGCCGCTCGGCATACTCCTCGGCGAGGAGATGGGAGAAGCCGTCGATGCCGCGCAGGGGGGCCCGCAGGTCGTGGGAGATGGAATAGGCGAAGGACTCCAGTTCCCTGTTGGCCGCCAGCAGCTCGGCCGTGCGCGACTGCACGCGGCTCTCCAGGCTGGCGTTCAGGCGCTGGATCTCCTCGCGCGCCAGCACCTGTTCGGTGATGTCCTGCGCCGTGCCGAGTGCACGCACGGGCCTGCCTTCGACGTCGCGGAACACCTCGAAGCGGACGAAAAGGTGCTTGACGCGCCCGTCCGGCGTCAGGATGCGATGGCGCAGCTCGTGGCTGCCCTCGGCCCTGGCCGCCTCGCGCCAGATTTCCTTCATGGCGGGAAGATCGCCCGGGTGCACCAGCTTGAGCAGGTCCGGCCAGGTGCCGCCGAAACCGTTCCGGTCGCGCTCGTAAATCCTGTACAGCTCATCCGACCAGCTCATGCGCCCGCTCACGGGGTCCAGCTCCCAGCTGCCGACATGGCCGATGCGCTGGGCCTCGCGCAGTCGCTCCTCGCTGACGCGCAGCGCGCTCTCGGCGCGCAGGCGCTCCGTGACGTCGTGCACCAGGCCGATGACGCACGCCTCGCCTTCGAGCTCGATGCGTTCTGCCGAGATGATGACGTGGTGGCGGGCGCCTGACTTGCTGTTGAGAACGGCTTCCATGTTCCTGACGCGATTCGATTTTTGCAGCGCTGCGACCCATTTCTCGCGGTCGGCCAGGCTGGGCCAGAGGCCGATTCCGACGGAGGTGTTGCCGATGAACTCGTCGCGCCCCCAGCCGAACTGCTCGACGAAGGCGTCATTGACGTCGAGGTAGCGGCCGTCGCGCATGCGGCTGATCGAGATGGCGACCGGACTGGCCTGGAAGACCTTGGCGAACTTCTCTTCGGCGCCGCGGCGTTCGGTGACGTCGATGGCCGAGCCGGTCATGCGCAGGGGCTTGCCGTCCGGGCCGTACTGGCCGCGGCCGCGCGCGACAATCCAGTGGATGGAGCCCGCCGGCCGGACGATGCGGTACTCGCACGCGAATTCGTCGCCACGTTCGAGCGCCGAAGTGAATTCCCGCTCGACGCGGGTGCGGTCGTCGGGGTGGATGGCGGCGATGAAGCCTTCCAGCGTCAGTTCTTTGGTATCGACGGGCAATCCGAATATCGTCTTCAGTTCATCGTTCCAGTCGAGCCGGCCGCTGGGAACATCCCAGGCCCAGATGCCGACGCCGCCGCCCTCGGTCGCCAGCCGCAGCCGCTCCTCGCTCTCGCGCAGGGCCTGCTCGACGGCGCGGCGCTGGGTGATGTCGACCGTCATGACCAGCGCGCAGGCCTCGCCGGCCATTTCGATGCGCTCGGCCGAGAGGAGCACCCGGCGCACCTGGCCGTCGCGCGTGCGGAAGTCGGTTTCCAGGTTGCTGACGCGGCCGGCCTGGCGCAGCCGCGCAGCCCAGGCGGCGCGTGCCTCGGGCACGGCCCACTTGCCCAGCTCGATCGAGGTGCGGCCGATGGCTTCCTCGCGGCGCCAGCCGAAAAGGCGCACGAAGGCATCGTTGACGTCGAGGTAGCGACCGTCCTCGAGGCGGGTGATGGCCACCGGCAGCGGGCTGGAGCGGAACACGCTGGCGAACTTCTCCTCGGAATTGCGCAGCGCGTCTTCGGCGCGCACCTCTTCGGTGATATCCCGGAAGAGGGAGAAGAAGCCGCGCGTGCCGCCCTGGCCATCGGGCTCGGGAATCATGCTGATGTCGAGCATCCGCACTTCGCCGGTCGCGTTGCGCCGCACGGCGCGGTAGGTGAAACGCTCGCCGGCCAGCGCGCGGCCCAGCGTTGCGCCGACGTCGAAGGCATCGTAGGTCTCGGCGCCGACGATCTCGCGCACACTGAGCCCTTTCAGCCTGTCCTGGCCGACGCCATAAAAATCCGCATAGCTGCGGTTGGCGTACAGGCAGCGCTGGTCGCACGGTCACCGTGGAAGAGCATCACCGGCACGCTCTCCATGACCAGGCGCAGTTCGGCCTCGCGCGCGGTCAGGGAGTCGACCCGCGCCGCCAGGTCTTCACCCAGATCGCGCATCGCCTCGTGGCGCAGGCGAAAGCCGCGAAAGACGAAGTAGGCGAGCGCGGCCGCCAGCACGATGTAAATCGAATAGGCCAGCCAGACCAGCAGCGGCGGCGAAGGGGAGGTGCGCAGGGGCAGCAGGCCGCGCTGTTCGCCGAGCGCCAGCATCACGCCGGCCAGCAGGCTGGCCAGGCACAGCATCAGGGTGCCGCGCGGCGGCAGCAGCCAGCCTGCCAGCATGATGGTGATGGGCAGGGCCATCATGCTGCGGCTCGACAGGCCGTTGCTGATGAATATCTGCAGCATCAGCGCCAGCCAGATGCCCCACACCAGGATCTGCGCCGCGCCGCCGACGCGGCCGCGCCGGTAGAAGGCGAGCGCGGTCGACGAAGCGACCAGCGCGACCAGCGCGCCGGTGCTTCTGAACAGGCTTTCGCCGCTGAGCACGGCGGCGGTGATGTAAAGGACCACACTGGCCAGAACGAGGCCGATGAACAGCTTCAGGAACAGACGGGTGTTCTCGTCGCGCAGCAGCAAGTAACGGAAGTCGCGTTCGGGGCGAAGGGTTTCGGGCAGGGGCGGCTTCCCGTATTCAGGCATCATGCCGCCAGTGTAAACCGGAACACGGCGCCCTTGCCCGTTTCCGCCTCGGCCCAGACGCGGCCGCCGTGTCGGTGGGTGACGCGGGCGACGGTGGCCAGGCCGATGCCGGTGCCCTCGAACTCCTCGGGCCGGTGCAGGCGCTGGAAGGGGGCGAAGAGGCGCTCGGCGTACTGCATGTCGAAGCCCACGCCGTTGTCGCGGACGAAGAAGACGGTCTCGCCCTCGCGGGTTTCGCGGCCGAAGGCGATGCGGGCCGGCTCGGTCCGGCGGGTGTACTTCCAGGCGTTCTCCAGCAGGTTCTGCATGAGCACGCGCAGGAGCTGCGGGTCGCCCTGGGCGGTGCAGCCGGACCTCGATGGCGACCTCCACCTTGCGCCTTCAAGGTTCGACGCGGGCGCGCTCCTCGATCACCTCGGCGGCGACCTGGGACAGGTCGACCGAGACGCGGCGCATGTCCTGGCGGGTGACGCGGGAGAGTTCGAGGATGTCGTCGATCAGCTCGCCCATCCTCTGGGCGGCGCGGCGCACGCGCTCGAGGTAGCCGCGGCCGGTGTCGTCGAGCCGCTCGGCGTACTCCTCGGCGAGGAGGTGGGAGAAGCCGTCGATGCCGCGCAGGGGGGCCCTCAGGTCGTGTGAGATGGAATAGGCGAAGGACTCCAGTTCCTTGTTGGCCGCCAGCAGCTCGGCCGTGCGCGACTGCACGCGCGCCTCCAGCTCGTCGTTGAGGCGGCGCACGGCCTCCTCGGCGCGGCGGCGATCGGTCACGTCGTGGATGAGGGTGAGGATGCAGCGCGCCCCTTCCAGTTCGACCACCTCGGCCGAAACCAGCGTGTCGCGCAGCTCGCCCGAACGCTTGCGGTAGGTGGCTTCAAGATCACGCAGCGAACCGTCACGAAGCAGGGTGTCGAGTGCCTGCTGCCTTTGCCGCGGGTCCGGCCACAGGTTCAGTTCGACCGAGGTCAGGCCGATCATTTCCTGTCGCGACCAGCCGCCGAACCGTACCGCCGCCGGGTTGACGTCGACGAACCGCCCCGTATCGGCTCGGGTGATGGTGGCCGGCAGAGGGCTGGCCTGGAATATCTTGGCGAATCTTTCCTCCGCGATGACCAGATTGGTCACGTCCTGGGTGGTGCCGATCACCTTCAGCGGTTTGCCTAGTTCATCTCGCTGCGTTTCGTAGCGGACATGGACGTGCTTGATGCGGCCGTCGCGCATGCGCGGCCGGTAGCTGTACTCCCCCTTTCCGCCGGAGCGCACAACCTCGCCGAATTGCCTGTTGAAATCCTCCCGCTCGCTCCGCGGCAGGGTGCCGAGGAAATCCTCGTAAGTGACGGCGTCCCGCTCGGCCTGGATCTCGTAAATGTTCCCGATTTCTGCCGAGAAGGCGAAGGCATTGCTGGCGAGATCGAGCTCCCAGTTGCCAAGGTGGGCGCTGCGCTGGGCTTCGCGCAGGCGCTTCTCGTTTTCCACCAGCGCCGCTTCGGCCTTTTTCTGTTCCGTCAGATCGATGGAGAGCGCCAGCAGGCAAGGCTCGTCGTCCAGCTCGACCATTTCGGATGAAAAAAGGATCGAAAGGATGCGGCCGTCCTTGTCCCGCAATTTGGTCTCGAAGCTTGCCAGCTGGTCCGGGCGCTGCATGGTGGCAATCCAGGTCTGGCGATCCTCCGGGTTCGGCCAGAGGCCCAGATCAAACGAATTGCGGCCGACAACCTGTGCACGGGTCCAGCCGAACAATCGTGTCCAGGCTTCGTTTACGTCGATGAAACGCCCGTCGGTCATCCGTGTAACTGAAATCGGGATCGGACTGTGTTGAAACACGCGCGAGAATTTCCGCTCGGACCGAAGCAGCTCGTCCTCGATGCGCTTGCGCTCGGTGGCGTCCGCCAGGATGACCAGCACGCGCGGAGGATCCCCGGGCATTTGCGCGGCGGTCAGGTCGGCCTCGCGTCGTTCGCCGGCGCGGGTGAGGACGGCGATGCGGTAATTGTTCTCGAATTTCTCGCCGCGCAGCCGCCGCTGGTGGTTTTGCAAAATACGCTCGCGGTCGTCGGGATGGGTCAGGTCGAGGAAGCTCGGCAATGCGCGCAGTTCCTCCAGGCTGTAGCCGAACATCCTGCAGGCGGCCTCGTTGGCGTAGGTGAAGCGGCCCGACTCGATGATGAACATGGCCAGCCCGGCTTCGGACTGGGCGCGCACCAGCGCCTCCTGAAAGGCATGCTGCTCGGTCAGGGCCTGCCGGGCGCGCACCTCGGCGGTGACGTCGAGCTTCAGCGCATAGAAGCCGGCCACGTTTCCCGCCTCGTCCCGCTCCGGCACGAAGGTGATGTCGAGGGTGTGTTCCTCGCCGTCCGCGGCGCTGCGGCGCACGGTGCGGTAGCGCACCGTCTCGCCGGCCAGGACGGCTTCCAGCCTGGGCTGGAGGGTCGGCATGGCGTCTTCGCCGAGAATCTCCGAGACATGCCTGCCGATGACGTTCTGCGGCGTGAAGCCGAAAAACTCCGCGTAGCGGCGGTTGGCGAAGCGGCAGCGCAGGTCGACGCCGCCGTGGAAGATGAAGGCCGGGATGTTCTCGGCCAGCAGCCGCAGCTCGGCCTCCTTGGCGGCCAGGTCGGCGACGCGGCCGGACAACGCGTCCCCGAGCTGCCGTACCAGCCGGAAACGCTGGTCGTAGCGGTGCAGGACGAGAGCGGTCAGCACGGCGGCCGTGACGTAGACAATGGCCTGTACGAGCCAGACCAGCACCGCCGGCGCGTCTTGTACCCGCAGCAGGATGCCGCCCGATTCCGCCAGGGCGAGCAGGGTGCTTGATGCAAGCGAGAGGCCGGCCATGAGGATGCCGGTGCGCAGGCCGAGCAGCCAGCCGGCCATGACGATGAGCAGGGGATAGGTGGCCAGCACCGGCGCGTGCACGCCGCCGGCGAACACGGCGGCGATCGTGACGGCGGCCCAGACGCCGAAAGCCAGCACGCGCAGGGCGGCCCTGGCGCAGCCCCGCTGCAACAGGATCAGGGCGACCACCGCGACCGGCAGCAGCAACAGCGGGCCGACCGAACGGTAGTATTGTTCCGGTGCGACGATGTAGAGCAGCAGACCATAGCAGGACACCCCGATCGCGATGATCAGCAGCGCAAGCCGCAGAAATCGCAGTCCGTCGCCTTCGGCTGGGGGCGGTTCCGGGCCCTGAGGATTCACGCTTGGGGATGGCATGCCGGCCCCAAGATATCAGAAAGCGCCCCGGCTTCCCAACGTGAAGCGCAGCGTCGTGCCCTGCCCCGGGGCCGATTCGGCCCAGACGCGGCCGCCGTGGCGATGGACGATGCGCGCCACCGTGGCCAGGCCGATGCCCGAGCCGGGATAGGCCTCGGGGCTGTGCAGCCGCTGGAAGGGCGAGAACAGCCGGTCGGCATACTTCATGTCGAAGCCGACGCCGTTGTCGCGCACGAAGTAGGCCGTCTCGCCCGTGTCGAGCGCTTCCGTGCCGAAGGCGATGCGGGCACTGGCCTGGCGGGCGGTGTATTTCCAGGCGTTCTCCAGCAGGTTCTGCATGAGTACGCGCAACAGGCGCGGATCCCCCTGCGCGGCACAGTCCGGTGAGATCGATACATCGGTCTTGCGCAGGAGGTCGTCCTGGCGGATCTCGTCCATGAGTTCCGCCGCCAGGCGGCTGAGATCGACGCGCTCCTGCCGCATGGCCTGGCGGGAGACGCGCGAGAGCTCGAGGATGTCGTCGATGAGATGGCCCATGCGCTGGGCGGCGGCGCGCACGCGCTCGAGGTAGCCGCGGCCGGTCTCGTCAAGGCGCTCGGCATACTCCTCGGCCAGCAGGTGGCTGAAGCCGTCGATGCCGCGCAGGGGCGCCCGCAGGTCGTGGGAGATGGAGTAGGCGAAGGACTCCAGCTCGCGATTGGTGGTGGCGAGGTCATTCGTCCTGTCCTTCACGCGCTGGTCGAGATCGCGGTTGAGCTGCTCGACTTCGAGCCGTGCGCGCTCATGGCGGGTGACGTCGAAGAAAATGCCGTAGAAGCCCGCCTCGCCCCCCGGTTCCCGGGCGGTGGGGACCAGCACGAACATCATGTATCGGCCGGCAAAGGCCGGCGACGGGTGCGGCCCGCGGTAATGCACCGGCTTGCCGGCCAGGGCCTGTTCGACATGGGGCCTGGCCAGGGCGAAATGGGTTTCGCCCAGAACCTCGCGCAAGTGCCTGCCGACGATTTCCTCCTCGCTGAAGCCGCAGTAGGCGGCGAGATGGCTGTTGGCGAAACGGCAGACCCAGCCGTCGAAGGCGCAGATGCCGGCCGGCACATTGTTCATGACCTGGCGCAGGTCGCGCTCGCGCTCGGCCAGGGCATGCAGGCTTTTTCCCAGGGCACGGGTTGCCTCGGCGGCCTTGTCGCGCCAGCGTTGCTGTTCGCGCACCATGGCCGAGGCGACGATGGTCAGGACCAGCAGCACCAGGGTATAGGCCAGGCCGAGGATGTAGGTCGGCGACAGCCGGGGTGCGGGCAGCAGGGCGAAGTGCTCGGCCAGGCCGATCCCGATCACCGCGGCAATGGTCGCCATGCCGAAGATGCGCACCCATTGCGGACCCAGCGCCATGGCGGCAACGATGACGGCCGGATAGACGAAGACGATGCCGGTGCGCAGGCCGGCGACGATGAGGGCGGCAACCGTCACGCCCAGCAGGACGCCCAGCAGCAGCACAAGGTAGGCCACACAAGCCTTGCGCTGCCGGACCAGCAGCAGGGAGGCGATCGAAACGGGGATCAGGAAGGCCGGTCCGAGGAGCCGGTAATCGTCGAGGCCGGTCAGGCTGGGCAGCAGGAACACGTAAATCAGCGTGCCGGCCAGCGTGACGCCGGCCGCCAGGCTGACGACACGGTCGCCGCCCGCCATGGTCAGCCATTCCGTGGCGGAACAGGCCGCGGCGTTGTCAGGAGTCTTCAATTCGTTTTCGCCTTGTCGGTAAATTGGCATGGGCCGGGCGCACCCCGAGAGTACTTCTCCCGGCGGGGTTTGCCCTGCCCTCGGGGTGCACCCGCCAACGGGAGGTGACCGCTGCGGCTGGCAGTATAATTTCGCTTCGCAACCCGGTTTTTTCCAATGTCCAATCTTCTGGGCGGGCTCAACCCGCCGCAACTCGCCGCCGTCACCCTGCCGCCGCAGCACGCCCTCATTCTCGCCGGCGCCGGTTCGGGCAAGACGCGCGTGCTCACCACGCGCATCGCCTGGCTGATCCAGACCGGCCAGGTCGGCCCGCACGGCGTGCTGGCCGTCACGTTTACCAACAAGGCGGCGAAGGAGATGCTCACGCGGCTTTCCGCCATGCTGCCGATCAATACCCGCGGCATGTGGATCGGTACCTTCCACGGCCTGTGCAACCGCATGCTGCGCGCCCATCACCGCGACGCCGGCCTGCCGCAGCTGTTCCAGATACTCGACTCGGCCGACCAGCTGGCGGCGGTCAAGCGGCTGCTCAAGGCGCTGAATGTCGACGACGAAAAGTTCCCGCCCCGGGACCTGGCCAACTTCATTAACGGCCAGAAAGAGGCGGGCTTGAGGCCGGATGCGGTCGACGCCTGGGACGAGTACACGCGCAGGCGCGTCGAGCTGTATCGCGAATACGAGGCCCTGTGCCAGCGCGAAGGGGTGGTGGACTTCGCCGAGCTGCTGCTGCGCTCCTACGAACTCCTGCAGCGCAACGAACCGATACGGCTGCATTACCAGAGCCGTTTCAGGCACATCCTGGTCGACGAGTTCCAGGACACCAATAGGCTGCAGTATCGCTGGCTTCGCCTGCTTGCAGCCTATCCAGCTGAGGGCCATCCCCCCAACCCCCTTCCCGGGGAAGGGGGCGACCATTCAGAGGCGCCCAAGGGCGCCTGCATCTTCGCCGTGGGCGACGACGACCAGTCGATCTATGCCTTCCGCGGCGCCGAGGTCGGCAACATGCGCGACTTCGAGCGCGAGTTCCGCGTCGACAACGTCATCCGCCTGGAGCAGAACTACCGCTCGCACGGCAACATCCTCGATGCCGCCAACGCCATCATCAAGAACAACGCCGCACGGCTGGGCAAGAACCTGTGGACCGACGCCGGCTCGGGCGAACCGATCCGCGTCTATGAGGCCTTCAACGACACCGAGGAGGCGCGCTGGATCGTCGAGGAGATCAAGTCGCTTGCCGCCGAGGGCATGGCGCGGCGCGAGATGGCGCTGCTCTACCGCTCCAACGCCCAGTCGCGCGTGCTCGAGCACGCCCTGTTCTCCGCCGGCCTGCCCTACCGCGTCTATGGCGGCCTGCGCTTCTTCGAGCGCCAGGAAGTCAAGCACGCGCTGGCCTACCTGCGCCTGATCGCCAATCCGGACGACGACGGCGCCTTCCTGCGCGTGGTGAATTTCCCGGCGCGCGGCATCGGTGTAAGGACCATCGAGCAATTGCAGGATGCGGCGAAGTCCGTAAAAGTCAGCCTTCACAGCACGGCGAAGGGCGGCGGCAAGGCGGCCGCCTTTGCCACGCTCATCGACAAGCTGAAGGCCGCCTGCGAAGGCCTGACGCTGCCGGAGACCGTCGAGCAGGTGCTGGCACTCTCCGGCCTGCGCGCCCACTACCAGACCGAGAAGGAAGGCCAGGACCGCCTCGCCAACCTCGACGAGCTGGTGAATGCCGCCGCCAATTTCGTCGCCGAGGAAGGCACGGCGGACGCCGAGGGCGAACTGTCGGGCGACCTCGCCGCCTTCCTCTCCCACGCCTCGCTGGAAGCCGGCGAGCACCAGGCCGGCGAGGGCGACGACGCCCTGCAGCTGATGACCGTGCATTCGGCCAAGGGCCTCGAATTCGACGTCGTCTTCATCAGCGGCATCGAGGAGGGCCTCTTCCCGCACGAGAACGCGGTGCGCGAGCAGAAGGGATCGGGAGGAGGTCTGGAGGAGGAGCGCCGCCTGATGTACGTCGCCGTGACGCGGGCGCGCAAGCGCCTCTACCTCTCGCACGCCCAGACACGCATGCTGCACGGCCAGACGCGCTACAACCTGCCCTCGCGCTTCTTCGACGAAATTCCCGAGGCGTTGCTGAAGTGGCTGACGCCGCGCCTGAAAGCGGTGAGCAGTGAGCGGAAAGCGGTAAGCGGGGGACGCCTGCCCGCACCTCCGCTCACCGTTCCCCGCTCACCGCTCACCCAAAACGGCTTCCGCATCGGCCAGAACGTCGCGCACGCCAAGTTCGGCCAGGGCGTGATCGTCAACGCCGAGGGCGCCGGCTCGGACGCCCGCGTGCAGGTGAATTTCGGCCGCGAGGGCGTCAAGTGGCTGGCGTTGTCGGTGGCCAAGCTGACGCCGGTCTGAATGCTGGCGCCGTGGACGCCATGCGGCTAACATAGCGCCCATGCCCGCCCCCGCCGTCATCCGCCAGCTCGTCGAGCGCTTCGAAGCCAACCTCGACGCCTATCGCGGCGGCGGCTACAACGAAACCCTGCTGCGGCGCGACTTCCTCGATCCCTTCTTCAAGGCGCTCGGCTGGGACATCGACAACTCGCAGGATTACGCCGAAGCCTTCCGCGAAGTCATCCACGAGGACGCCATCAAGGTCGGCGGCTCGACCAAGGCGCCCGACTACAGCTTCCGCATTGGCGGCCGCCGCATCTTCTTCCTCGAAGCCAAGAAGCCCTCGGTCTACATCAAGGAGGAGATCGCTCCCGCCTACCAACTGCGCCGCTACGCCTGGTCGGCCAACCTGCCGCTGTCCATCCTCTCCGATTTCGAGGAATTCGCCGTCTACGACTGCCGCGCCAAGCCGGCGCCCAACGACAAGCCGTCCAAGGGGCGGCTGCTCTACCTCACCTACCGCGACTACCTCGAACGCTGGGACGAGATCGCCGCCGTCTTCTCGAAAGAGGCGGTACTCAAGGGCAGCTTCGACCGCTACGCGCGCGCGGCCCTCGGCAAGCGCGGGACCGCCACGGTGGATGCCGAATTCCTTGCCCAGATCGAGCAATGGCGCGACCTGCTGGCGAAGAACCTCGCCCTGCGCAACCCCGGCATCGGCGCGCGCGAGCTCAATTTCGCCGTGCAGGCCACCATCGACCGCATCGTCTTCCTGCGCATCTGCGAGGACCGCGGCATAGAGCCGCTCAACCGCCTGCAGGGGCTGGCCAACGGGCCCAACATCTACCCGCGCCTGGCGCAGGCCTTCCGCGAGGCCGACGAGCGCTACAACTCCGGCCTGTTCCACTTCAGGAGCGAGAAGGACCGCCCGGGCAGCCCGGACGAATTCACCCTCGGCCTGAAGGTTGACGACAAGCTGCTGAAAGACCTGCTCAACGGGCTCTACTACCCGGAGAGCCCCTACGAGTTTTCGGTGCTGCCGGCCGACATCCTCGGCCAGGTGTACGAGCGCTTCCTCGGCAGCGTCATCCGCCTTACCGCCGGCGGCCAGGCGAAAGTCGAGGAAAAGCCCGAGGTCAAGAAGGCCGGCGGCGTCTATTACACGCCGACCTATATCGTCGACTACATCGTCAGGCAGACCGTCGGCCGGCTGCTGGAAAGTCAGTCGCCGAAGGACGCCGCCAAGCTGAAAATCCTCGACCCGGCCTGCGGCTCCGGCTCCTTCCTCATCGGCGCCTACCAGCATCTCCTCGACTGGCACCTCGCCTGGTACGCCGCCAACGACCCGGAGAAGCACGCCAAGGGCAAGGACGCGAAGCTCTATCGCGCCAAGGAAGGGTGGCGCCTCACCGCCTCGGAACGCAAGCGCATCCTGGTGAACAACATTTACGGCGTCGACATCGACGCCCAGGCCGTGGAAGTCACCAAGCTTTCGCTGCTGCTGAAGGTGCTGGAGGGCGAGACCGACGAGTCGCTCAACGCGCAGATGAAGCTCTTCCACGAGCGCGCCCTGCCCGACCTCGACGGCAACATCAAGTGCGGCAACTCCCTCATCGGCCCCGACTTCTTCGACGGCCGCCTCGACCTCGACGAGGAAGAGCGCCGCCGCATCAACGCCTTCGACTGGCCGGCCGAATTCCCCAGCGTATTTCCCCCCTCTCCCGCGCGCGGGAGAGGGGCAGGGGGAGAGGGCAAGGGCGGCTTCGACGCCGTCATCGGCAATCCGCCCTACGTGCGCCAGGAATCGCTGAGCGAATTCAAGGCTTACTTCCAGTCGCATTACGAGTCCTATGACGGCGTTGCCGACCTCTACGCCTACTTCATGGAAAAGGGCGTCGCGCTGCTGCGCGAGGGCGGCCTGTTCAGCATCATCGTCTCCAGCAGCTTCCTGCGCGCCAGCTACGGACGCGCCCTGCGCGAGACCCTGAAGCAGCAGGCGGCGGTGCTGCGGCTGGTCGATTTCGGCGGCCTGGCGGTGTTCGCCAACGCCAAGGACACCTACGTCTGCATTCCGTTGCTGGAGAGGGGCGCCAAGGCCGGGCGCATCGAGGTCGCGCGCATCGCCTCGCTCGAGAGCCTCGATGTCGACGACTACGTGCGCGCGCACCGCTACACCGTGCCGCAGGCGCGCTTCAACACCGAGGCTTGGTCGCTCAAATCCGACGAGGAGAATGCGGTCTTCGAGAAGATCGTTAAGGCCGGTGTGCCGCTGGGAAAATACGTTGATGGGAAATTCTTTCGAGGGTTGCTGACGGGCCTCAATGAAGCCTTCGAGATTTCGCCAGAGCAGCGGGCGGCGCTGCTGAAAAACTACCCGGCCTGCAATAAGGTTATCAAGTCTTTTCTCGGCGGACAGGACATTCGCCGCTACCGCATCGAGGATGACGCGCGCTACCTCATCGTGCTGCCCAACGGCTGGACGCGGCAACAGTCTGGGTTGATGAATGCCACGGAAAAACAGGCGTGGCATTGGCTGGCAAACGAGTATCCAGCGCTGGCGGAGCACCTGGCGTCTTTCGCCGATGCCCTGCGCAAGCGCCAGGATCAGGGGGAGTTCTGGTGGGAGCTTCGCCCCTGCGACTACTACGCCTCCCTAGAAGCGCCAAAACTGGTTTTCCCTGACATTTGCAAGGCGCCGCGCTTCACGCTCGACACTACTGGCTTCTACCTCGCCAATACCGCTTACTGCCTGGGTACCGATGACCGCTACCTTCTCGGCATACTCAACAGCCGCCTGTTCTGGTTCGCCATCGGCCACATCAGCATCCCCTTCGGCATGCGCGCCGGCGAATACCGCTACCGCCTGATCTACCAGTACATGAAGAAAGTGCCGATCCGCGTCATCGACCGCAAGGACAAGCAGGACCGCGCCCACCACGAAAAAATGGTCGCCCTGGTCGAACAGACGCTCAAGCTCCACCGCGACCTCGCCGCCGCCAAGACCGCCCACGACAAGACCCTCGCCGAGCGCCAGATCGCCGCCACCGACAGGCAGATCGACCGGCTGGTGTATGAGCTGTACGGCCTGACG
>JAWKYW010000019.1:0-54410 GCA_041396245.1 Rhodocyclaceae bacterium | reverse complement strand
TGGTTGAGCTTCGGGCCGACGTAGGAGTTGAGCGCCGTGGTGCTGATGCGCTCGTAGAAACGGATCGAAGGTAACAAGTCGGTGGACACCGAGAGATAGGCGCCGGGCATTTCCTGCTTCACCAGCGCCGCCGCGGCCTGCTCGTGCGCCGGGTTGGCGAAGGAGTTCATGAAGCAGACCGACACCGCCTGCACGTTCTCCTGCTTGAAGAGGGCGATGGCCTGGTGCACCTTATCCAGGTCGAGCGGCGCGACCTCGCGGCCGGCGCGGTCGAGTCGGCCCTTGATGCCGGCGCGCAGGTAGCGCGGCACCAGCGGCTTGACGTTGGTGTAGCGGTTGTTGTACTGCTCCTCGCGGATGCCGCGGCGCATTTCCAGCGCGTCGCGCACGCCCTCGGTGGTGAGCAGGGCCGATTTGGCGCCGGTATGCGTCAGCGTGGCGTTGGTGGTGACGGTGGTGCCGTGCACGATGGTGTCGATGGTCGGGGCGAAGGCCTCCAGCGTCATCGGCGGGTTCTGCGCCGCGGCGATGTCGGTCAGGCCGTTCACCACGGCGATGGACGGATCGGCCGGGGTCGACAGCGATTTGAAGATCGCCGGCTCCTCGCCGTCGCGGGTGACGACGAAGTCGGTGAACGTTCCGCCGACGTCGATTCCGATTTTTAGTGCCATGTGGGCTCCGTTTTCATGTTCAGGCGGCCGGTGCGGGCCTGACCAGTTGGCGTACGTCTTCCTTGCGTATTTTTCCGAGGGCGGTCTTCGGCAGCTCGCCGACGAAGACGACTTCCTTGGGATGCTTGTAGCGGGCGATGCGGCCTTCGAACAGGCCGAGCACCTGCGCCGTATCGAGGCGTCGGCCCGGCTTCGGCGCCACCACGGCGACGACGATCTCGCCCCAGCGCGGGTCATCCCGGCCGACCACCGAGGCTTCGGCGATGTCGGGGCAGTCGAGCAGCACGTTCTCGATTTCGGCCGGATAGATGTTCTCGCCGCCGGAGATGATCATCTCCTTCTTGCGGCCGTCGACGTAGAGGTAGCCCTCGGCATCGAGGTGGCCCATGTCGCCGCTGTGGAACCAGCCGCCGCGCAACGCCTCGGCGCTGGCCTGCGGGTTGCGCCAGTAGCCGCTCATCACGTTCGGGCCCTGGATCAGGATCTCGCCGGTGGCGCCGGCCGCCACGTCGCGGTCCAGTTCGTCGACGATGCGCATGCCGCAGTGCGCCGCCACCTTGCCGGTCGAGCCGAGCTTGCGCTCGGCGTCGGCGACCTTGAGATAGACGGCGATGGGACAGGTTTCTGTCGAACCATAGACCTGGATCAGCGGCACGCCGCGCGCCTGCACGGCGCGGATCAGGCGCTCCTGCACGATGGTGGAGCCGGTGGTGATCGAGCGCAGGCTGGAGAAATCCGCGCTCTGCCAGCGCGGGTGCGCCATCATCATGTCGAGTTGCGCCGGCACCAGCACGGTCAGGGCGATTCCTTCCTTTTCGATGGCGTCGAATGCGGCGTCGACGTCGAAGCGCGGATGCAGCACCACGGTCGCGCCGGCCGCCAGCGCCGGCGTGGTCTGGTTGTTGAGGCCGCCGACATGGAACAGCGGGAGGGTGGTGAGAATCCGGTCCGCCGCCGTCAGGTCGTGCATGTCGGCGCTGTTGACGGCGTTCCAGGCCAGTGCGTCTTGCGTCAGCAGCACGCCCTTCGGTTTGCCGGTCGAGCCCGAGGTGTAGCAGATCAGCAGCGGGGTCTGCGGGTCGGCTTCGGCGCGCGGCGCGGCTGCTGTGCCGGCGGCGCAAAAGGCTTCCCACGCCTGCCAGCCTTCGCGGTGCGCGCCCATGACAACGCTGCGCAGATCGCCGAGTTCGGCAAGGATGGATTCCGTCCCACGGGGATTTCCTTCGGTCATCTGGGCGACGAAGTCGGGCTCGACGAACAGCACCGCAGGCGGGCAGTCCACCAGCATCTGCTTGTGCTCCGGCGCGGCCAGCCGCCAGTTGAGCGGCATGAATAGCGCGCCGATTCGGGCGCAGGCGAACAGCAGCGCCAGCATCTCCGGGCTGTTGTAACCGAGAAAGGCGACGCAGTTTCCGTGCCGTACGCCGCCGGCGGAGAGCGCCGAGGCGAGCCGCTCGATTTTATGCGCCAGCGCGGCATAGCTGATGTCCTGGTTGCCGAAACGGATCGCCGCCTTGCCTGGCGTCAGGCTGGCGTGGTGGTCGATCCATTCGGTGAGACGTAGCATCCTTCCTCCGATTTCCGTAGGTCGGCCTTCAGGCCGACCTTGGCTGCTGAAGTTGGGCTGAAGCCCGACCTGCGGCTATGCGTCGCCTACTTCCAGCACCACGGCCATCGCCGTGTCGCCGGCGGCGCAGCCGGTGAACAGGCCCCAGCCGCCGCCGCGCAGGGCCAGTTCCTCGATCACCTCGATGATGGCCCGCGTACCCATCGGCGCCTGCGGGTGGCCCCAGACCAGGGAGCAGCCGTAGTTGTTCATGTTCTTCAGGTCGGCGCCGGTCGCGCGCGCGAAGAAGAGGTCGTTGATGGCGAAAGGGTTGTGCGTCTTGATCGCCGCCATGTCCTTGATGGCCTTGCCGGCCTGGGCGAGGGCCTGCTGCGCCGCCGGCACGGTGGCCTCGGGCATGTGGGCGAGCGCGGCGCGGGCGAGGCCGAAGCCGTGCAGGCGCACGGCGATCTTCGGGTCGCGCGACAGTTCGCGCGCCTTCGCCGCCGTGGTGACGACGAGGCCGGCGTTGCCGTCGGCCGGATGCGTCTGGCCGCCGAAGGTGACCGTGCCGCCTTCCATGACCGGCTTGAGTTTGGCGAGGCCCTCGGCCGTGGAGTGGTTGATGCCCTCGTCGCCCTCCATCGTGCCGGCGGCTTTCCTGAAGTTCGGCGACGGCACCTCGAAGGGCAGGGTCATGAAGCGCTTCAGGAAAGCGGCGCCGTTGTCGAGCGCCTGGCGGTACTGTTCCTCCCGCCGCAGCACCACTTCGTGCTGCTCGGCGGTGCCGATGCCGTGCTTCTTCGCCACGTTTTCCGCCGTCTGCAGCATCGAATGGCGGCCGAGCGGGTCGCAGCCGAAATTGTCCATCACCCAGTCCTCGGCGACGCCGGTGCCGCCCGGGCCCTTCGGGTTCGGGTAGTAGAGGTGCGGGCCGTTGGAGGTGCGGTCGCAGTTGATCACCAGCGCCGTGCTGCAGAGACTGACTTCTATTTCCTGCACCGCCGCGAGCAGGGTGCGCACGCCGGTGGCGCAGGCCTGCATCAGCGTCGGGCCGCCGGCCTGGCCGGCGCCGATCAGGCCGGTCAGCCAGGGCAGGCCGTAGAAGGAATGCTTCTGCGGCACGGAGAAACCGAGCGCGCCGTAGTCGAACACCTTCGGGTCGATGTTGCGCTTGGCCAGTTCGTGCTTCGCGACGTGGGCGGCGAACTCGATGCTGTGCAGGTTGGCGAAGCTGCCCTGCCAGCGCGCGAAGGGCGTGCTCCAGTAGGCGCCGTAGGGGATTTCTGCCTTGTAAGCCATGGGGTTCCTTTACACTTGCCTGTCGAGTCCGGTGGCGGCGATGAAGCAGCGCTTGGCTTCGCCAAGGTGGTCGCGCATGGCGGCCGCGGCGGCCGCGCCGTCGCCTGCCGCCAGCGCTTCGGCGATGCGGCGCAGCCCCTTGATGACGATGCCGCGTACCTTCGGATCGCCCAGGGTGAGGGCGCGGATGCGCATCATGTGGTCGGCGTATTGCTCGATGGCCTTCACCATGCGGCGATTCGGCACCAGCTCCTTCCAGGCGTTGCGGAAGCGGATGTTGGCTTCGCGGAAGATGTCGGCATCCCTGGCCTTGTAGGCGGCCTCGGCATCGGCCAGCGCCTCGTCGATCGGCGCGCGCACGGTCGGGTCCGTGGTCAGTTCGGCGACGCGAGAAACTGCGGCCGGCTCGAGCAGGAAGCGCACCTCGTAGATGTCGTCGACGTCCTCCAGGCTGAGGGAGGGCACCACGAAGCTGCGGCCGTCGGAGGCAAGCAGGCCTTCGCTGGCGAGGCGGGTCAGGGCTTCGCGCACCGGTGTGCGCGAGACGCCCAGTCTTTCGGCCAGCTGGACTTCCTGCAGCGGCTGGCCGGCCCCGATGGTGCCGTCACGCAGGTGGCTGCGCAGGGTCTGGTAAACCTGGTCGCTAAGGGCAAGGGGACGTTTGAGCGGCTTGATGGTTGATACCACGGTTGACCCTCCACCGGAATGTGTGTTGTACGGTGGATACTGTATACATGCCTTGGGGGCGTGTAAAGACGGCCGGAGGGCAGTCATGGGATAAGTCCTCCGTAACTCTTCGTGAGATGCCATCCCGTGACGTGCCCGCAGCATTTGTCAGATCCGGCAGCCAAGCCGGTAGCCTTCGTGGATGGCGGCGTCGAGTCCGCGCGCGATGACCGTGTCGCCGGCGCCGTGCAGTTCGTCGACCATCCACTGGAATTCGTTGAAGAGGTCGTGATTGGGTTTTCTCGGACCGGAAACGATGACCATGTCGGCCGGCAGGAAGGTCTCCTCGCCCTTGGCATTCCTGACGCGGGCACCGTCCTCGGTCACCGCAATGAGCTGCGAGGAGGTGAGGGTGCGGATTTCCAGTTCCTCGATCCAGGCGCTGTGGCGCCACTTGAAGGAGGGCATGACATCCCCGGCAATGCGCTTCTCCTCCTCGACGATGACCACGTCGTGGCCCTGCTTCTTGAGCGATTCGGACAGCGTCAGGCCGATCTTGCCGCCGCCGATCATGACGATGCGCTGGCCGGCCTTGACGTTGCCCCTGGCCACCTCCAGCGCATCGACCAGCCGCTCGTGGCCCTCGATGTGGCGGTAGGCCGCCATGTCGGTGCGGGCGCCGGCGGCGACCAGGCAGACGTCGTACTGGTGCAGCACGCTGCGCATGAACTTGGCGTTGGCCTCGGTGTTGAACTTCACCTCGATGCCGAGCTTGCTCACCATCGTTTCGTAGTAGCGCACCACGCTGAAGAGGTCGTCGGGACGGGCCAGGTCGTTGCCGGCATAGCCGAGCAGGTTGCCGCCGATCCTGTCGCCCTTCTCGTAGATGGTGACGTCGTGGCCGCGCCGCTTCGCCGTGATGGCCGCTTCCAGCCCGGCCGGGCCGGCGCCGATGATCATGATCTTCTTCTTTACCGCCGCTTCGGTGACGGCGTACTCGGGTTCGACTTCATGGCCGAGCGCCGGGTTCATGGCGCAGGTGTAGGGCAGGTCGCGAAACAGGCGCGAGAGGCAGTTCAGGGAACCGATGCAGCGGCGCACCTCGTCGAGGCGGTCCTCGGCGGCCTTGTGGATCAGTTCCGGGTCGGCCAGCATCGGCCGGCAGACTTCCCAGTAATCGAAGACGCCGTCCTTGATGCACTGGTCGGCCATCACCGGGTCGGGCAGGCGGTTGCCGAAGGTGATCAGGGTGTTGGGGAAGAGCTTCTTGGCCTTGGCCGAGAGGTAGTTCCAGTGCCCCGGCGGCACGTCGCGGCCGATGGAGGATTCCGGTGCTTCCTGCCAGCCCACCGTGACGGAGATCATATCGACGCCGGTATCCACGGCCTGCTGCATCAGCTCGAAGCAGTCGTCCTCGCTGTTGCCGCCCCAGCGGTCCATCAGCTCGGCGCCGTTGAGGCGGATCACCAGCGGGTGCTCCGGCGTGGCCTGCTTGATGGCGTCGATCAGTTCGCGCATGAAGCGGCCGCGGTTCTCGATCGAGCCGCCATACTCGTCGGTGCGCTGGTTGGTGAAGCGGGAGTTGAAGTTGGCCAGCAGGTAGCCCATGAAGCTGGTGACCTCGGTGCCGTCGAAGCCGGCGCGGATGGAGCGCCTGGCGGCGTCGGCATGCTGCTGCACGACGGCCTTGATCTGCTCCTTGGTGAGTTCGCGCGGCGGACGGAAGTGAGGCAGGGTCTGCGGCACCACAGAGGGCTGCACGCAATAGCCGAGGTCGATGCCGCCATAGCGGCCGGCATGCAGGATCTGCTGGATCGCCACGGCGCCGCCGTCGTGGATGTACTGGGCGATGGTCTCGAACTGCGGCAGGAACTTGTCGTCGAAGATCGCCACCTGGCGGAAGTAGGACTTGCCCTCGCCGAGCGGGTCCGGATAGGCGCCCTGGTTGGTGATGATGCCGCAGCCGGTGGCGGCGATGACGCGCATGCGCGCCAGTTCGCGCGGCGTGATGAAGCCGTCGCGGGTGTTGTAGTTGGAGACGCAGCAGGCGCCGTACTTGACCATGTTCTTGGTCTTGAACTTGCCGAACTGTCCGGGCTGGAAGAGATGCTTGAGCTTGAGTTCGCCGGGGCGGGTCATTGCGGTCCTCCTGTGCTCCGGCCACCGTTTCCGGGGTGTCCGGTTTTAATGGATACTGTATACATTAGGTCCAAACGAGTCAACGCGCGGACGCAATTTCCCCCTCCCCGCAGGGAGAGGGAGGAAAGATGTCAGCCTTTCGGCTTGGCCAGCACCTGCTCGGCGAACTTCTCGTCGAAGACGGCGCCTTCGGCCACCAGCTGGCGATACTTGATGAAGTCGATGACGTCCTTGCCGGTGACCTTCTTGGCGTCGAAGGCGTTGAAGCCCAGCCAGGCCTCGTGGTTCATGTTGGCGGCCAGCCAGTGGCGGTTCGGCAACTTGGCCTGGTCCCAGAAGAACTTCTTCTTGGCGCGGATGCCCTCGATCGACTTGATCAGGCAGTGCGGGAAGAGATTGCTGAATTTCCAGACGATGTCGTTCACCGCCTTGTCCAGCAGCTCGAAGTCGGTGGTGCATTGGGCCATCAGTTCCTTCGCCTTGGCGACCTGCTCCTTCGATACCGGTTCGCCGTAGACGATCTCGCCGTCGTCGACATAGGTGTCGGTGCGGACGAGCGGGTTGCGCACCCACTTGCCATCCTTCTTCAGCACCGGCACCACCTTGGTGAGGAGGTTCTTGGCCTTCATCTTGTAGGCGCTCCAGGTCTCGCAGGAGACGCAGTTGTACATGGCGTCCTCCATGTTGAGGAACCACGGCAGGAAGTCGGTCGAGCCGCCGTCCGGCGCCGAGCCGTGCTTCGGGCCGGCCTGGCCGTAGATGGCGAGGTCGGAGGAGATGGTCAGGTCGGTGGCCATGCCGATCTCCTGGCCGCCGGCGACGCGCATGCCGTTGACGCGGCAGATGACCGGCTTCTTGCAGTTGAGGATGCCGTCGACCATGGCGTTGAAGAGGTCCATGTATTCGCCGTACTCGTTCGGCCGCTTCGAGTAGTAGGCGGAGTATTCGGCGGTGTTGCCGCCGGTGCAGAAGGCCTTGTCGCCGACGGCGGTGAACACCACGGCGACGATGCGGCGGTCGCTCGAGGCCTTCTGGAAGCCGGCGATGACGCCCTTCACCATCTCGGTGGTGTAGGAGTTGTACTGGCTCGGGTTGTTGAGCCAGATCCAGGCCGAGAAGAGGCCGGCCACCGCCTGCCCCTTGTCGTCGATCACCGGCCGTTCTTCGTAGCCGACCGTCGGCGCGTCCTTGCCGAAGTGGGAGTTGTCGAAAAGTTGGTGATCCTTGAGTTCGTTGTCCCTGCGCAGCCATTCGAGTGCCATTTTGAGTCTCCAGTAGTCAATTGGTCGGATGTAGGTCGGGCTTCAGCCCGACGCCGGCGCTGCAGTCGGCCTGAAGGCCGACCTGCAGATGCAGGCGTCAGAAATCGGGGGTCAATATCACGCGTTTCTTCAGCTTGCCATGATGCGCCTCATCGAAGACCTGCGCGATCTGGCTCATCGGCCGCGTCTCGACGAAGGGCCCGAGGGCGATGCGGCCGTCGACGCACATGTCGAGCACCAGCGGGTAGTAGGCGGGCAGGCAGCCCCAGGTGCCGATCAGCTCGGCGTCGAAGGCCATCAGCTTCGACAGCATGTAGGAGGTCTCGTCCGTGCCGTAGCCGACGACGACCAGCATGCCGACGAAGGAGAGCAGGGAAAGCGCCAGTTCCTGGCCGGGCTTGGTGCCGGTGACTTCGAAGATCTTCCAGCCGTAGTTGGAGGGCACGCCCTTTTCCTTGCAGATGGCCTTGAAGAGTTCCTTCACTTCCTTGGCGCTCTTGCCCTTCGGATTGATCGTCGCATCGGCGCCGTAGCCCTTCATGAACTCGAGCTTCTCGTCGTTGATGTCGATGCCGATCACCACCCTGGCGCCGAAGCCCTTGGCGGTCTGCGTCATGAAGCTGCCGACGCCGCCGGCCGCGCCGATGACGATGACCAGGTCGCCGGACTGGAGCTTGGCCCGCTTCGCCGCCTGGTAGGGCGTGGTGACGGCGTCGGCCACGACGGAGAGGTGCTCCAGGGGAATGTCCTTGCGGTCATGCACCACGCACAGGTCCTTGGCCGGCACCGGGATATGGCTGGAATAGCCGCCGTAGATGCCCATCGAGTTGCCCGGCATTTTCTGGCTCAGGCAGCGGTTGCCGCGGCCGGACTTGCAGATCTCGCAGGTGTTGCAGGGGAGCACCGCCGGGATGATGACCTCCTTGCCGACCATCAGCGGATCGTCGCAGGCGACGACGACGCCGGAAATCTCGTGGCCAAGCGAGAGCGGCGGCTTCTGCACCGTCGGCACGCCCATGTAGAAGTAGGACAGGTCGGTGTGGCAGACGCCGCAGCCGCGGATCTCCACCAGTGCCTCGCCGGGGCCGAGCGCCGGCATCGGGATCTCCGTGCGGGCGAGCTTGCCCGGCTCGGTCATCTGCCAGGTTTGGATGGTTTTCGGGATCATTCTTCCTCCGTTATAGGTACTTTGTAGGTCGGCCTTCAGGCCGACACGTCGGGCTGAAGCCCGACCTACCGGTTTTTCCACACCGGCTTGCGCTTCTCCATGAAGGAATTCAGGCCTTCGACGGCGTCGGCGGTGGCCATCAGGTCCTTCAGGTAGATCTGTTCGACGGTGAACAACGCCTCGAAGAAAGGCTTGCCGGCGGCCTCGCGCACCGCCTTCTTGGTGTACATCAGCGCCACGCGCGAGAGATTCAGGAACTGGCCGAGGAAGGCTTGCGTATCCTGGGCAAAGCTTGCACGCGGGAAGACGCGGTTGAGCAGGCCGAGATGCAGCGCTTCCTGCGCGCTGATCAGGCCGCCGCCGAGCAGCAGTTCCATCACTTTCGGCAGCGGCATGATGCGCGGCATGAGGATGGCGGCGATTGGCGGGAAGACTCCGAGCTTGATTTCCGGCTGGCCGATTTTGGTGTCCTCGGTGGCGACCGCCATGTCGCAGGCGAGCGCCAGTTCGCAGCCGCCGCCCATGGCCGAGCCGTTCAGCGCCGCCACCGTCGGCAGCGGGAAGACCATCAGCCGCTTGAGGATGCCGTGGAAGACGTCGATCATCTGCACCACCTTGTCCGGCGTGTGGTCCATGACGTCGACGCCGGCGGAGAACACTTTCTCGCCGGCGGCGGTGATCATCAGCACCTTGGCCGATTCCTCGCGCGCGGCGATGTCGAGCGCGCGGTTCAGCTCCTCCATCAGGGCGATGTCGAGGACATTGTGCGGCGGCCGGTTGATGGTGATGGTCGCCAGTGCATCGGCTACGGTGTAATTGAGGAATTTGAATTCAGTCATGCCAACCCCTTGTAAAGGCGAACCTCTTTAAACGCAAAGGACGCAAAGACGCAAAGAGCGCGAAGAAAAACATATTGAAAAGCATTTCTTTGCGTCCTTTGCGTCTTTGCGATCTCTGCGTTGAAGGCGTTTCAAAACAAATCGTCCATTTCGTCGGCGCCGATACCAGGCGGCATTGCGCCGTATTGCTCCATGTAGGCCTGCACCAGCTGGTTCTCGCGCTGGCTGAAGAAGGGGGCGATCTCGACGACGAAATACTTCGCTTCGTCGGACTTGCCGATCATGCCCTGCAGGCCCTCGCGCAGGTTTTCCACGCCCTTGATGGCGAGGACATTCTTGTCGGCGTCGAGCAGCTGGTAGACGCCGGATTCCTCGGTCACGCCGGCGACATTGGCCTCGGTCAATTCGAGCCAGGACTCCGGCGGCAGCACCATGTCCTCGATCTTCGCCGCCAGGTTGCACTTCAGGCAGCGCAGCGCCTCGGCCTGGGCCGTCTGCGCGTCGAAGCCGAGCTCGACCTCGTCCCAGTTGTTGCGCTGGGCCGGGTCGATGAAGATCGGATGGAAGCGCCTGACCTGGTTGAAGCCCTCGTCGCGGCCGATGTGCGGATCGGTGTCCCAGTCCGGCAGCAGCGTTTCCTCGATGTCGCCGTCCCCGCCAAGCTGACTATCGATGGCAGCGGCGGCGATGCGGCCCTGGGCGACGGATTCGATCAGTGTCGACGGCCCGAGCACGCAGTCGCCGCCGGCATAGACCTTCGGCTTCGAGGACAGCATCGAATCGGCGCGCACGATGATGCGGCCCTTGTCATTCGTCTGCACGCCGAAGCCCTCATACTTCTTCGGATACTGGCCGATGGCGGCGATGACGAGGTCGACGTCCTCGGTGAACTCGCTGCCGGCGATTTCCACCGGGCGTCGCCGGCCGGAGGCGTCGGGCTCGCCGAGTTCCATTTTCGCGTAGGTGATCTTCAGGCGCGAACTGCCGGACTCGTTCAGCTCGATCTTCTTCGGCGCCAGCAGGAAGCGCAGGTTCACGCCTTCCTCTTCGCAGCCCTGCACTTCGTCGTCACGCGCCGGCATTTCCTCGCGCGTGCGGCGATACACCATGTCGACCACCTCGGCGCCGAGGCGGCGCGAGGAGCGGGCGTTGTCGGTGGCGACGTTGCCGCCACCGATGACGGCGACGCGCTTGCCGATGACGATGTCGGTGTCCGGCGTGCCGATCAGGCCGAGCGTGGCCGCGCGCAGGAAGGTCGGGCTGTCCACCACGTTGGGCAGGTTGTCGCCGGGCAGGCCGAGCTTGTCGCCGCCCTGGGCGCCGATGCCGATGAAGACGGCCTCGTAGTCCTGCGCGAACAGTTCGTCGATCTGGTCGATGCGGGTGTTGTAGCGGATCTCGACGCCGAGCTTGGTGACTTCGGCGACTTCCTGGTCGATGACCTCGAGCGGCACGCGGTAGGAAGGAATGCCGTAACGCGCCATGCCGCCGGCGGCAGGCAGGGCGTCGAAGACGGTGACGCTGTGCCCTTTCTTGGCGAGGTAGTAGGCCGCGGTCAGGCCGGCCGGGCCGGCGCCGATGATGGCGGCCTTCTTGCCCGTCGGCGGCAGCTGCTTCGAATACTGGCGCCAGAGGCCGGTGTCGTTGTCGGCGGCGATGCGCTTCAGGCTGCGGATGGAGATGGGTTCGTCGAGGTGCTTGCGCCGGCAGGCCGATTCGCAGGGCGAGAAGCAGGCGCGGCCGAGGATGCCGGGGAAGGGCAGCTTCTCGCGCACCACGGCGACCGCCTCGGAATACTTGCCGAGGCCGACGAGCTGCACGTAGCGCGGCACGTCGATGCCGGCCGGGCAGGTGTGCTTGCACGGCACCTGCGACTCTTCCTTGTGCGCGACGTCGAGCGTGCGGTCCATCAGGGCGCCGGTCGGACACACCGTGACGCAGGCCGAGCAGAACTTGCAGCCGGATTCGATCAGCGTCGGCGCGATGGTGCCGACCCAGGTGCGGCCATCGGTGTTCTTCACTTCCAGGCAGCCGACGCCGCGCACCTCGTTGCAGGCCACCAGGCAGCGGCGGCAATCGATGCACAGGTTGTAGTCGCGGTCATAGAATGGCTCGTTCCTGATGACCGGCAGCTGGACGGGCTTGTAGGGCGGTGTCGTCGCCGGGATGCCGATGTAGTCGGAGACCTTGCGCAGTTCGCAGTTGCTGAAGATGGAACAGCAGCGCGTTTCCACCGGATTGCCGAAGGAGCAGGTGGTGCGGCTGCAGCCCTCGCGCTGCGGGCAGGTGAGGCAGACGTGGGGGTGTGTGCCGAGTATCCTGGCAATGCGCTCCTGCCGCAGCTTGTCGATGGCAGGCGATTTCGTCGTGACCGCCATGCCGTCCTCCACCGCAATCGAGCAGGAAGTGCGCATGCCCGCAGTGCCGGCGATCTCGACCACGCAAAGATTGCAGCCGCTGTCGCCGGCGCCGCGCTGGCAGGAGGGCGGCAGATCCGGATGGGC
Source organism: Rhodocyclaceae bacterium (assembly GCA_041396245.1). GTDB lineage: Bacteria > Pseudomonadota > Gammaproteobacteria > Burkholderiales > Rhodocyclaceae > Desulfobacillus. The sequence continues at coordinate 42,313 of JAWKYW010000019.1, read as the reverse complement.
GCACAGCGCCGGGATGTAGATGCCGGCGGCGCTGGCGGCGGAAAGCAGGGAGGCGCCGGCAGGCGCCTCGACCGGCTGGCCGTCTACGGTGAGCTTCACCATCGGTCCTGCCGGGACGGCACCCTGGGCCGGCTTCTTCCACCAAACAACCGCCTGAAGGCTATTTCCCATGATGAGTTACCTCGCTGCTGGCGCTATCTAAAAACATGCAAAATAACGCATTAGCAAAAATCAACAGGTATTAGAATGCATTGACGTGATTCTAGGTTAGCCGGGTGCCCACCCTATTTGATCTGCGTCAAGAGGCGGCATAAAAACCTTGTTTTGCTTATGTGTTTCAATGCCGGCGAAATCCAGATCCCAGAGTGAGGCACAGTACCATGAGCAGCGTGGTTCATTCACGACTGCTCGCCGGCAGGTTTTCGGATATGCAACCATTTCAAGCGATCGGCCATTCATGGTCGAAGCGGGTTCAGGGTGCCGTATCCTGCAGGCTGACTTTTCCGGTGGTTGAAACGGCAGCATCAATAACATGCTAATAAGCAATAATAAATTATCAATCTCAGGTGAAGGAGCCACATAAAATCCTATTCGAGAAATGAGGTTTTGGTTGACCTGGATCAAACCTCGATGGCCAAATGGTTTCTAGAATCGCTGCAAATGCTTTATGGTGCATCAATTCAAACGAGTAAGCACGATAATGCATATTTGAAACGGCAGCGAGAACCGACCCGGCTCTCCGCCATATCGGGGGATCGACGATGAGTGGATTGTTTGACCAGTTCAAGGAGTGGTACGAGAAGCGCCACGATTACGCCCGCGCCTGGAAGGCGCGCACCGGCGGCCAGGTAGTGGCGACCATGTGCACCTACACGCCCGAGGAGATCCTCATCGCGGCGAACATGCTGCCGGTTCGCGTCCTGGGCGCCCACGAACCGCAGAACGTCACCGAGCCGCACATCTTCGGCATGTTCTGCCCGTTCTGCCGCGACTCCCTGGCGCAGGGCCTGCTGGGGCGCTACGACTACTGCGAGGGCGTCACGCTGACCCAGTCGTGCATCCAGTACCGCCAGACCTTCAACTCCTGGCGCGAGCACGTGCCGACGGTGAAGTGGGACTACTACCTGCCGATGCCCAACGAAGTGCAGTCGCGCTTCGCCAAGGCCCAGCACTATGCCGAGGTGAAGAAGTTCCGCGGCTACATGGAAGGCGTCATCGGCAAGCCGATCACGGATGCCGAACTGAAGGCCGGCATTGAAGTGGTCAACGAGAACCGCCGCCTGCTGCGCGAGCTGTTCGAGTACCGCAAGGAGACCAATCCGCGCGTGACCGGCGTCGAGGCCCTCTACGCCTCGATCACCGCCCAGTTCGTCGACAAGGCCGAGCACAACAAGGAACTCAAGCGCGTGCTGGCCGAACTGCCGAAGCGCAAGAACGACCGTCCCGAGGGCATCCGCTTCATGACCATCGGCTCGGAGAACGACGACGTGTCCTTCATGGCCATGGTCGAGTCGGTCGGTTCCACCATCGTCATCGACGACCAGTGCTCCGGCACCCGCTATTTCTGGAACGAGGCGCGCATCCAGGACGACCCGATCGCGACCATCGCCGACCGCTACTGCGAACGGCCCGCCTGTCCGACCAAGGACTACCCGGCGCACACCCGTTTCGACCACGTGCTGAAGCTGGCCCAGGATTACAACGCCAAGGCCGCCGTGTTCCTGCAGCAGAAGTTCTGCGACCCGCACGAGGGCGACTACCCGGACCTGAAGCGGCACCTGGAGGCCAACGGCATCCCGACGCTGTTCCTCGAATTCGACATCACCAACCCGCTCGGGCCCTTCCGCATCCGCATCGAGGCCTTCCTCGAGACGCTGGGCGAAGAAGAGCTGTTCTAGGAGATTCGCAAAATGGCATACCCAACCGAACCGCTGAAGTGCTGGAAAAAGGCCAAGGAACTGCGCGAGCAGTACTACATCAACTTCGCCAAGGCCCACGAGAAGGGCGGCCTGCGCTGGTCCGGCTCCGCCTGGGCGCTCGACGCGATTCCCGCCGGTCTCGGCAAAGATGTCTATTCGCTGACCGGTGAGCCCTACGGCGCCACCATCGCGGTGGACAAGAAATTCAACAAGGAGTGCCAGGATGCGGCCGAGTCCTACGGCTTCGCCCGCGACCTGTGCGCCTACATGCGCACTTACTGGGGCTCGATCATCCTCAACAAGTACCCGTTCGGCGGCGAGTTCCCCAAGCCGGACTTCAACTTCCAGACGCAGATCTGCTGCTCCCACGCCAAGTGGTATCAGGCGGCCTCGAAGCTCGAGCACGACACGCCGACCTTCTTCATCGACGTCTCGGTCGGCGCCTACAAGGACCTGACGACCGAGCGTCTGGACTACGTCACCAACCAGGGCCTTGAGGCCTGCGAGTGGCTGGAGAAGACCACCGGGCGCAAGTTCGACGACGAGCTGTTCATCGAAGCGGTGAAGAACGAGATGCGCTCCACCTCGCTGTGGGCGGCGATCTGCGCCGAGAACAAGGCCAAGCCGGCGCCGCTCGACGAGAAGACCATGTATTCGCTCTACGTGCTGGCGACGCTGTCGAAGTCGTCGAAATGGTGCGCCGATTTCTACCAGGAGTGCCTGGACGAGGTGAAGGACCGCGTCGCCCGCGGCATCGCCGCCGTGCCCAACGAGCGCTGCCGGGTCATGTCCGACACGCAGCCGCCCTGGGGCTTCCTCAAGGTGTTCCGCTACCTCGAGGAATACGGCGCCGTCTCGATCGGCTCGCTCTACACCTTCGGCCTGGAGGGCATCTGGGAAACCAAGCCGGACGGCAGCTGGGGTCCGCGCACCCTGCCGTGGGAGAAGGGCATCGAGATGAACACCCGCGAGGAGGCGATGCGCCTGTACTGCGACTGGAACCTGTCCAAGCCGCAATGGCAGCACTTCTACGACCCGCGCATCAAGACCGAGATGATGAAGACCATCGTCAAGGAGTGGGGGGTGGACGGCGTCATGCTGCACCTGAACCGCGGCTGCGAGGGCCTGTCGATCGGCATCATGGAAAACCGGCTCGGCCTGGCCGCTTCCGGCATCCCGGTGATGACCTTCGAGGGCAACATGGGCGACGAACGCGAGTTCGACCTGGGCCGCACGCAGAACCGCGTCGACTCGTTCATGGAAACGCTCAACCTCAAGCGCGAATTCGCACACGCCTGATCTACGCAAGGAGATAACTAAAGATGATTACCGCTGGCATCGACATGGGCTCCCGCACCGTCAAGGTGGTGTTCCTGGAGGAGTTGAAGGTGGATGGCGCCCCGCAGTTGCGTTGGGGCGTCAAGGGCAAGCACATCATGTTCCCGGAGGATCTCGATCCCGACCAGGCCGCTGAAAAGGCCTTCGGGGATGCGCTCGAGAGCGCCGGAATCACGCGCGACCAGGTGGGCCGGGTCGTTGCCACCGGGGCCGGTCGCAAGCAGGTCATGTTCGCCGCCGCCGACGTTACCGAGGTCGGCGCCGGTGCCCGCGGCGCGGTGTTCATGTGCCCGAGCGCGAAGACGGTGGTGGACGTCGGCGCCGAGGAGGGCCGTGGCGTCAAGGCCAACGCCGAGGGCAAGGTGGTGGATTTTGCCGGCAACGAGAAGTGCGCGGCCGGTGCCGGCGCCTTCGCCGAATCCATGTCGCGGGCCCTGCAGCTCTCCCTCAAGGAATTCGGCGAGGCCAGCCTGCGCTCGGACAAGACGATTCCGATGAACGCGCAATGCACGGTGTTCGCCGAGTCCGAGGTGGTTTCGCTGATCCACTCGGCAACGCCGAAAGAGGACATCGCCAAGGCGGTGCTCGACGCCGTGGCCAGCCGGGTCTGCGCCATGGTGCGCCGTGTCGGCATCGAGGACGATGTGATCCTGATCGGCGGCATGGTGCACAATCCCGGCTTCGTCCAGTCGCTGAAGGGCGCGCTCGGCGTCGACAAGGTGCACCTGCCGGAGATGCCCGAGTACGTCAGCGCCCTTGGCGCCGCGCTGATCGCGGCCGAAGGCGAGGCTGCCTGAGGTTTTGTAGGTCGGCCTTCAGGCCGACATCGGTGGTAGAACAACCCTAAGTGTCGGGCCTGAAGCCCGACCTACAGCAAGGAGAGCGAAATGGCTGAATCCGCAGGTGAGAAAAAGGAATACTGGCGCTGGCAGGAAAACTGCTGGATCGACGAATCGAAGAACTGGCGCGACGCCAAGATCATCACCGCCGGCATCGATGTCGGCTCGGTGAGTTCGCAGGCGGTGGTTTGCGTCGACGGGGAACTGTACGGCTACAACAGCATGCGCACCGGCAACAACAGTCCGGATTCGGCCACCAACGCCATCAACGGCGTGCTGGAGAAGTCCGGCATGAAGCTGGAGGACATCACCTACGTGATCGGCACCGGCTACGGTCGCGTCAATGTGCCCTTCGCCCACAAGGCCATCACCGAGATCGCTTGCCATGCCCGCGGAGCCAACTACATGGGCGGCAACACCATCCGCACCATCCTCGACATGGGCGGCCAGGACTGCAAGGCCATCCACTGCGACGAGAAGGGCAAGGTCACCAACTTCCTCATGAACGACAAGTGCGCCGCCGGCACCGGTCGCGGCATGGAGGTGATCGCCGACCTGATGCAGATCCCGATCGCCGAACTGGGGCCGCGTTCCTTCGACGTGGACGAGGAACCGGAAGCCGTTTCCTCGACCTGCGTGGTGTTCGCCAAGTCCGAGGCGCTGGGCCTGCTCAAGGCCGGCTACTCGAAGAACAAGGTGATTGCCGCCTACTGCCAGGCCATGGCCGAGCGGGTGGTGTCGCTGATCGAGCGCATCGGCGTGGAGAACGACTTCTTCATCACCGGCGGCATCGCCAAGAACCCCGGCGTGGTCAAGCGCATCGAGAAGCTGCTCGGCACCAAGGCCGCCGAGACCAAGCTCGACAGCCAGATCGCCGGCGCCCTGGGCGCGGCGTTGTTCGGCCACACCCTGATGCTGAAGCAGGGCGCCTCGGCGAAGGCCGCCTGAAATGATGAACGGCCTGCCCCCCGGCCCCCTTCCCATGGAAGGGGGTGACTCGCAGTACAACGCTGCCCCCGTCCTGGGGCGGCCCGGCGGCGGGGGCGGTTGAACGATCCCGAAGCTTCGGCCCGCAAAGTACCCCTCTCCCACTGAGCGGGCCGGAGCCAAGGGATTCACGATGAAAGGAAGGAAGACATGATCGCGAACTATGGCTACAAGGACGGTTCGGGCGAGTTCTACATCAGCATCGATACGGACAAGTGCACCAGTTGCACGGCCGGGCGCGCCTGCCTGACGGGATGTCCCAAGGAGATGTTCGAGATCATCACCGACGATTACGACGACGAGGTGGCGGCGGTGAAGCAGTCTTTCCGCCGTTCGCTGGCCTTCGATTGCGCGCAATGCAAGCCGTCCGGCGGCTACACCAGCCTGCCATGCATGACGGCCTGCACCCCCGGCGCCATCAAGCACTCCTGGTGAGCCGGGCGGACCGATGACGGTTATTCCGCTGAAACTGATCAAGGGCGGCAAGGAAGCCGACCTGCTGGCGGCGGGCTGGGTCAAGCAGACCACCATCGGCGAACCGCGGCTGACGGAGATCGTCGAGAATTACCGCCGGCTCGGCTACGAGGTGCACGTGATCGAGCATCCCGAGGAGACGGGCGACGGCTGCAACACCTGCTTCACGGCCGGCGCGGAGATGGGCCAGGTCTATGGCGACGTGTACATTCGCAAGGGTAGCGGCGGCGGCAGAGCCGCCGACGACGAGCTGTTCTAATCATTACGGCGCAAGGAGAATACGATGGCAGTGCAGGTGACCGTGCGGACGATCCGCAAGAACGATCTTGATGCGGTGGTGGCGATCGACAAGACCATCACGGGACAGGAGCGGCGCGAATACTACCAGCGCAAGCTGGCCATGGCGCTCGACAACGAAAACAACGTGAATGCCTCATTGGTGGCCGAAGTCGACGGCAAGGTGGTCGGCTTCATGATGGGCGACGTGCTGTTCGGCGAATACGGCATTGCCGATTCCTCGGCCACCATCGACACGCTCGGCGTGCAGCCCGATTTCCAGAAGCACGGCGTCGCCTCCGACCTGATGGACCAGTTCCTCATGAACATGAAGGCGGCCGGCGTCAAGAAGGTCTATACGCTGGTGAACTGGAGCGATTTCGCGCTGGAGAGCTTCTTCTCGCGCCACAAGTTCCTGCCGTCCAAGCGCATCAGCCTGGAGCTGCAACTGCCGTGAGCGGCAAGCGGTGGGCGGTGAGCGGGAAAATCCTTCAACCGCTCGCCGCTTACTGCTCGCCGCTCGCCCAAAATGTGGATCGACTGCCACTGCCATACCAAGTACTCCTACGACAACTGGCTTGAGCCGCTCGACCTGGTGCGCCGTGCCAAGGCCATCGGTCTCGACGGCGTGGTGATCACCGAGCATCATTCCTACGAGGCATCGGCGCCGGTCGAGGCGGTCGGCCGCGACGAGGGACTGCTGGTGTTGCGCGGGGTCGAGATTTCCACCGACCGCGGGCACCTGCTGGCCTACGGCATCGAGGACGATTCCTGGAACAGCTGGGGGCGCGACACCTGGCTGCCGCTCGACGAGGTGATCGGCCGCATCCTTGACCTGGGCGGCATCTGCGTGCCGGCCCATCCCTACCGCGAATTCGGCGTCTGCAGCCTGCTCGACGGCCTGCTCGAGCTGCGCGGCATCGCCGCCGTGGAAACCCACAATGGCGGCAATATCGATTCGGACAACGAGCTGGCCGTCATTGCCACGCACCACATGGCCCTGCCCAGCCTGGGCGGCAGCGACTGCCACAAGGTTGCGGCCGTCGGCCGCTGTGCGACGGAATTCCTGCAACCGGTGACCGACATGGCGAGCTTCGTCGCGGCGGTGCGCGCCGGCGCCTGCCGGGGCGGTTACTTCGCGGGTTTTGCGGCTTGAACGCCGTGCTGCGGCGGCTGACTTTCGGCTCCGGCATGCGCTCCCGCCGGGGCGGGCATAGGCGTCACTGAAGCCCGGATTCAGGCAGGCTCGACTTCGACCGCCTCGTTGAGGACCAGCCAGTACAGGCCGAGCTGGCCGACGGCCTGGATGAAGTTCTCGAAATCCACCGGCTTGCGGATGTAGCTGTTGGCGCCGAGGCTGTAGCCTTCATAGATATCCTGCTGCTCCTTCGACGTCGTCAGGATGACCACCGGCAGCAGGCTGGTGCGCTCGTTGGCGCGGATGCGGCGCAGGACTTCCAGGCCGTCGATGCGCGGCAGTTTCAGGTCGAGCAGCACCACGGCAGGCATGATCGAGAGGTCGCGGCCGGCATGGTGGCCCGTGCCGAAAAGGTAGTCGAGCGCCTCGACGCCGTCGCGGGCGACGATGACGGAATTGCTGATGCGGTTCTTGTTGAAGGCGCGCAGCGTCAGCGCCTCGTCGTCGGGGTTGTCTTCCACCAGCATGATCGGCCGATCACTTGCCATGTCCGCTTCCTTTTATTGTTGCGACAGCGTGAAAAAGAATGTTGCTCCCTGCTCCGGTGCGGCTTCGGCCCAGATGCGGCCGCCATGGCGGTGGATGATACGCTGAACGATCGCCAGTCCGATGCCGGTGCCCTCGAACTCCTGGGCGCCGTGCATGCGCTGGAAGGCGCCGAACAGCTTGCCGGCATATTTCATGTCGAATCCGGCACCGTTATCCCCGACAAAATACACTGATTCGCCATCCTCGTGCAAGACGCCGAGCGCAATCTCGGCCGCCTCCCGGCGGGCCGTGAATTTCCAGGCGTTGCGCAGCAGGTTTTCGAGCAGGATCCGCAGCAGGTTCGCATCGCCGCGGACCTGCAGGCCGGCCGCGATTTTCGCATTGACTACCCGGTCTGGATGCAACTGCTTCAATTCATTCAGAATGATAATGGCCGTGCGGGAAAGATCGACCTGTTCGGGCATCATCTCCCTGCGAGTGATCCGCGACAGGGCGAGCATGTCGTCGATGATCTGCTGCATGCGTTGCGTGCCGGCGCGGATGCGGTTGATGTATCCCTTTCCGGCCGCGTCGATCTGCCCGGCATAGTCCTCCTCGATCATGCGCGAGAAGCCGTCGATGGCGCGCAGCGGGGCGGTGAGGTCGTGCGACACCGAATAGCTGAAGGCCTCCAGTTCCTTGTTGGCGGCGGCGAGCTCCGCGGTGCGCTCGGCCACGCGCTGTTCCAGGCTTTCGTTGAGCCGGCGGATTTCGGCTTCGGCCCGCTTGCGTTCGCTGATGTCGAGGGCCAGGCCGACCAGCAGCTTGCGTTCGCCGCGCTGGATCGGCGCGGCGTACAGGATATGCGGGATCAGGCGGCCATCGGCTGTTTTGAGGGTCGCTTCGCCATGCGTGACGATGTTGCGTTCGAGGGCGACCCGGCTGGCCTGCCGCACCCTGTCCGGCTCGGCGAAGAAATCGCAGACCAGGGTGTTCGCCAGCACATCCGGGGAATATCCGCTGGTGATCTCGAAATGGCGATTCCAGCGCAGCATGCGCATCTCTGCATCGAACAGGGAGAATCCCCCCGGCAGGCCGGCGAGCAGGGCGTCGGAGAGATCCTTTTCCTCCTGCAGGGCGGCGAGGATGCGGCGCGGCTCGGTGATGTCGGAGAAGACCCAGATGTTGCCGGCTTGCGGGTTGCGCGGGTCGAGGGCATGGCCGGAAGTGGCGCACCAGAAGCGGCTGCCGTCCTTGCGCACCAGTTCCATGTCCTCGAGGCAGCTTTCGCCGCGCGCCAGCGTTTCGTAGACGCGCCGGCCGCGGGCCTCGAATGCCTCGTCGCTCGGGTAAATGATGCGCACCGAACGGCCGGTCATTTCCTCGGGGGCATAGCCGAACAGTTCCTCGCAGCGGCGGTTGCAGCTGACGATGACGCGGTCGCGCACCAGCCAGATGCCGACCAGGGCGTTGTCGAGCAGGGCCTGCTGCTCGGCAAGCAGGTGATGGAGTGCCTGCTCGGCTTCCTTCTGCGCATGGATGTCGCTGAACGTGCCGGAGAAACGGATGACGTGTCCTGCATGATCCGTCTCGGCCTGGCCGCGTCCGCGATACCAGCGGTATGCGCCATCGCGGCATCTCAGCCGGTAGGTTTCATCGAAAAACGCGCCCTTCGTTATTGCGCGATTCACGGCGGCGAGCGCGTGCTCGCGATCGTCGTCCCACAGCGCGCTTCTGAAAAGGAACTGATCGCGAAACTCCTGTTCGTCCGCGTAGCCCAGCATCTCTCTGAAGCGGGCGGAAAAAAACACCTTGTCGCTGCGAAGATCCCAGTCCCAAAAGCCGTCTGAAGTGGCCCGGATGACGCGGTCCAGCCGTCCCTCGCTGTCGCGCAGTTCCTGCATGCTCTCCTGCAGGTTGCGCGCCATGGCGTCGAGCGCCTGGCCGACCTGGCCGACCTCGTCGCGCCGGCTGTCGCCGACGCGGGTGCCGAGCTTGCCCTCGGCCAGCTGCCCGCTGGCCTCGACCAGGCGCGCCAGCCGCCGCGTCATGCCGAAGGCGAGAAAAACGGAAAGGAAGACGGCCAGTGCCAGGCCGAAGGCGCCGGCGGCCAGCACCTTGCCGACGAGTTCCTCGCGCCGCTGCCGGGCGTCGGCGAGGGAGAGGCCGAAGTGCACGGTCCCCAGCGGCTGCCCGCCGAGGGCGACCGGCATGCTGATGTCGAAACGCGCGTCGCGCGCCAGGTCGAAGGAGGGCCGGGGTTCGGGCAGCGGCCGGGCATCGTCCCAGTTGGCCGCGGCGACGGTCTTGCCGCGGGCATCGCGCAGCACCACGTAGTCGATGTCGCGGTCGGCGACGACATCGCGCAGAATCTGCCCGAGCGTGGCGTAATCGCGCTGCGCCAGCGGGATGGCAAGCGCAGCCACGAGCAGGGGGGCGAGTTGCTGCGCCTGCTTGCCGACGCGGCTCTCCGTGCCGCGGTCGATGATGTCGAGGCCGATCCGGATGACCAGTCCGATGGTGAGCAGCATCACCAGCAGCAGGGCGGTGAGCAGGCGCAGCCGGAAACTGTGCACTTGCAGCCAGCGGGCCAGGGGGATGTTTTCCATGTCAGCGGGCGAACAGGCGGCGGATTTCCGGCAGGAAGGTATCATTCATCTCGAATTCGTCGGGCGCCGGAGGCTTGAAGCCGTCGAGCAAGGCTTCCTTGACGAATCGACGACCGGACTCGCTGTCGTTGCCGAAGGCGACCAGCAGCGCCGTCAGGTCTTCCGCCGGCGGCAGCATCGCGCCCTGCCTGGCATAGACGACGATGCCGGGAATGGCGGGGGATTCGGCCAGGATGCGGAATTGCGCGCGCTTGTCCGCCGGCAACCGGGCGAGGGCGGCCGTGGAGATGAAGGCGGCCTGCGCTTCGCCGAGGAGGACCGACTCGGCGGCGTTGAAGGGCGTCGAGACGAATTCGAAGCGGATGTCGCGATCCGGATCGAGCCCGCCCCGGCGCAGAAGGGCGCGGCCAAGCTGGGTCATGAGCGTGTAGGGGTCGATGGTGGCGAGGCGGGCGTGCTTGAGCTCGGCGATCCCGGTGATGTTCGAATCCCTGCTGACCGCCAGCAGGGACTGCATGTCGCGCCGGCTGACGGCGAGAGGCAGATAGGCGGCTTCCTTCTCGATGTAGCGGCCGAGTCCGGAGCCGATCACCGCCAGGTCGTATTCGCCGGCCAGGCAGCGCCGGGCGAACGCGAGGAAATTCGGCGCGGTGGAGGCCTCGACCGGTCGCCCGAGCTGGACGGACAGGTGCTGTCGCAGGGGTTCGTAGGTGGCGAGCAGGGTGGTGGTGGGGAGATAGGGAAAGAGGCCGAGTTGCAGCGGCGGCTGGGCGGGCGCGGCGCTTGAGGTCAGCAGCAGGACGCAGGCCAGCACGAGCCGCCCGAGGCCTTTCCGGATCGCGCCTACCCGCCAAGCCATGACACCCCCCCTCTCCGCGGAGTCAGGACAACGCTTCCTGTCGCAGCAGGAACACCCCGTTGCCGTTATCGTGGCCGTCGAGCCAGACCAGGTCGAGCGCCGGGAAGGCCTGTTCGACCGCCGCGCGGCCATCACCCACTTCCACGACCAGGACGCCGCCCGGCTTGAGGTGCCTGCCGGCATCATGAATCAGGCGCCGCACGATGTCGAGGCCATCCTCGCCGGCTGCCAGGGCCAGCGCCGGCTCGTGGCGGAATTCGGCCGGCAGCGTGCGCATGGCGGCAGCCGTGACGTAAGGCGGGTTCGAGACGATGAGATCGTACGTTCGGCCGCCGAGCGCCGCGAAGAGATCCGAGCGATGAAGGGCGATGCGATCCTCCAGGCCGTAGTCGGCGACGTTGCGGCGCGCCACCTCGAGGGCCTCGGCGGAGAGATCGACGGCGTCGATGCGCGCATCGGGGAAAGTCAGCCCCAGCAGCACGGCGAGGCAACCCGATCCGGTGCACAGGTCGAGGGCGTTTGCCACCATTCCGGCGTCGAGCCAGGGCGCGAGCGCCTCGTCCAGGAGCAGGCCGGCGATGTGCGAGCGCGGCACGATGACGCGGGGGTCGACGTAGAAGCGGTAGTCGCCCAGCCAGGCTTCGTGCGTGAGATAGGCGGCCGGAATGCGTTCCTCGATGCGACGCTCGATCAGCCCGGCCACCGCCGTCTTCTCGGCGGCCGTCAGGCGCGCGTCGAGGAAAGGCTCCAGGCGGTCGGGTGGCAGGTGCAGGGCGTGCAGGACCAGCCAGGCCGCCTCGTCGTAGGCGTCCTGCGTGCCGTGGCCGAAGAAGAGGCCCGCCGCGTTGAAGCGGCTGACCGCCCAGCGCAGGACGTCGCGCAGCGTGAGGAGCTCGGCCGGGATCATGGCAGGAGCAGCGCCAGCGTCCGCTCGTAGATGCGCGACAGCGGCTCGATGTCGGCGACGGCGATGCGCTCGTCGATCTTGTGGATGGTGGCGTTGAGCGGCCCCAGTTCGATCACCTCGGGACAGATGTCGGCGATGAAACGGCCGTCCGAGGTGCCGCCGCTGGTGGACAGCGCCGTCTCGAGGCCGGCGATGTCGCGGATCGCCTGCGAGACCGCCTCGACCAGCCTGCCGCGCGGGGTGAGGTAGGGCTTGCCGGAGAGCGTCCACGCCAGCGCGTACTCGACACCGTGGCGGTCGAGGATCTCATGCACGCGCGCCTTGAGTCCATCCGGCGTGCTGGCCGTCGAAAAACGGAAGTTGAAGAGGACTTCCGCCGTGCCCGGCACGACGTTGTCGGCGCCGGTGCCGGCGTGGACGTTCGACACCTGCCAGGAGGTGGGGGGAAAGTGTTCGTTGCCGGCGTCCCAGACCGTGGCGGCCAGTTCGGCCAGGGCCGGCGCCAGCGCGTGCACCGGGTTCCTGACCAGATGGGGGTAGGCGACGTGGCCTTGCACGCCCCTGACGACCAGCCGGCCGGAGAGCGAGCCGCGGCGGCCGTTCTTGATGGTGTCGGCGAGGCGATCCGCCGAGGTCGGCTCGCCGACGATGCAGTAGTCGAGGGTTTCGCCGCGGGCCTTGAGCGCTTCGACGACGCGCACCGTGCCGTTGATGGCCGGGCCTTCCTCGTCGGAGGTGAGCAGCAGGGCGATGGCGCCGGCATGATCGGGCCTGGCCTCCAGGAAACGCTCCACCGCCGTGATGAAGGCGGCGATGCTGGTCTTCATGTCGACCGCGCCGCGGCCATGGAGGAAGCCGTCGCGGAGCGTGGGGCAAAAGGGGTCGGAGGCCCACGCGTCGGCCGGACCGGGCGGCACGACGTCGGTGTGGCCGGCAAAGCAGACCGCCGGGCCGCTCATACCGCGCCTGGCCCACAGGTTGCAAACGCCATCCCGGTCCAGGCGTTCGAGGCGGAAGCCGAGCGGCGCGAGGCGCCGGGCAACGATGTCCAGGCAGCCGCCGTCCTCGGGGGTGACCGAGCGACAGGCGATCAGTTCGCTGGCCAGGGCGAGGGTGTCGCTCGGCATCAGCCGACCTGTTCGTCCAGGTTGAGCGTGAATTCCTTGAAGGAGGCGCCGCCGGGATTGGTCTTCTCGAAATCCAGCGCGGCCGAAGGCACCTCGGATTTCCTGTCGTCCGGTCCGGGCGTGCCCAGCTGGGAATTGTTGATGAGCCAGGACAGGTTGGTCGGCGAGTCGGCGTTTGCCAGCGCCTCGTCCAGGGTGATGATGTTTTCCTTGTAGAGACGGAACAGGTCCTGCTCGAAGGTCTGGGAACCCGGCGCCATGCTCTGCTCCATGGCCTCCTTGATGGCATTGAGTTCGCCCTTCTCGACCAGCTCCTGGATGTGCCGCGTGTTGAGCAGGATCTCCACGGACGGGCAGCGCTTGCCGTCGGGTTTCTTCACCAGACGCTGGGAGATGATGCCCTTGAGGCTGACGGACAGGTCGAGGAACAGTGCCGGCCGGTTCTCCAGGGCATAGAAGTTGATGATGCGGTTCAGCGCGTGGTAGCTGTTGTTGGCGTGCAGGGTGGCGAGGCAGAGGTGGCCCGTCTGCGCATAGGCCAGCGCCGCCGCCATGGTTTCGCGGTCGCGGATTTCGCCGATCAGGATGCAGTCCGGCGCCTGGCGCATGGCGTTCTTCAGGGCGTTTTCCCAGACCTTGGTGTCGAGGCCGATCTCGCGCTGGTTGACCACCGACTTCTTGTGCTTGAAGAGGTACTCGATCGGGTCTTCCACCGTCAGGATGTGTCCCGACTTGTTGGCGTTGCGATGGTCGATCATCGCCGCCAGCGTGGTGGACTTGCCCGAGCCGGTCGAGCCGACCACCAGCACCAGGCCGCGCTTTTCCATGATGATTTCGGCCAGTACGTCCGGCAGGCCCAGTTCGTCGAGCCGGGGAATTTCGCCCAGGATGAAGCGCACCACGATGGCGATGGTGCCGCGCTGCCAGAACATGTTGACGCGGAAGTTGCCGACATCGCGGATGCCGAAGGAGAGATTGATCTCCTTTTCATCCTCGAAGTGCCTGATCTGCTCCGGCTTGAGCATCTCGTAGGCCATCTTCCGGATGGTCTCCGGTTCCATGATCTGCTGGTTGATGGGAACGGTCGAGCCCTGGATCTTGATATGGATCGGCGCCCCGGCGGAGACGAAAATGTCCGAGGCCCTCTTTTCGGCCATCAGATGGAAAAGCTTGTCGAAGATCATGGCTTGCCTCCCGGTAGGGAAAATCGGTCAGACGCCTCGCAGCAGTTCGTTGATGCCGACCTTGGCGCGCGTTTTGGCGTCCACCCGCTTGACGATGACGGCGCAGTAGAGGCTGTACGTGCCGTCGGCCGAGGGCAGGCTGCCGGAAACCACCACCGAACCGGCCGGCACGCGGCCGTAGAGGATCTCGCCCGTCTCGCGGTTGAAGATGCGCGTGCTCTGGCCGATGAACACGCCCATCGAAATGACGCAATCGTCCTCGACGATGACGCCCTCGACCACTTCGGACCGGGCGCCGACGAAACAGTTGTCGCCGATGATGGTCGGGTTGGCCTGCAGCGGCTCCAGCACGCCGCCGATGCCGACGCCGCCGGACAGGTGCACGTTCCGGCCGATCTGGGCGCAGGAGCCGACCGTGGCCCAGGTGTCGACCATCGTGCCCTCGCCGACATAGGCGCCGATGTTCACGAAGGAGGGCATCAGCACCACATTGCGGCCGATGTAGGATCCGCGGCGTACCACGGCACCCGGTACGACGCGAAAGCCGCCGCGTTCGAACTGTTCCGCGTCATGCCTGGCGAACTTGGTCGGCACCTTGTCCCAGTAGCGCAACGCACCGCCGTCCATGACGCGGTTGTCCTCGAGGCGGAAGGAGAGCAGCACCGCCTTCTTGATCCACTGGTGGGTGATCCATTCGCCGTCGACCTTCTCGGCCACGCGCAGCTTGCCCTGGTCGAGCTGGGCGAGGACCTGTTCGACCGCTTCGCCCACCTTGGCCGGCGCCTTGCCGGGCTGCATGCCGGCGCGGTCTTCCCAGGCCCGTTCGATGATCTGCTGATAGTCCTGCATGAAGAGAGTCCTATAGTTTGCTGCAATAAGTTGCGATCCGCCGGGCCGCCTCCAGGCTTTCCTCGAGGGAAGCGACCAAGGCGATGCGGACGAAATGCTCGCCCGGGTTGACGCCGCCGGACGCGCGCGCGAGATAGCTGCCGGGCAGCACGGTCACATTATATTCACGCTTCAGGCCGAGGGCGAATTCGGTGTCGGCAACCGGCGTGCGCGCCCACAGGTAGAAACCGGCATCCGGCCGGGCCGTCTCGAGATGCGCGGCAACGAGCGGGGTGACGGCGTCGAACTTCTCGCGGTAGAGACGGCGGTTCTCGCGCACATGCGCTTCGTCGCGCCAGGCGGCGATGCTCGCCTGCTGCACGGGCGGGCTCATGGCGCAGCCCTGGTAGGTGCGGTAGAGCCAGAACTTTTTCAGGAGGTCGGCGTCGCCGGCGACGAAGCCGGAGCGCAGGCCGGGCACGTTGCTGCGCTTGGACAGGCTGGAGAACATGACGATGTTGCGGTAGTCGTCGCGGCCGAGCGCGCGCGCCGCGGCGAGCACGCCCGGCGGCGGCGCGGCCTCGTCGAAATAGATCTCCGAATAGCATTCGTCGCTGGCGATGACGAAGCCGTGGCGGTCGGACAGCTCGAACAGCCGCTGCCATTCCTCCAGGCCGAGCACCTTGCCGGTCGGATTCCCGGGCGAGCAGACATAGGCGAGCTGGATGCGCTGCCAGTCGGATTCCGGGATGGCGTCGAAATCCGAAGCGAAGCCGTTTCCCGGCAAATGGTTGAGGAAAACCGGCTGCGCCCCGGCGAGGAGCGCGGCGCCTTCGTAGATCTGGTAGAAGGGATTGGGACAGAGCACCAGGGCGTCCCCGCGCGAGGCGTCTACGACGCACTGGGCGATGGCGAACAGCGCCTCGCGGGAACCGTTTACCGGCAGCACCTGGTTCGCGGCGTCGGGCGTGGGGATATCGTAGCGGCGCGCGAGCCACTGCGCGATCGCCTCGCGCAAGTCGTCGGCTCCGGAGGTCGTGGGATAATTCGCCAGCCCCTCGAGATGGGCGGCGAGCGCTGCCACGATGAAGTCCGGCGTGGCGTGCTGCGGCTCGCCGATGGACAGGCGGATCTCGCGCAAGCCCGGGGCTGAGGGGATGTCCCGGAAGAGCCGGCGCAGTTTTTCGAACGGGTAGGGGTGGAGCTGGTCGAGGTCTGGATTCACGTCTTGTCTGCGGCCGTGTCTGTGTGCGCCGCTTCTTCTCGGCAAGAACGGATTATAAGTGCACCCGCCATGGCGGCAAAGAAAATGAGCGAAGCACGTATCGCGAATGACTCCCTGGCCCTGGTTGCGCTGCTTGCCGGCGCCACAATATGGGGCCTGATCTGGCATCCGTACCGGGCGCTGGAAGGCATGGGTGTGTCCGCCGTGCTGGGCGCCACGCTGACCTACTTCGTGTCGTTCCTGCTCGGTCTGGTCCTGTTGCGACGCCGCCTGGCCGGTTTCCGGCCGGGCTGGATGCTGGCCCTGATCGGGCTGGTGGCGGGCGGCTGCAATCTCGGCTACGTGCTGGCGACCGTCCATGGCGAAATCATGCGGGTGCTGCTGCTGTTCTACCTGGCGCCGCTGTGGACCGTGCTGCTTGCGCGCCTGTTGCTCGGGGAAAAAGTCAGTCTCCCCGGCACGGCGGTGATCGGACTGTCGCTGGCGGGCGCCGTCGTCATGCTGTGGCAGCCGAGCCTGGGCCTGCCGTTGCCGCAGAACGGGGCCGAATGGATTGGCCTGGCGGCCGGTTTCCTGTTCGCCTTCGCCAACGTCCTCATCCGCAAGGCGAAGGCGTTGTCCATAGAAGTGAAATCGATGGCAGTCTTCGCCGGCGTGGTGGTGGTCGGGCTGGTCGTGCTGCCGTTCGAGCCGGGTGCCGTCGCGTTGCCCCCCGTGGCGGGCTGGCTGCTGGTCGGGGTGATCGGCCTGGTGCTGCTGGCGACGAACCTGTTCGTCCAGTACGGCCTGACGCATACTCCTGCCAACCGCGCCATCGTCATCTTCCTGTTCGAACTGGTGGTGGCCGCGTTGTCCTCCTGGCTGCTGGCGGACGAGGCCATGACCCTGAAGGAATGGCTTGGCGGCGCGATGATCGTCGCCGCCAGCCTGTTCTCGGGGAAACTGGAGGCGGGGGAACCCGGGCCGGGATAAAATTCGTACCCGCAACCCGAAGCGACCGAGCCGTGGCCCTCACTTTTCCCGACAGCCCCTTTTCCCTGCATCAGCCGTTTCAGCCGGCCGGAGACCAGCCGGAAGCCATCGAAAAGCTGGTCGAGGGCATCCGGGACGGCCTGATGTACCAGACCCTGCTCGGCGTCACCGGCTCGGGCAAGACCTACACCATGGCCAACGTCATCGCCCGGCTGGGCCGGCCGGCGATGGTTCTGGCGCCGAACAAGACGCTGGCGGCGCAACTCTACTCGGAATTCCGCGAGTTTTTTCCGGAGAACGCCGTCGAGTATTTCGTTTCCTACTACGATTATTACCAGCCGGAGGCCTACGTCCCTTCGCGCGACCTGTTCATCGAAAAGGACTCCTCGATCAACGAGCACATCGAGCAGATGCGGCTCTCGGCGACGAAATCCCTGCTGGAGCGGCGCGACGTGGTCATCGTCGGCACCGTCTCGGCCATCTACGGCATCGGCGACCCGGTCGACTACCACGGCATGATCCTGCATCTGCGCGAAGGCGAGCGCATCGGCCAGCGCGACGCCATCAAGCGCCTGGCCGAGATGCAGTACGAGCGCAACGAGGTGGATTTCCATCGCGGCACCTTCCGCGTGCGCGGCGACGTGATCGACATCTTTCCGGCCGAGAACGCGGAATACGCCCTGCGTTTATCCCTGTTTGATGACGTGATCGAGTCGCTGCAGCTGTTCGATCCCCTGACCGGCCACCTGAGGCAGAAACTCGGCCGCTTCACGGTATATCCCTCCAGCCACTACGTGACGCCGCGCGAGACTGTCCTGCGGGCCGTCGAGGCCATCAAGCTCGAGCTGCGCGAGCGCGTCGCGCATTACCAGAAAAGCCAGAAGCTGGTGGAGTGCCAGCGCATCGAGCAGCGCACCCGCTTCGACCTGGAAATGCTCAATGAGCTGGGTTTCTGCAAGGGCATCGAGAACTATTCGCGCCACCTGTCCGGGCGCCAGCCCGGCGAGCCGCCGCCGACGCTGATCGATTACCTGCCGCCGGATTCGCTGATGTTCATCGACGAGTCCCACGTCACCATTCCGCAGCTGGGCGGCATGTACAAGGGCGACCGCTCGCGCAAGGAAAACCTGGTCGAGTATGGCTTCCGCCTGCCGTCCGCCCTGGACAACCGGCCGTTGCGCTTCGACGAGTTCGAGAAGCTGATGCCGCAGACCGTTTTCGTCTCGGCCACACCGGCGGAATATGAACGGACGCACCAGTCGCAGGTGGTCGAGCAGGTGGTGCGGCCGACAGGCCTGGTCGACCCCCAGGTCATCGTGCGGCCGGCCACGACCCAGGTGGATGACCTGCTCGGCGAGATCAAGCTGCGTACCGCGCAAAACGAGAGGATCCTCGTGACCACCCTGACCAAGCGCCTGGCCGAGGACCTGACCGACTATTTCGGCGAGAACGGCATCAAGGTGCGCTATCTGCACTCCGACATCGAGACGGTGGAGCGGGTGGAAATCATCCGCGACCTGCGTCTGGGCGAGTTCGACGTGCTGGTCGGCATCAACCTGCTGCGCGAGGGCCTGGACATCCCCGAGGTGTCGCTGGTGGCCATCCTGGATGCGGACAAGGAGGGCTTTCTGCGCTCGGAACGCTCGCTGATCCAGACCATGGGCCGGGCGGCACGCCATATCAACGGCACGGCCATTCTCTACGCCGACAAAATGACGGATTCCATGAAGCGGGCCATGGCCGAGACCGGGCGCCGTCGTGCCAAGCAGTTGCATTTCAACGAGACGAACGGCATCACGCCGAAAAGCATCTCCAAGCGCATCAAGGACATCATCGACGGTGTATACGACCACGAGATCGCCGCCGAGGCCCTGGAGGTGGCGGAGGAGCGGGCTCGCTACGAGGCGATGGGCGAGAAGGCCCTGGCGCGGGAAATCCGGAGGCTCGAGAAGCGCATGCAGGAACATGCCAGAAACCTGGAATTCGAGGAAGCCGCGGCTGCCCGCGACGAGCTGTTCCGCCTCAGGAAGATGGCTTTCGGCGTAGAGGAACATGACATTTTCGATGCCAGGGATGCCGCATGAAACGCATACTCTTCGTCTGCATGGGCAATATCTGTCGCTCTCCCACAGCAGAAGGAGTGACGAGAAATATAATAATAAACAATAATATGGAAGAGTTAGTTAATGTTGATTCTGCAGGAACGCACGGTTATCACCTGGGAGAAATGCCTGACCCGCGCAGCCGCGAAGCCGCGCTCAGGAGAGGCATCGACTTGTCCGGCCTGCGGGCGCGCAAGGTCGTACCCGAAGACTTCCTGCGGTTCGACCTGCTTTTGGCGATGGACCGCGACAATCTGGCATTTTTGAAACGCGGCGTGCGCCCGGAGCACCATGCCAAGCTGGGCCTGTTCATGCACTACGCGACCCGCTTCAAGGCGGACGAGGTTCCGGATCCCTATTACGGCGGAGAGAAGGGATTCGAACTCGTGCTGGACATGGCCGAGGATGCGGCAAAAGGTCTTGTAGAGACCCTTAGCCGAGTGAAATGACGCGCTTTCGGCAGTGGCCCTTCTGCAACGCAGGATAAAAAAAGGCCGGCATTCGCCGGCCCTTTTTACCCAGAAGCCGCAATCACTTGTTGTGTGTTTCGACCTGCATCAGGGGCTCATTGCTGATCATTACGGCAGGCTTGGGCTTGCGGCCGAGCGGTATCTCCGGTTCGGCCGGAACCGCCGCCGGGACTTTTTCGCTGCTGGTTTCCACCAGCACCAGGCCGCTCTCCTGCAGTGCGATCGAAATGTCGACTTGCGGCTTGACGGGAGCCGGGGCGGCAATCGGCAAGGGCACCGGCGCGATCGCCTCGTCGGGTGCCGGCGAAGGCGCGGCAACCTCCTCGGCCGGAGCAGCCCCGGTTGCTACCGGTACAGGCGCCCAGGCCGGTTCGGCGGGGGTACCGGACACCTCGGTGTCGGCGGCTTCCTCTTCAATCGGCTGCCGGGCGGGAGGCGTTGCCGTTTCGGCAACAGGGGCTGCCGGCGGCAAGGCTGGCTCGAAAGCCAGCGGCGCCTGGTCACCGGCTTGGGGGACCGTCTCGGTTACCACCCTGTCTTCCTGCCCGGCCATGGGCGCCAGCGCGGCTTCGGCTGCCTGCTCCTCGGGGCGGCGCTCTCCGCGGCCACGGCCGCGGCGGCCGCGGCGACTGCGACGCTCCTCCTGCTGCTCGGGGGAGGAGGCTGAAGGCGGTGTCTCAAGCGTATCGTGCAGCGCGGCAATGGGCGGTTCACCCGCTTGCGGCTGCCTTGGCGCCTGCTGGCGCGGCGACCGCTGCTCCTGGCCTTGCCGCTCTGTCTGTTCGCCGCGTTCCTGCCGGTTGGGGCGGTCCTGGCGCGGACGGCGTTCGCCGCGTGCTTCCTGCTCCGGCCGAGGCGTCTTCGGGCTGCGCTGACGCGGTTCCTGACGGTCGCGTGGTTGGCTCCTTTCGGTGCGGTCGCGTCCGCGTCCGCGCTCGCCCCGACCTCCGCGCGTCTGCTCGCGGCGGGCCGGCTCCTCGGCCTTGATTGCGGGCGCTTGCTCGGCCTTGCGATTGCCCCGGAACCAGCCGAAGATCTTGTCGATGATGCCGGCCTCTTCAGCGGCAACGACAGGGCGGGCCGCAGCTGCTGTTGCTGCTGGCTTCGGCTCGAATACGGGGGCCGGCTGTGCCGGCGTGATGCCCTTGACGGCGGCTTCAGGGCGGCCGGGGCGGGCCTCGGTCTGCGCCGACGGCGGCTGATAATCCTCGGTCGGAGGTGTCTCGACCATCTTGTAGCTCGGCAGCGCCAGGTCTTCCTGGTTCAGCTGATCGTGACGGAGCCGTACGATTTCGTGGGCTGGCGTTTCCAGGTGGGTGTTCGGAATGAGGACGATATTGACCTTGTGCCGCAATTCGATGGTTCGAATGTCGTCGCGTTTCTCGTTGAGCAGGAAAGTGGCGACATCCACGGGAATCTGCACGTGGAGCGCGCCGGTGTTCTCCTTCATTGCCTCCTCTTCGAGGATGCGCAGGATGTGCAGGGCGGCAGACTCGGTGCTGCGAATGTGGCCGGTGCCGGTGCAGCGCGGGCAGGGGATGTAGGACATCTCGGCCAGGGCGGGACGCAGGCGCTGTCGCGACAGTTCCATCAGGCCGAAGCGCGATATCTTGCCAGTCTGGACGCGCGCACGGTCGTAGTGGAGGGCATCGCGCAGGCGGTTTTCCACCTCGCGCTGGGCACGCGTGCTTTCCATGTCGATGAAGTCGATGACGATCAGACCGCCCAGGTCACGCAGTCGCAGCTGGCGGGCGATCTCGTCGGCCGCCTCAAGATTGGTGCGCAGGGCCGTTTCCTCGATATCGGCGCCGCGCGTGGCCCGGCCGGAGTTGACGTCGACCGCCACCAGCGCTTCGGTGTGGTCCACCACGATGGCGCCGCCCGAGGGGAGGGTCACCTGGCGGCCAAAGGCCGTCTCGATCTGATGCTCGATCTGAAAGCGCGAAAAGAGCGGCACGTCGTCGCGGTAGCGCTTGACGCGGGCGACGTTGCCCGGCATGACATGGCTCATGAACTGCTGCGCCTGCTCGTAAATATCGTCCGTGTCGATGAGGATTTCGCCGATGTCGGGCTGGAAGTAGTCGCGGATGGCGCGGATGACCAGGCTGCCTTCCTGATAGATGAGGAAGGGACCCTTCTGGCCGCCCGCTGCGCCCTCGATCGCGCGCCACAGCTGCATCAGATAATTGAGGTCCCACTGCAGTTCTTCCGCATTTCGGCCGATGCCGGCGGTGCGCGCGATCAGGCTCATCCCCTGTGGCACTTCGAGCTGGTCCATGGCCTCGCGCAATTCGTTGCGGTCCTCCCCCTCGATGCGGCGCGAGACGCCGCCGCCACGCGGGTTGTTGGGCATCAGCACCAGGTAGCGGCCGGCCAGCGATATGAAGGTGGTAAGCGCCGCGCCCTTGTTGCCGCGTTCGTCCTTGTCCACCTGGACGATGAGTTCCTGGCCTTCCCTGAGGGCTTCCTTGATGGTCGCGCGGTTGGGTTCCGCGCCCTCCCTGAAATAGGCGCGCGAGACTTCCTTGAAGGGGAGGAAGCCGTGCCGTTCGGCACCGTAATCGACAAAGGCCGCTTCGAGGCTGGGCTCGATTCGGGTGATCACGGCCTTGTAGATGTTGCTCTTGCGTTGTTCCTTGGCGGCCGATTCGATATCGAGGTCAATCAGTTTCTGACCATCTACGATCGCGACGCGGAGTTCCTCGGCCTGCGTCGCATTGAACAGCATGCGTTTCATTGTTTTGTTCTCCCGCGCGCTGACACGGGGAGACAAACCGCTTCCGGTTCTGGCTTACTGTATTAGGTTTGCTGGTTTGAAATCATCAAAGGTGTCAAGGGCAAACTAATTCCGGGTTTGTCTCGTTTGTCTCTTTTCGTCCTGAAGTCCCTTCAGGACAACATGTTCCGCGTGTGTGCTAAGTGCGCGCAATTCAAGTAGTATCGCTGCTTGCGGTGAGCGAATTAACCTTTGTCCGATTCGCTTGGGCCGGTTTTCACCGGCTGCACCCCGGCGCGCCGTCCAATGCCACTTCGGGTCATGGGGCGCGCTACCGGAACCAACCTGAATTATTCTTCATGGCGGGTCCCCGAGATGGGCAAACCAGCCGACAGTATATTCAAAATGAAGGGGTTAAGCAAAGCTTCCGTAACCCGCCGGCAGATCGGCGAGGAAGCGGCAGGCCAGCGAGTCGATAACTACCTCCTGCGCATCTGCAAGGGCGTACCGAAAAGCCATGTTTATCGAATCCTCAGAAGCGGGGAGGTGCGGGTCAACAGCAGGCGGGTCGGCCCGGAGTACCGGCTTGAGCTGGGCGACGAGGTCCGCATTCCGCCCTTGCAACTCGGCACCGGGCGGGAATCCGCCATGCCCATACCGCTAGGGCGGGAGTACAGGATTGTCCATGAGGATGACAGCTTGCTGGTGTTGGACAAACCGTCCGGGATGGCGGTACACGGCGGCAGCGGGGTAAGCTTCGGCGTCATCGAGCAGTTGCGCCGTCAGAGGCCGCAGGCCCGTTTTCTCGAGCTGGCGCATCGGCTCGACCGGGAAACCTCCGGCTTGCTGCTGATCGCCAAGAAACGCTCGATGCTGACGGCGCTGCACGACCTGTTCAGGGAAGGGCGCATCGAAAAGCGCTATCTGGCGCTGGTCAGGGGGCGCTGGCAGGAGCCCGAGCAGCACATCCGGCTGGCTTTGCACAAATACCTGACCGGGGAAGGCGAACGCCGCGTCAGCGTGTCCCCGGAAGGCAAGACCGCGCACAGCATCGTGCGCCTGCTGGCCCGCTGGGAGAACTTCAGCCTGGTCGAGGTGGAACTGGAGACCGGGCGCACCCATCAGATCCGGGTGCATCTTTCGCATCTGGGTTTCCCGCTTTGCGGTGACGACAAGTACGGCGATTTTGCGCTCAACAAGACCTTGCAGAAGCAGGGGCTCGGCCGCATGTTCCTGCATGCGGCGCAGCTGTCCCTGGACCTTCCGATGACGGGTGAGCGCCTGCAACTGGCGGCCGGCCTGCCGGCGGAGCTGACTGCCTTCCTGCGGCGGCTCGAGGATAACGAAAGACGGGACTATGGAGCGGAATTACCGGCTGGTGGTATTTGACTGGGACGGCACGCTGCTGGATTCGGCCGGCGCGATCGCCGCCTGCATGCAGGCGGCGGCAGTCGATCTCGGACTGCCGCCGCCGGACGACAAGACCGCGCGGCAGGTCATTGGCCTGGGTCTGCACGACGCCTTGTCGCAAGCCCTGCCGGGAGTGCCTGCCGGTGCATATCAATCCGTTGCCGAGCGCTACCGTCACCACTATCTTTCCCGAGACCATGAGCTGTCCTTGTTTGCAGGGGCCTACGAACTGGTGGCGGAACTGGCCGCGGCCGGATGTCTGCTGGGGGTCGCCACCGGCAAGAGCCGGGTCGGACTCGACCGGGCGCTCGAAGCTTCCGGCCTCAGGCGTTTTTTCCATTCCACGCGCTGCGCGGATGAATGCAGCTCCAAACCCGCACCCGACATGCTTCTGGAAATCATGGATGAACTGGGCATGCCTCCCGATCGGACCCTGATGATCGGTGATACCACGCATGACCTGCAAATGGCGAGAAACGCGGGGGTCGCCGCGCTGGCGGTGGGCTATGGTGCGCATCCGCGCGAAGCGCTTGAGACAGAGCAGCCGCTCGGGCTGTTCGACGAGTTCCACGAGCTGATGGCATGGCTGAGGCAGAACGGTTGATTTGCGCCAGCACAGAGCTGGACAACGGCGGCAAGGGGGTCCGCTTCGAGGTCGCTACTGGACAAGGAATGCAGACTGCCTTCGTTGTGCGGCATGAGGGCGGGGTGTTTGGTTTTCTCAATCGCTGCGCGCACATCGGCGTCGAACTGGACTGGCGGCCCGGAGAGTTTTTCGATGAATCCGGGCTATACTTGATCTGCGCGACGCACGGTGCAACCTATCAGCCAGACAGCGGACAGTGCATCGCCGGCCCGTGCCGAGGCGCCTATTTGACGCGGCTGAACTTGATCGAACGGGACGGCAACATATACCTTTTGGAACAAAGGCCACAGTAACATGCCCGACACCGCGGAACACGACCCCGCCTGGGAGCGCCGGATCGTCGAGAAACTAGCCCTGGAAGCGCTGGCGGAACAAAGGCGCCGTCGTCGCTGGGGCATCTTTTTCAAGATCCTCGGCTTCGCCTACCTGACTTTCCTGATCGCGGTGCTGGGCGACTGGGGCGAGACTACCGAAAAGCTGTCTGACGGCAAGAAGCACACGGCGCTGATCGAGTTGAATGGGGTCATCAAGGCGACAGGCGAGGCAAGCGCGAAGCAGATTACCGGGGCGCTGCAGGCGGCCTTTGCTGATAGCGGAACACAGGGAGTGATTCTGCATATCAATAGTCCGGGCGGCAGTCCGGTCCAGTCCGGCATCATCAACGACGAAATCCGCCGGCTGCGGGCCAAGCACCCGAATGTACCGCTGTATGCCGTAGTCGAGGACGTCTGCGCTTCCGGCGGCTACTACGTCGCGGCGGCAGCAGACAGGATCTTCGTCAACAAGGCCAGCATCGTCGGCTCGATCGGTGTATTGATGGATGGCTTCGGCTTTAACGGGGCGATGGACAAGCTGGGTGTCGAGCGGCGCCTGTTGACGGCCGGGGAGAACAAGGGTTTTCTCGATCCGTTTTCGCCTCAGGATGCCCGGCACAAGGAGCACGCCCAGATATTGCTCGACGACATCCACAAGCAATTCATCGATGTCGTGCGTGCAGGGAGGGGCCAGCGCCTGAAGGAAACCCCGGAGTTGTTCAGCGGCCTGATGTGGACCGGCGCCAAGAGCATCGAACTCGGCCTTGCCGACGAACTGGGGGGCATCGACTACGTGGCGCGGGAGGTCGTCAAGGCAGAAGTGATTCGCGATTTCACGAAGCGGGCGAATCTGGCCGAACGTTTCGCCAGGCAGTTCGGCACGGATGTGGCCGAAGGCATCTGGCGCGCCGCCGGAAAAATCGCGATCAGGTAGTCGGTCAGCCGGTAGCGATATCCCGTCGGCATCCCTTCCTCTATGGTCGGTAACCGCCGCGCCGCTCCGGGACGCGCAAGACTTCTCTGCGTTCCGATGACGACGCCGGGTCAGGGAACCTGCATTCCTTCGGCCCGCAGCATTTCGCACAGTGCGATCAGCGGCAGGCCTACGAGGGCGTTCGGATCATCGCCCCGCAAGCTGGATAGCAGGGCGATGCCCAAACCCTCGGATTTGGCGCTGCCGGCACAGTGATAGGGCTGTTCCTTGTCGAGATAACGCTCGATTTCTGAGTCGCTCAGTTGCCGGAAGGCCACCGCAGTGGGTACGCCGCAGCTCCGGCAGAGGCCGGTAGCACTGTTATAAAGGCACAAGCCCGTATGGAATATCACCGTCCGGCCGCGCATGGACTGCAATTGCTCGATAGCCCTTCCCCGCGTCAGCGGCTTGCCAAAGCGCTGATTGCCGGAGAAGGCGACCTGGTCGCTGCCTATGATCAGGGCTTCAGGGAAACGGCCGGCGACGGCCTTGGCCTTGGCGATCGAGAGTCTTTCAGCCGTGGTTTCAGGACTTTCCCCGGGTACTACGGATTCGTCCGTCTCGGGATCGGCGACCTCGAAGGGGATTTGCAGGCGGCCAAGCAATTCGCGGCGGTATGCCGAGGTGGAGGCAAGCACGAGACGGGGCATCGGATTCGTCCGCATTTTCGGATGTTATTCTTTTGACAGGAAAAGTCGCGAAATGATAACATCTCGTTCTTATGTCGCAAGCGGGCATGGTCATCGACAGCCTCGAGTTCGCACGAGGCCATGGTTTTTCGTCGGGCCGCCTGCAGATCGGCACGCTGCCCAGGTTGACCGAAGTGCTGTTTGATGCAAATGGCGACCTGGCATATGAGGTGTACGGGGAAACGACGCGTGAGGGCGCTTTTCTGGTCCTGCAGCTTGCGGGGCCGCTAAAGCTGACTTGCCAGCGATGTTTGGGCGCGCTTGATTATGCCTTGAGCGTGCATAACCGGTTGATGCTGGTCGAGCCGGGCTCGGCCTGGCCTGAGGATGATCGGACTGGCGGTCTGGAGGACGAAACCAGCGATGCGATCGAGGCGCAGCGCGAACTGGATCTCGTTTCGCTGTTCGAGGACGAAATCCTGCTGGCCTTGCCGGTCGCACCAAGACATGAATGCTGCGAATCGCCACTGGCCGGCACCGCCATTCGGGAAGCCTCGCCATTTGCGCAGATCGCCCGGCTCCGGCGCAACTGATTTTTTCGAATACGTTTTTGAGGAGTAGAACATGGCTGTCCAACAGAACAAGAAGTCGCCGTCTAAGCGTGGCATGCGCCGCGCACATGACTTCCTGACCAATTCGCCGCTGGCCGTCGAGCCGACCACCGGGGAAACCCATCTGCGCCACCACATCAGCCCGAACGGCTATTATCGCGGCAAGAAGGTCGTCAAGACCAAAGGCGAATAATTCCTGGCTGGCGGCGACCTCCCTTTGCGGTCGTCACCGTCGTCCGTTACAACCGGGGCGCATAACGCGACGATGGACGTCACCATCGCGATCGACTGCATGGGGGGTGATTTCGGCCCATCCGTTACGATTCCCGCCGCCATCCATTTCCTGCGATGCGACGAACGGGCAAAAGTGATCCTGGTCGGCCTGCCGGCACAGGTGGAAGGGGCCGTGGCAAAGGAGCGGATCCGCTTCGGTGACCGCCTGCTCTTCCGTGCCGCCAGCGAA
This sequence comes from Rhodocyclaceae bacterium, assembly GCA_041396245.1. Lineage (GTDB taxonomy): Bacteria > Pseudomonadota > Gammaproteobacteria > Burkholderiales > Rhodocyclaceae > Desulfobacillus. Next base: position 14,769 of record JAWKYW010000019.1, on the reverse strand, counting down.
GTGGTCGGCATGAACGATCCCTTGGCTATCGCATTGCGCATCAAGAAGGATTCGTCGATGCGAGTGACGGCTGACCTGGTCAAATCCGGAGAAGCGCAGGCTGCCGTCTCGGCCGGCAACACGGGTGCGCTGATGGCGATATCCCGTTTTGTGCTGAAGACCCTTCCCGGCATCGACCGGCCGGCCATCGCCACCATCCTGCCGACGATGCGGGGATACTCCTATGTCCTCGACCTGGGAGCCAACGTGGATTGCGAACCCCAGCACCTGCTGCAATTCGGCATCATGGCCGACCTGCTGTATTCCTCCGTCGAGCACAAGGATCGTCCGACGGTCGGACTGCTTAACATTGGCGAGGAGGATATCAAGGGCAACGAGGTGGTGAAGCAGGCAGCCGAGCTGTTCAAGGAGAGCGGACTCAACTTCTTCGGCAACGTCGAGGGCGACGACATATACAAGGGCACGACGGACATCGTGGTCTGCGATGGGTTCGTCGGCAATGTTCTCCTGAAAACCTCCGAGGGCCTGGCGCACATGCTGGCCACCTTCCTGCGCGAGGAATTCAGTCGCAACCCTTTCAGGAAGATCGCCGCGTTCCTTGCCCTGCCAGCGCTCAACGGGTTCAAGAGGCGGGTCGATCCGCGCCGTTACAACGGCGCCAGCCTGCTCGGACTGCGCGGCATCGTCGTCAAGAGCCATGGCTCGGCGGACCAGATGGCCTTTGCCAAGGCCATCGAGCGGGCAGCGGAAGCCGCCCGCAACCGGCTGGTCGAGCGCATCAGCGAACGCATGGCGCGAAACGAACCGCAGATGGCCCAACAATAATGCACGCAAGGATTACCGGTACGGGGAGCTATTTGCCCGCCACGGCGCTGACCAACAATGACCTGGTGGCGCGCGGCGTCGACACCTCGGACAATTGGATTGTCGAGCGAACGGGGATCCGCTGCCGTCACATCGCCGACGACAGCCAGAAGGCGAGCGACCTTGCCCTCGCCGCCAGCCTCAATGCGATCTCCGCAGCCGGCATCCGGGCGGAACAGATCGACCTCATCATCCTGGCAACCTCGACCCCCGATTACATATTTCCGAGTACAGCCTGCCTGCTGCAATCCAGGCTCGGGGTCAGCGGTGCGACGGCCTTCGACGTGCAAGCCGTGTGCAGCGGTTTTGTATATGCGTTGGCGATCGCGGAGAAATTCATCCGCTCCGGCAGCCATCGTTGCGCCCTGGTTGTCGGCACTGAGGTGTTTTCGCGGATTCTCGACTGGAATGACCGGGCTACCTGCGTTCTGTTCGGGGATGGTGCCGGCGCCGTTGTGCTCGAGGCCGGAGACGAGCCGGGCATTCTGGCCAGCGCGATGCATGCCGACGGTTCGCAGCACGGCATCCTTGAGGTGCCGGGAAACGTCTGCGGCGGCAAGGTGGTCGGACATCCCTTCGTAACTATGGATGGCCCTGCAGTATTCAAGTTTGCCGTCAAGGTGCTGGCCGAAGTCGCCCAGGAAGTGCTGAAACAGGCAGGGCTGGATTCCGCCTCGGTCGACTGGCTCATTCCGCACCAGGCGAACATCCGCATCATTCAATCGACCGCAAAAAAACTCGGACTGCCGATGACGAAGGTTGTCACGACGGTTGACCGTCACGGCAACACCTCGGCTGCCTCGATTCCCCTGGCGCTGGATTGCGCCGTCAGGGATGGTCGCATCAGGCGTGGCGACACGCTGATGCTGGAAGGCGTCGGGGGCGGCTTCACCTGGGGCGCGGTACTTCTCAAATTCTGATTCGAGATCCGACATGAATTTTGCGCTCGTATTTCCGGGACAGGGCTCTCAATCGATCGGCATGATGGCGGCCTATGGCGGCAACCCTGTCATCCGCGCCGCCTTCGACGAAGCGTCGGCCGTGCTCGGCCGCGATCTCTGGCAGCTAGTCACCGAGGGGCCGGCCGAGGCACTCAACCAGACCGTAAACACCCAGCCGCTGATGCTGACGGCGGGCGTCGCCGTTTACCGTCTTTGGCTGGATAGGGGGGGCAAAATGCCGAACATGGTCGCCGGCCACAGCCTGGGCGAGTACTCGGCGTTGGTTGCGGCCGGCGTGCTAAGGTTTGCCGATGCGGTGCCACTCGTCGAATTGCGCGCCAAGGCGATGCAGGAAGCAGTGCCGGCCGGGGAAGGCGCGATGGCTGCCATTCTCGGACTCGATGCCGCTGCCGTGAAGGAGGTTTGCGAAGAAAGCGCCCAGGGGCAGGTCGTCGAACCCGTCAATTACAATGCGCCGGAACAAACCGTGATCGCCGGCCATGCCGCTGCGGTCCAACGTGCCGCCGACGCGGCAAAGACGCGCGGGGCCAAGCGGTCGGTGATGCTGCCCGTGTCGGCCCCTTTCCATTGCTCGCTGATGAAGCCTGCCGCTGAACGCCTGCGCCTGAGGCTGGCCGACCTGACGCTGTCGGAGCCGCAGATTCCTGTCGTGAACAACGCCGATGTCGCCTGCCTGTCAGACCCGCTGAAGATCAAGGAGGCCCTGGTGCGGCAGGCGGCTTCGCCGGTTCGCTGGGTCGAAACCATGCAGGCCATGGCGAATCAGCGTGTCAGCCATGTCTATGAATGCGGCCCGGGCAAGGTGCTCGCGGGGCTCGTCAAGCGTTGTGCCGATGGGCTGGTCGGTGGCGCCATGGCCGATCTGGCCGGACTTGAGGCGGCGCTGGCCGCGACCAACGCATAGAGGAAACGATGCTGAAGGGACAGATTGCGCTAGTAACGGGAGCTTCGCGTGGTATCGGACGCGCGATTGCACTGGATCTGGGACGGGAGGGTGCGGCGGTCATCGGCACGGCCACGACCGAGGCGGGTGCGGCCGAGATCCGGAAGGCCCTGGCTGATACTCCCGTACCGGGCTGGGGGGCTGCGCTGGACGTCACCGACGCCGCTTCCTGCGATGCGGTGCTGGGGGAAATCGAAAAGCGCTTCGGTCCGGTCTCGGTGCTGGTTAACAATGCCGGCATTACGCGTGACAATCTGGCCATGCGCATGAAGGACGATGAATGGGATGCGGTGATGGATACCAATCTCAAGGCGGTCTTTCGCCTGTGCAAGGCCGTAATGCGCGGCATGATGAAGGCCCGCTATGGCCGTATCATCAACATCACTTCCGTCGTAGGCAGCTCCGGCAATCCCGGTCAGGCCAATTACGCCGCGGCCAAGGCCGGCGTGGCCGGCATGAGCCGCGCCCTGGCGCGCGAGCTGGGCAGCCGCAACATTACCGTGAATTGCGTGTCGCCCGGTTTCATCGATACCGACATGACACGTGCGTTGCCTGACGCGCAACGCGATGGGTTGCTCGGGCAGATTCCGCTCGGCCGGCTTGGTCATGCCGACGAAGTGGCAGCGGCGGTGACCTTTCTCGCTTCGCCGCGGGCGGGCTATGTCACCGGCACAACCCTGCACGTGAACGGCGGCATGTACATGGACTGATAAGCGTTTGGTCGGGCTAGACCTTTCTGTTAAAATGGCCCGGTTTTTTTCTCGTCATACCCGCAAGAAACGGAAGAAGGAGCAATACCACATGGAGAACATCGAACAACGCGTCAAAAAGATCGTTGCCGAGCAACTGGGCGTCAACGAATCGGAGATAAAGATCGAATCCTCGTTCGTAGACGATCTCGGCGCGGATTCCCTCGACACGGTAGAATTGGTCATGGCCCTGGAAGAGGAATTCGAATGCGAAATCCCGGACGAGGAGGCCGAGAAGATCACCAACGTCCAGCAGGCGATTGACTACATCAACGCCCACCTCAAGAAGTAAGCCTTTTCATTCTTTTCCCCCGAGCAGGAGCACAGCAAAGTGGCACGCCGCAGGGTAGTGGTCACCGGCTTGGGCGTCGTTTCGCCTGTCGGCAATACGGTCCGGGAATCCTGGGATAACATCGTTGCGGGCAAGAGCGGCATTGCGCCGATCACCCGTTTCGACGCTTCGACCTTCAAGTCGCGCATCGCCGGTGAGGTGAAGGGGTTCGATGTTTCTGCCTATCTTCCCCCCAAGGAGGCGCGCCGGATGGATGTTTTCATCCATTACGGCATGGCGGCGGGAATCCAGGCGATCAAGGACTCGGGCCTGGCGGTGAATGCAGACAATGCCGACCGGATCGGGGTCAATATCGGCTCCGGCATCGGCGGACTGCCGATGATCGAGGACACCCACAACGACTTCCTCGGCGGCGGCCCGCGCAAGATTTCGCCCTTTTTCATTCCCGGCACCATCATCAACATGATTTCGGGAAATCTCTCGATCATGTTCGGACTGAAGGGGCCGAATCTTGCCGTCGTGACGGCGTGCACGACGGGGCTTCATGCCATCGGCACCAGCTTCCGCATGATCCAGTACGGCGATGCCGACGCGATGGTCTGCGGCGGGGCCGAATCCACCGTGACACCACTGGCAATCGGCGGTTTTGCCTCGGCGCAAGCGTTGTCCACCCGCAACGAAGATCCGGCGACGGCCAGCCGCCCCTGGGATACCGGCCGGGACGGGTTCGTGCTGGGCGAAGGTGCCGGCGTGCTGGTGCTCGAGGAACTCGATCATGCGAGGAAACGCGGCGCCCGCATCTACGCCGAGTTGGCCGGTTTCGGCATGAGCGGAGATGCCTACCACATGACTGCGCCGGATACGGACGGGCCGAGACGCAGCATGATCAACGCGCTGCGTGATGCGGAGATCAACACGGACCAGGTCCAGTATCTGAACGCTCACGGCACGTCTACACCGCTCGGGGACAAGAACGAGACGGATGCCATCAAGCTGGCATTCGGCGATCACGCCCGCAGCCTTGTGGTGAATTCGACCAAATCCATGACGGGGCACCTGCTGGGCGGCGCCGGCGGTCTCGAGTCGGCGTTGACCGTGCTGGCGATTCATCACCAGGTTTCGCCACCGACCATCAACCTCTTCGAGCAGGATCCTGAGTGCGATCTGGATTATTGCGCCAACACGGCGCGTCAGGTCAGGATCGAAGTTGCCCTGAAGAATAATTTCGGGTTTGGCGGCACCAACGGTACGCTGGCCTTCCGGCGGATCTGATCCCGGTTTTCGGCCGGATGTTCCTTCCGCATCGGCTGCAACTTCGTTTCTCCACCCGCCTGGCAACGGCGCTTGCCTTGCTGCATCTCGCGGCCCTGGGCGGTCTGTTGCCGCTGTCGATTCCACTCTGGCTCAAACTGCCGCTGGCGGCTGCCATCGCCACTTCGCTCGGCATGTCGATTCGCCGCCATGCCTTGCTTCTGGCGGGGTCATCCCTATGCGAACTGACCCTGATGGCCGACGGGACGGTCGAGGCACTGAGGCGCGACGGGGGGCGGTTCGACGCAAGATTATCAGGACGGTCCGCCGTTTTACCTGGTCTGGCCGTGATCCTGCTGGAACTGACGGGGTCGCGGCGCTGCCACCCGCTGGTGGTCCTGCCGGATTCCCTGATGCCGGAAGACAGAAGGATTCTGCTTACCTGGCTGCGCTGGAAACCTACTTGATGCGGTTTCGCAGAACGGTATTCCGCGCCCTGGCGAGGGTGTCCGGATAGTCCCGGCTGGCGTGCAGTCCGCGGCTTTCGCGGCGCCGCTGCGCGCAGCGGACGATGAGGTCGGCGGTGAGTACCAGGTTGCGCAATTCGATCAGGTCGTTCGAGACGCGAAAGTTGGCGTAATACTCGTCGATTTCCCGTTCCAGCAGGCGGATGCGATGGCGGGCCCGCTCCAGACGCTTGTTGGTACGCACGATGCCGACGTAATCCCACATGAAGCGCCGCATTTCATCCCAGTTGTGCGAGATGACGATCTCTTCGTCGGCATCCGTTACGCGACTCTCGTCCCAGGTCGGCAGGTCTGCCAGGGAGCGGCGTTCCGACCTGAGAATGTCCTCGGCCGCGGCGGCCGAAAACACCAGGCATTCCAGCAGCGAATTGCTGGCCAGGCGGTTGGCGCCGTGGAGCCCGGTGAAAGCGGTCTCGCCCACCGAATAGAGGCCGGGCAGGGCAGTGCGGGCGGCAAAATCGGTGACGACGCCGCCACATGAATAGTGTGCCGCCGGCACGACCGGTATGGGTTGGCGAGTGATATCGATGCCCAGCGCCAGACACTGCCCATGGATGTTCGGGAAATGCTCGATCAGGAAGTCGGCCGGCTTGTGCGTCATGTCGAGATAGACGCAGTCGAGGCCGCGTTTCTTCATCTCGAGGTCGATGGCCCGTGCGACGATGTCGCGCGGCGCCAGCTCGGCGCGGGCGTCGTGGTCGGGCATGAAGCGATCGCCGTTGGGCAGGCGCAGTATGCCGCCTTCGCCCCGCATGGCTTCCGTAATGAGGAAGGACTTGGCGTGGGGATGATAGAGACAGGTCGGATGGAACTGGATGAACTCCATGTTGGCCACGGCGCAGCCGGCCCGCCAGGCCATGGCGATGCCGTCTCCGGTCGCCGTATCGGGGTTGGTGGTGTAGAGATAGACCTTGCCGGTGCCGCCCGTGGCCAGCACGGTGTGGGGCGCGGCGAAGGTTTCCACGTGCTCCGCATGCTTGTCAAGAACGTAAGCTCCATGGCAACCGCTGTCCGGCAACCCGAACTTGGCGCCGGTGATGAGGTCGATGGCGATGTGGTTCTCGAACACCACGATGTTCGGATGGGCGCGCAATTTCTGCGTCAGGGTGTCCTGGACTGCCGAGCCGGTCGCGTCCGCCACGTGGATGACGCGGCGATGGCTATGCCCGCCTTCGCGGGTGAGATGGTAGCCGGCGCCGCTGGCGTCGCGCGTAAAGGGCACCCCCTGCCCGATGAGCCAGTCGATGGCGGCCTTGCCGCGCTCCACGACGAAACGGGTCGTCCGCAGGTTGCACAGTCCGGCACCGGCGACCAGGGTATCCTTGATGTGCGCTTCGATTGAATCAGCATCGTCCAGGGCGGCGGCAATGCCGCCCTGTGCCCGGCTGCTGGCGCTGTCCTCGAGCGACCGCTTGGTGACCAGAGCCACCTTCTTGTGCCGGGCAAGCTGGAGTGCCAGGGACTGGCCGGCCAGGCCGCTGCCGATGATCAGAACGTCGAATGACTGCACGGGGGAAACAAGCGGGTTGAGGGCCAGAGACTATACCATTCCAACGAGAAACGAAGCCGGGAAAGGCCCTTGCCACGGCTGAACTATTTCCGCGGGGCACTGTCTCTGCTCTGTCGGCAGTGCTGCACGGGGCGCGTCGGCTATACTTGCGGCTTCCGGCCCGACCCTTTCGGACCGAATGAACTTACAACCAAACAGCCGCTCGAATGGGAGAACGTGAGGTAGACCAGCAGTTGGTCGTGCGTGCACAGCGCGGCGACCAGCAGGCCTTCGGGCTGCTTGTGTCCAAATACCAGCGCAAGCTGGCTCGGCTGCTATCGCGGCTGATCCGGGATCCGGCGGAGGTGGAGGATGTGGCGCAGGAGACGTTCATCAAGGCCTACCGGGCCTTGGGAAACTTTCGGGGCGACAGCGCCTTCTATACCTGGCTGTACCGCATCGGGATCAACACGGCGAAGAATTATCTCGTGTCGCAAGGCCGGCGGGCGCCGACCCGGACCGGTATCGACTCCGAGGAGGCGGAAACCTTCGAAGAGGGCGACTTGCTGCGTGACATCAACACGCCGGAACGCATGCTGCTCACCAAGCAGATCGGGGAGACGGTGAATGCGGCGATGGAGGCACTGCCCGAAGACCTGCGTACGGCAATCGTTCTGCGCGAGATCGACGGCATGAGCTATGAGGATATAGCGAAGATGATGGATTGCCCGATCGGTACGGTCAGATCGAGGATATTCCGCGCCCGCGAGGCGGTTGCCGAGAAGCTAAGGCCGCTGCTGGATACGGCGCCAGACAAGAGGTGGTGAGGATGAAACCTGACATTTCCGCTCTGATGGATGATGAGCTTGGACAAGACGAATCCAGACGCTCGATCGATGCCCTGCGGCGTGACAAAGACCTGCAGGAAGCCTGGCACACTTATCATCTGATTGGCGACATTCTGCGTCGCTCTCCGGAGTTTTCTCCGCATTTCTCGCAGCGGGTGATGGCACGACTGCAGGAGGAACCGGTGCTGCTCGCACCGTCTGCCCAACCCAAACGCAGTCCCCTGCGCCAGGCGCTGCCACTGGCTGCGGCGGTCATGGGCATGGCCGCGGTCGGCTGGGTGGCACTGTCCCTGAATTCGCCCGCGCCGATCGAACTGGCGGCAAGTCAGCAACCGGCTGCCCAGCCGGCTGCCGCGGCCGGGGATCTATCCGCTTCCGGTGCGTTGAAGGAGTATCTCGTTGCGCATCAGGTGCATTCTCCGAGCGGTGGCATACAGGGTTCGACGACATACGTACGTACGGTTTCGGAGATTCGCAAGGGCAGCAGACCATGAGGCGTGTGCTGGCGCTGCTGGCCATCGGCTCCGCGCTTGCGGCGCCCGCCCATGGCGACCAGCATGGCGATGCGCTGGCATGGCTGCAGAAAATGGCTGCGGCGGCGCAAAGACTCAATTACACCGGGATTTTCACCTACCAGAACGGCACCAGCTCCGAAACCTCCCGCATTACCCATCTCGTCGATGCCGACGGCGAGCAGGAAAAGCTCGAAGTGCTGGACGGCAGCCCGCGCGAAGTAGTGCGCAGCAACGATGTTGTCAGATGCTTCCTGCCCGATGAAAAGCTCGTCATCGTCGAAAAACAGGAGCGATACAAGGCCTTTCCGGCCCTTCTTCCGGCCTCCGTCGACAATCTGGGCGATTACTACCTGGTCCGGATGGGGGATGTTTCCCGGGTGGCGGGATTCGACAGCCAACTCATTCTGCTGGAACCTCGGGATACCCTGCGTTACGGCCGCCATCTCTGGGCAGAGGCCAACTCCGGCCTGATCCTGAAGGCGCGCACCATCAATGAGCGTAACGAGATCGTCGAGCAATTCGCCTTTACCCAGTTGCAGATCGACGTTCCCATCGACCGCAATACCCTCAGTCCCAGATTCGCTGCCGAGAGCGCGGACTGGCGCATACACAATGCCCAGGCATCGCAAAGCCTGTCGGCCGGAAGCGGCTGGCTGTTCAAGACCCAGTTGCCCGGATTCAGGAAAAGCGCGGGAATGAGGCGGCAGGCCAGCCGTGGGGGGGGCGCGGAAACGATCCATTTCGTCTTTACCGACGGCCTGGCGTCCATCTCCCTCTTCATTGAACCTCTGGCGAACCGCAAAGTGGAGCAGGCGACCTACTCGGTGGGTGCCATCAACGTCTACAAGCGTGCGACGGACAGCCATCTCCTGACGATCCTGGGCGAGGTGCCCATGGCGACCCTGATGCGCCTGGGCGACGGCATGGAGTTCGGGAAAAGATGATGGATCAGGAAGCCACCGTTGCCCGCCTCAAGGGCGACCATGCCTATGTCGAGGTGGGCGGCAACGGCGGTTGCGGCCGTTGTCATGAGGCGGGCGGCTGCCAGAGCGGCCTTCTCGGCCAGCTGTTCAGCGCCAAGCCGCGCCAATTCCCCATCGCCAACCACATTGGAGCCATGCCGGGCGACCGGGTCGTCGTGCGCGTGGCCGAGGGAGCGGCTCTGCGTGCCGCCCTGATGACTTACATCCTGCCCATATTTTTTTTGTTGCTGGGAGCGGCTGTCGGAGCGGCCACGGGCAGGAACGGTGATGCCTGGACGGCGCTGGGGGCGCTGGCCGGGCTTGCAGTCGGCGTCCTGGCGGGACTGACTTTTCGCCGGGCCCGCGTCGGCAAGATCGCCGAACCCGTACTGGTCCGCCGGATCTCCTCTATTAGCCCTTGCAAGGAAGCCTGTCGATGAAATTCAGACTGTTTCTCACCCTCCTTCTCACAGCGGTTTCCCTGAACGTCGCCGCCCAGGCAAGGGAATTGCCTGACTTCACCGATCTGATCGAGCAATACGGACCGACCGTCGTCAACATCAGCACGACGCAAACGGTTCGTACCAACCGCATGTTCCCGCAGTTCCCGGAACTGGACGAAGACGATCCGATGTTCGAGTTCTTCAAACGCTTCATCCCGCGCCAACCGGGCAACCCGCACGACTTCCAGAGCAAATCCCTGGGTTCCGGCTTCATCATCAGCACGGACGGCTACATCCTGACGAATGCCCATGTCGTCGATTCGGCCGATGAAATCTCCGTCAAGCTTACCGACAAGCGCGAATTCAAGGCGAAGGTGGTCGGCGCCGACAAGCGTACCGACGTGGCGCTGATCAAGATCGAGGCGAGCGGATTGCCTGCGGTCAGGATGGGTGATCCCGGCACGCTGCGGGTCGGAGAGTGGGTGGTGGCCATCGGCTCGCCCTTCGGCTTCGAGAACTCGGTGACGGCGGGCATCGTCAGCGCCAAGGGGCGTTCCCTGCCCCAGGAAAACTATGTTCCCTTCATCCAGACGGATGTGGCGATCAACCCGGGCAACTCGGGCGGACCGCTCTTCAACATGAAGGGAGAGGTGGTCGGCATCAATTCGCAGATCTACAGCCGGACCGGCGGCTATATGGGCGTGGCCTTCGCCATCCCCATCGATGTGGCGATGGAAGTGCAGAGCCAGTTGCGGGCCAGCGGTCGCGTCAGCCGCGGTCGCATCGGCGTGGTCATCCAGGAACTGACCAAGGAACTGGCAGATTCCTTCGGCCTGTCGCGGGCGGCCGGCGCCCTGGTGAATTCGGTTGAAAAGGGCGGACCTGCCGACAAGGCCGGTGTCGAAGCGGGGGACATCATCCTCAAGTTCGGCGGCAAGGCGGTGAATGCGTCGAGCGACCTGCCGCGCATTGTCGGCGCCACCCGGCCCGGCAGCAAGGTCACCATGCAGATCTGGCGCAAGGGAACCACCCGCGACCTGACGGTTACGGTGGGTGAGATCGCCGAGGATAAAATGGCGCAGCACGGTCAAAAGCAGGCAAAACCGACGCAAGCCGCTGCCAACCGGCTGGGCCTTGTCCTCGGTGAACTGTCGCAGGAGCAGAAGCGCGAACTGAAAATCGCCAATGGCCTGCTGGTCGAAGATGTTCGCGCCAATGGCAGCCGGACAGACCTGCGTCCCGGAGACGTCATTCTGGCCGTGGTATACAAGGGTTCGAGCACGGACGCGAAATCCGTCGATCAGTTCAACCGCCTCCTGTCGCAGTTCGACAAGACGGCATCGCTCACACTGCTGGTGCGACGCGGCGAGCAACAGACCTTCATCACCGTCAAGGGAGCCGGCGACAAATAGGCAGCGGTCCTGCCTGTCGTCATCGGCGGCAATGCCGAGCTTTGTCATTCCATTCCCGACAGCTCGTCAGTTCGTGCTTATTTGCTGAATTTCCGGTAGAATCGCGCGCTTCCGTATGCCTCCGAAAGGGTGCCTTGCAGCACCCTTTTTCCGTGATGGAGCTCATTCGCAACTTCTCGATCATCGCCCACATCGACCACGGCAAGTCGACACTTGCCGATCGCATGATCCAGCTATGCGGGGGACTCTCTGAGCGCGAAATGGAGGCGCAAGTCCTCGACTCGATGGCAATCGAGCGCGAGCGCGGCATTACCATCAAGGCGCAGACCGCCTCGCTCCAGTACAAGGCCCGGGACGGCCGCATCTACAGCCTCAACCTGATCGACACCCCCGGGCATGTCGACTTCTCCTACGAGGTGTCGCGCTCGCTTGCCGCCTGCGAGGGCGCTCTCCTGGTGGTCGACGCCTCGCAGGGCGTCGAGGCGCAAACGGTGGCCAACTGCTACACGGCGATCGAGCAGGGCGTCGAGGTGCTGCCGGTCCTCAACAAGGTAGACCTGCCGGCGGCCGAACCCGAGCGTGCCCGGCAGGAGATCGAGGATGTCATCGGAATCGATGCCACAGAGGCGGTTCTGGCCAGCGCCAAGACCGGCCTGGGGGTGGAGGACATCATCGAGGCACTGATCAAACGCATTCCGCCGCCCTCAGGGAATCCTGCCGACCCCCTGAAGGCGCTCATCATCGATTCCTGGTTCGACAGCTATGTCGGCGTGGTCATGCTGGTGCGGGTCATGGACGGCGTGCTGCACCCGAAGGAACGGATTCAGTTCATGTCGACGGGCGCGCAATACCAGTGCGAGCAGGTCGGCGTGTTCACGCCCAAGTCACAGGCGCGTGACGCGCTCTCGGCAGGCGAGGTCGGCTTCATCATTGCCGGCATCAAGGAGCTCAAGGCGGCGAAGGTGGGCGATACGGTGACGCTGGCCGATCGAGCAGCGGCGGCGCCACTGCCCGGGTTCAGGGAAATCAAGCCGCAGGTCTTCGCCGGCCTCTATCCGGTGGAGGCGAACCAGTACGATGCGCTGCGCGATGCGCTGGAAAAGCTCAAGCTCAACGACGCCTCGCTCCAATACGAGCCGGAAGTGTCGCAGGCGCTTGGTTTCGGCTTTCGCTGCGGCTTCCTCGGTCTGCTGCACATGGAAATCGTGCAGGAGCGCCTGGAGCGCGAATACGACATGGACCTCATCACCACGGCGCCGACGGTGGTGTACGAAGTGGCCATGCGCGACGGCACGGTGATCAAGGTCGAGAATCCGTCGAAGCTGCCCGATCCGTCGAAGATCGAGGAAATCCGGGAGCCGATCATCACCACCTCCATCTTCGTGCCGCAGGAGTATCTCGGCGCCGTCATCACGCTGTGCGAGCAGAAGCGTGGTGCCCAGGTGGATATTCATTACCACGGCCGCCAGGTCAAGCTTGCCTACGACATGCCGATGGCCGAGGTGGTCATGGATTTCTTCGACAGGCTGAAATCCGTTTCGCGCGGCTATGCCTCGCTCGATTACGACTTCAAGGAATACCGGACCGCCGACGTCGTCAAACTCGACATACTCATCAATGGCGACCGCGTCGATGCCTTGTCCGTGATCGTCCATCGCGCCAACGCACCCTACCGCGGCCGGGAAGTGGCGGCCAAGATGCGCGAACTGATTCCGCGCCAGATGTACGACGTGGCCGTGCAGGCCGCCATCGGCTCGAATATCGTCGCCCGCGAGAACATCAAGGCGATGCGCAAGAACGTGCTGGCGAAGTGCTATGGCGGCGACATAACCCGCAAGCGCAAGCTCCTGGAAAAGCAGAAAGCCGGCAAGAAGCGCATGAAGCAGGTCGGCAGCGTCGAGATTCCCCAGGAAGCCTTCCTGGCAGTGTTGCGCGTCGACTCGAAATAAGGATTGGCCAATTGAATTTCGCTCTCATCCTGTTTCTGCTTACCCTTGCCACCGGCGCCATCTGGCTGCTCGACGTGGCCGTCCTGAAAAAGCGCCGGGCACCGGAATCGAAGGATCCATGGTGGGTGGAGTACGGCGCCAGCTTCTTTCCGGTCATCCTGGCGGTGTTCCTGCTGCGCTCCTTCCTGGTCGAGCCGTTCAAGATCCCGTCCGGCTCGATGATTCCGACGCTGCTGGTCGGCGACTTCATTCTGGTGAACAAATTCACGTACGGCATCCGCCTGCCGGTCATCAACAAGAAAGTGCTGGAGCTGAACACCCCCCGTCGCGGCGATGTCATGGTGTTCCGCTGGCCAGGGGACCCCTCCCTCGACTATATCAAGCGCGTGGTCGGCCTGCCCGGCGACAGGGTGGCCTGGCAGAACAAGCGCCTGACCATCAACGGCGAAGCGGTGCCGGTGGCCAGCCAGCCCGACTATCTGCATCCCGACCGGCTGTACTATTCCGCCCAGTACCGGGAAAAACTGGGGCAGGTCGAGCACAACATTCTCCTGGACAAGGATGCGCCGGCTTTCGTCAATCATGTCATGCAGTTTCCAGGCCGCGACAAATGCATCTACAATAGCGCCGGTGTGATCTGCGAGGTTCCCGAGGGACACTATTTCGTCATGGGGGACAACCGCGATGCCAGCAGCGACAGCCGGGTCTGGGGCTTCGTGCCCGATCAGAACATCGTCGGCAAGGCTTTTCTGATCTGGTTCAACTTTGGCGACTTGAAACGAATCGGCAGCTTCCAATGAAGGAGCGCGGCATGAGACAACATCAGCAGGGCCTGAGCTTAATCGGACTGATCCTGGTCAGCGCGGTCTTGATCGGCGTGGCCATCGTCGGGATGAAGGTGGCGCCGTCGGTGATCGAGTACTACACCATCGTCAAGCACATCAAGACCATCGCCAACAGTGGCGCCACGACGGTTGCCGAGGTGCGCAAGGCTTACGACACGCAGGCGACCGTGGACGAGACGCCCAGCATCACCGGTGCCGACCTGGAGGTGACCAAGGAAGGCAACCAGCTGGCGATCTACTTCGGATACGAGAAAAAAATCCCCATTGCCGGCAACGTCAGCATTCTCATCGAGTATGCGGGCAGCAGTACCGGCAGCAAGCGCCCTGTCGAGTGAGCCGCGGGTGAATGAGCCTGCCATCGATTGAGCGTGCCTTTGGCTACGTTTTCGGCAGCCGGGACATCCTGGATCGTGCGCTGACGCATCGCAGCTTTGGCGCATCGCACAACGAGCGCCTGGAGTTCCTTGGCGACAGCGTGCTCAACTGCGTCATCGCGCACGCCCTCTACGAGCGTTTTGCGGGGGTGCGCGAAGGCGACATGTCCCGTTTGCGCGCCAATCTGGTGCGGCAGGAGACGCTGGCGGAAATTGCGCAGCGGCTCGACCTCGGCGAGCAGTTGCGACTGGGCGAGGGGGAACTGAAAAGCGGCGGATTTCGCCGCCCCTCCATCCTTGCCGATGCGCTGGAGGCCCTCTTTGGCGCAGTCTTCGTCGATGGC
>JAWKYW010000018.1:0-59981 GCA_041396245.1 Rhodocyclaceae bacterium | reverse complement strand
AGCGGATGGCGCAGGGCGTACACCAGCACGCCGCCGGCCAGCGCCACCAGGCTCATGACGAAGGGTGCGTTGAAGCCGTGCCACAGCGCCAGCTCGAACGCCGGCAGCGGCCCCTGCAGCACCGCGCCGGCCGCGGCGCCGAGCAGCGGCGCCACGCTCCATTCCGGCAAGATGCCGACCAGCAGGCAGGCCACCACCAGCACCTCGATCGGCGCGCGCAGCCAGCGCGGCGGCTCCTGCGGCTGGCGCGGCAGGTCGACCGGCGCGCCGTTGAAGAAGACGTCGTGGATGAAGCGCGAGGAATAGGCCACCGCCAGCACGCCGGCGAAGGTGGCGAACAGCGGCAGCAGCCAGCCGACCTCCTCGAAGGCCGGATGGCCGATGGTTTCGGCGAAGAACATCTCCTTGCTGATGAAGCCGTTGGCGAGCGGCACCCCGGCCATGGCGCCGGCGGCGACGATGGCCAGGGTGGCGGTGATCGGCATGATGCGGAACAGGCCGTTCACGCGGCGCATGTCGCGCGTGCCGCATTCGTGGTCGACGATGCCGGCGGCCATGAACAGCGAGGCCTTGAAGATGGCGTGGTTGATGACGTGGAAGACGCCGGCCACCACCGACAGCGGCGTGTCGAGGCCGAACAGCAGGGTGATCAGGCCGAGGTGGCTGGTGGTCGAATAGGCCAGCAGGCCCTTCAGGTCGTGGCGGAACAGCGCCACCCCGGCCGAATACACCAGGGTCGTGGCGCCGACGCCGCCGACGATGTAGAACCAGGCATCGGTGCCCGACAGCGCCGGATACAGCCGCGCCAGCAGGAAGACGCCGGCCTTCACCATCGTCGCCGAATGCAGGTAGGCCGACACCGGCGTCGGCGCCGCCATGGCGTTGGGCAGCCAGAAGTGGAAGGGGAACTGCGCCGACTTGGTGAAGGCGCCGGCGAGCACCAGCAGCAGCATCGGCAGGTAGAGGCCGTGGTTGCGGATTTTTTCTCCGCTGGCGAGGACCGTGGTGAGCTCGAAGCTGCCGGCGATGTGGCCGAGCAGCAGCACGCCGGCCAGCAGCGCCAGGCCGCCGGCGCCGGTCACCGCCAGCGCCATGCGCGCGGCGACGCGCGAATCGTGCAGCTCGCGCTTGTAGGCGATGAGCAGGAAGGAGGCCAGGCTGGTGATCTCCCAGAACACCACCAGCAGCAGCAGGTTCTCCGACAGCGCCACGCCGAGCATGGCCGCCATGAACAGCGTCAGCAGCGTGAAGAAGCGGCCGAGGCGGTCGGCCACCGGCAGGTAGTAGTGGGCGTAGAGCACCACCAGCAGGCCGATGCCGAGGATGAGCAGGGCGAACAGCATGCCGAGGCCGTCCAGGCGCAGGGCCAGGTCGAGGCCGTGCGCCGGCAGCCAGGCGAGGCGCGCGACGACCGTGCCGCCGGCGAAGGCCGCCGGCATCAGCGGCGCGAGCAGCGCCAGGCACAAGGCCATCACGCCGGCGCAGCTCCAGGCCGCGGCGGCGCGGCCGCGGCGGCTCGCCAGCAGGGGCAGCGGCACGCCGGCAAAGGCGGCGGCGAGGGCGAGGAACAGGAGGCTCGTATCGGTCACCGGTACTGGCGTCTTCTTGTCGGGGCGAGGCCATTCTCGCCGAGGCGGTGCGCAGGGGCAAGCCGCTCAGGAAAAACCTGTCATCGCCCTTCGGAAAAAACGAAGGCCCGGCGGCGCTCAGCGCGCCGCGCGCTCGCGATAGAGCAGGCCGCGCCGCACCAGCCACTTCTCCGCCTCGACGGCGAAGAACACCACCGTCGACAGGACCAGGCACAGCAGCAATTCGTCCCAGTCGAGCGGCACGGTCTTGAAGATCGGATTGAGCAGGGGCACGTAGATCGTCGCCAGCTGCAGGGCCAGGGTGCCGAGCACGGCGGCGGCGAGCAGCGGGTTGCTGGCGAAGCCGATGCGGAACAGCGAATCCCTTTCCGAGCGGATGGCCAGGGCGTGGCCGAGCTGGGACAGGCACAGCACGGTGAACACCATGGTCTGCCAGTGCGCGCCGCTGTGGTGGATCGACCAGGCCTGCAGCACGAGGCAGACCGCCCCCATCAGCAGGCCGACCCAGAGCATGTGCTGCCACATGCCGTGGGCGAAGATGCTCTCCTCGGGCCGCCGCGGCGGGCGGCGCATGACGTCGCGCTCGGCGCGTTCGGCGGCGAGCGCCAGGCCGGGCAGGCCGTCGGTGACGAGGTTGATCCAGAGGATGTGGATCGGCAGCAGCGGGATCGGCAGGCCGAGGAAGGGGGCGAGGAAGATGGTCCAGATCTCGCCCGAGTTGCTGGTCATCGTGTATTTGATGAACTTGCGGATGTTGTCGAAGATGCGCCGTCCCTCGCGCACGGCATGCACGATGGAGGCGAAGTTGTCGTCGAGCAGCACCATGTGCGCCGCCTCGCGGGC
Organism: Rhodocyclaceae bacterium; assembly: GCA_041396245.1. Taxonomy (GTDB): domain Bacteria; phylum Pseudomonadota; class Gammaproteobacteria; order Burkholderiales; family Rhodocyclaceae; genus Desulfobacillus. The sequence continues at coordinate 57,549 of JAWKYW010000018.1, read as the reverse complement.
GACGTCGGTGCCGCCCTTGCCCATCGCCACGCCGATGTCGGCGGCCTTCAGCGCCGGCGCGTCGTTTACGCCGTCGCCGGTCATGGCGGCGAATTCGCCGGCCGCCTGCAATGCCTGGACGATGCGGATCTTCTGCTCCGGGTCGACGCGGGCGTAGACGCGGATGTCCTTCACTTGCGCGGCGAAGTCGGCGTCGGACAGCGCGGCCAGCTCGGCGCCGCTGACGACGCGGCCGCCCTGGTCGAGGATGCCGAGGCGGGAGGCGATGGCGCGTGCCGTGGCGGGGTGGTCGCCGGTGATCATCACCGGCACGATGCCGGCCGTGCGGCATTCCTCGACGGCCGCCGCGGCCTCCTCGCGCGGCGGGTCCATCAGGCCGACCAGGCCGAGGAAGGTGAGGTCGCTCTCCGCTTCGGCGATGTCCGCCGGCAGGCTGTCGGTGCGGCGTTCGGCGACGGCCAGCACGCGCAGGCCGCGCGCCGCCATGCGCTCGGCCTGCGCCAGCGTTTCGGCGGCGTCGAACGGCACCGGTCCGTGCGCGGTCAGCTGCCAGGGGCAGCGTTCCAGCACGGCCTCCGGCGCGCCCTTGACGCAGACCAGGAAGCCGCCCTCGGCGGGATGCACCGTCGCCATGCGCTTGCGCTCGGAATCGAAGGGGAACTCGCCGTGGCGCGGCGACTGACTTTTCAGCGCGGCGACATCGACGCCGTGCGCCATCGCCGCCTCCAGCAGCGCCACCTCGGTCGGGTCGCCGACGAGGCCGCCCGACGCGTCGGGCGCGGCGTCGTTGGCCAGCGCCATGCAGCGGAACAGGCTCGGCCAGGGTTCGGCCGCCGATTCCTCGCCTGCGGCGAAGAAAACCTCCGCCTGCATGCGGTTCTGCGTCAGCGTGCCGGTCTTGTCGGAGCAGATGTAGGTGATCGAGCCGAGGGTTTCCACCGCCGGCAGGCGGCGGATCAGGGCGTTCTGCCTGACCAGCTTCGCCGCGCCCAGCGCCAGCGAGATGGCCACCACCGCCGGCAGCGCCTCGGGGATGGCCGCCACGGCGAGGCTGACGGCGGTGAGGAACATCAGTACCGGCGGCTCGCCGCGCAGGAGGCCGGCGAGGAAGACGATCGCACAGATGGCCAGCACCGCCCAGGCCAGGCGCGCGCCGAAACGGGCGAGGCGCTTCTGCAGCGGCGTCCTGACTTCCTCGGCGCTTTCGAGCAGCCGCGCGATGCGCCCCAGCTCGGTGTCGAGGCCGGTGGCGACGACGACGCCGCTGCCGCGGCCGCCCACCACCAGCGTGCCCTTCCAGGCCATGTTGGCGCGGTCGCCGAGGGGCAGCTGCGCCTCGGCGATGGCCTCCGTGCGCTTGTCGACCGGCTGCGATTCGCCGGTGAGCGCCGCCTCGGCCGCGGCCAGTTGCGCCGCCTCGATCAGGCGCAGGTCGGCCGGCACGACGTTGCCGGCTTCCAGCAGCACGATGTCGCCCGGCACCAGCTCCGTCGCCGGCAGCTCGTGCAGGGCGTCGTCGCGGCGCACGCGCGCCGAGGGCGCGGCCATCCGCCGCAGCGCCGCCATGGCGCGCTCGGCGCGCCATTCCTGGGTGAAGCCGATGACGGCATTCAGCAGCACGATGACGACGATGGCGATGGTGTCGACCGGCTCGCCGACGATGCCGGAGACGATCGCCGCGGCGATCAGCACCAGGATCATGAAGTCGGAGAACTGGTCGATCACCATGCGCACGACGGATCGGCTGCGGCCTTCCGGCAGCGCATTGCGGCCGTGCCGCGCCAGGCGCGCCCCGGCCTCGGCGAAAGTCAGTCCCTGCGGCACGGCGTCGAGGGCGGCGAGCGCCGCCTCGACGGATTCGGTGTGCCAGGGCTTGTCGGTTTCAGTTGCCATAACGGAAGAGGACAGTGCTGTTGATCAGGTAGAGCGCCAGCAGGAACAGGCTGATCCAGCCCATGCCGAGCGGCAGCTTGCCGCTCGGCCGGTAGAACAGGCCGACGATGGCGGCGCCGGTCATGACGATGGCCGAGAAGGCGGAGAAGGCGTGCGCCGACGAAACCTGGGCGAGGATCGGCCCCTTCAGATAGAAAATGTCGTCGATGGCGACGATCAGGATGTCGAAGAGGTTGCTGCCGAGCAGATTCGCCACCGCCATGTCGAGCGCGCCCATGCGCACCGCCGCCACCGTGACGGCGATCTCCGGCGCGGAAGTGGCCGCGGCAATCAGCAGGGTGCCGACGAAGGACTCGTGCCAGCCCATGGCCACGGCGATCTCCTCGCCGATGAAGGGCAGCCAGATGCCGGCGGCGACGACGACGGCAGCGGCCAGGCCGTAGCGGATCGCCGCCTGGCGCAGGCTGACTTCCGGGTAGCGTTCGACCATTTCCTCGACGAACTCCGACAGTTCCTGCCGCTCGTAGCGGAACACCGAGCGCATGGCGAGGAAATACATGACGAGGATGAAGGGCGTGGTGGCGCCGACGTGGCCGAGGGCGAGCGGGGCGCCCCGCTCCGCCAGCAGCAGGGCCAGGCCGACGGTGCCGATCAGCACGATGCCGAAGCCGGCGGAGAGGATGTGGCCGCGGCTGGCACGGGAATAAATCGATTCTTCGCGGTGCAGGAAATCCACCACCACCAGGATGCCGAGGTTGAAGACGCAACTGCCGAGGACGTCGCCGATGGCGATGTCGGGCGCATCGGCCACCGTGACGGCCGACAGGCCGGTGGCCAGTTCCGGCAGCGAGGTGACGGTGGCGAGCAGGACCAGGCCGACCCAGCTGCGGCCCAGGCCGGTCTTCTCGGCGATGACGTCGCCGTAGCGCGACAGGCGCGCGCCGGCGAAGCCGATGGCGACGATGCAGAGGAGGAGGTTGAACCAGATCATGACCGGAACGGGAAGGCGATCGAACCGGTGGCGGTCATCGTCTTCGGGCGGCACGTGCCGGCTTGCGGGAAGGGCATGTTTTGCAGGGCATTGGCTGAATTGGGCATCGGGCCAGCCAATTATGCCCGACTTCACATCCCGGCTCGGCCTATGGCGCGGAAGGCGTTCCTTCGGCATCGACGGCCACGACCGGCACGCCCTTCGTCTGCCGCATTACCTCCCGCACCACGTCGCGCGCCAGCAGACGCGCGATCCTGGCGTGCGGCAGGGGCAGGACGATCGCGTCGCAGCCGAGTTGCTCGGCCGTGTCGAGAATCTGAAAGACGATGTCTCCCTCGCGGAAAAACTCCTGGCCCGCGATGCCCGTTTCGCGCAGCGGCCGGGCGGCATCCTGCAGGATGAGGCGGCCGCTCTCGGCCTGGAAGCGGGCGATCTCGTCGTGCGTGCGAAAGCGCAGCACTTCCAGGCGGGTAACGGGCTCGGCCACGAACAGCAGGCAGGCCTCGACCGGCCGGCCGTCCCGGTGCTGGCGCAGGGCATACTCGACGCCCCAGCGGGAGCGCTCGGTGGCATCGACCGGGACCAGCAGCCGCATGGCTTTCCTTCCCCCGGCGGGCGGGATGTCGGCAGCGTTGTCGGTCATGACTCCTCCTTTCTTCCATGCAGTTGCGGCGGAACCTTCCATGGCACGGGCTGGCGCGGTTCAGGGGATGTAATAGAGGACCAGCCAGGCCAGCAGCATCGTCATCACCCACAGCGCCATGCTGCCCGTCGGCCAGCTGCGCGCCAGGCCGCCTTCGGGGCCGTGGTGGCGATAGATGCGTGCATGCAAGCGCGTGGCAGCGGCAGCGATGACGGCACCGAGCGCTGCCCGCGCGGAATCGAGCGCCGAGGCGGCATGGCGCCATATGCCGTTCAGGAAAATGCGGTAGAGCCAGTCGCTGTCGAGGTTCACCGAGCGCAGTTCCGGCGGATAGATGCCGGTGCGCATCAGTACCGCGAAGGCGAGCGCGGAGAAGAACAGCAGCTGGACCTGCGCCACGACATGGGACGCCGTATAGGGCTCGTAATCCACCGGGAAGGGCAGCAGCGCGTAGAGCGCGCCGGGGAAGACGCCGATGCCGATGCACAGAACGGCGGCGAGCGCCATCGCCGCCAGCATGTTGCGCGGCGCCTCCTCGCAGCGGATGCCGGAATCGTGGGCGAAGAAGGCGAAGTAGGGGATCTTGATGCCGGCGTGGTGGAATACGCCGGCCGAAGCGAACAGCAGCACCAACCAGGTAAAGAGCATGCCCTCGCCGGCGGCTGCGCTCATGATCATCGACTTGGTGACGAAGCCGGAGAACAACGGGAAGGCCGAGATCGAGGCGGCGCCGACGATGCAGAAGCCGGTGGTCCAGGGCATGGATTTGTACAGCCCGCCCAGTTCGCTGCCCTTGATCGTGCCGGTGCGCAGCAGCACCGCGCCCATCGACATGAACAGCAGCCCCTTGAAGAGGATGTCGGCGAAGGCGTGGGCGACGGCGCCATTTACCGCCAGCTCGCTGCCGATGCCGATGCCCACCACCATGAAGCCGAGCTGGTTGTTCATGCTGTAGGCCAGCACGCGGCGCAGGTCGTTCTCGATCACGGCGTAGAAGATCGGGAAGGCCGCCATCAGCGTGCCGATCCAGACCAGTTCCTCGGTGCCGGCGAAGCCGCGCGCCAGGGCGTAGATGCCCAGCTTGGTGGTGAAGGCGGACAGGAACACCGTGCCGGACGGCGTCGCCTCCGGGTAGGCGTCCATCAGCCAGTTGTGCAGGAGGGGGAAGGCGGACTTGATGCCGAAGCCGATCAGGATCAGTGCGCCGGCCGTGCCGGACAGGCCGATGTGCACGAAGGCCAGCGAGCCGGCCTCCTGCCAGTGCAGGAGGCCGCCGGCCAGCAGGAACAAGCCCGAGAGCAACTGCACGATCACGTAGCGCAGGCCGGTCGCGGCCGAGCGCTCGCCGCGCCGCGCCCAGACCAGCAGCACGGACGACACGGCGGTGAGTTCCCAGTACATGAAGAGGGTCATCAGGTCGCCGGCGAAGACAGCGCCGAGCGCGCTGCCCGCGTAGACCATGCCGGCCACGTGCTGCACGGTGTCGTCGTCGTGCAGGGCGTAGATCACGCTCAGCAGCAGGGCGAGCAGGAAGATATAGCCGAACAGCAGGCTCAGTTTGTCGACGCGCATCAGCACCAGCGTCTGTCCGAGCAGCTCGACCTGGCCGTGCATTCCGTGCGGCACCGTCAGCAGCCAGGCGAAGGCCGCCACCGGCAACAGCAGCATCCAGGCACGCCGCGCCGCGCCGCGCAGCAGCGGGATCAGCGCGGCGCCGAGGATCGGGATCAGCGCGACGGGGAAGTCAGCGGCCATGGCGATCCTTGTCGTAGTAATCCTCGGGACGCATCAGCAGGCGCCGCAGCTGCTTGGCCGCCAGCACCAGCGCAACGCAGGCGAAAAATCCATATGCGCCATGGAAGCCGAAGAGCGTGGCGAAGCCGAAGTCCTCATGCCGGTGCAGGACGAGGTCGATCGAGGCGAGCAGGCCGCAGACGATCCAGAGCCCCCGGTAGAGCCTGGTGACGTTGTCCGGGTCGTCGAGCCAGTATTTCTTCGGATCGGAAGTCGGGATCATGGCTGCCTCGTTTCAGAAAGCCGCCAGCGGCTGCAGCAGTCGCAGCAGCGGTGTGGAGAAGAAGAACAGGGCGATCGTGCCGAGCGCCGTCGCCGTCAGGGCCAGCACCATCGGCCAGGGCGCCTCGCCGTGCGGGTGCGCGGCATCCCCGGCGCTCGGCGGCTTGAAGAAGGCGGCATGCACGATGGGCAGGAAGTAGGCGGCGTTGAGCAGGGTGCTGACGATCAGCACGGCGACGACGGCGTAATGGCCGCCCCCGACGGCGCTGCTCATGATGAACCACTTGCTGACGAAGCCGGCCGCCGGCGGAATGCCGATCAGCGAGAGTGCGCCGATCGTGAAGGCGCCCATCGTCCACGGCATCCGTCGGCCGATGCCGTCGAGCTGGCTCACCTCGGTCTTGTGCGCGGCGGTATAGATGGCGCCGGCGGCGAAGAACAGGGTGATCTTGGCGAAGGCATGGGCGGCGAGGTGCAGCGCGGCGCCGAGGATGGAGAGCGGCGCGATCAGCGCGGCGGCGAGCACCACGTAGGAGAGCTGGCTGACGGTGGAGTAGGCCAGGCGCCGCTTCAGGTTGTCGGCGTTGAGCGCCACCAGCGAAGCGGCGAGGATGGTGAAGCCGGCCACCGCCACCAGCCAGCCGGTGGCGCCGGCCAGCGTGTCGATGCCGAAGACATAGACGATCACCTTGACCACGCTGAACACGCCGGCCTTCACCACCGCCACGGCATGCAGCAGCGCCGACACCGGCGTCGGCGCCACCATCGCCGCCGGCAGCCAGCGGTGGAAGGGCATCAGCGCGGCCTTGCCGAGGCCGAACATGTAGAGCGCCAGCAGGCCGGTCAGCGCCCAGCCTTCGAGCCGGCCTTCGAGGATGCCGCCCGGCGTGAAGTCGGTGGTGCCGGCGACGTGCCAGGTGAACACCAGCGCCGGCAGCAGGAACAGCACCGAGGTGCCGACCAGCAGGCCGAGGTAGGTGCGTCCGCCGGCCTTCGCCTTGTCGGTGCCGTGGTGGGCGACCAGCGGGAAGGTGATCAGGGTCAGCAGTTCGTAGAAGACGAACAGGGTGAACACGTTGGCGGCGAAGGCGATGCCGAGCGCCGCGGCGATGGCCAGGGCGAAGCAAACGTAGAAGCGCGTCTGGTGACGTTCATGGTTGCCGCGCATGTAGCCGATCGAGTAGAGCGAGTTGACGATCCACAATCCCGAGGCGACCAGGGCGAAGAGCATGCCGAGCGGCTCGACGGCGAAGGCGAGGTCGAGCCCGGGCAGGATTTCGATGAGACGTGCCGAGGACCGCCCGCCCGCGAGCACCTCGGGTACGAGTCGCGCCACACAGAGGAAAAGCAAAGCGGCGGTGACGAGGGTGGCCGTCTCGCGGAGGTTCGGACGGCGATGGCAAGCGGCGATGGCGAGCGCACTGGACGCCGGCAGCGCCAACGAGAAGAGGATCAGGTTCTCCGGACTCACGGCGTACCCGCCCCCAGCAGCATCGCCGCCGCCCGCGCCGCCGAGCCGACGGTGACGGAGGTATCGAAGCCGAACCAGAGCGTGGCGCCGACCAGGGTCCAGGCGGGGATCGCCAGGCCCGCCGGCGCCTCGCGCACCGCGGCGAGGTCGGCGCGCGGCGCGTGGAAATACGCCGCCTCGACGAAGCGCCAGACGTAGGCCACCGCCAGCAGCGAGGAGGCGACGATGAGGAACACCAGCCACCACTGGCCTTTCTCCAGCGCCGCCAGGATCAGGTACCACTTGCTGACGAAGCCGGCCGTGCCGGGCACGCCGATCAGGCTGAGGCCGCACAGCACGATGCCGAAGGCGGTGAGCGGCATGACGCGGCCGAGCCCGTGCACGCGCGCCAGCGTCACCCCGCCCATGCCGGCCATGACGGCGCCCAGCAGCAGGAACAGCCCGCCCTTGGTGACGGCGTGGTTGACCAGGTGCGCGATGGTGGCGGTGAGTCCCGTCACCGAATCGAAGGAGATGCCCAGCACGATGTAGCCGATCTGCGCCACGCTGGAGTAGGCGAACAGGCGCTTGAGATCGCGCTGGAAAATGGCCACCGTCGACGCGACGAACATGCCGGCCAGGGCGAGGATCAGCATGAAGTCTTCCATCGGCAGGCGCTGGAAGACGGCGGTTTCGCCGAACACGGAAAAATAGAAGCGCAGCAGCGCATACACCGACACCTTGGTGGCGGTGGCGGCGAGGAAGGCCGACACCGCCGAGGGCGCGTAGGCATAGGCGTTGGGCAGCCACTGGTGCAGCGGGAAGAGGGCGAGCTTGAGCGAGATGCCGACGGTGAGGAAGGCCAGCGCCGCCAGCACCGGGCGGTGGCTGGTCATCTCCTGCAGGCGCACGCCCATGTCCGCCAGGTTGAGGGTGCCGGTCTTGAGATACAGCAGGCCGACGCCGATGACGATGAAGGTGGCGCCGATGGTGCCCATGATCAGGTACTGGTAGGACGCCACCAGGGCGCGGCGGTCGCGGCCGAGCGCGATGAGCACGTAGGAGGAAAGCGAGGAGATCTCGAGGAAGACGAACAGGTTGAAGGCGTCGCCGGTGATGGCGATGCCGAGCAGCCCTGTCAGGCACAGGGCGAACATGGCGTAGAACAGGGCGTGGTTGTCCTGGCGGACCTCGCGCTCGATGCTGGCGCGGCTGTAGGGCAGCACGACAGCCGCCACGCCCGAGACCAGCATCAGCAGCAGCGACGAGAGGCTATCCACGCGGTACTCGATGCCCCAGGGCGGCGCCCAGCTGCCGAGGGCATAGGAGATCGGGCCCGACTCGCCCACCTGAAGCCACATCAGCACGCTGATGGCGAACGCCGCCCAGGTCGCCGCCAGCACCAGCACGAAGGCAGCCACGCGATCGCGCAGCAGTACCGCCAGGGGGGCGGCGGCGAGCGGCAGGACGACCTGCAGGGCGGGAAGGTGCGCAAGTGCGCTCATTGCGGCGCTTCTTCGCCTGCCGGTTGCGCGTCGCGGCGCAGCACCTCGTCCTCCTCGATCGTGCCGTAGGCTTCGCGGATGCGCACCACCAGCGCCAGGCCGAGGGCGAGGGTGGCGACGCCGACGACGATGGCGGTGAGGATCAGCACGTGCGGCAGCGGGTTGGAGTAGACCTTGAAGGCGGTGTCGACGATCGGTGCCGTGCCGCCGACGATCTTGGCGGGGCCGAGGTAAAGCAGGTACACCGAAGTCTGGAAAATGCCGAGGCCGACCAGTTTCTTGATCAGGTTGCCGCGGGCGATGACGATGAAGAGGCCCGCCATCGCCAGGAAAATCATCGCCCAGTAGTCGAAGTGGCTCCAGATGTGGGCGAACATGCCTATTGCTCCCCGTCGGTGCCGCGCCCGGCGAAGAGGTAGAAGATCTTCAGCATCACGCCGGAGACGGTGATGGCCACGCCGGCTTCGACCCAGAAGATGCCGCGGTGCTGGCCGGCGACGGGGTCGGGATCGAGGACGAAGTAGTCGAGGAAGTTGCCGCCGAGCATCAGGCCGGCGAAGCCGACGCCGAGGTAGAGCAGCACGCCCGCTGCGATCATCGACTCGACCAGCCAGTCGGGCAATACGCGGCGGGCATTGTCCAGGCCGTAGATGACGGCATAGAAGACCATCGCCGCGGCGAAGACGACCCCGGCCTGGAAGCCGCCGCCCGGACCGAAGTCGCCGTGGAACTGCACGTAGAGGGCGAACAGCAGGATGAAGGGAATGAGCAGCTTGGCCACTACCCGCAGCACCATGTCGCGTGTCACGGCGCCTCCTTGTCGGCCGCCGCGCGCCGGCGCCGGCGCAGCAGCGCAATGATGCCGGCGCCGGCGGTGAATACCACCGTCGTCTCGCCCAGCGTGTCGTAGCCGCGGTAGCTCGCGAGGACGGCGGTCACCATGTTGGGGATGCCGGTCTCGCGCGGGCCTTCCTCGAGATAGCGCGGCGCCACGTGCTTGTGGATGGGCGCTTCGGGATCGGAGAAAGCCGGCAGATCCCAGGTGCCGTAGACCAGCACCAGGCCGGTGGCCGCCGTCACCGCGAGCGGCAGCCAGGGCTTGTGCACCGGCTTCGCTTCCTCGCTTCTGCACAGGTGCAGGGCGCCGAGCAGCAGCACGGTTGATACGCCGGCGCCTACCGCCGCTTCCGTCATGGCCACGTCAACGGCGTCCAGCGCCACCATGACGGTGGCCATGAGGAAGCTGTAGAGTCCGGCGAGGACGATCACCGCGAACAGGTTGCGTGTGCGCGCCAGCACCACCACCGCCACCATCATCATGGCGAGCAGCACGTTGACGATCAGGGCTTCCATGCGAACCCGGTCGCTGCGCGACTCATGAAGCGCCCCTCTCTCCGCCGGAAAGGGGCGTCGAGGGTGAGAGGAACTCAGGGGTTGAAGAAGAGACGTCGGGCTCCGCCAGCTTCGGCGCCAGGCCGCGCATCATGGCCGCCTTGGTCAGGGCGTGGGCGGCGACCGGGCCGGTGAAAAACAGCAGCAGTCCTATCATCACCAGCTTGGCGGCGATCAGGGTGACGCCCGCCTGCAGGATCAGGCCGAACAGGATCAGGCCGGCGCCGAGGGTGTCGGTGACGCTGGCGGCGTGCATGCGCGTGTAGAAGTCGGGCATGCGCAGCAGGCCGAGCGCGCCGACGGCGCAGAAGAAGCCGCCGGAGACGAGGCAGGCCCAGCTCAGGATATCGATGACGAGGTGCATCATGCCGCCCCGTTGCCGTTGCCGGGATCGCCGAGGGCGCCGTAGCGAAAGAATTTCAGTACGGCGACGGTACCGATGACGTTGAGCAGGCCGTACACCAGCGCCAGGTCGAGGAAGTCCGGCCGCCCGGTGAGGAAGCCGATCACCGCCAGCAGCAATACGGCGCAGGTGCCGACGGTGTTGGCCGCCAGCAGCCGGTCGAAGACGGTGGGACCGCGGGCTGCCCGTGCCAGCGTCAGGGCGAGCGTCGCCAGCAAGGCCAGGGCGGCAGCGGCGAACATCAGGGAGCGGCCTTTTCGAGCGCGGCGACGCGACGGTCCATTTCGCTGCCGGCCAGCCCGGCGGCGGCCTCCCGCGTCAGGGCGTGCACCAGGAACTCGTCCGGCCCCACCTCGACCGCCACGGTGCCGGGCGTCAGGGTGATCGAATTGGCATGGATGACGAGTCCCAGCTCGCTCTTTTGCAAGGGACGGAAGCGCGCCAGTGACGGGGAGATCGGCAGGCGCGGGTCGAGGATGCGGCGGCTGACGTCCAAGGACGACCTGGCGATCTCCCAAAGCAGCCAGGGCCAGTAGGAAATGAGTGCGCGCCAGCCCAGGTGGATCGGATGCCCCTCGTGGTCGATGACGTCCATGCGACGGGCGAAGAGCAGCACTGCCAGGGCGCTGCCGGCGCCAGCCGCCAGCAGAAAGGCCGTGAAGTAGCCCGACAGCAGCAGCCAGAACGCGCACAGTGCCAGGAAAGCGCTCAGGGAATGGAACACGCAGCCTCCATCGCGGAATCGGTGAATCGATCGTCAATGGGTGCCCGCCCGGGGCACGCATTGCCCCATGGATGCTAGAGCGGAAGGAGGCATTTGAAAATTCGGGGGCCTGCGTACGTTTTCTCCCGGGCGGCACGGATTTCTCAGTGTCGGCATTTCATTGCCGGGCGACGGCGGATTCGGTGGAAAATACGCGTTCCACGTACGGCCCCGGGCGAATTACGCCAACCGCCATGCTTGCGCACAATGACCGTTCGAGAAACCAGACCGAGTACTCCAAGCCGATGCTCATCGCACGCCGCCTGGGCTGGGTCGATGCGCTGCTGCTCGTCGCGGGCTATGTCGCCCTCGACTGGGCAAGCTTCTTTCATCCCCTGCACGGGCTCAACATCACGCCGTGGAATCCGGCGCCTGCGCTGGGGCTCGTGTTCCTGCTGCGCTACGGCTGGAAAGCGGCGCCGCCGCTCGCCCTGGCCGTTCTGCTGGCCGAGGTGTGGGTACGCGACCTGCCGATTTCGCTGCCCGCCCTGCTGGCCATCGCCGTCATGCTGGCGACCGGTTACGGCGCCATCGGCGATATCCTGCGACGGCGATTGGGTGGTGTCGGCATCTTCTCGGACCGCGACGGCATGCTGCAGTGGTCCGGCATCGTCGTCGCCGGCACGTTCTTCACCAGCCTGGCTTTCGTGTTGGTCCTGGTTGCGCTCGGCCTGATTCCGGCCGAAGACTGGCAACAGGCGGTCGGCCGCTACTGGATCGGCGACGGCGTCGGCATCCTCGTCTCGATGCCGCTGCTGTGGATGCTGTTCGACGAGCGCGGGCGCACCGTGCTGCGGGCGACCGTGCTGCGGCGCGAAACCATCGGCCTTGTGCTGGCCGCCGGCATGGCGCTATGGGTGGCTTTCGGCCTCGGCGCCGAATCCGACTTCAAGTATTTCTACATTCTCTTCCTGCCCATCATCTGGGCCGCCGCGCGGCAGGGCCTGGCCGGGGCGGTGCTGAGTGCCGCGCTGATCCAGGTCGGCCTCGTTTTCTCCGTGCAGTCGCTCGGCTTCGCCGCCGTCACGGCTTTCGAGATACAGGCCCTGACCGTGGTGCTGGCGCTGGTCGGCTTCTTCGTCGGGGTCGTCCTTGACGAGCAGCAGCGCATCAGCGCCGAGCTGCGCCAGACGTTGCGGCTCGCCGCCGCCGGCGAGATGGCCGGCGCGCTGGCGCACGAACTGAACCAGCCGCTCACTGCGCTGTCGGCCTATGGCACCGCCTGCGAAGAGCTGCTCGCGCGCGGGGATACCGGCGACAACCTGAAAAAAGCCATCCGCCTGATGGTGTCCGAATCCTTTCGCGCCGCAGACGTCGTTCGCCGTCTGCGCGACTTCTTCCGCACCGGCACCACCCACCTCGAGCCGGTATCCGTTGCCGAACTGCTGCCTGCCGCCGCCGCCGCCTTCCATTCGCGTGCAGCCGAGAACGGGGTGACGCTGAGCGTCATGCCGGTGCCGGAGGGCATCGTCATGGCCGACCGGCCGCAGGTCGAAGTGGTGCTCCGCAATCTGCTCGCGAATGCCTTCGATGCCGTTTCTGCGCAGCCTGCCGGCCAGCGCACGGTACGCCTGTCGGCCGTGGTCGAGGGTGCTGACCGCATCTGCATTCGCGTCGAGGACAGCGGACCGGGGCTATCCACCGTCGACGCTGCGCGCCTGTTCGAGCCGTTCAACTCGACCAAGTCGAGCGGCCTTGGCCTGGGACTAGCTATCAGCCGTGCCATCGCAGAGGCGCACGGCGGAAATTTGTGGGCGGAAGTCGGCGGCCGCGGCGTCTTCAGCTTCATCCTCCCTTTTGAGCGGAAAACTGACCATGACTGACATGACGGTGTTCATCGTCGACGACGATCCCGCCGTGCGCGATTCGCTCGGCCTGCTGCTCGGCCTGCGCGGCTACCGCACGGCGATCTTTGCCGACGCCGAGAGCTTCCTCGGCGCTTATGCGGCCGACTGGTGCGGCTGCGTACTCATCGACATTCGCATGCCCGGCATGGACGGGCTGGCGCTGCAAAAGCACCTGCGCGAGCGGCAATGCAACCTGCCCGTAATCGTCATGACGGGCCACGGCGACGTCGAGTCGGCCCGCGAGGCTTTCAAGGCTCAGGCGCTCGATTTCCTGGAGAAGCCGCTGGACCAAGCCCGGCTGGCTGCAGCGATCGACGATGCCCTGGACCGATGCGCTGCGTCGCGCCAGGAATCCGGCCAGCGCGCCCGTTTTGCCGAATTGCTGAAGACGTTGACGCCGCGCGAGCGCGAGGTGATGGACATGATCGTCGCCGGCGGCCACAACCGCGACATTGCCGAACGGCTCGGCATCAGCCCGCGCACGGTCGAAGTGCACAAGGCTCGTGTCATGCAGAAGCTGAAAGTCGACGGGGTGGCGCAACTGGTGCGCTTCAGCCTGGAAACCCGATGATCCGGTGCCGGCCTGCGGCGGCTGACTTTTTGGGCTACTTGACCAGCGTCACCGGCACGTCGGAAAGATGGATGACTTCAGATGCGACCGAGCCGAGCAGGGCGGGCGCATCGCGTGGCGCGATGACGTTGGGGTCGATCCTCAGGAAGGACGGGTCGTCCAGGGTCGTGCCCGCGAAGAGGGGCAGTCGCGTGGAGTGCGTTCAGGCGGCCAGCTGCCCTGCAGCTGGAACGACCCGCCAGTCGCGGATGAACAGGGCCGGATCGAAGCCGAGGTGGCGCAGCAGGGATTCGGTTCTGCGCATGCGCGTGCGCAGGGCGCCGGCTGGTTCGGCTTCGAGGAGCGATCCTTTCGCGTGCAACGCGCGCAGGTGCCCCAGGGCGTTGCGTTGCTCCCCGCTCTCGACGAGCACCAGCCGCCACGGCCGGTAAGTGAAGAACCGCCCCACGTCGGCCAGCAGGCACCAGCCCTGGTCTGCCTTGTGCAGATCGACAAAGAGCGCTTCGCGCGCATCGAGGTCGAAACGGGCCGCCAAGGCGAGCCGCGCCGCCAGATCCGGATGCCCGACGGCTATCGCGGCAAGCGCTGCTTCCTGCTCCTGCACAGTCCCATCGGGCCAGGGCCGCGCCCGTGCGGCGATCTGCTCCAAAAGCGGTGCCGCCGCGTCTGCCCCGGCGTCGCGCGCATGCGCCAGCCAGCGCCCGCCTTCCAGCGTGCAGGCCAGCTGACCCTTGCGGCCGGCCAGGAACCTGCCGAGTTCGAGCTGCGCTTCGCGCACGTTCAACCGTGCAGCGGTTTCCAGACACTGTCGGGCACGCGCCATGTCGCGACCGGTAAAGCGGCGCTGGTCATAGAGCCGGGCGAGATCCCACCAGGCTTCGGCGATGCCGCCCGCTGCGGCCTGTTCCAGCAGCCGTGCGGCGCGCTTGAGGCCCCTCGATGAACCGGCGAGCAGCCGGCCGTATCGCCATCTTGCGCGCGCATGACCCTGATTGGCGGCGCGCGCGAGCCAGCCTGCGCCCTCGGCGGCTGCGTTGCCCTGCTGGTCGGCCAGCCATTCGCCGAGACGGCAGGCGGCCTCGACGTCGCCCGATTCCGCCGCTATGCGCATCCAGGGCAGGGACGCGTCCCGCTCTTCCTGCCAGAGCAGGTCGGCGAGCAAGTGGCAGGCGGCCGTGTTGCCCCGCCTGGCCGCCTGCTCCAGCCAGCGCCGCGCTTCCGCCAGGCTGTTGGGTTCCGTTGCCAGCAAACCGCCGAGGCGGCAGGCGGCAATGGCGTCGCCGCCTTCAGCGGCGGTACGAAATGCAGCCAGCGCGGCAACGCGATCGGCCGTGACGCCGAGACCGGCCAGCATCAGTTCGCCGAGCCTGCGGCGGGCGAGCGTCGAACCGCGCCGTGCCGCGCCCATGCAGGCCTGCGCGTATGCGGCGTAATCGGCCGCGGCCGCTTCGGGCGGGATGCGGTCGGCGATCAGTGCCGCCGCCTCGCAGCAGTCGCCGGCCATTGCCCGGGACAGCCAATGAAAGGCGGCCGATGGATTGGGCGCCAGGCCCTCGCCGCCATCGAGATAGAGCCTGCCCAGTTCCAGCAGCGCCGAGGAATCGTTCGCCCGCGCCGCCCTGATGAGCGCCTGCGCCTTGCGTGAAGCCATGATTTGTTTGAAAACCGGAATGCGAGAAAGGAGCTTGGCGTTCAAATGTTGCAGTCTTGTTGCGGAAATATTTCAGGCGGAAGAAACATCACGCCATCCTGTGGCAGACATGCAACAGGATGATCGCCCATCGCGGGCTTTCGCGGCGGATGCGAAGGCAATCGCGCCATTCCGGTTTTCCGTGGCGCGCAGGCGTTTACATTCCCACTCAGCCCGGTTCAACGGGGCTCAATCGCAATCAATTTCGAAAGGATGTAGCGCATGCAAAGGAAGCTCATTGTTGCCGCCATCGCCGGACTGGTCGCCGTACCGGCCATGGCGCAAACCAATGTCACCATTTCAGGAAAGGTGGCCGCCGGCTGGGAAAACTACAAGCTCTCCGGTGGCGGCAATACCGGACACGATGCCGAGTCGCGCGTTTCAGACCAGTCCTCGCGCATGATTTTCCGTGTGAGCGAAGATCTGGGTGGCGGGCTGAAAGCCTGGGGCCAGATCGACATGCGTTTCACGGTCGATCTCGGCGCACTTAGCGCGGGTGGCAACACCGGTCTCGGTCTCATGAGCAAGACCTGGGGAAAATTCACCATCGGCCGCTGGGATCTGCACTACAACGAATTTGGTGCCATCGAGAAGAACCGTGCCGGTTCCAACCAGACCAACTTCGGCGACGGCATCATGTCGCAGGTCAGCTCCACCCATACCGGCGGCGCCGGCACCGAAGTCGTGTCGATCATGGCCAGCGCCAGCCGCACGCCGAACGTCGTGATGTGGGACAGCCCGAACTGGAACGGCTTCACCGCCCGCCTGGCTTACTCGACCAGTCCCTTCGGCGCCGAGGGTGGCACCAACCGTGCAGCCGGCGACCCCGGCGGCGGCAGCGGCTGGAACGGCGCGTTGCGCTACAAGAACGGACCCTGGACGGCCGGGGCCAGCTATTGGAAGGCCAGCAGCGAGAGCCGGGTCGCCGGCACCCGCGCCGCCGACCAGAATGCCTGGCGCGCCTGGCTGGGCTATGCCTTCCCCATGGGCCTGAAGGTCGGCTTCGGCTGGGATCGCAGCGAGCTGGACAACCACATTATTGGCGCAGCCGATGCCGTGGCGGCCGGCAATACACGCCGCAATGCCTGGATGATTCCCGTCAGCTACAGCTTCGGCTCGCACACGATCTATGCCAAGTACGCCCGCACAGGCAAGGCCAGCGGTTCCGCCATTGCCCCTGGCACCGGCGGTGACTTCAAGGCCAGCGCCTGGCATCTCGGCTACGACTATGCCTTTTCGAAACGTACTTCCGCCGGCGTTTTCTATACCAAGCTGAGCAACGACAGCAACGCCACCAATACAGTCGGTTCGGCCTATAGGTTCAAGTCGGGCAATGGAGCGACGGTAACGCGTCGCGGCGAGGACGCTTCCCAGTTTTATATCGGCATGACGCATAAATTCTAACTGGCTCCAATCGCCATGAAACGCAATGGCCGCCCTCGGGCGGCCATTTTCAATGGGCAGGGAGTGGATTCTCCGGCCGCTACTTGACCAGCGTCACCGGCACGTCGGAAAGATGGATGACTTCAGATGCGACCGAGCCGAGCAGGGCGCCGGCCACCGCGCCCAGTCCGCGCGTGCCCATGACGATGCCGTCGCAGTTCTGCTCGTGCGCGGTCCTGGCGATGGTCTCGGCGATCGGGCCGATCAGCACCATGGGGGTGTGACGCACCCCGGCGGCGTCGAGCAGGGCGCGGGCGGACTGCAGGGTGTCGCCGCCCTTGGCTTCCTCCATGGCCTCGATCTCCTCCTTCTTGAGGAAACTGCGCGCACCCCAGTCGTCGACCGGGGCCTGGATGTTGAGGAGGACGACTTCCATGGCCGGATTGACCCCGGCCAGCGCGACGACATGGCGCACGGCGCGTTCGGAATTGGTCGAGCCATCCACGGGGACGAGGGCTTTGCGCATGATGCGGATTCCTTAACGAAATGTACGGCTGAGGCGATTATCCCATTGTTCGCCTTCGAAATGTCCGCGGCGGCGGCATTGCGGAAATCCCGTACGCGATTCTCGCGGGCGGATGATAAAATCTCGCGCTTCGCATCCGGAGCACCCCATGTTTTCCACGCGAACCAGCCTGATCCGACAGCTTGCAGCAGGCGCCCCGTTCCTTTTCGCCTCGGCCGCCCGGGCCGCCGACGGCCCGGCCGTGGCCGGCATCCCGGTGGATTTCATCCTCTTCGCCGCCACCCTGATCGGCGTGGCGCTGTTCCACCACCACGTGCTGAAAGTGGCGCTCGGCGGCATGGTGGTGATCGCGACGTACAAGATTCTCTTTACCGGCTTCAAGACCGGCGACGGTCTGGCCGGCTTCGGCGTCCACATGGCGCACGAGTGGGTGCTGCTGGTCAATCTCCTCTGCCTGCTGGTCGGCTTCGCCCTGCTGGCGCGCCACTTCGAGGACAGCGGCGCCCCCGAAGTGCTGCCGAAGCTGCTGCCGGAAGGCTGGCGCGGACCCTTCATGCTGCTCTTCATCGTCTGGGTGCTGTCCGGCTTCCTCGACAACATCGCCGCGGCGCTGATCGGCGCCACCGTGGCCGCCAGCGTCTTCAGGCGCAAGGTGCACATCGGCTACCTGGCGGCGCTGGTCGCGGCCTCGAATGCCGGCGGCGCCGGCAGCGTGGTCGGCGACACCACCACCACCATGCTGTGGATCGCCGGCGTCAGCCCGTTGGAGGTGCTGCCGGCCTACATCGCCGCGGCCTTTGCCCTGGCGGTGTTCGGCGTGCCGGCCGCCCTGCAGCAGCACAAGCACCAGCCCATCGTGCGCAACTTCCAGGCTTCGCACCATGTCGACTGGGGCCGCCTCGGCGTCGTCGGCGCCATCCTGGTCGGGGCCATCGCCACCAACGTCACGGTGAACCTGAAGTTCCCCGAGGCGGCCGACCACTTTCCCTTCCTTGGCGTCGCCGTCTGGGTGGTGCTGCTTGCCGCCATTCCGCTGCGCAAGCCGGAGTGGAGCCTGGTGCCGGACGCCTTCAAGGGCTCGATCTTCCTGCTGGCGCTGGTGACCTGCGCCTCGATGATGCCGGTGGAGAAGCTGCCCGCCGCCTCCTGGGCCTCGACGCTGGCGCTCGGCTTCATTTCCTCGGTGTTCGACAACATCCCGCTCACCGCCCTGGCGCTCAAGCAGGGCGGCTACGACTGGGACTTCCTCGCCTACGCCGTCGGCTTCGGCGGCTCGATGATCTGGTTCGGCTCCTCCGCCGGCGTCGCCGTCTCGAACATCTTCCCCGAGGCCAAGTCGGTCGGCCGCTGGCTGCGCCACGGCTGGTACATCCCGGTCGGCTACGTCGTCGGCTTTTTCGCCATGCTCGCCATCCTCGGCTGGCAGCCGCAACCGTCGCAGCAGGCGGGTGTGGCCGTGCCGGCGGCGGCATCCGCCCCCGCCGCCCACTGAGGCCGCTGCGGCGCGGCGCCGCATCGGTTATCCTTCGGGGAACATGCACGAGGGTCTCCAGCTCGTTCTCATCCTGCTGACCGCCGCCGTCCTGGTGGTGACGCTGGCACGCCTGTCCAACCTGCCCTCCCTGCTGGCCTATCTGGCGGTCGGCATCGCCATCGGCCCGCACGCCTTCGGCTGGCTGCCCGAAAGCGACCAGACCGAACGCCTGGCCGAGTTCGGCGTGGTGTTCCTGATGTTCTCGATCGGCCTCGAGTTCTCCCTGTCGCGGCTCGTCGCCATGCGCTGGCAGGTGTTCGGCCTGGGCGGCGCGCAGGTCGTCGTCACCATGCTGGCGACGCTGGCGATCGCCCATTTCGGCGACATTCCCTGGCAGGGCGGGCTGGCGCTGGGTGCCGCCTTCGCCATGTCCTCCACGGCCATCGTCGCCAAGCTGCTGGCGGAAAAGCTCGACCTGCACTCGGCCTCGGGTCGGCGCACCATGAGCGTGCTGCTGTTCCAGGACCTGGCCGTGGTGCCGCTCCTGATCCTGGTGCCGGCGCTGGCCGATGCTTCGCGCCTGGCCGGCACGCTGGGCACGGCGCTGGTGCAGTCGACGCTGCTGCTGGCGCTGGTGACGGTGCTCGGCCGGCCCGTGCTGCAGCGCTGGTTCGACCTGGTGGCGCGGCGCCGCTCGTCCGAGCTGTTCATGCTCAACGTACTGTGGCTGACGGTGGCGATGGCCTGGCTGACGGAGCATTTCGGGCTGTCGATGTCGCTCGGCGCCTTCCTCGGCGGCATGCTGATCTCGGAAACGGTGTACCGCCACCAGGTCGAGGCCGACATCCGGCCCTTCCGCGACGTCCTGCTCGGCCTGTTCTTCATCACCATCGGCGCCCAGCTCGACCTGGCCGTGGTGTGGCAGCGCATCGAGTGGGTGGCGCTGGTGCTCGCCGGGCTGGTGGCCGGCAAGGGGCTGCTCGTCCTGCTGGTCACGAGGCTGGCGCGGGCCGACTTCGCCGTGGCCTTTCGCACCGCCGCCCAGCTCGCCCAGGCCGGCGAGTTCGGCTTCGTGCTGCTGACGCTGGCCAGCGCCAACGGGCTGCTGCCGCCCGAGGTGACCCAGCCCTCGCTCGCCGGCATGCTGCTCTCCATGCTGCTGGCGCCGTTCCTCATCGAGCGGGCGCGCCACTGGAGCGCGCGCCTGCACCGCGACGAATGGATGAAGCGCGCCGCCGCCCTGCAGGAAGTGGCGGTCAGCGCCGCCGACATCGAACAGCACGCCATCGTCTGCGGCTACGGCCGCACCGGCCAGAGCATCGCCCGCTTCCTCGCCCGCGAGCGGATCCCCTTCATCGCCCTCGATTCCGACGCCCATCGCGTGCAGCAGGCGGTGAAGGCCGGGGAGAAGGTCGTCTTCGGCGACGCCGACCGGCGCGAGGTGCTGGTGGCGGCCGGAATCGACCGTGCCCGCGCCGTCATCGTGACCTATGCCGACGTGCCCTCGGCGATCAAGGTGCTGGGCATCGTGCGCGGCCGCCGGCCCGACCTGCCGGTGGTGGTGCGCGCCGCCGACGACAGCCACCTCGACGAGCTCAAGCGCGCCGGCGCCGACGAGGTCGTGCCGGAGGTGCTGGAAGGCAGCCTGATGCTGGCCGTGCAGACGCTGACGCGCATGGGCGTGCCGCTCGCGCGCGCCCTCGACGACGTGCAGGAAGTGCGCCGCCAGCGTTACGGCGCCCTGCGCGAACTGTTCCGCGAGCCGGCAGCGGCGCCGGCCGACCCATCCGTGGAGGACAAGGCAACATGAGCGCACTTCCCCGCCGACGCTTCCTCGCCGCCCTCGCCGGCGGTGCCGCCCTGGGTTTTCCCGCCGTCGCCGCGGCGAAGAAAACGCTGGTCCTGCGCTGGCAGTCGGCCTGGCCGGCCAACGACATCTTCCACGAATACGCCCTCGACTTCGCCTCCCGGGTGAACGCCATGTCCGGCGGCAGGTTGAAGATCGAGATGCTGCCGGCCGGCGCGGTGGTGAAGGCCTTCGACCTCATCGACGCGGTATCGCGCGGCCAGCTCGACGGCGGCCATGGCGTCGTCACCTACTGGGCCGGCAAGAGCGCCGCCCTCGGCCTGTGGGGCTCCGGCGCCGCCTACGGCATGGACGCCAACACCCTGCTGGCCTGGCACCATTACGGCGGCGGCCGCCAGCTTCTAGAGGAGATCTACGCCAGCCTCGGCCTCGAGGTCGCCTCCTTCCTCTACGGGCCGATGCCGACGCAGCCCTTCGGCTGGTTCACCAAGCCGGTCCGCCGCATCAGGGACCTGCGCGGCCTGAAGTTCCGCAGCGTCGGCCTCGCCATCGAGATGTACGAGGCGCTCGGCATGCAGGTCAGCCCGCTGCCGGCGGCGGAGATCGTGCCGGCGATCGATCGCGGCATCATCGACGCGGCCGAATTCAACAACGCCACCTCCGACCTCGCGCTCGGCCTGCCCGAGGTGGCGCGCCACTGCCTGCTGCAGAGTTTCCACCAGAGCGCCGAGCAGCTCGAGGTGGTCTTCAATCGCCGCCGTTACAACCGGCTGCCCGACGAGCTGCGCGCCGTCATCCGCCACGCCGTCGAGGCCTGCTCGGCCGACATGTCCTGGAAGGCCATCGACCGCTACTCGCGCGACCACCAGGCGCTGCTGCAGAAAGTCAGCTTCCGCAAGACGCCGGACGACATCCTGCGCCGCCAGCTCGCCGCCTGGGAGCGCCTCGTCGCGAAGAAGAGCGGGGAGGATCCGATGTTCGGCAAGGTCAGCGCCTCGATGCGGGCCTTCGCCGAGCGCGCCGGCCGCTGGCAGCACGACACCCTCGCCGACCAGAAGCTGGCGTACCGGCATTTCTTCGGCGGGAAAAAAGCCGCGCCGCGCAAGGGAAAGACCTGATGGCGCGCCGCTGAATCCGGACGCCCGGCCGGTGCCGCCGCCTCAGGCGTCCGGCTGCCGCTCCAGGCAGGGGCGATGGTTCCGGGCGGCGCCCAGGATGTGACCTGCCCACCACAGGGCGAGGAAGGTCTGCAGTTCGTTCCGGTCGAAGTTCTCGGTGGTGATGATTTCGGCCGAGAGATAGTCGAACTCCTCGCACTCGCTGCGGTAATCCTCGAGTTCCGGATAGCCGCAGCGCACGAGCAGGGCCTCCTCGGCGGCGAAGTGCCCGCGCGCGAGGGCCATCAGTTCCTGCAAGGTCTCGTCGAAGCGCCGCTCGCCCTCCAGGCCTCCGGCGTCGAGGCAGTCGGCCAGGTCGTTGCAGCGCGCCAGGATGGCCCGGTGCTGTTCGTCGAGGCTGGCGTTGCCGACGCTGTGCCCGGGCGTCCACTGCACGCGGTTCGCCACGGTCAGAATCCCAGCGACTCGACGACGGCGACGAGGTCGGCGAAGCTGGCCGCCTCGAGCTTCTGCGCCAGCGCCGCCTTGTCCAGCCCCTCGCATTCGAATTGCGTCAGGCCGACCTCGAAGGGCAGTTCGCGGATTTCCAGCGGCGACATGAAGCCGATATGGCAGAT
Source organism: Rhodocyclaceae bacterium (assembly GCA_041396245.1). Taxonomy (GTDB): domain Bacteria; phylum Pseudomonadota; class Gammaproteobacteria; order Burkholderiales; family Rhodocyclaceae; genus Desulfobacillus. Next base: position 35,460 of record JAWKYW010000018.1, on the reverse strand, counting down.
GTGGGCGAGGCACTGGCGCTCCGGCTCGGAGAGTTCCAGGCCGTGGTGCCTGAGGATTTCGAGGTAGCGCTCCGCCGTGCGGTTGAGCCGGCCGCTGATCTCCATGGTGTTCTTCTGGCCGTCGGTGAGGATGGCCAGCGGCGGCCCGAAGAAGACCGGCGTCTTGCCGACCTTGCGGGTCTGCGCCTCGCGCGTCAGCGCCGGGGCGACCCAGGCGGGGTCGCCCCTTTGCGGTTTCTCGGGCGCGTCTGACATCAGTTGGGCATCAGTGCGGGATCGGATGCAGCTTCTCGTGCTTCGCATCCTTCATGCCCCTCGGCAGCTGGGGCGAAGGTTCGGGCTGCAGCTGGACGAAGCCGCGGTTGCGCTCGCCGTCCTGCACGTTGTGCGGGTTGTGGCATTCGGTGCAGGTGAACCAGCGCTTCTTGCCGGTGCTGACGAATTCGCCGATGCGCTTGCCGTGGATGCCGTCGCGCCAGTCGCGCAGTTTGTCGCCGTGGCACTTGCCGCACAGCAGCTGCGGCTGGTCGAAGCTGACCGGGTCGCCGAAGTTGTCGACCAGCTTGTTGCGCTGGGTCAAATGGTGGCAGTCCATGCACCAGACGCGGCCGCGACCATGTTGGAGATTCGCGAGGTCGGGCACCATCGCCTCCATGGTCGGGTTCGGCTTGGCCCTCTTGTCCTTCGGCAAGGTCGGCGGATTGGCGTTGGGACCGACGCCGTTGTGGCAGGCCGTGCCGCACATCGGCATCAGCGCCAGCTTCTCCGAGCGCGGCTTGATTACGGCATGCCCCTCGGGAATGTTCTCCAGCCCCGGCATCTTGCCCATCGGCACGGTGCCGTCGTAGGGGTCGCCGTACCAGAGTGCCGCGCCGGTGGTCGGCGAGCACTTGACGTTGGGCAGCCCCGGCTTGATCTCCTTCTGGGTGATCTCGGATGCGCCCTTGCGGCTCTCGAAGCAGACGAGCGGCTCCTTCGGCGCGGCCTCCTTGGCGGCTTCCTGGGCAGGCTCGGCCGGCGGCGCGGCTTCCTGCGCCGGTGCGGCTGCCGTTTGCGCGGCGGAAACGGCGTAGATCGCGCTGCCGCAGAGCGCCAAAGCCATCGTGTAAATAGCCAGTTTTTTCATGATCGTCGCCTCACTTCGCCGCGGCGGCCTGGCCGCCGTACTTGACCTCGCCCAGCAGGATGCCGATGGCGCCCTTGAGCAGGATGGTCAGGATGAAGAAACCGAAGGCCCAGATGCCGAGGGTCAGCAGCCACTCGACGAAGCTCGGGTGATACTCGGTGACTTCGCCGATCGGCGAGGGGATGTAGCCGGGGACGATCAGGCCCATGCCCTTCTCGATCCAGATGCCGGCGAAGGCCATCGCGCAGGGGATTTGCAGCTTGTTGAAGTCGTTGCGGAACGACGGCATGAAGAGCATCACGAACGCGCCGACCATCAGCACCACCGAACTCCAGAACCACGGCACCAGCCCGGTAAGGCCGTGCAGGCCGAACATCAGGTAGTAGAGGCCGTTGGCGTGCTCGGTGCGGGCATACAGCTCGACCACGACTTCGGACAGGGTCAGGAAGATGGCGATGCCCAGGCAGAACTGCACGATCGTGGTGAGCAGCTTGATCGCGCTGTCATCGACCCAGAAACTGGTGTTCTTGCGGATGACCAGGAAGATCAGGATGATCAGCGCCGGGCCGGCCGCGAAGGCGGTGGCGATGAAGCGGATCGGCATCATGCTGTGGAACCACATCGGGCGCGCCGGGTTGTTGGCCATCAGGAAGGCCGTCACGGTGTGGATCGACAGCGCCCAGGCGATGGCGACATACACCAGGGGGATGAACCATTTCCTGTTGACCGGGTTGCCGGTGTACTTGCACCACAGGTAGTAGAAGCCGCAGATGGCGTTGAGGACCAGGTAGCCGTTGAGCACCATCACGTCCCAGCCCAGCATCGAGGAGAAGCTGTAGATGCCTCGTGGCGGAATCATGTGCCAGAGGCGGTCCGGCCGGCCCATGTGGGCAAAGACGAACACCATCACCATGATCACCGCCGAGATGGCCAGCATTTCGCCCAGCACGGCCACCTTGTGCATGCCTTCGTGGTGATAGACATAGGCCGGGAAGACGATGGTCACCGCCCCGGCGGCCACGCCCACCAGGAACACCAGGTTGGCCAGGTACAGGCCGTCGCTGATCTGGCTGGTCATGCCGGTGACGATCAGGCCGTCGGTGTTCTGCAGGTAGAACACGTAGAACATGGCGAGGATGAGCACCGACAGCGAGCCCATCCAGGCGTAGAACTTGGTGCCGCCCTTGAGGACGTAGCGGGTGTAGTCGGAAGTGAAGCTGATCAGTTGATGCACGGTCGGCTCCTCAATCGTAGAAGTAGAAGAATTTGGGGAAGGTGTTGAGCTCGGCCTTGAGGCGGAACACGTTTTTCCGCGCCAGGATCAGGCTCACTTCGCTTTCCGGGTCGAGCAGGTTGCCGAACTTGCGGGCGCCGACCGGGCAGACCTCGACGCAGGCCGGGTAGCGGCCGTGGCGGGTCCGCTGCAGGCACCAGTGGCACTTCTCGACCACGCCGCGCATGCGCGGCCGGTTGCCCAGGTAGTGCGTCACCGGATTCATTTCTTCCTTCGGCAGTACCGGCGTGGTGAGGTTGAAGCGGCGTGCCCAGTAGGGGCAGGCATTCATGCACATCTTGCAGCCGATGCACCAGTTGTAGTCGATCACCACCGGGCCGTCGGCCTCGCGGTAGGTCGTGCGCACCGGGCAGACCTTGACGCAGGGCGGTTTCTCGCACTGCATGCAGGCGATCGGCATGTAGGTCGCGTCCGCCTCCGGCACCTTCTCGGGGTTGTAGTGGTACTGGCCCTCGAGCACCGCGCCGGCCGGCGTGTAGGCGTTGCCGCCGACCTGGATGCCGAGCCCCTCGGGATAGCCCTGGTTCATCTTCTCCTGCTCGAACTTGCCGCGCTCCATGCGCAGCACCTGGATCCACTCGATCTTCTCGCCCGGCCGCGGGCCGCGCGACTGGTTGTTCTCCTCGACGCAGGCATGCACGCAGCGGCGGCAGCCGATGCACTTCCTGATGTTGAGGGCGTAGCCCATCAGCATGCCGGGCTGCGGGCCGGTGGTGTCGACGCTGACCGGCTTGCCGTACTCGGCGGAATAGCGCTTCTCCAGCCGGGTGCGCGCCTCGGCCTTTTCCGCGTCCGTCATCAGGCGGTAGTTCTTCTGGAAGTGCTCGGCCCATTCGGCCGCCGCATGGGCGTCGTCGGTCTGGGCCATCAGCGCCGCCGTGCCCATCAGCGAGGACAGGCTCAGCATGCCGCCGGCCTTGAGGAAGTCGCGGCGCGTGGTTTTCGTGGCGCTCGCGGCGGGGTCGGCGGACGCCGGCGCCGTACAGGCGGGGGGGTGCTCCGCGGCCGGGCAGGCCTTGGGCGTTTCCTGGGTGGTCACAATGATTCTCCTTTAAGCGGAAATAATTCAATGCTCAGAAGACGGGGCAAGCCAAAAACAGTCGCGCGATCATACTCGCGGATGCCGGCCCGGCAACTGAGGCAGGTCAAATTTCGGGCGGATCGTTGCGCCGCGATTGATATTTCGATTATCATCGAATCATGAAAATGAATAAGGCCGTGCACTGCCTTGCCGCGCTGGCCCAGGAAACCCGCCTGGGCGTCTTCCGCCTCCTCGTCCAGGCCGGGCCGGAGGGGCTGTGCGCCGGCGACATCGGCGCGCGGCTGGGCGTGGCGCCGGCGACGCTGTCCTTCCATCTCGCGCAATTGTCCAATGCCGGCCTGGTCGACGCCCGCCAGCAGGGCCGCTTCATCTTCTATTCCGCCAACTTCGAGGCGATGAACGGCCTTGTCGGGTTTCTCACCGAGAACTGCTGCGGCGGCCGGCCGTGTCCGCCGGCGAAAGCCCGTCGCAAAAAAATCATCGCGGCCTGACCGACCATGTCCGCCCAATGCGAAGTCACCGCCAAGGCCGCAGCGCATGTGCCGATGAGCCTGTTCGAACGCTACCTTACCGTCTGGGTGTTCCTCTGCATCGTCGCCGGCATCGCCCTCGGCCAGTTCCTGCCGGCGCCGTTCCAGGCGCTCGGCCGCATGGAGGTGGCGAACGTCAACCTCCCGGTCGGCTTGCTCATCTGGGTGATGATCATCCCGATGCTGGTGAAGGTGGACTTCGGCGCCCTGCACGAGATCAGGCAGCACGTGCGCGGCATCGGCGTGACGCTGTTCGTGAACTGGCTGGTGAAGCCGTTTTCGATGGCTTTCCTCGGCTGGCTGTTCATCCGCCAGATTTTTGCCCCGTACCTGCCGGCCGACCAGATCGATTCCTACATCGCCGGCCTCATCCTGCTCGCCGCCGCACCCTGCACCGCGATGGTCTTCGTCTGGAGCCGGCTCAGCAACGGCGACCCGCTGTTCACCCTGTCGCAGGTGGCGGTGAACGACACCATCATGATCTTCGCCTTCGCCCCCATCGTCGGCCTGCTGCTCGGCATCTCCTCGATAACCGTGCCGTGGGACACGCTGGTCACCTCCGTCGTGCTCTACATCGTCATCCCGCTGGCGCTGGCGCAGCTCTGGCGCGCGACGCTGCTGAAGAAAGGCCAGGCGCACTTCGACGCGACCATGGCGAAGATCGGACCGTGGTCGATCACGGCGCTGCTCGCCACGCTGGTGCTGTTGTTCGCCTTCCAGGGCCGCGCCATCCTCGCCCAGCCGCTGATCATCGCCCTGCTGGCGGTGCCGATCCTGATCCAGGTCTTCTTCAACTCGGCGCTGGCCTACTGGCTCAACCGCGCGGTCGGCGAGAAGCACAACATCGCCTGCCCCTCGGCGCTGATTGGCGCCTCCAATTTCTTCGAGCTGGCGGTGGCGGCGGCGATTTCGCTGTTCGGTTTCGAGTCCGGCGCCGCGCTCGCCACCGTGGTCGGCGTGCTGATCGAGGTGCCGGTGATGCTGCTGGTGGTGCGTGTGGTGAATGCCAGCAAGGGCTGGTACGAAGCGGGTGTTCGGGCATGACAACGATCATTTCCGAATCGATGCTCACTTGTCCCGCCTGCGGCCATCACAAGACCGAGACCATGCCTATCGACGCCTGCCAGTGGTTCTACGAGTGCGAAGCCTGCCAAACGCTGCTGAAACCGAAGCCGGGTGACTGCTGCGTGTTCTGTTCCTACGGCACGGTGCCATGTCCGCCGATTCAGGAACGGCGCGACGCGGGAAGCTCCTGAGGAGAAAACATGCGGAATGATGATTCTGAAACGCCCGAAGCCCATGCGGCACGGCTATTCGCCGAAGGGTACTTTTGCGCCGAGGCGGTGTTGATGGCAGGGGCGAAGCACCTCGGTGTCGCGTCCGACTTGATACCAGCAATCGCCACCGGCTTCTGCAGCGGGCTGGCGCGCACCTCCGGGCTGTGCGGCGCGCTGAGCGGCGGCGTGATGGTGCTGGGCCTTATCAACGGCCGCGAGCGGGCGGGCGAGTCGGTCGAGCAGAGCTATGCCGCGACACGCGCGTTGCTGGATGCCTTCCGCGCCGAGTTCGGTGCCACGGGCTGCTCGGAACTGCTCGGATGCGACCTCGGCACGACGGAAGGCCAGCAGGCCTTCCGCGAGCAGCGGCTGGGCGAGCGCTGCCTGCGATACACCGCCGCCGCGGCGCGGCTTGCCGTCGAACTCTCAACCCCGCCGCAGCCCACGGCACACTGATCCTGAACATACTGCTGTTCAGATGCAAAGGAAAGGAACCGGCATGAAAATATCGCAGGTCTTCGATCCGGCAATGGCTCGACCTGGGTATTGCGCGGCATCCAGACTGTCCAGCGGCAGGTGATTGACGGCCAGTCGGCGGATGTCGGCGTCACCTGGATAGCGGCGCGGCTGATGCGCCGTCCTGTCGGGACTGACTCTTCGTAGTAGCGGGAAATCGCTGAAAACCGGTTCGACCAGCGGGGAAAGTCAGTCGCTGCAGGATGGCGAGAGCGAGATTTCGACCCAGAGCGGCGCTTGTCTGTAGGTCGGCCTTCAGGCCGACTTTGGCGATCACACAGGCACCCAAGTCGGCCTGAAGGCCGACCTACAAGCCGTGGCCATGGCCGCTCCTGGCCGAAAGTTTCCCTCACGAAACATATTGCCGCTCCGTGGGGACTGACTTTCCCTACGCCGCCCGCGTCAGCTCGGCGCGCGCCGCCGCCGAGGTGCAGCCGCTGTAGACGTTGAGGTACTTCAGGCAGATCACGCGCAGGCAGGAGGCGATGTTCTTGTCGTTGGCGACCAGGCAACCGTCGTGCACACGCTCGATCAGGCGCGGCAGGGTGATCTTCGATTCGCTCGCCATGTCGTCGAGGACGTTCCAGAAGGCGCGTTCCAGCGAGATGGTGGTGCTGTGGCCGTGGATGCGGAAGCCGCGCTTCTCGGGGATGAACTCGTTGATCTGCGAGGTCGTGCAGGCGTTGAACATGTGGTCCAGCACGTCGTTGATTTCAGAATAGATATTCATTCCTGTTTCCTTGTTTCGCGGCGTTGGCAATAATTACCACCACCCGCCCGGCCGGGCCAATAGAATTTGCAGCATACAAGAAGATCCCCGGCTGATGCCAGCCGGCCATGGAGGCAATGATGGAGTTTTTCCGCAAGACCCTGGACCCGGTCATCGCCCTGGCGGCCATCGCCGTGCTGGACATCTTCCTCTTCCTCGTCGTCGGCGCCTGGACGGTGGGCGGCGGCGAGACCATGATGACCGGGCTCATCGCCCAGCTCTTCCTCGGCGACGCGCTGGATCGCATCCCTTTCTGGCAGCTGGTGTTCCCGCCGCACGCCGACTACTGGAAGATCTACATCAGCCTCGGCATGTTCTTCGGCGCCTTCGTCGGCGCCGTGCTGTCGAAGGAATTCTACTGGCGCCTGCCGCGCCGCGCCTCCGAGTGGCTGATGATCACCATCGGCGGCCTGCTGATGGGCATCGGCATCCGCCTCGCCTTCGTCTGCAACGTGTCGACCTTCTTCGGCATGGGCGCGGAGATGAACCTCGGCGGCTACCTGGCCATCTCCGGCATCCTCGCCGGTGCGTGGGTCGGTTCGCTGATCTATAAAAAGATTCTGGAGGGCTGAAAATGTCGCCTGTCGCCGAATGTCTCGTTGCGTTCCTCTTCGGTTCCGTCGTCGGCCTGCTGGTGCAGCGCTCGCGCTTCTGCAACACCGCGGCGCTGCGCGACGCCATCATGTTCAAGACCTACCGCAACACCAAGGCGCTGCTGGTGGCGATGATGATCCTCACCGTCGGCTTCACCGGCTTCATGACGCTGGGCGCCGGCCATCCGATGCAGTTCGACGTCGGCCTCAACACCTTCGCCGGCCTGTTCCTGTTCGGCATCGGCATGGTGCTGGCGGGCGCCTGCACGGTGTCTACCTGGGTCAAGGCGGGCGAGGGCAACATCGGCGCCGTCTGGGCGCTGCTGTTCACCTTCGTCGGAATGTTCCTCTTCTCGCTCGTCTGGTCGTGGAACTGGTGGCCGCCGGCGCCGCAGAGCATGACCGGCGAGCCCAACCTGCCGGCGCTGCAGCTCGGCTTCGCCAACGCGCGCACCCTGCAGGACAAGCTGGGCATTCCGGCCGTCGTCTTCGGCCTGATCCAGGCCGGCGTGCTGTTCGCCATCTACCGCGCCATCCTGCGCCGCGAGCGGGCGCAACAAGAGAAGCACGCGCAGCATCAGAAGGAATCCGCAGAACACGCATAGGAGAAGCAACATGGGACTGTTCGGATCGAAGAAGAAGGTCGAGGAAGCGGCGGGCGGCGGCGAGGCCGTGCTCTCCGACGGCAGCACGGTAAAGGTGGCGCGGCGGGTGGACTGCCGCGGCGACTCCTGCCCGCGGCCGCAGCTGATGACCAAGAAGGCGGTGAACGAGATCGCCTCGGGCGGCGTGGTCGAGGTGCTGGTGGACAACCCCTCCTCGGTCGAGGCGCTGCCGCCGATGTGCGACGAGCTCAACGCCACCCACCTGGAAACCGTCAAGGATCCGGATTGCTGGCGGGTCTATATCAAGAAGGACTGAGCGAGATGACGACCTTTCCCCCAACCCCTTTCCCGAGGAAAGGGGTGACGTCGGTTCAGCCGCTGCGCGGCTTCCGGTTTGTTGACTTCAGGCCTCCTTGGGGCGGCCCGGCGGAGGCCTGAAAATGCTCGCCCGCATCGCCATGCGCCTGTTCATCGCCGTCTCTGTCGCCGCCGTGCTGGGCGGACTGACTTACGTCTACGTCAAGCCGCCGCAGAGCATGAAGCTGACGCGCGACGGCGTGCCGCACCTCTCGCCGCCGGTGGCGCATCCGGCCACCGGCGAGGCGATTCCGCTGGACGCGCTGGTGCGCCACTACAAGGGGGAGGGCCGATAGCATGGATTTCGAGACTCTGGCGCAGATCGGCATGTTCTTCGTCGCCTTCGGCGCCATGGCGCTGGCCTTTTTCAGCGATTCGCTCTAGGAGGCGCCGCCATGATGAACCGTGAGAGCCTGATTTTCTGCGGCGCGTCCCTGGTGCTCACGCTGGCGGTGAGTGCCGTCGGTTTCCATTTCGCGGCGCTGCCGGACGAAACTGTTGCGGCGATGAAGCAGCCGGCCCCGGCCGAGACCCTGCCGGACGTCGACATCGGCGGCGGCTTCGGCAAGGTGCCGGTGACCGAACTGGTCGGCTACTACATGGAAAACCCGCCGGCGCCGAAGGGCAGCGGCGGGGACGCCCCGCCGGCCGTGCAACGCTTCGGCGGCTGCTGATGAAGCGCCTGGCCGCCCTTGCCGTCCTGCTGTTCGCGCTGCCGGTTGCGTACGCCCGGGCGGCGGCGGATTTCGCTTACGTGCGCGCCGTCCCGCCGCAGGCCGGACTGGTCGTGATCGACGCGCGCCCGTCGGCCGAGTGCGCCGCGCAGAGCCTCACCGGCGCGCGCTGCCTGCCGGCGCAGGACTTCCTCGGCCCCCACAACCGGCTGCCGAGTGCGCGCGACCTGCTCTGGCTGCTCGGCACGGCGGGGCTGACGGGCGCGGAGGACGTGCTCGTCGTCGGCGGCGATGCGCGATCGCGCGACTTCGTCGCCGGCCTGTTGTACGTCGCCGGGCAGAAGAGCGTGCGCGTGCTGGCCGGGCCGGTCGGCCGCCTGCTGGAACAGGGTGACGCCGCCGGACCGGGCCGCGAGCGCGGCATGATCCGCGAGGCGGTGTTCGCGGCGCCGATGCGCGACGACCTGCTGCTTTTGCGTGATGAGCTGCGCGACGCGCTGCGCACGGCGACGCTGCCGCTGCTGGACGGGCGGACGGAAAGCGAATACTGGGGCGAGACGGCGCGCGCCGCCCGCGCCGGCCATCTGCCCGGCGCGGTCAGCCTGCCGGCGCTGCAATTGCGCGGTTCGCAGAACCCCGTCCTGCCGGAAGGCAGCCCGGTGGCCTACGCCCACGACGCCCTCGAAGGCTTCGCCTACCTCACCCTGCTACGCGCCGGCCACGGCGTGGCGGCGAAGCTCTATGCCGAGGGCTGGGCCGAGTGGGCCGCCGACGGCGCGCTGCCGGCCGATGCGGTGTCCTACCCCGGAAGCGCCGTGCCGGTCGCAGAGAAAAGTCAGCCGCCGCAGGACGGCGCCGCGCATTCGCCGGCGCTGCTCGCGGTGACGCTCGTCCTCGTCGTCACGGCCTTCGCCGCCGGCTGGTACCTGCGCAGCCGACGCACGTCCCACTCCCCGGCGGGCAGAGGGGCCGGAGGGGAGGGGGCCGCCTGATGGACATCCTCTTCCACGTCGTCACCGAAGCCGGCGCACGGTTCCTGCCGCCGCTGGCGCGCGCCTGCCGCCGCCGCGGCAGCAGTTTCGCCGCCTTCTTCACCCACGCCGGCGTGCGCGGCCTGCAGGACGCGCAACTGCAGGCGACGCTTGCCGATGCACGCGCGGTGGCCTGCGAGGAATCCTGGCACCGTTTCTGCGCCGACGCCGCCTGCCCGGTCGAGCTGGGCAGCCAGACGACGAACAGCGCCCTGATGGGTGAGGCGCGAAAGGTGGTGAGCCTGTGAGCGCGGAGAAAAAACTCCTCGTCCTGGCCCGGCGCGACCACGCCGAGGCGATGCGCGTGGCGGCCGGGCTGACCATCTTCGGCCATGCCGTGGGCCTCGTCTTCATGGACCGCCCGGTGGAGGAGAGCGCCGAGAACGCCGCCAACGCCGAATTGCTCGAACTCTCCGGCATCGAACCGCAGACCACCGTCGCGGCGATGGCCGACGACCTGCCCCTGCTGGATGCCGCCGGCCTCGCCGCGGCGATCGCCGGCGCCGACGCGGTGCTGAGCCTGTGAAGATCCTCGAACTGAACACCGGTCTGTTCCCCGACGCCCAGACCGTGACCGCCGCCCTGCGGCAGATGGAGCCGGCGCATCGCGTCGACGCCATCGACCTGCGACGTCGGGACATGGAGGACGAAGCCTGGGACCGCATCATCGATGCGATCCTCGACTCCGATCTGACGATAACCATCTGAGAAGGAGACAGGGAATGAAAACGTTATTTTCGACACGATGGGGCGCGCTGCTGGCGGCGCTGCTCTTCCTCCTGCTGTCGGCGCGCGCGGCGACGGCGGCCGATCCGCTGGTGACGGTCGACTGGCTGAAGGCCAACCTCGGCAAGCCGGGCATCGCCATCGTGGACTTCCAGCCGCCGCCCGCCTACCTGCGGGCCCATATCCCCGGCGCGGTGAACAGCAATTACGGCAAGGACGGCTGGCGCGAGGAGCGCGCTTCGGACAAGGTGCCCGACATGTTCCCCGAGAAGCTCGACAAGCTCGTCGCCCACATCGGCAGCCTCGGCATCGACAACGCCACCCACGTCGTGCTGGTGCCGATGGGCATGAACTCGACCGACGTCGGCGTCGCCACCCGCGTGTACTGGACCTTCAAGGTGCTCGGCCACGACAACGTCTCCATCCTCGACGGCGGCATGGCGGCGTGGACCCGGGAGAAGGACAAGACCAAGGCCAACCCGGTGCAGGCCGGCGCGCAGAAGGCCGCGGCGAAGGCCTTCAAGGCCAGCCTGCGCAAGGAGATGCTGGTCACCATGGACGACGTCAAGAAGGCCATGAAGGGCGGCATGCTGCTGGTCGACCACCGGCCCGAGGACCAGTACGTCGGCATCAACCGCCACCCGAAGGCGACCGAGAGCGGCACCCTGGCCGGCGCGAAAAACCTGCCCAACGGCTGGCTGACGGTGAACGGCATGGGCCAGTTCCGCAGCAAGTCGCAGCTCGAGCAGCTCTACAAGCTGGCCAACGTGCCCACCGGCGGCGAGCAGATCAACTTCTGCAACAGCGGCCACTGGGCTTCCGTCGGCTGGTTCGTCTCGAGCGAACTGCTGGGCAACAAGAAGGCGCGCCTGTACGACGGCTCGATGCTCGAGTGGACGATGCTCAAGGGCGGCGCCATGGAGCAGAAGGTCAAGCTGAACTGACCGTGAGGTTGCGTTTCGTTCTGGCGTTTGCGGCCGCGGCGGTTTTTTCCGTCGCGGCCGCGGCGCAGGACGAGCACGCGCGGCGGCTTGCCGCCGAGCTCGTGGTGATGGCGGGCGACCTGCGCCGCCTCGACGCGGGAACCGAATCGCGGCTCCACCGCGAAGGCCTGCGCGACCGGCTCGCCGGCGCGCTGTCTTCGCTTCCCCTCCTGCTGCGCCGGGCCGGTGCCGATCCGTCCGTCGTCGCCCCGCTGCGCACCGCGCTGGCACGGGGCGAGCGCAAGGCGCTCTCCGCCGGCCTGGCCGCGCTTAAGGGGAAATATCCCTTCGACGCGGCTTCCCTCCTGCCACGCCAGGCCACGCCCGAGCGGCTGCGCCTCGGCGAAGCCATCCACCGCCAGGCCTGTGCCGGCTGCCATGATGCCCAAAGGAAATCCCCGCGGGACGCTCCGGCCGCCGACACGCGGCTGCCCGCCTTCAACCTCTTTGACCAGGCGAAGCGCCTGCCGCGCGCGGAATTCGCCGCCCGGCTGCTGCTCGGCGTGCGCGGCGATCGCGGCACGGCCTGGCGCAACCCCTTCAGCGACCTCGAGCTGGGTGCGATGCTGATTTATTACCGAAAGGGAAAATTTGATGCCGCTGGCGGCCGATGAGGCGTAGATTTTCCGGACCCGACACCCGACGAAGGAGAACCTCATGAAAAGCAGGACGACGATCGCCGCACTGGCGTTCGCATTCGTCGCCGGCACCGCCGGCGCCGAGGACGCCACCTACAACATCCGCACCCTGACCCCGGAGACGGCGCTGAAGGCCGCGCAGGCGGCGCTGAAGGCCTGCCGCGACGCCGGCTACCAGGTGGCCGTGGCGGTGGTGGACCGCTCCGGCCTCGCCCAGGTGATGCTGCGCGACCGCTTCGCCGGCGCACACACGCCCGATACGGCCATCGGCAAGGCGTGGACGGCGGTGAGTTTCCGCACCGGCACCACCCAGATGACCGAGATGACCCAGCCGGGCAAGCCGGCCAGCGGCATCCGCCACCTGTCGGGCGTCGTGATGGTCGGCGGCGGCCTGCCGATCGAGGGCGGCGGCAGCATCCTCGGCGGCATCGGCGTCTCCGGCGCGCCGGGCGGCAACCTCGACGACACCTGCGCCAAGGCCGGCATCGCCGCCGTCAGGGAATCGCTGGAGTTCTGAGTTACTTCACGCGGTAGCCGGCGTGGCAGGCCACGCACTGGGCGGTGGTCGCGGCCAGCGCGGCCAGCGCCGGCCTGACGTCGCCGGTGGCGGCGGCGTCCCGCGCCGCGACGGCGAAGCGGCTGGCGTTGCGGTGCATGCCGGTGCCGGCCTCCTGCATGCCCTTCGGCATGTACTTCGCCACGTCGTGGGCGCCGTGCAGGGAGAGCGAGCTCATGCCGAGGCGCTGCTCGGCGATGTCGGCGGCCTTGTCGTATTCCTGCTGCGCCAGCGCCGCCTGGATTTCCTGCAGCGCCAGCAGGTGGTCGCGCATGTTGGCCAGCGTGTGCTCGCGCAGCACCTTCGGAAAATAGACGGCCTGGCGACCATCCTTCAGCGCCGGCTTCGCGGCCGCCTTCGCTCCCGGCTTGGCAGCCTGCGCCTGGTGCCGCATGTGCATGGCGGGGTCGTGCTGCTGGGCCAGGGCCGGACCGAAGGACAGGCAGGCGGCCAGCGCGAGGCATGATTTTCGGTTCATGGAAAACTCCCGGGCAGGGTCGAGGGGGAGCGGACAGGATAGGCGCGACGGCCGCGGCCGGGTTATGATCCGGATCACATTTCCGGACAGGTCGGACCGATGCCGCACGAGAAGAACCGCTCGAAGAACCGCTTCGACCTCGCCGAACTCGCCGGCGCTTTCGGCGACCTCGGCACGCTGATCCCCTTCGTCGTCGCCTACGTCTCCATCCTCAAGATGGACCCGACCGGCATCCTGCTCGCCTTCGGCGTGGCGATGATCGTCGCCGGCTACCATTACAGGACGCCTTTCCCCGTGCAGCCGATGAAGGCCATCGGCGCCGCCGCCATCACCCAGACCGCCGGCGCCGTCGCGCTGACGCCGGCGCTGGTGGCGGGCGCCGGCGTGGCGACCGGGCTGATCTGGCTGGCGCTTGCCGCCAGCGGGCTGGCCAAGCGCCTGGCGCAATGGATCCCGAAGCCGGCCCTGCTCGGCGTCGTCATGGGCCTCGGCTTCAGCTTCATGCTGCAGGGCATCCGCATGATGGCCCAGGGCTGGGCGGTATCCGCCGTGCTGCTGGCGCTGACTTTGATCCTGCTGGCGCGCTCGCGCTTTCCCGCCATGGTCGTCCTGCTGCTGGCCGGCGCGGTGGTGGCCCTCGTCGAGCAGCCGGCCCTCGTCGACAGCCTGGCGACGATCCGGCCGGCCTTCCGCCTGCCGGATTACGCCTGGCCGGCGCTCACCTGGTCCGACCTGTGGCTGGGCGCCGTGCTGCTGGCGCTGCCGCAACTGCCGCTGACTTTCGGCAACGCCCTCATCGCCATCAGCGAGGAGAACAACCGGCTCTTTCCCGACCGGCCCGTCACCGAGCGCAAGGTGGCCTTCACCACCGGCCTGATGAACCTCTGGTCGAGCGCGCTCGGCGGCATCCCGATGTGCCACGGCGCCGGCGGCATGGCCGGCCATGTCAAATTCGGCGCGCGCACCGGCGGCGCCTCGATCATGCTCGGCATCCTGCTGACCGCGCTGGCGCTGTTCTTCGGCGGCTCGATGCTGACCCTGTTCGGCCTGTTCCCGCCATCGGTGCTCGGCGTGATCCTGTTCCTCGCCGGCGCGGAGCTCGCCCTCGGCGCGCGCGATCCCGGGCCGGAGCGGGTGGACCGCTTCGTCGTGCTGGGCACGGCGGCCTTCACCATGTGGAATGTCGGCATCGCCGTGCTCTTCGGCTTCGCCGCCTACCACGCCTCGCGGCGCGGCTGGCTCAAGGCCTAGCGTGGACTGGGCGGCGCTGGCCGATACGCAGCCCGAGCTGGCGCAGCTCCCGCCGGCGCTGCGCGCGGCCGCCCGCCTGAAGGCATTCGCCGCTGGCGAGATGCTGTTCCGCCAGGGCGCGCGGCCGCAGGCGATGTACTGCGTCATCGAGGGCGAGGTGCGCCTGCTGCGGCGCTCGCGCGAGGGCGCCGAGGTGATCCTGCAGCGCAGCCGCGGCGGTTTCTTCGCCGAGGCCAGCCTCGAGTCGAAAACCTATCACTGCGATGCCGTCGCCGGCCGGGCGGGCCGTCTGCTGGCCTTTCCCATCCGCGCCTTCCGCGCGGCGCTGGAAGGCGATGCCGCCTTCCGCAACGCCTGGATGGCGCAGCTGGCGCGCGAAGTGCGGCGCCTGCGCGCCCGCTGCGAACGCCTCAGCCTGCACTCGGCGGAGGCGCGCATCCTGCACGCCATCGAAGCGGAAGGCACGGCGGGCACGCTCGCGCTGGCGCAGTCGCGCAAGGCCTGGGCGGCCGAGCTCGGCCTCACCCACGAGGCGCTCTACCGCGCCCTCGCCCGACTGCAGGCCGCCGGCACGCTGGCCCTCGACGGCAGCCGCTTGACGTTGCGTCAACCCGGCGGGCGTATATGATGGTGAAGCCCCCCTTTGAAAAAGGGGGGTTGGGGGGATTTATCGACGTCGTCGCGTTGCCGACGGCCTTGAAATCCCCCCTCGCCCCCCTTTTCCAAAGGGGGGGGGTTTTTTGCGGATGGCTTATGAACGCACGCCCCTGGAACATCCTCGTCCTCTGCACCGGCAATTCGGCGCGCAGCATCCTCGCCGAGGCGCTGTTCAATGCCCTCGGCGGCGGGCGCGTGCGCGCGTTTTCCGCCGGCAGCAAGCCGGCCGGCAGGGTGAATCCCTTCGCGCTGGAACTGCTGGAAGCGCAGGGCCTCGACAGCGCGCAGCTGCGCAGCAAGAGCTGGGACGAGTTCGCCGCGCCGGGCGCGCCGGCACTCGACCTGGTGGTGACGGTGTGCGGCAATGCCGCCAATGAAACCTGTCCGGTGTGGCCGGGGAATTTCCTGCGCGCGCACTGGGGCGTCGACGATCCCGCCGCTGCGGAGGGCGGCGACGACGACAAGCGCGCCGCCTTCATGAAGGCCTATGCCCTGCTGGCGGAGCGCATCCTCACCTTCCTCAGCCTGTCCTTCGAGACGATGGACCGCGCCGAACTGCAGCGCCACCTCGACGAGATCGGCCGCGCCGGCGCCGCCGCCGCCGTGCCGCAGGGACTGACTTTTGCCGACGATGATTGAACTGACCGAACAGCAGAAGCGACTGCGCAACCTCGTCATGCTGCTGGCGCTGGGCTCGTACCTCCTGTCGATGTTCCACCGTGTCGCGCCGGCGGTCATCGCGCGCGACCTGGCCGCCGCCTTCGAGGCCAGCGCCGCCTCGCTCGGCGTGCTGGCGGCGACCTATTTCTACGTCTATACGCTGATGCAGATTCCCACCGGCGTGCTGGCCGACACGCTCGGGCCGCGCAAGATCCTTACCCTCGGCGGCCTCTTCGCCGGCGCCGGCTCGCTGCTGTTCGGCCTGGCGCCGAGCTTCGAGCTGGCGCTCGCCGGCCGCACCCTGGTCGGCTTCGGCGTCTCGGTGGCCTTCATCGCCATGCTCAAGCTGATCGCCGTCTGGTATCCGGAGAACCGTTTCGCCACGCTGGTCGGCGCCCTGATGTTCCTCGGCAACGTCGGCACCATGACGGCCGGCACGCCGCTGGCGTGGGGCGCGCAGGCGGCCGGCTGGCGCGCGGTGTTCGTTGCGATCGGCGTGCTGTCGCTGCTGATCGGCGCGGCATCCTGGTTCCTGGTGCAGGACAGGCCGGGCGCAAGGGGTGATGCAGATCCCGGCGCCCATGCCGACCGCACCGCCTGGCTCGGCGGCCTGTTCGCCGTCATGAAGAACCGCCTCACCTGGCCGGGCTTCTTCGTCAATCTCGGCGTCGCCGGCAGCTTCTTCGCCTTCGCCGGGCTGTGGGCGGTGCCCTATCTGACGCAGGTGCACGGCCTGACGCGGGCGGCGGCCTCGAACCACATCAGCCTGTATTTCGGCGGCTTCGCCATCGGCTGCCTCGTCATCGGGCCGCTTTCCGACCGCATGAAGCGGCGCAAGCCGCTGATGATCGGCGGCGCCATCCTGCACGCCCTCGGCTGGTGGATCTGGATCGCCTCCGGCCCGCTGCCGCCGGCGATCACCTATGCGGTGTGCTTCGCCATGGGCACGGTGACGGCGAGCCTGACGCTGTCCTGGGCCTGCGCCAAGGAGGTGAATCCGCCGCTGCTCTCCGGCATGGCCACCAGCGTGGTGAATGTCGGCGTGTTCCTCGGCCCGTCGATCCTGCAGCCGCTGGTCGGCTGGGTGATGGACCAGGGCTGGCAGGGCGCCATGGAGGGCGGCGCGCGCCTCTACGCGGCCAGCGACTATCGCGGCGGGCTGATCCTGATGGCCGCCTTCGCCGCGCTCGGCGCCGCGGCGACCTTCTTCGTGCGCGAGACCGGCTGCCGCAACGTCTGGCGGGAGCAGGTTCAGGCGTAAAAAGATAGACCGCAGTTATCCGAACATCACTAGCGCAATTCAGCCCTGGCGCTTCGCGGCCGCATAATGGCCGGTGTCGGCAGTCCAACAGCATTCCAGAAGGAGGAGATACGGATGGCACACATCGTGATCATGGGCGCCGGCCTCGGCGGCCTGCCGGCGGCGTACGAGATGAAGGAAGCCCTGCGCAAGGAAGACCGCGTCACGGTCGTCTCGAACACGCCCAACTTCCATTTCGTGCCGTCCAACCCCTGGGTCGCCGTCAACTGGCGCAAGCGCGAGGACATCGAGCTCGACCTCGCCACCATCCTCGGCCGCAAGGGCATCGCCTTCTCCGGGGCCGGCGTCAAGCGCGTGCATCCCGACAAGAACCGGCTCGAACTCGGTGACGGCGGCACACTGGACTACGACTACCTCGTCATCGCCACCGGCCCCAAGCTCGCCTTCGATGAGATCGAAGGCCTCGGCCCCGACGGCCACACCCACTCGATCTGCCACGTCGACCACGCCGTCGCGGCGGAAAAGGCCTGGAACGAATTCGTCAAGGACCCCGGCCCCATCGTGGTCGGCGCGGTGCAGGGCGCCTCCTGCTTCGGCCCGGCCTACGAGTACGCCGCCATCATGGACACCGACCTGCGCCGGCGCAAGATCCGCGACAGGGTGCCGATGACCTTCGTCACCTCAGAGCCTTACATCGGCCATCTCGGCCTGGGCGGGGTGGGCGACTCCAAGGGCATGCTCGAGTCGATCTTCCGCGACCGCCACATCCGCTGGATCTGCAACGCCAGGACCACCAAGGTCGAGGCCGGCAGGATGCACGTCACCGAGCACAACGACGACGGCACGCCGAAGAAGGAGCACGTGCTCGACTTCAGGTATTCGATGATGCTGCCCGCCTTCAAGGGCATCGACGCCGTCTTCGGCATCGAGGGCCTGACCAACCCGCGCGGTTTCATCGTCGTCGACGAGCACCAGCGCAATCCGAAGTTCAGGAACATCTACGCGGTCGGCGTCTGCATCGCCATAGCGCCGCCGGAGCCGACGCCGGTGCCCACCGGCGTGCCGAAGACCGGCTACATGATCGAATCGATGGTCACCGCCACGGTGCACAACATCCGCGCCGAGCTCGACGGCAAGGAGCCCACCGAGAAGGCCACCTGGAATGCCGTCTGCCTGGCCGACTTCGGCGACACCGGCGTGGCCTTCGTCGCCCTGCCGCAGGTGCCGCCGAGGAACGTCAACTGGTTCTCCGAGGGCAAGTGGGTGCACCTGGCCAAGATCGCCTTCGAGAAGTACTTCATGCGCAAGATGAAGAAGGGCACCTCAGAGCCGGTCTTCGAGAAAATGGTGATGGGCGCGCTCGGCATCATGAAGATCAAGCGTTGAGCGGAGGGCCGATAGCCGCCCAAGTCGGCCTGAAGGCCGACCTACAATTGGACCTGCCGCGGGCGGGTCTCGTAGGTCGGGCTTCAGCCCGACCATGGCCGCCCCGGTCGGCCTGAGGGCCGGCCTACTTCATCAACTCGATCTTCTCGCCCTGCGCCCGCCGTGCCGCGGCGCGGGCCTCGATGAAGCGCTGGAACTCCGGCTGTTTCCTGTAGGCGCCGGAGGCGACATAGTCGAGCGAGGAGGCGAGGTGGAAGGGCCTGAGATACCCCTCGACCCGGAAGACCTCGCGCCCGCCGGCGTCGAAGAAGACGAAGCTCGGCGTGTAGGCGATCTTCAGCCGGCGCGCCCAGTCGCGCATCTCCAGGGATTTCCCGTTCGGTGTTTTCAGCATCTCGCGCGAGGCGATGTCCACCCGCGCCGCGCGGAAGCGCGCGAGCAGCGCCGCCACCTCCGGCCGCGGAAAACCCTCGGCATGCATCTCGTCGCAGGCCGCGCACACCTTCTGCTCGAACAGCACCAGCAGCGGCTTGCCGCCGCGCTTCGACAGGTCGAGCGTCGGCGGCATCAGCCAGGGCTGCGCGTGCAGCTTGCCGCTGGCCGGCTCCGGCGCGCGCAACAGCAGGTAGTCGGTATAGGCCTGCTTTTTCTCCAGCCGGCCGCCGGCGTAGTCGAGCGCGATGTGGAACTGGTGCGGCGGCACGTAGCCGTTCAGGCGCAGGGCCGTGCCGCCCTGCTCGTCGAGCAGCAGCAGGGTCGGCGTGAACTGCACGCGCAGGGCCCGGGCGAATTCCTTTTCCGTGGTCGGCCGGCCCTCGAAGTCGGTCACCTCGCGGTCGCCCCAGAGGTTGAGGGCGATGACGTCGAAGTGCTTGCGCGTCTTCTCGGCGATGGCCCTGTCGCCGAAGTTCTCGCGCAGCAGCCTGGCGCAGTAGGGGCAGCCGTCCTGGTGGAAATACAGCATCAGGCGGCGGCCGGACTTCGCCGCCTCGGCGACGTCCTCGCGCATGTCGAGGAAGGATTCCTTGAACCAGGCCGGCATGTCCTCGGCCGCGGCCGGCAGGGCGAGGAAGAGGAGCATCGAACAGATCAGGGCGCGCATAAGATTATCCTGCCTGGATTGTCCTGCTTGTCATTCGGGACGGGAGCCTACATTATTGACGCATTCGGCCCCGTCCGTATTCCGGCCTTGACAATCAATATAAGAAAATACTAATATTCGGCCCATGCCAATCAAACCCGTCCTTCTGCTGCTGGCCGCCGTCCTGCCCGGGCTGACTTTCGCCCAGGGGAGCCCTGCGCCCGCTCCGGCCACCGCCGCGGTCGAGCTGCGCGAGATCGCGCTGACCTGGCCGGCCGAAGGCGTGGTCGAGGCGGTGAATCAGGCCACCCTCGCCGCCCAGGTGGCGGGCCGTGTCGTCGACGTGCGCGCCGACGCCGGCGACTCGGTAAAACAGGGCCAGCTCCTGATGCGCATCGACGCGCGCGAAGCCACCCAGGCCCATGCCGCCAGCCAGGCCACGTTCGCCTACGCCAAGGCCCACTACGAGCGATCGAGGGATCTCTACGAACAGAAGTTCATCGCCAAGGCCGCCCTCGACAAGGCCGAGGCCGACTACCGCGCGGCGCAGGCCGGCGCCGGCGCGACCGCCGCTTCCGCCAGCCACGCCAGCATCGTCTCGCCGCTGACGGGCTTCGTCGCCCAGCGCCACACCGAGGCCGGCGAGATGGCCGCGCCCGGCAAGCCGCTCGTCACCGTGTACGACCCGAAGGACCTGCGCGTCACCGCCAGCATTCCGCAGTACAAGCTGGCCGAAGTGCGCGCCAACCTCAGCGCCAGGATCGAATTCCCCGAGATCGCCAAGTGGGTCGATGCCGCCAGGGTCGAAGTCTTTCCCGCCGCCGACCCGCGCACCCACACCGTGACGGCGCGCGTGTACCTGCCCGGGAACATGGCGGGTGTGCATTCGGGCGTCATTCCCGGCATGTTCGCCCGCGTCCACTTCGTCACCGGCAAGGCGAAGAAGCTGCTGATTCCCGCCGCCGCCGTGCTGCGCCGGGGCGAGGTGACGGCGGTATACGTCATCGACGAAAAGAACACGGCGCACCTGCGCCAGGTGCGGCTCTCCGAGCCCCTGGCGGGCGGCTTTCACGAAGCGCTGGCCGGCCTCGCCGCCGGCGAAAGGGTCGCACTCGATCCGGTCAAGGCGGGCATCGAGTCCCGGCCGAACCCTTAGGTCGGGCTTCAGCCCGGCATCGACCGCTGCTGTCGGGCTGAAGCCCGACCTACAAACTGAACCATGGGCATCTCCGGAAAAATCGCCGCACTCTTCCAGCGCTCGCAGATGACGCCGCTCATCGCGCTGATCGCCTTCCTGCTCGGCCTCTTCGCCGTGCTGGTGACGCCGCGCGAGGAAGAGCCGCAGATCAACGTGACGATGGCCAACGTCTTCCTGCCGTTTCCGGGCGCCTCGGCCAGCGACGTCGAGAACCTGGTGGCGCGGCCGGCCGAGCAGGTCTTCGCGCGCATCTCCGGCATCGAACACGTGTATTCCGTCTCGCGCCCCGGCATGGCCGTCATCACCGTGCAGTACGAGGTCGGCGAGGACCCGATCCAGGCCCTGGTGCGGCTCTACGACACCATGGATTCGCACCGCGACTGGGCTTCGCCCCAGCTCGGCGTCGGCCAGCCCATCATCAAGCCGAAGGGCATCGACGACGTGCCCATCGTCACCCTGACCTTCTGGACCAAGGACGCCGACCGCTCGGCCTTCGAGATGCAGCAGGTGGCGCGCGCCGTCGAGATCGAGCTGAAGCGCATCCCCGGCACGCGCGACGTGACCACCCTCGGCGGCCCCGGCCATGTCGTTCGCGTCGCCATGGACGTCGAGCGCATGGCCTCGCACGGCATCACCGCCCAGGACATCAAGGCCGCGCTGCAGCTCTCCAACGCCCTGCAGCCCTCCGGCAACCTGGTCGCCGGCAATCGCGAGATCCTGGTCGAGACCGGCACCTATCTGGAAACCGCCGCCGACGTGAAGCGCCTGGTGGTCGGCGTCTCCAACAACCGCCCGGTGTTCATGTCCGACGTGGCGCGCATCGACGACGGCCCCGACCAGCCCGCGCAGTACGTCTGGCACGGGACGAAGGAAGGGGAATTCCCGGGCGTGACGCTGACGATCTCCAAGAAGCCCGGCGTCAACGCCGCCGACGTCGCCGAATCCGTCATCGCCCGCGCCGAGGCGCTCAAGGGCGCGGTCATCCCCGAGGGCGTCGAATTCACCGTCACGCGCAACTACGGCGCCACCGCCACCGACAAGGCGCAGAAGCTGATCGGCAAGCTGGTCTTCGCCACCGGCGCCGTGGTGCTGCTGGTGCTGTTTGCCCTCGGCAGGCGCGAGGCCGTCATCGTCGGCGTGGCGGTGACGCTGACTTTGGCGGCGACGCTGTTCGCCTCCTGGGCCTGGGGCTTCACGCTCAACCGCGTCTCGCTCTTCGCCCTGATCTTCTCCATCGGCATCCTCGTCGACGACGCCATCGTCGTTGTCGAGAACATCCACCGCTGGCAGCAGCTCGAACCCGACAAGCACTTGTGGGAGATCATCCCCAAGGCCGTCGACGAAGTCGGCGGGCCGACCATCCTCGCCACATTTACAGTCATCGCCGCGCTCCTGCCGATGGCCTTCGTCAGCGGCCTGATGGGCCCCTACATGAGCCCGATCCCCATCAACGCCTCGATGGGCATGTTCATCTCGCTGGCCATCGCCTTCGTCGTGACGCCCTGGCTGGCGCTGAAGCTGTTGAAGGGACAACACCAAACCGCTCACAACGCAGAGGACGCAAAGAACGCAAAGAGCGCAAAGAAAGGAAAGGCAATCTTTGCGCCCTTTGCGTTCTTTGCGAACTTTGCGTTAGATGCGGTTTTCCGCCGTGCATTGACGCCACTGCTCGACGATCGCACCGGCCGCGCCGCCCGCCGCAAACTCTGGCTAGGCATCCTCGCCGCCATCGTTGTCTCCGTCTCGCTGGCCCTGGTGCAGCTCGTCGTGCTGAAGATGCTGCCCTTCGACAACAAGAGCGAGTTCCAGGTCGTGCTCGACATGCCGGCCGGCACGCCGCTCGAAGAAACGGCGCGCGTGCTGCGCGAGATCGGCGGCGAGATCGCCAGGGTGGAAGAAGTCACCGACTACCAGGCCTACGCCGGCACGGCCAGCCCGATCAACTTCAACGGCCTGGTGCGTCAGTACTACCTGCGCGCATCAAGCGAGCTGGGCGACATCCAGGTGAACCTGGTCGACAAGAAGCACCGCAGCCGCCAGAGCCACGAGATCGCCGTCTCCGTGCGCGACCGCGTCACCGAAATCGCCAGGAAGCACGGCGGCAACGCCAAGGTGGTCGAAGTGCCGCCCGGCCCGCCGGTGCTCTCGCCCATCGTCGCCGAGATCTACGGCCCCGACCACGCCGGCCAGATCGCCGTGGCGAAGGAAGTGCGCAAGGCCTTCGAGGGCACCGCCGACATCGTCGGCGTCGACGACACCGTCCAGGCCGACGCGCAGAAGTTCGTGCTGCGCGTCTCGCAAAGCAAGGCGGCGCTGCTCGGCGTGGCGCAGAAGGACATCGTCGAGGTGGTGCGCATGGGCCTGGCCGGCGAGGACGTCACGCCGGTGCACTCGCGCGAAGCGAAATACGAAATCCCGGTGCGCGTCACCCTCGCGCCGGAGAAGCAGAACTCGCTCGACGCCCTGCTCAAGCTCACCGTGCGCGCCAGGGACGGCCGCATGGTGCCGGTCTCCGAGCTGGTGGACGTGCGCGAGCAGCTGCGCGAGAAGGCCATCTACCACAAGGACCTGCTGCCGGTGGTGTACGTCACCGGCGACATGGGCGGCAAGCTCGATTCGCCGCTGTATGGCATGTTCGACATCCGCTCGAAGGTGAATGGCATGCCCCTCGAGCAGGGCGGGACCCTGGGCGAATATTTCATCCGCCAGCCGAAGGACCCCTACGCCGGCTATTCGCTGAAGTGGGACGGCGAGTGGCAGGTGACCTACGAGACCTTCCGCGACATGGGCCTCGCCTACGCCGTCGGCCTGATCCTCATCTACCTGCTGGTGGTGGCGCAGTTCAAGAGCTACCTGGTGCCGCTGATCATCATGGCGCCGATCCCGCTCACCATCATCGGCGTCATGCCCGGCCACGCGCTGCTCGGCAGCCAGTTCACCGCCACCTCGATGATCGGCATGATCGCGCTGGCCGGCATCATCGTGAGGAACTCCATCCTGCTGGTCGACTTCATCAACGACCAGGTCGCCGGCGGCATGGACTTCGCCGAGGCGGTGATCCAGGCCGGCATCATCCGCGCCAAGCCCATCGCCCTGACCGGGCTGGCCGCCATGATCGGCGCCATCTTCATCCTCGACGACCCCATCTTCAACGGCCTCGCCATCAGCCTGATCTTCGGCATCTTCGTCTCGACCCTGCTGACCCTGGTGGTGATCCCGGTGCTCTACTACGCCGCCATGAAGAACCGTCACGGCGCCGTCCCGCGCCGACTGACTTTGGAGAGTTTTCCCCCTTTGTAAAAGGGGGACCAAGGGGGATTTGCCCTTCCCCCTCTCCCCGCAAGCGGGGAGAGGGACGGGGTGAGGGGCCCGTCATCCCCGCGAAAGCGGGAATCCACAAATCCCCTCTGCAACCCCAAACCAGGGCACTCCTCTCTCACGCCAACGGCCAGGCCGCCCTGTAGCAGATGTCCTGGCTCTGGTTCACCGCTTTCGTCGGCGCCAGCCTGTTCCAGAGCGGCTTCACCCGGTTCTGCCCACCGGAGACCTTCCTGATCAAGCTGGGCGTCGCCAAGGCTTCACCCGCCAGAAGCTGCGACTAAGCGCAAGTACCTTCCTCCTTCCTGCCGCGCAACGCGACAGGTTTCGACGTGTACCTCGAAAGAGGTTCCCGTTTTATTTGGATTTTGTAAGAGTCAGTCACATGCCCCGAGCCTCCCGCCCTCCGAATGGCCGCCTTCTTCCTTGACCATATACGCACCGTGCGTATAATGCCCACATGCAATTCGAGTTTATCGAATCCCCGTTGTTCTCGAAATTCCTGTCCGATTTCCTCGAGGACGACGAAGGAGGAAATGGAGCATGGCGAAGATGACTGAAAGGGCGCTGCGGGCACGGGACGCCAAGCGTGATATTGGCGCCGAGCTGCTGCAGTCCGTTCGTGACCTGAAGGCCGGCCGTCGTGGGCGCAAGACGACCATCGAAATGCTGGCCGACGGCAGGGTACGCCGGTGCATCGAACTGCCCGGCGGCAAGGTGGCGAAGGAAGAAATCCTGAGCGGCGCGCGCTGGGCGCTGTTGTCGGCGCGTTCCCGATCCGGATTGTCGCAAGCTGAATTTGCCGCAGCCCTGGGCGTGTCGAAGCGCACACTGGAGAACTGGGAGCAGGGCCGGGCGGAGCCGACCGGGCCGGCCAGGGTGCTGCTCAGCCTCGTCGCCAAATATCCGGACACGGTGAAGCGGCTGGCCAGGGTGCGGCCGGAAGAGATGGCGGCCTGACGCAGCCCGGGCCTTTGACTGCCTTACAGGAAACTCGTGTGGCGCTTGGCTTGAGCCGGGAAAGAAGGCGTCAGATATCTCCATGCCGATTGAATTTTCCTTCGGCCGAATTCCGAGCTGATAGCTTCGTCTCAAAATCGGCCGTGGACTAAACCGCTCGCGCGGTAGGGGTGGTACGCGACCGTGCTGGGCAGTTTTGGAGGGGAGTGGTTTGCGGCGGCTATGAAGCTGCCACTGTTGGAAGCGAGGCAATCCCGCCTCGATTTCCGACAGGAGCAAGCCATGGAAACTCAGAAGCCGGCGTCAGCTTCGTTGCGCCAGCGCATGATCGAGGACATGCGGATGCGCAAGTTTGGTGAGAAGACGCAGTCCCAGTACCTTTCGCGCAGTAAAGCAGTTTGCCAAGTACCTGGGCGCTCTCCGGACACTGCCAGTGTCGAGGAGCTGCGCAACTACCAGCCGCATCTCAATGACAACGGTGTTTCGCCGGCATCGCTGAACTCGGCGATCTGCGGGCTGAAGTTCTTCTTCAGCATCACGCTGGACCGACCCGAGGCGATGGGCCAAGATGAAACCGGTGCATCTGTCGCGCAAGCTGCCGGAGATCCTGAGTCCAGATGAGGCAGCGGCTGACGCCGCCGCCGCCGGCAACCTGAAACACCAGACTGCGCTGGCCCTGGCCTACGCGACCGGGCTGCGCGTCAATGAAGTGGTCAACCTGAAGGTTGGCGACATTGACAGCCAGCGCATGACTCTACGGGTTGAACAAGGCAAAGGACAGAAGGATCGCTACGCATTACTGTCACCGGTGCTACTGGAACGCCTGCGCGTCTGGTGGCGCGTCGCCTGTGCCCAAGGCAAGATGCTCGACGGCGGTTGGCTATTTCCCAGCCTGGACCCGGTTCGGCACCTCAGCACCCGGCAACTCAACCGTGCCATCCACGCGGCCGCCGACGAGGCGGGCATCGAGAAACGCATCTCGATGCACTCGCTGCGCCACGCCTTTGCCACCCACCTGCTGGAGCAGAAGTTGTCGACATCCGCCTGATCCAAGTGCTACTCGGCCACAAGAAACTGGAGACCACGGCCCTCTATGCCCAGGTCGCCACCGACATCCTGCGAGGTGGTCAGTCCGTTGGAGAAGCTGAACTCCGTGTAGTGCCGCCATGGGGCGGCCCGCCCTCGAGGTTGCGGACGTCTTCCGCACTCATGGGCCGGCGTGGCGAGCGAAACAGGCAGGTCACCTGAGCCTCGGCCAGCTCAAGACCATGTCGGCCGTCGAACATGCCGCACGGCGGCACTGGGGGACACGCATTGCGCTGCGATGCCTGCGACCATGAGGAGATCAGCTACAACTCCTGTCGCAATCGGCACTGCCCGAAGTGTCAGGCGCGTGCCGCGCAACGTTGGCTTGAAGCCCGCCAGGCCGACCTGCTGCCGGTCGAGTATTACCACGTCGTTCCCATGCTGCCAGAGCCGATCAGCACCATCGCCTACACCAACAAGGCGGCAATCTACCGACTGTTGTTCGACGGCAGCGGAAACGCTGACGACCATCGCAGCCGATCCGAAACACCTGGGTGCCCAGGTCGGCGCCACCTTGGTACTGCACACCTGGGGTTCGGCGATGACGCATCATCCGCACGTGCATGGCATCGTGCCTGGCGGCGGAATCTCCTCGGACGGCGAACGCTGGGTGGCCTGCCGGCGCGGTTTCTTCCTGCCGGTGCGCGTGCTCTCAAGGCTGTCTCCGGCGGCGCTTCGTCGAGGAACTTGAGAAGCGCATCGCGCCGCCAGTTGCAGTTCTTCGGCGAGCACGAAGGCTTGGCCGATGCAGGAGCGCGTTCGGTCGTTGGCTGGTACCGTTGCGGGTCGTGCGAGTGGGTGGTCTATGCCAAGCGTCCGTTTGCCGGTCCGGAGGCGGTGCTGGCCTATCTGTCGCGCTATACCCACCGGGTGGCCATCTCGAACCGGCGGCTGGTGGCGATGAGCGAGGAAGGTGTCCTCCGCTGGAAGGATTACCGGGCCAAGGGACGCACCCGTCACAAGACGATGACGCTGGCGCCAGAGGAGTTCATGCGCCGGTTCCTGTTGCACGTCCTGCCCCCCGGTTTCCACCGCATACGGCATTACGGCCTGCTGGCCAATGCCGGACGACGGGAGAACCTGAGTCGGCGCGCGCCTTGCTCGACATGCCTCGGCCAGAGCCGGGCGACGATGAAACCGCCGAAATGCCCGTGCCGACCTTCTTCTGTCGGCGCTGTGGCGCCACTAGCGTCATCGATATCATGATGCGTCAGCAGTCGATCCGAGCACCGCCATGATTTGCTGCCTGCAGTTCTCCCGTCACACACTCGCATCGGCTTCCGGGTCTCCGGTGCCGAGAGCAGCCTGTTGTTGCTCGGACGCCGTATCGCCAGAATTCGTCGCCCCTGGCACTTGTGCTCGTCCGCCAATCACCAACATCGGAGTCAATCTCTGCGTCGCCGACGGGTCGATGCTCCGGTCAGCAGCTGCCTCAGGAACAGCGGCCGAGTTCAAATCCCCATAGGCCACAGCCTACCCGAACCGAGTAGCCGCATTCCGCGGTTTCCCTGGAAGTTTATTCAACGTCTGCCCGCAGGCGCTCTCGCGTCGTCCAGTCTCGTCACGTGGAGGGCAGACGTCGAACAAACCTAAACCAGAGCGGAGATTCAGTCGGTCATGTAGAAACAGAAGCTATCGGCCAGAGCGGAAGTCCAGACCTAAACCGTAAAGCTGCCGATGCGGTTACTACGTTATGCTCCAACACCGACGGCGTGGAGCTCGGTTCAGGATGAGGCATGAAGTTCAAGATTCTCGATAAAGACAGCAAGGACGAGGTGGCAAGTCTTTTCACTCGGTGTTTTCTCATCGGAAGGGGAGCAAGAAGGTAGGCTGATTGGCAAGCTTGCTTCCGAACTGGCTTCGCGTATCGACAATCAGGAAATAATCTGCATTGGCGCCTACGAGGACAGGGCAATGATTGGAGCGATCTTCTTTACTCCGGCTTCGATTTGATGAGCCTATCGGTGCATACCTGCTTGCTCCAGTCGCAGTCAGCACTGCACATCAGGGAAAGGGCGTTGGGCAAGCACTGATCAATTTTGACCTGATGCGCTAAAAAAACGCTCCGCAACGGTGGCTGTCACCTATGGCGATCCTGCTTTCTACGCCAAGGTGGATTTCGTGGCGTTATCGAAGATCCAGCCTCCGCGACCACTTTCAATGCCAGAGAGTGGTTGGCTTGGCCAGTCATTGTCGTGAAGAACCAATCCCCATCTTGAGAAGTCTTCCAGTGTGCGTTCAGGAATTTGATCATCCAGATTACTGGTAATGCCATGGGCACTAATGTGGCTCATGGCGCAACGCTTGTTATCGCCATCTTGCCACTTCTGCTTCGGTCGACAGCTTCGGTTGCTGACTGGTTGAGCTCACGCTTTGGCCGAGAATAGGAAGCTTTCCAGCCGTGTTGCAAAGACTGACTTTTCAGACAGCGTGAAAGTCAGTCCCCCTGATACGGCGCCATGCACGCATCCCCCTCATTACGCGCATTGCTCATGCGCCGGCTCACGCGGTAGCGCTCCATCAGGTCTTCCGGCAGGGGCTTCAGCAGGGCCTTGAGGTCTTCGGCTTTCGTCTGCGCGCCGAGCCAGGCGGCGTAGTCGGCCGGCTGCAGGATCACCGGCATGCGGTCGTGCACCGGGCGCACCAGCGCGTTGGCGTCGGTGGTGATGAGGGTGGCGGTCTCGAGCGGCGTGCCGTCCGGCGCCTGCCAGTGTTCCCACAGGCCGGCGAAGGCGAGCAGTTCCTGTGACTTCAGGCGGATGAACCACGGTTGCTTGCCCGCGGGCGTGGCCTCCCATTCGTAGAAGCCGTCGGCGGGGATGAGGCAGCGCATGCGGCGGAAGGCGCTGCGGAAGGCCGGCTTTTCGGCCACCGTCTCGCCAGGGCTACACTCGGTGGCCCCTTTATCAGCGCTCGCTATTGATTTACGTTGTGGTAACAAACTAAAATAGCGCTGTCTCTTGTTTTAGGCTCTCCTCCCATGTGCCGATCCCCACCTGGCCGCTACGTCACCGTCTCGACGGCCGGCGAGCCGTTCAAGGCCTTTGTGCCGGCGCCGCTGCCGCCACGGCCGCCAGTCGTGTGGTCGGCCGTGCTGCGGCGGCGCTTCGATGCGGCGCTGGTGGCGCTCGGGCGGCTGGACGCCGTCACGTCGTTGCTGCCCAACGCGGCGCTCCTGCTCTACAGCTTCGTGCGCAAGGAGGCGGTGCTGTCCTCGCAGATCGAGGGCACGCAGTCCTCGCTCGCGGACCTGCTGCTGTACGAGATCGACGAGCAGCCCGGCGTGCCGATGGAGGATGCGCGCGAGGTCAGCCGCTGCGTGGCGGCGCTCGAACGCGGCCTCAGGAAGTTGCGCGGCGGGCTGCCGCTGTGCACGCGCCTGCTGTGCGAGATGCACAAGGCGCTGCTGACGCATCCCGGCGGCCGGGGCAAGTCACCGGGCGAAGTGCGCCGCTCGCAGGTCTGGATCGGCGGCACGCGGCCCGGCAACGCGGCCTTCGTGCCGCCGCCGGCCGATGCGGTGGCGGGTTGCCTGGCGTCGCTCGAGCGCTTCCTCAACGACGATCCGGAGCCTGTGCCGCCGCTGATCAAGGCGGCGCTCGTCCATGTCCAGTTCGAGACCATCCACCCGTTTCTCGACGGCAACGGGCGCATCGGGCGGCTGCTGATCGTGCTGCAACTGGTGGCCGACGGCGTGCTGCGCGAGCCGATGTTGTACCCGAGCCTCTACTTCAAGACGCATCGCGCGCTGTATTACGAACTGCTGAACGAGGTGCGCCTGCGCGGGGACTGGGAGCGCTGGCTGGATTTCTTCGCCGAGGGCATCGAGGCGAGCGCGACGCAGGCCGTGTCGACGGCGAATGCCCTGCTCGCGCTGGTCAACGCGGATCGCGACCGCATCGCCGGCCTGGGGCGCGCGGCGGCCTCGGCGCTCGCGGTGCACCAGGCGCTGCAGCGCCAGCCGATCGCCACCTCGGCCGCGCTGGTCAAGGCCACGCGCCTGACCGCGGCCACCGTGAACAAGTCGCTCGCTCACCTGGAGCGCATCGGCATCGTGGGTGAAGTCACGAACCGGCAACGTGGCCGCGTGTTCAGCTATCTCAGGTACGTCGAGGAACTGGCGGCCGAACTGGAGGCGACCCAATGAGCCGGTTCGCCTTTCCCCGGGGCGAATGATCGGGTAGTTGCACCCGATCGACGCCAGGGGAAAGTCAGTCCCCCTGATACGGCGCCATGCACGCCTCCCCCTCATTCCGCGCATTGCTCATGCGCCGGCTGACGCGGTAGCGCTCCATCAGGTCTTCCGGCAGGGGCTTCAGCAGGGCCTTGAGGTCTTCGGATTTCGTCTGCGCGCCGAGCCAGGCGGCGTAGTCGGCCGGCTGCAGGATCACCGGCATGCGGTCGTGCACCGGGCGGACCAGGGCGTTGGCGTTTGTGGTGATGATGGTGGCGGTTTCCAGCGGCGTGCCGTCCGGCGCCTGCCAGTGTTCCCACAGGCCGGCGAAGGCGAGCAGTTCCTGTGACTTCAGGCGGATGAACCACGGCTGCTTGCCCGCGGGCGTGGCCTCCCATTCGTAGAAGCCGTCGGTGGGGATGAGGCAGCGCATGCGGCGGAAGGCGCTGCGGAAGGCCGGCTTTTCGGCCACCGTCTCGCCGCGCGCGTTGGCGAGCTTCGCCGCCATCGATGCGTCCTTCGCCCAGGAGGGCAGCAGGCCCCACTTGACGCGCACCGCCTCCCGCCCGGCCCCGGGCTGCTTCCAGCGATGGCGCACGATGAGGATGGGCTGCGTCGGCGCGATGTTGTAGCGCGGCGCGGCCTCCGGCACGGCGTCGACGCCGAAGTGGCCGGCGATGTCGGCCGGCGGGGCCTTGAGGGCGAAGCGTCCGCACATGGTGGTTTCCTTTTTCCCCTCACCCGGCCCCTCTCCCGCGGGCGGGGAGAGGGGAGGAATGGTCAGCGAAACGGGTTGCGCACTTTCAGGCGGCCGTCGAATGTCTGGCCGTCCTGCATGTCCTCGGTCAGCAGCGATTTGCAGCCCGCCAGCAGCGCGGAGGCGACGATCATGGAATCGTAGACGGACAGCCCGTAGCGCTCCGCCACCTGCAGGCCGAGGTCGTGGGTGTCCTCGCCCATCGGGGCGACCCGGCACACGGCGCGGATGGCGGCGAGCGCCTCGCGAATCTCCGGGATCGGCATGCCGAGCTTGCGCGAGGCGACCGAGGCGAATTCGTTGAGCACCTGCACGCTGACGCTGCCGCCGGCGGTCAGCGCCGCTTCGGCGCGATCGGCCTTGTTTTGGTCTGCCGAGAGCAGATAGAGCAGGACGTTGGTGTCGAAGAATCGTTCAGCGGCCTTCATTGGCCTCCAGGCGGTCGAACTTGAAATCGGCAGGCAGGCGCCCGCGGAATTTCCTCAGCCGCGCCAGCAGTTCGCGCGCGCCGGGCCGCTTCGCCACTTCGAATTCATTTTTGCCGGCGACGTGAATCTCGATCTCGTCGCCTTCCTTGAGCTTGAGCGTTTCGACCACCGCCGCGGGCAGGCGGATGGCCAGGCTGTTGCCCCACTTTGCGACCAGCATGAGGGTCTCCTGTCTGTGGATATACATAGCGTATTGTATATCCAGTGGGCTGGATTGCAAGCTTGCCCCTCTTCCGCACGCGGGAGAGGGGAGATGTCTAGGCGGCCTGTTCCAGCGCCATGCGGATCTCCACGGCGTTGAATTTCACTTCGACCGAGTCGTCCTCGTTGCGATCCACCAGACCCAGTTCCGTGAGGCGGGCGATGTCGGCGTGGACGTTGGAGTAGTTGCGCCCGGCCGCCTTCGCCAGGGCATAGACGCTGGAAGGGCCGAGGCCGCGCAGGGTGTTGAGCAGGTCCAGGCGGGCGGGCGTGAGTTCGGCGAACAGGGTGCGCGCCGATTCGAACGACAGGCGGTAGTCGGGCGTGCGACCGCGCCCCGCCTCGGCGATCTGCTTGCGCGCGGTGTTGAACACCGAGCCCCTGCGCTTCACTTCGATGATGGCCTTCATGGCATCCTCCAGTCCGTTGCGTCCCGCTCGAAATCGACCAGCAGCGTGGCGGTCATGTCATGTATTGCATTGTAGCAATATATTGCGTTGCCGCAATAGCTGGCGATGCGGGGTAATGGGTAGGCAGTCGATGCCAAGGCGGGGGCTGGGTCAGGGGGTGAGCCAGCAAAGGCGCGTTACCCCCTCTCCCGCCCGGGCGGGAGAGGGCTGGGGTGAGGGTGGGGAAAGGCGAGTCAGGTTTCGGCAATCATGCAGCAGCCAGTTCCCCGGCGCGCTTGCGCGGCTTCTTGATGGCGATGCGCGGCTCGAGGCCGGCGACGGTGGCCATGTCCATCAGCGTGCTCAGCGAGAAGAGGTCGATCTTGCCGCGCATCAGGTCGGACATGCGCGGCTGGGTGATGCCGAACAGCTGCGCCGCTTCGGCCTGGGTCGTGCCGTTCAGCTTCACCCAGGCCTGCAGGGCCATGAGCAACTCGGCGCGCGCGCGCAGGCTGGCGGCCTGCTGCGGCGTTTCCTCGATGGCGTCCCAGACGCTGGCGAATCGTTTCTTCTTGCTCATGGCTGCATCCTCATCAGTTCCTTGTAGCGCCTGCGCGCCAGTTCGATGTCCTTCTCGCTCGTCTGTTCGGTTTTCTTCTGGAAACAGTGCAGCACATAGACGGCATCGGCCAGCTTAGCCAGATAGATCACCCGGAAGGCGCCGGCTTCGTCGCGTAACCGGATTTCCCTGACGCCAGGACCGACGCTGCGCATCGGCTTCCAGTCGGCCGGCTCGCCGCCATGCTGCACCTTGTCCAGCTGGAACCCGGCTTCCCGCCGCGCCTGGAGGGGAAAGGAGCGCAGGGCATCGAGGGAGTCGCCCAGGAACTCGATCGGCTTGGTCGTCATGGCGAATATACAAGAACTTGTAATTATTGGGAAGCGCTATCGCCGTATCGGGAAGACTGACTTTTCCCGGCCTCGGAACGAATGCCTGAGTGATGCCAAGGCGGGTGCTGGGTCAGGGGGTGAGCCAGCGACAGATCAAAAGAAAAGCCGAGCAGTGCTCGGCTTCCTGGGCGGAGGGTGTGCTACTTCTGCGGCACGAGCCGCACCTGAAGCTCGCAGCCGACCGCGCTCGCGTAGCGCTTGAGCGTGGCGAGCGAGGGGGCGTGCTTGCCGGCGGCTTCCAGCCGGGAGATGGCGCTCTTGGTGGTGCCCATGCGCTCGGCGACGGCATCCTGCGTCAGTCCGGCGCGGGCGCGCGCCTTGAGCATCTGGTCGGCGAGATGATATTCGAGGGCGAGCGCGTCGTAGGCCTCGGCGAAGCCCTTGCGTTTCCCGGCTTTGGCCAGGAATTCCTTGTGCTTGTGCGGGACCGGCTTGAATTTCAGGTCAGCCATGCAACACTTCCTTCATGCGCTTGCGCGCCAGTTTCAATTCGCGATCGGGCGTCTGCTGCGTCTTCTTGATGAAGGCATGCAGCACGACCGCGCGCTTGCCGACGAGAAAGCAGTAGAACGCCCGGCCGATGCCCGAGCGCCCGCGGGGGCGCAGCTCGAACAAGCCGTCACCGAGGGCGCGCGAGTGCGGCAGCCGCAGGCTCGGCCCATGCCCGGCGAGGAGCTCGACCAGGCGGGCGTAGTCCGCGAGGACATCCACGGGCCACGATTCGATCTCGGCAAGGACGCGTTCGTGGAAGTACTCGATCTCGTAGGTCATGGCGATGTTAGCAAATATGAGAACACATGGCAATGTGCGGCATCAGGACACCTGCGGCAGTTCCGCCCAGCGCGTGGTGTAGCAGGGCGACATCATGCCGCGGCGCATGCGCCAGTCCCGGTTGCTGGCGGGCACGCCCTCGGCGGCGAGGCGCAGGGTGCCGCGGCCCCAGCAGGCGTTGACGCGGTCCATGACGCGCATCAGCGCCGGGTTGCCGCGG
This sequence comes from Rhodocyclaceae bacterium, assembly GCA_041396245.1. Classification (GTDB taxonomy): domain Bacteria; phylum Pseudomonadota; class Gammaproteobacteria; order Burkholderiales; family Rhodocyclaceae; genus Desulfobacillus. The sequence goes on along the minus strand of JAWKYW010000018.1, from coordinate 1,456 downwards.
TCGGTTTCGAACAGCGCGCCCTGGGCGCGGCCGGCATCGGAGAGGTCGAGCAGCATCACGCCGGCCTTCTGGTAGGCGTAGCCGGGCTTGAACAGGCGGCGCAGGCCGGCGAGTGCCGCGCGCACCAGCAGGCGCGTGTCGTCGGCGGGCTCGGGCAGCGGCACGGTGAGGCCGCGCTGGTACTGCGGGTGGTCCGCCTTGAAGGGGTTGGTGCGCACATACACCTGCACGGCGCCGGCCACCGAGCCCTGCCGCCGGAGCTTTTCTGCGGCGCGGCCGATGTAGGTGGCGACGGCCTCTTCCAGCCCGGCGAGGTCGTACACATAGGCGCCGAAGGCGCGCGAGCTCATGATCTGCTGCTTGTTCGGCGCCTCCTCCTCGAGCCCGATGCAGGGCGTGCCGTTGAGCTCGGCCACGGTGCGCTCGAGCACCACGGAGAATTCGCGCCGCAGCCATTTCGGGTCGGCGTCGCGCAGGGCTTTCACGTTGTCGATGTCGAGCGCCTTCAGGCGCGGCGTGCCGCGGTAGCCGACGCCCCACACCTCGCCGACGTCGATGCTGGCGAAGAGCGCGTCCCGCGCGGCGGCGGAGAGGGCGGCGAGGTCGCAGACGCCGCCGAATTCGGGGCGCTTCTTGGCGGCGTGGTTGGCGAGCTTGGCCAGCGTCTTGGTGGCGCCGAAGCCGACGCAGACGGGCAGGCCGAGCCACTGCCGTACGCGGGCGCGGATCTGTTGGCCGCAGGCAGTGAGGTCGTAATGCTGGAAGCCGTCCATGCCGAGGAAGCATTCGTCGATGCTGTAGATCTCCTGGTCGGGCGAGAAGCGGCCGAGCACGGCCATCATGCGCGCGCTCATGTCGCCGTAGAGGGAGTAGTTGGAGGATTTGGCGACGATGCCGTGCTGTCTGGCGAGGTCCTTCAGCTGGAACCAGGGCACGCCCATTTTGACGCCGAGGGCCTTCGCTTCCTGGCTGCGGGCGACGACGCAGCCGTCGTTGTTGGAGAGCACGACGACGGGGCGGCCCTCCAGCTTCGGGTCGAAGACGCGTTCGCAGGAGACGTAGAAGTTGTTGCCGTCGATGAGGGCAAAAGTCATCGCACGCGGTGGATGACGCTGGTGACGACGCCCCACACCGTCAGTTCCTGGCCGTCCTTGAATTCGACGGGCGCGCAGCCGGGGTGTTCGGCCAGCAGGCGCACGCGGCCGCCGCGGTGCGACAGGCGGCGGACGGCGAGCTCGCCGTCGACCACCGCGACGACGATGTCGCCGTCGCCGGCTTCGAGCGAGCGGTCGACCACCAGCAGGTCGCCGTCGCGCAGGCCGGCGCCGCTCATGGCGCGGCCTTTCATGCGCACGAAGAAGGTCGCCTCGCGGTGGGCGACGAGGTATTCGTTGAGGTCGAGGCCGCATTCGACGTAGTCGTCGGCCGGCGAGGGAAAACCGGCCGCCACGCGCGA
>JAWKYW010000017.1:0-63525 GCA_041396245.1 Rhodocyclaceae bacterium | reverse complement strand
GACGGAAATCGGCGAGCGCGGCACAGGCTTATCCGGCGGCCAGCGCCAGCGTATCGCCATTGCGCGCGCGCTGCTCAAACGCCCCAAGGTGCTGATCTTCGACGAGGCGATTTCGAACCTGGATCAACAGACCGCCGAGCATTTCGCTCAGACCGTAAACCGGCTCAAGGGCAAGGTAACGATGATCTTCATCACGCACCAGGTGCCAAAGGGGCTACAGGTGGACGAAGTGGTGAATATGGGGCTGCATGCCGTACAGATGAGCGTGGTGAAGGAGGAATTATGAGCATTTCGGTCTTGCTCAGTGAATTCAAGGTACGTGCCTTAGCCGCGAAAGTCAGTCGCAGGGGGACGGCGCGGTTGTTCTGATGTTCAGGATAAGTCAGTGCCGGTGGGACGGCGACGAGTGTGCAAACGATGAGGCGTGGAGGGTGGCGGCGTGAGTGACGCCATAGGCAATTGACTGTCGGATGTAGCCGCAAGCTGCACGGGATAGTGGCGAAGCGAGGAGGATAGAAGATTGAGAGATAGTACCGTAGGGAAAACAGCGCGAGAAAAACAAACTGAAATACGAACGTTTGTTTCGATGATCTTCAATCCCTATATCTCGGGGTTCTATGTATTGGAATTGCTGGTGCTTTTCTTGCCCAAAGCGGTATTGCATGACCTATTTCAAGCAATCCCAAAAGCAATAGGCTTTGCAGAAAGTATCGCATCAAAAACAGATTTCGAAGAACGCGCATATCTATTTGCGCTAGTTATGGCTGCTTCGTTTATCACATTGCCACATTACGCAATTGCAATCGTAAAAATAGAAAAATTGAGAATACTTAAACGGTTTGAAGAAGCGGGCGCGCGCGCCTGGCTGGGAATAGTCATTGGAGTAATTGGGCTGCTCTGCGTTCCTTTATTTCTTTTTGCTGACTTTGGAGATCCTTCCTTCTGTGCTGGATGTACAACGTCATCGAAGCCAATTTTCTTCATTGCGTACGGAATATTAGCGCCGTACGCAATATCTTATTCAATTGCCATAGAAATCATGTCTATATTTTTTTTAAGAAATGCAACCAAGCGATTAGGAGAAACAAATGACTAACTCAGTCGCCGCAAATTTCTTTTCGCAACTCGGCGCGGCTTTGGGGAAGCCAGAAGGATATGACGCCGCAGGAACGTTTGATCCTGTCTTGCATGCCGCTGAGAGCATGCTTCAAAAAGCTGCCGAGGCGCTTAATGGAACGGCGGCTGAACGCATGGAGGCTGCGCGGGAAGCACAGAGACAAGCTAATGCTTGGTCCAAAGTCACTCAAAGCATTTCAGCGACAGCTCCTCCTGGAAATCGAATAGTCCAGAATATGACAAAGATTGGGCAGCAAATTGCCCAAGGGCTCCAACAATCTGCAAACACTCTTGCAAGTCAAGCCGGAACGGCAGCATCCTCAGCCGCGACGAGGCAAGCTATTGCATCAGTTGTTGGAGCCTCAAGCGCTGCATTAGGGGTAGGGCTCGCGATAGGTCAGATTGCACAGGCTGGATTTGCTGGGGGTGCGACGGCCATTGGTCAGAAAGTCGCCGGTATTTTGGCTGGCACCGCCGTATCGGCATTGGTTCTCGCGGGCATTGGTGTTTCTGTCAGCGGAATTGCGCTCGCAATTGCGCTGGGTTATGCAGTTGGGAAATTGGCAGAGACGGCCTACGATTTCAATTTTCTGTATTTAAAGGATGCCTTTAAGGCACTTGGCGAATTAGGACAATGGCTAGGTGAAAGAGGTTTTTTTGATCCGATATTTGGCCCGTTTGAGAGAGCCAAGCGTTGGCTCTGGCCCCGCGACCCCATCATCCTCGACCTTGACGGTGACGGTCTGGAAACGGTGGGCCTCGCCAGTAATGTTTACTTCGACCACGACGGCGACGGCGTCCTCACCAAGACCGGCTGGGCCGGCAAAGATGATGCACTCTTGGTCTGGGACAGAAACAGCAATGGCTCCATCGACACCGGCGCCGAACTCTTCGGCGACTTCACGCCGCTCCCCAACGGCACCCTCGCTCCGAACGGCTTCGCAGCGCTCGCCGCCCTCGATTCGAACGGCGACGGCATCCTCGACGCCAACGACCCCGCCTTCGCCGAACTCAAACTCTGGCGCGATGCGAGCCAGGATGGCGTCTCCCAAGGCGGCGAATTCATCTCTCTGACGGACGCCGGCATCGTCAGCCTGAACCTCACGAACCTCCTCAAGAACCAGCGTCTTTCCAACGGCAACACGCTTTCCCGCGAAGGCAGCTTCACCCGCGCGGATGGCACGACCGCGGCCATGGGCGAATTCAAGCTCGCCATTGACACCTTCGACACGCAGTTCGCCGACGAGATCGAAGTCCCCGAAGCCCTGAGGAGTCTGCCCAACATGAGCGGTGCGGGCAACGTCAGGGAACTGCAGCAAGCCGCCACCCAGTCCGGCGCCGTGGCCGGTCTCCTCTCCCAGTTCCAGAGCGCCCCCACCCGCGCCGAGCAAAAGGCCCTGCTCGACCGACTCCTCGCCGCCTGGGCCGACACCTCCGGCATGGCGAAATCGATGGAAGAGCGCAGCAACGGCCGCTACCGCATCCAGTACGACGCCTTCGGCAATGAGCGGCGCAGCAACAACCTCACCGGCCTGGTCGGCGATACCCTCGCCACCGGCGGCGCGCTCATGAGCGATGCCCTCGGGCCCGGGGTGAGCGCGCGCTACCGCGCCCTCATCGATGAATGGACCCAGAAACTCCACATCCTCGAAGCCTTCAACGGCCAGTACTTCTTCAACCTGCCCGAGAAAAAAAGCCAGACCGACGGCGCCAACTGGGGCCTCTTCCTCCAGGCCGGATCGACCGCCGGCAGCGGCAGTGCCGCGATGGCCCTCGAAGCCTACCCCATCCTGCACGTGAGCTTCTCGCAAGGCCAGCTCGATCTCCTGCAGCAGGCCTACGACGGCTTGAAGGAAAGCGTCTATGCCAGTCTGGCGATGCAGACGCGGCTCAAGCCCTATCTCGATGTGATCGAACTGGTCATCGACGAAGCGGGCATCCGGCTCGATGCCACGCAACTCAATCAGATGCTGGCGGACAAGAAAACCCTTGACCCGGAGAACTACCTGGCCGACCTGCTGGACCTGGATAGATACGCCGGCGGCTTCCTTGCCGGCACCAACTGGGTGGGGCTCGCCGACTTCGACACGATGATCGACACCCTGCCGCAAACCACCGGCATCGCGGCGCTGCTCAATGAGTTCAAGGTGCGCACCCTTACCGGAGGCGATGAAAGTCAGTGGCTGGGGAACGGCGCCGACATCGTGCTGGCGGGCGAGGGCAACGACCGGCTTTACGGCAACAACGGCGCCGATTGGCTCTTCGGCCAGGGCGGCGATGACATCATTTACGGCGGCAATGGCGAGGACCTGCTCTCCGGCGGGGCGGGCAACGATTTGCTTCGGGGCGACGCCGGGGCGGACACCTATGTGTTTGGTCGCGGTTATGGCCACGACACCATCAACGACAACGCCGAGAACGGGATCCAGCGCGACAGCGTGCGCTTTACCGGCCTCACGCCTGCCGACATCCGGGTGACGGCGGACTACACGGACAGCCTGACCTTCACTATCACGGACACCGGCGAAACGCTCACGATCCCGGCCAATGGCACCTGGTGGGGCAGAAATGGCATCGGCCAGAACGTCTTCGATGACGGCACGGTGTGGCGCCACGGCGATGCACTGCGCGCCACCGTAGCGGCGACCACCGACGGCGACGCATGCGCGAACGAGACGTGGAGGATGGTGGCATGAGAGAAAAACGTGGTCTGTCCCCGATTACGCCGATTACGCCACCGATTACGCCACGCCCGATTACGCCACGTTGGCCCCCGATCATTCTTTGTTGGGCAATGGCACTCGGTCTGATCGGATTACTGACATCACAACCCATCATGGCAAACCAGCAACTTGACGATGAGTCTTTTCTTTCGGAGATCGTATCCAACACCGTAAAAATAATGCGAAGAAATGGATACGAAATGCCGGAGTACAGAGTGATTGACGGCGGCACTGATGTACCGATATCTGGCCCGCCAGAAAAATATGCTTTTTTTGGTTATTTGGAGAAAAGCTGGTTACAAGATAAACGAACTATCGTGCTTCATTTTTATGAAGCCAACCTTCTCCCATCGGCAGGGCGTATAGAACTAATCAACTATCTTGTCTCATTGCATGTAAAACAACGCGGCGGCTTTGCCCTAACTCTGCGCATGATGAAAGACAACTATAAAAAGGGACAAATCATTAGGCCGGACGCTTTTCTAGAAATTAAGCTCAATCGAATTGAAAACTGAATTAGGAGGGCAGTATATGTCTGGTTACACCGTTCAAGTTACCACTGGGATTGCCACGAGCCAAAACACCATCCATACCTGGATTCCCCCGATGGCCACTTGAACTTCCCCCATCTGTGGCCGGGTCAACTTCCCCCAGGGCAGACGGCAGTGGTGGGTGGATTGTTACCCGGAATGGGTCGTTCTCGCAAGGCGGTTGGCGGCCTCTTTGAGGCGATAGCTCTTGCCCTTGAATTCGAGCAGGACGCTGCGGTGCAGCAAGCGGTCGAGGATGGCGGTGGCGAGCGCGGCGTCGCCGAGGAACTTGTGCCAGTCGTCGATGATGCGGTTGGACGTGATCAAGGAACTGCGGCGCAGTTTGTAGCGCCTGTGGAGAATCGATTGCAAAGTGTCGGCGCACTCGGACGGAAGCTGGCGAGCGAGGAAGAGGTCGTCGAAGACGACGAGATCGGCGTCGATGAGGGGCTGGACGCGCTTGCGCTTGTCGCTGGCGGCAAGGCCGATGAGGCTGGTCAGGAAGTCGTCGGCCTCGATGTAGGCGACACGCAGGCCGGAGCGCACGGCGGCGTAGGCGATGGCCTTGACGACATGGCTCTTGCCGGTGCCGGGCGGGCCGATCAGGAGGCCGCAGTCGCCCTCGGCGACGAATTTCAAGGTGTGCAGTTCGAAGCAGGCGCGCTTGGGGATCTTGGGGTTGTAGCCCCAATCGAAGTCGGCGAGGGAAGCGCGCTCATCGAGGCCGGAGAGCTGGTAACGGCGCTCCAGCAGCCGCGATTGCCGGCGGTCGAGTTCGTCCTGCAGGACGGTCGAGAAGGTCTCCAGAAACGAGAGATTGGCGGCCTGGGCTTCGAGGATGCGCGTCTCCAGCGTGGCGCGCACGCCCGACAGGCGCAACTGGCGCAAGGCCTTGTCGATTTCGGTCATGCTCATGGTCATACAAGTTCTCCTGGGTGGGCAAAGAGGGCGCTTCGACGCGGGGTCAAGGGCGGGCGCAGCCCGGCTGTGCGAACCCTTGACGCTGCGGCGAAGCGGATACGCTGGGCCATGGCCGGGGACGCGGCAGAGCGCGGCCCCGGCCTTGGCGACCTGGCGCGAAGAAGGTCACTCATCGCCGAGCCTCGCCACGTCGGTGGCGACACAGCGCTGGAAGAAGGCGGCGTAGTTGGCGGGCTCGCGGATGAGTTCGTGCGTCTGGGTGAGCGCCGGGCTATCGAACGGCAGCTCTCCCTGCGGCGGATCGAATTGCATCGCCGTTTGTGCGAGCAGTTGGTCGGCCAAGGCACGCACGCGCTTGTAAGAGGGATTCGATGCCAGGGCCGCCGCGCAGGCCCGCTCCAGAATCCAGGCCGGATAGCGGGCGGCCAGGCCGACGATGCCCCACATGGCGCGCTGGGCTTCGCGTCCGCGGCGATCGAAGAGGCTGCGGCACAGCGCCTGGGCGGCCGGCCCGATGGCTTCGGCGCGGGCGAGAATGCGGTGGGTCTGGCGCGACGGGTTGAACACCCGCTCGTCCTCGGGCAGCCTGACTTCGCCCTTGGCGGCACGGCTGTGGCGGCGGATCAGCTCCAGGGTCTTGAGGTTGCGAATCTCGATCTCGTGCGCGTAGGAGCGCACCAGCACCTGGCTGCCGATAGTCGCCGGCCGGGCGGCGTACCAGGCGTAGTCGAGCTGCACGGTGCCGTCGTCTTGCACGGTGCGCACGGCTTCGGTGAAGTAGCGGAAGGGCGCGATGGGCAAGGGCTTCAGATGCGGCCATTCCTCCTGGAACATCTCTTCGACCTGGCGCCGGGCGCGGCCATGAATGCGCTTGGCCGCCCAGTGCTCTTCCCACTGGGCCAGATGGGCGTTCTGTTCTTCGATCGAGGCGAAGCGCTTGCCCTTCAAGGCCGTGGCCTGGGTGTGCTGGATCGCCGACTCGACACTGCCTTTGCGGTTCGGATCCCGGATGCGGGCCGGATCGGCGACCACACCATAGTGGGCGAGCATGGAAGCGTAGAGGCGATTCAACTCGGGCTCGTAGAGGTCAGGCTTGATCACGCCTTCCTTGAGGTTGTCGAGCACCACGTACTGCGGACAGCCGCCGAAGTAGCGGAAGGCCTCCTCGTGCAGGCGCGCCCAGGTCTCGCTGCTCGAGGTCCAGACCACGCGGCGGAAAGAGCGGCGCGAGTAGCGCAGCGTCATCACGAACAGCCGCGGCCGGCGATAGCGGCCGCTGGCGGTCAGCGTCAGCGCCCCTTCGCCGTAATCGACCTGGGCCTCTTCGCCGGGCAGGAACTCCAGGCGGTCGAACTGCGCCGGCTCAACCCGGCGCAGGCCGCGGCAGAAACGTTTGACGCTGTTGTAGCGGCCCGCGAACCCAAACTGATCAACCAACTCCTGGTAGATCGCCGTGGCATTGCGGCCCAGCCGTACTTGCGCTTCGATCCAGTCCCGGTGCGGCTCGCAGGCCGACCGGGCATGTGCCGGCAGTGGGGGCAGCGCGCTCGCTGGAGCCGATGGCCAGGGTGGGGGAATTTGACTGGCCGGTTCCGCCGAGCCGGTGGCCATGGGGGAATTTGCCCCGGCCAGCGCCTGGGCGATCTTCCTGACCGTCTTGCGGTCGATGCCGGTCTTGCGATGGATCTCGTGCTGGGAAACCCTGTTCTCCAGCAGCGTGACGACGGTGTGCTTCAGTTGCGGCTTCAAGACATTCACTCCCTGCCCCTCCTCAGATCGAGGGGCGATGATGTCCTGTCGCTGCCAGAACCCGCCGACTATGTCATCGGCTTAGGCTCCGCTGGGGGATTTTGAAGTGGCCATCAATGGGGGAATTTGGGTGGCCGCCGGGGTGGATTCAAATCAATAAACCGGATGGAACCTCCGAGGCATATGGGTTTTACCCAAAATACGACAACGTGGGCAACATGATCTATGGGCCTGGCGATGTGAGACCAGAATCCCCTGGAGCCAGCCCAACTGGAAGCAGTGGCCCAATTCCACTTAGCGAATCTCAGTATCGGGATCTCAGCCAATATATCCAGCGGAGTGACATCACGCCGCCAAATTACTCTATTCCGCTTGGTTCGCAATGCACCAACTGGGCGCTTATGGCGCTTGCTGAAGCAGGCATCATTCCGCGCGTACTTGGCCCGGATGCCGGCTGGGGGCCTTTGCAAACATTGATCTGGAACCCGCTTTGGCAACAAGTCGCATGGTTCTATCGTGACCTCTTCAACCGCGCCAAATCCTGGCTCTGGCCCCGCGACCCCATCATTCTGGACCTCGACGGTGACGGTCTGGAGACGGTCGGTCTTGCCAGTAACATCTATTTCGACCACGACGGCGACGGCGTATTGACGAGAACCGGCTGGGCGGGCCGCGACGACGCCCTGCTTGTGTGGGACCGTAACGCCAATGGAACGATCGACACCGGCGCCGAACTCTTCGGCGACTTCACGGTGCTGCCCAACGGCACGCTCGCCCCCAATGGTTTTGCCGCGCTTGCCGCCCTGGACAGCAACGGCGACGGCCTCATTGATGCCACCGATCCCGCCTTCGCCGAACTCAAGCTCTGGCGCGACGCGAGCCAGGATGGCATCTCCCAAGGCGAGGAATTCATCTCTCTGACGGACGCTGGCATCGTCTCACTCAACCTCACGAACCTCCTCAAGAACCAGCGCCTTTCCAACGGCAACACGCTCTCCCGCGAAGGCTCCTTCACCCGCGCCGACGGCAGCGTGAGCGGCATGGGCGAATTCAAGCTCGCCACCGACACCTTCGACACCCAATTCGCCGAACAGATCGAAGTCCCGGAAGCACTCAAGCAGCTACCCAACATGCAGGGTGCCGGCAACGTCAGGGAACTGCACCAGGCCGCCGCCCAGTCCGGCAGCGTGGCCGGCCTCCTCGCCCAGATCCAGTCCGCCCCCACCCGCGCCGAACAAAAGGCGCTGCTCGACCAACTCCTCACCGCCTGGGCCGACACCTCCGGCATGGCGGGGAGCCTGGAAGCGCGGGCGGCGGGGCGCCACTACGTCGAATACCTCGCCTTCGGCAACGCGCGCAGGAGCGATCACCTGCGCGCCGTCGATGGCGGAGGGGCGATTGCCGGCATGCCGGAAGGCCTGCTGCGCAACGAAGACGACCCGCTGCTCGATGAAGCCTACAAGAGCCTCATCCGCGACTGGAACGCAAAGCTTCACGTGCTGGAAGCCTTCAACGGCCAATACTTCTTCAACCTGCCGGAGAAGAAAAGCCAGACGGAGGGCGCCAACTGGGGGCTGCGGACGATAGCCGACGCCGCAGGCCCGGCCGCCCGCGCGGCGATGCTCGCCCCCGCGCTCGAGCCCGGCCGGGGCGTGCTGGCGATCAGCTACTCGCAGGGCCAGCTCGATCTGCTGCAACAGGCCTACGACAGCCTGAAAGAGAGCGTCTATGCCAGCCTGGCGATGCAGACGCGGCTCAAACCCTACCTCGACTCCATTGAACTCATCATCGACGAGAGCGGCCTGCGGCTCGACGCCATGCAACTCAACCAGCTCCTCGCCGACAGGAAAGCCCTCGACCCGGAGATCCACCTGGCCGACCTGCTGGATCTGGATAGATACGCCGGCGGCTTCTCGGGCACCAACTGGAGCGGGCTGGCCGACTTCGACAGTCTCGTCGAAACGCTGCCCCAAACGGCAGGTATCACGGCGCTGCTCGATGAGTTCAAGGTGCGCCGACTCACTTCTGGCGATGACAACGCTTACCTCACCAACAACGCCGACATCGTACTGGCGGGGGAGGGCAATGACGCGCTCCACGGCAACGGCGGCAACGACCGCCTGTTCGGTCAAGCAGGGAACGACCGCCTCTACGGCGGCAACGGCGATGACCTCCTCTCCGGCGGCGCCGGCAACGATGTGCTCTACGGCGGGGCAGGCGCGGACACCTACGCCTTCGGGCGCGGCTTCGGCCACGACATCATCGGCGACGCCGCCGAAAACGGCGTGCAGCGTGACACCGTGCGCCTGCTGGGCCTTGCCCCGGCCGACATCCGGGTCACCGCCGACTACAACGACAATCTCGTCTTCACCATCGTCGACACCGGCGAGACGCTGTCCGTGCCGCGCGGCGGCTACTGGTGGGGACAGAACGGTGTCGGCCAGTATGTGTTCGAGGACGGCACGGCATGGAGCCACGACGACGCCTTGCGGGCTACGGTTGCCCAGGCGACAGAAAGCGACGACACGATCCACGGCTCCAGCGCGGGCGATACGATCACCGGGCAGGGCGGCAACGACACGCTGATCGGCAACGGTGGCGATGACGTGATCGACGGCGGCGCGGGCAACGACATCCTGATCGGCGCCACCGGCTGGAACTGGGTTAACGACAACGGCCAGTGGCGGCAAGAGCGCAGCCTCACGCCCAACATCTCGGCCAACGGCAATGACACCTATCTCTTCGGTCGCGGCGATGGGCAGGACACGGTGATCGACGGCGACCGCACCGCCGGCAACACCGACACGCTGCGCTTCAAGGAAGGCGTTGCGCCCGCGGACGTGAAGTTCCTGCGCAATGGCAACGATCTGGTGCTGACTATTCGCGACAGCGGCGATCAGGTGACGCTCAAGCAGTATTTCGACGAGGACTGGAATGGAGCCAATGGACCCTACCTGATCGAGCACATCGCGTTTGCCGACGGAACGGTATTGTCCTTCCCCGATGTGCAGGCGATCCTGTTCGCCGGCAGCGAGGAGGCGGAGACCATCATCGGCTCGCGCATGGATGACGTCCTCACCGGACAGGGCGGCGATGATGTACTGGTCGGTGGTGCCGGCCATGACGTACTGGACGGCGGCGCCGGCAACGATGCGCTGCATGGCGGTGGGGGCGTCGGCTGGAATAGTCAGGCTTACGACTGGTACGGCGAAGGGGACACCTACCGCTTCGGCCGGGGCGACGGTCACGACACCGTTTTCGAGGTTTCCTGGTTACAGGAAGAAACCGACCGCATCGAACTGAAAGCCGGCATTACGGCCGACGACGTATGGCTGGAGCGCGTGCGCAGCGTCAACGGCTGGCAGGTGAACGATGACCTGAGGATCACGATCCGCGACACGGGCGAGACGCTCACCGTCAGGAACCATTTCATCGAAAGCAACCGGTACGCGGTTGAGGAAATTGGCTTCGCCGACGGCACGGTATGGGATGCCGAGGCGATCAAATCCCGCAGCCTCGTGGGCGAGGCGGGCGACGACGAATTGCGCGGTTTCAGCGACCGTGACGATGTGATCGAAGGTGGGGCGGGCAATGACCGGCTGCTGGGCCTGTCGGGCAACGACATGCTCATCGGCGGGGCGGGCAACGACACGCTGGAAGGCGGCGACGGCGGCGACGCCTACCGCTTCGGCTTGGGCGACGGCCAGGACGTGATCGATGAGCGCAATACCGCCGGCGAGGACGCCGTGGAGATCGCCGCCGGCATCGCCCCCGCGGACGTCACCGTGCGCTGGACGCTGCAAGGCGACATGGCCGTGACGCTGCCCGACGGCAGTCGGCTTGTCGTGCGCAAACAGGCGAACGTCTGGTCGGAATATCTCGGCATCGAACAACTGCGCTTTGCCGATGGCACGGTGTGGGACTGGGCCGAACTGGCATCGCGGGCGCTAGCGGCCACCGACGGGGATGACGCCATCGTCGGTGGTTACGAAGACGACGAACTCGAGGGCGGCATCGGCAACGACCGCTTGCAGGACCTGGGCGGATACGACGACTACCTCTTTGGCATGGGCGACGGGCAGGATGTGATCGAGGATGCCTATGGCTGCGTCCAGTTCGGACCGGGCATCGGCCAGAACGATATCGCATTTAGCCGCGACGGCAACGACCTGATCGTCACCATTAGTGCTTCCGGCGATTCGGTGCGCATCAAGGACTGGCTGGGGAGTTCGCAGCGCATCGATCGATTCTATTTCGACAACGGCGCAAGCCTGGATGTGAGCGACGTGCTGGCCAAGCTCAATGTGAGCGAAGGCGCTGAAATCCTCTACGGCTCTCCGGGGGCGGACGCTCTCAACGGCACGGAGAAGGACAGCACGCTCTACGGCCGCGAGGGCGACGACGTGCTCGCGGGCGGCATGGGTGGTGACGAGCTACACGGCGAAGCCGGTAATGACACCCTCAACGGGGGCGCCGACCGCGACTGGCTCTACGGTGGCGAGGGCAACAACACTTATATCGTGGCGCCGGGAATGGGGCTGGACAACGCGATGGGCGCCAGCCTCGCCGTGGCCAATGACACCGTGGTCTTCGCGGCAGGCATCCGGCCCGAGGACGTGTCGGTACAGCTGGGTAATGCGAACTGGAGCGGCCAGCCGGGCGACGTCGGCTATTACAACCTCGTCATCGGCATCGGCGGCAACGACGCGCTCGTCGTACGTACTGCCAGCGGGAGTGACCTCGGACAAGGGGCGATCCAGCACTTCCGCTTCGATGACGGTATCGAATGGACGCTGGCTGACGTGATCGCCCGCGCCGACGGCGGCAAGATGGGCTGGCAGCAGCTTGAATGGGGCGATCCGGCGACGATGGTCGGCAGCGAGGCCGACGATGAAATCCAAGCCTATAACGGTCAGTCGGTGACAGTACAGGCCCGTGGAAACGACGACGCCATCCATCTGGCCGACGGCAACGACCTCGTCTCTGCGGGCATGGGCAACGACACGGTCCATTCAGGCCCTGGCGACGATCTCATCGCCGGCGAGGCAGGCAACGACACCATCGACTCGGACGGTGGCGACGATGTGATCGTCTTCAACTACGGCGATGGCCATGACGCCCTCAGAGTGGGCGACGGCATGGATACGCTTTCCTTCGGCCCGAGCGTGACGCCCGCCCTGCTTGCCGCCGCGCTGGATGGCGATGGCCGCTTGGTGCTGCTCATCGATGGCGGCGCGGGCGGCTCGATCATTCTCGATCACGCCCATGCGGACGGCCTTCCGGGCGATCTGGAACGCATCCAGTTCATCGACGTCGAGGGCAAAGCGCGCGTCTTCGATTTGGCTGGCTGGCTGCGCGTCAACGCGGCGACACTTCTCGGCGCTACGGAGGATGCACCACTGGCCTTCGATGGGACGGGTTTCGAACTGTCCGGCATGGTGGCGCCGGCAGGCGGCCTGGAGGCGGTGGCCTATGCCCAGAGTGGCGATCTGTTCGCCATGGCGAACATCGCCAACAACGTCCCGACCGACGGCGAGGATGTGCTCTACGGCACGAACGAGGAGGACACCATGGATGCCGGTGCCGGCAACGACATCGCGCTGGGTCTGGACGGGAACGATTCGATATTGGGCGGCGATGGCAACGATCTGATCCATGGCGGCGACGGCGACGACATGCTCGATGGTGGCGACGGCGACGACGGGGTCTACGGTGGCTGGGGGGCGGATACGCTCCTGGGCGGCCCCGGGCACGATGAGCTCCATGGCGAATGGAACGGCGACACCTATCGCTACCAGGCGGGCGACGGCGAGGTGGTGATCGACGACGGCCACCGGGTCGTCGGCTGGATGAGCGAGGGCGGATGGGTCAGCGAGGAGGATGCCCACGAGTGGGGGGCGGTACCGGTCTGGGACGAGGACCCCAATATTCTCGACTTTGGCCCCGGCATCCGGCCCGAAGATCTGCACTATTCGGAGAGTAACGGCGACCTGGTGATCGAGTTCGTTGGACGCCCCGGCGACCGGGTGATTCTGCGCGGCCACATGCCCGAGCGTGCGACCCAGACCCGTTCGGTGGACATCATCCGATTTGCCGACGGCACGGAAATCGCTGCCGATCCCATCGAATCCATAGGCTTGACGCAGAGATTGGGCGATGAGGGAGGCTCGCTTTCCGGCTCTGACTTCAGCGACATCCTGATCGGCGGTGATGGCGATGACTTGCTGGAAGGCAATGGCGGCGCGGATCGTCTGGTGGGTGGCGCCGGCTCCGATACCTATCGCATCTACAAGGAATGGGGCAGCCAACCGACCGAGACACTGATTGCCGAGACGTGGCGCGAACAGGACATCAACCGCATCGAATTGACCGGTTATGTCGATGCCGGCGACCTGCGCCTGGAGTTCGACGGACGCGACCTGTGGCTACGCTACACCGAAGAAGGCGACGCGATCCGTTTCGCCGGTTTCGATCCGCGCGCCTCCGGCATGCAGGCGCCTGTGGCCGAGATCGGCTTGCCCTGGCAGGGTCTGAGCCTTTCCTTCGACGATCTGCTCTCGCGTGGTGTGCGCATCATCGGCACACCTGAGAACGACGTGCTGACCGGTACCGCCCTTGCCGACTGGATCGAAGGTCGGGAGGCGGACGACACGATGAGCGGTGGCGCAGACGGCGATTTATACCTCATTGATGCCGATGGAGGCACCGATACCATCATCGACAGCGAAGACGGTGATGCGCCCAACACCCTGGTGCTGCCCGAGGGCACGACCCTGGATGATGTGCGCCTCTCTTACGATGGCGAAGGCTTCCTGATCCTCGACCTCGACAATACCGGCAACCGCATCCGGCTGTCGGGTTTCGATCCGATGGTCCCGCTGGAATCCCGCGCGGTCGAGAACTTCCGCTTTGGACTCAACGGCGACGAGATCGGTTACGAGCAACTCCTGGAGCGCGGTTTCGATATTTTCGGAACAGACGAAGGCGATGCGCTCAGGGGTACCGCACTCGCAGATCGTGTGTGGGGTGGTGACGGCAACGATCTGATCGAGGCTACCCCGGGTGGCGATTGGCTGGCCGGCGAAGCCGGCAACGATGCCTATGTCGTCAAGTTGGGCGACGGCATTGTCACCATCGACGACGTGGCTGAGGAGGATGCCGGCAACGTGCTGCGCTTCGGACCGGGCATCGATCCGGATGCCCTGCGCAACAACCTGAGATTCGAGGAAGATGGCAGCGGCGGCCATGTGCTGCTCATCCCCTATGGCGGCGACGGCGACGTGGTGCGGCTGACCGGCTTCGATCCGGCGGATGTGCTCGGAAACCACGCGATCGAGCGCTTCGAGTTCGCCGACGGCACCGCGGTGGATTACGCCACGCTGGTGTCGTGGACCTTTGTCGTCGAGGGCGACAACAGCGGCAACGCGCTCACCGGCACCAACGTCGGCGACCGCCTCTACGGCTATGACGGCGAGGATGTCATGACCTCCGGTGACGGCGAGGACGTGCTGACCGGCGGCATGGGCAGCGATGTGTTGCGCGGCGGCGCCCAGCGTGACGCTTATGTGGTTAACCTGGGCGACGGCGAGGACGTGATCGAAGATGATCTGGATGCTGGTATCGGCAACGTGCTCACCTTCGGCGAAGGCATCGCCCGCGAGGACGTGCGCATTGAAATGGATGGCGCCGATTTGCTCATCCGTTACGGCGCCAATGGCGACGTGGTGCGTGTGAGCAACTACGCTCCAGAAGGCACGGGTGGCGGCACGGTGATCGATACCCTCGAGTTTGCCGATGGCACCGCCGTCACGCTGCGAGAGTTCATGAACCGGGCGCCAGAGGTGGCCAATCCGGTCGATGACCAAGTAGTGCTGGAGGATGCCCCCTTCAGCCTGACACTGCCCGACGATTTGTTCGTCGACGCCGATGGCGACGATATCCTGACCCGTGTGGCGATATCGGGCTACGAGCGTTTGCCGCAGTGGCTGCAATACGATGCCGCCACGCGCACCCTGTACGGCACACCGGAAAACGATGATGTGGGCGAGTTCGACGTTATCGTGCAAGGCATAGACACCCTGGGTGCATCGCGCCTGCACAGCTTCCACGTCACGGTGCAAAACACCAACGATGCTCCCGAAGCCGGTACCCTCTTGTCCGGCCTGCGTGCCCTGGAAGACAGCGCCTTCAGCTTCACGCTGCCTGTGGAAAGCTTCCGGGATGTCGATGTGGGGGATGTGCTCACCTATTCGGCCACGCTGGAGAATGGCGATCCGTTGCCAGCCTGGCTGGGCTTCGACGCGCAGACCGGCAGACTCGAAGGCACCCCGACCAACGGTGATGTGGGCGAGTTGCGGCTTGCCGTGACCGCGACCGATCTGGCGGGCGCGTCGGCCAGCCAGGTGTTTGCCCTGGAAGTGGTCAATACCAACGACGCACCGACCACCGGTGCCGCACTGACGGCGCAGACCGCCACCGAGGATGCCGCGTTCAGCTACGCCTTGCCGGCGGATGCCTTTGTCGACGCCGATCTGGGAGACCGCCTGAGCTATTCCGCGACGCTGGCGGATGGTTCCGCTCTGCCCGCATGGCTGCAACTGGATGCGACAACCGGCATCTTTAGCGGCACGCCCGGCAACGAAAACGTCGGTGCGGTGGAGATCCGGGTGACGGCCACCGATCTGATCGGCGCCAGCGTCAACCAGTCGTTCAGCCTCACGGTGGCCAATACCAACGACGCGCCGGAAGTCGCCATCACGCTGGCCGACCAGCAGGCAACCGAGGATGCCCCGTTTGACTTCACCGTGCCGCAGGATGCTTTCCGCGACGTGGATTTGGGAGATGCGCTCACCCTCTCGGCGACGCAGTCCGACGGATCGGCGCTGCCGACCTGGTTCGGTTTTGACGCGGCAACGCGGACGTTCAGCGGCACCCCGGGTAATGGCGATGTAGGAAGTATTTCTGTGCGCTTGACCGCCTCCGACTTGGCCGGTGCGCAAGCGAGCCAGACTTTCGCCATCGGCGTGACCAACGTCAACGATGCCCCCGAGGCCAATGTGCCGCTGGTGAACCAGACCGCGCTCGCAGGCCAGGCGGCGAATTGGCAATTGCCCGATGGCGCTTTTGTCGACGTCGATGCCGGCGATGTGCTTACCTATACGGCGTGCCTGGCCGATGGCAGCGAACTGCCGGATTGGCTCAGTTTCGACGCTGTTACCGGCAGCTTCAGCGGCACGCCGACAACAGTCGGTAATTACACCGTTCAGGTCACTGCGACCGACTTGGCGGGCGCCCAGGCTAGCCAGACTTTCACGCTGGATGTTACTTCAAGCGGGGGCAATCAGGCGCCGATTACTGCCGCGGACACAACGACCGTCATCGAGGATCGCAAGCTGCTGACCTGGGGCAATGTGCTGGCCAACGATCGCGACCCTGAAGGCAGCACGCTAAGGGTGGCTGACCCCGGCATTCGGCGTGGCGAATATGGCGTGTTGACGCTCTTGCTCAACGGCACCTACGCCTATGTCCTCAACGATTGCTCATCCAGGGTGCAGGGATTGGGGGCAGGCGAATCGGTCACGGATCGCTTCGGCTACCTCGCCAGCGATGGAACAGAGAGCAGCGGTGGCGAATTGGCGGTGACCGTGCAAGGTACCAACGATGCGCCGGAACTCGCTCGCCGTCTCGCGGACGTTCAACTAGCCAAGGGCAAGGCCTTCTCGTGGAAGATGCCCGAGGGGAGCTTTACCGACCGCGATCGCAACGACAGCTTGACCTACACGGCCACCCTTTCCAATGGCAATCCGCTGCCCGAGTGGCTCATGTTTGATGCTGCGACTCAGAGTTTCAGCGGCACGGCGCCAGCCAATGCCAGGGGCAGAATTGATGTGCGCGTGGTGGCCAGCGACGGCCACGGCGAGTGCTCGACCGCCTCGGATGTGTTCAGGGTCAGCTTTGGCAACAAGACCATCGTGTCCTGCGGACAGAAAGGCAATGAGGGTGTAGGTAATGGTCAGGATGCACCGCCGCCCGGTCACGATTACAACCACAACGACGGTCCCGGCTCGTCGCCGGGCCAGCCCGGCCGCAGGCCGGAGTCAGGGCGCGAAGACGATCCGCTCGGTCGTTTCCTCGATGGGTTCAGGAACGACGCGACACCCGCACATACAGGGCTGCCGGTACTGGATCCCAGCTGGTTCGGGCAGTGGGATGATCGCCGGCAAATGTCCGAGCAGCCCGGCGAGCGCCGCGTGTGTCGTGATTTCGAGCGGCATTGGTCGGAACTGGCCCATGCCCTGAACCGGCTCGATGCCGAGCGCCAGAGCGCGCCTGCCTGGACTCAGGCGAACCAGGGCGCCGATCTCTCCGGTCTGGCCGGTTTGATGCAGGCTGGCGTGCATGGCGCCCGGGGTGGTGTCGATGCCGTCTCGCTTGCGTGCGGCAGCGGCACTCAACTCAGGGCCTTTGCAGGACTCAAGGAGGGCGTCGGCAAGTTGTCATGTTAAGACGCTGGACCGTCAATCATGTCTTTATTGAAGTCTTTCGCACAGCACGCCACGGCTGATTACCAGGCGTTTCATCCGCCGCTGATTCGCTTGCAGCAGACGGCACCCCACCCGCAGGGCCGGCGCGTGCTATGGGCGCTCCTGGCTTTACTCGCCTTCTTGCTGGTGTGGGCGCTATTCGGCCGTCTGGACATCGTGGCCGTGGCGGATGGCAAGCTGGTGCCAGCCAGCTACCTCAAGATCGTGCAGCCATCGGAAGCGGGAATCATCAAGGAGATATTGGTGCGCGAAGGAGAACAGGTGCGCGCGGGCCAGGTCATGATGCGCATGGATGCCCTCATTTCCGACGCCGATCTGGAAGCCATCGCAACCGAGCATCTGCGTAAAAAGCTGGCGCTGACCCGCATCGACGCGGAGCTCTCCGGCCAGCCCTTCCAGCCCAACCAAGCTACGGTTGCGCTGGTGAGAGAAGTCAGTGCGCAATATCGGGCCAATCGCGATGCCTTGGTCGCTGCGTTGGAGGAAGAACGCAGCCGGCACGGCAAGGCACAGCAGGAACTGGCCGCTGCCCGCCAGCAACAATCGCGCCTGGAAGCCGTATTGCCGCACTACCGCGAACAGGACAAGGCATATGAGAAGCTGGTCAAGGATGGCTTTGCAGGTGCCCTGATGGGCAGCGACAAACGCCGTGAGCGCATCGAAAAGGAGCAGGAGCTCGCGACACAAGCCCATCTGGTCGCCTCGGCGCAGGCTTCCATCGAGCAGTCGAAAAAGAAGCTGCGCCAGATCGAAGCGGATTACGCGCGACAGTTGCATGCCGAGCGTAACGAAGCGCAGTCTCAACTCGACAAGCTTGCCAAGGAGCTGGAAAAGCAGCAACACCGGCGCGCTCTGTTGGAACTCAAAGCGCCCCATGATGGCGTTATCAAGGATCTCGCTACCCACACGTCGGGCACTGTGGTGCAGCCCGGCACTGTGCTGGCGAGTTTGGTGCCGGCGGACGAGAAGCTGAAGGTCGAGGTATGGGTATCCAACGAGGACATTGGTTTCGTACGTTCCGGGCAGAGCGTGAAGCTCAAGTTCGCGGCCTACCCGTTCCAGAAATACGGCATGGGGCATGGCACGGTCGAGCATGTGAGTGCCGATGCGCAAAGCGAAGAGGAAGCACGCGACAAAGGGTTGGCATCAAACGGCCAGCGGTCGTTGCGCTACAAGGCGCTGGTGACACTCGCTTCCAGCGCGCTCGACATGGATGACGTGAAGTACCCGCTGACCGTGGGGATGCAGACGACGGCAGAAATCCTGCTGGGCGACCGCACTGTCGCTGAGTACCTTCTTTCGCCGGTACAGAAAGCCTGGCATGAAGCCGGACGAGAGAGATGAGTGAGTAAGCGGGAGTTAGCAACAGGCGCGGCTTTCGATATGACGGCGGGTGCGGCGCTCTTCATCAGCCAGTAGCGCATGGGCCGCATACTGCAAAAAACAAAGGCTCAATTCGCATTAAGTAGTGACAGGCTCACGTACTGAGCCCGAGGGCTGCCAGACTGAGCTCGTGTTGATTGACGAGCGCAGGAGGAAAGATGAGGCAGCGGGACATGAAGCGCCTGACGGCGAAGGTGGCGGAACTGACGCATGCGCAACGCCAGGCGCTGCTGCGGCAGCTGACGGCGATGGAAGGCCAGGCGGCATCGGTCGGCGTCATCGAGGGACGGATGGGCGGGCAGTGTCCGCATTGCGGGAGTACCAGGATGGTCAGAAACGGGCACGCCCACGGCTTGCAGCGGTACAAATGCCGCGCCTGCAACCACAGCTTCAACGCGCTCACCGGCACGCCGCTGTCCCGGCTGCGCCAGAAGAACAAGTGGCTTGCGCAGGCCGAAGCCGTGCGCGAGGGCCTGACGATCAAGCAGGCCGCCGCCAAGTTGCAAGTGGCGCCCAGCACCGCCTTTCGCTGGCGCCACCGCTTTCTCGCCCTGCCGAAAACGGTTCAGGCTCAGTCCCTTGTGGGAATTGCGGAGGCGGACGAGACCTTCTTCCTGCATTCGTGCAAGGGGCAACGCCGTTTGGCGCGCAAGCCGCGTCGGCGAGGCGGCAGAGCCGCCAAACGCGGGCTGAGCAAGGAGCAAGTTCCGGTGCTGGTCGCCCGGGACCGCTCGGGCGCCACAGCCAACATCATCCTGACCGCCGATGGCAAGGCCGATCTGGTGGCCGCGCTCAAACCGCTGTTGCCATCCGATACGATTCTTTGCACCGATGGCAGCAGCGTGCTTGCCGCCGCCGTCAAGGAGATCGGCGTGACCCATCGTCCTGTCAATGTTTCCGCAGGCCAGCGCGTCGTCGCCGGCGTCTATCACATCCAGAACGTCAATGCTTACGACAGCCGGCTCAAGAACTGGATGCGCCGCTTCCATGGCGTGGCCACCAAGTACCTGGACGGTTACCTTGGCTGGTTCCGCACGCTCGATCGGTCTGCCGGCAGTGGGCTTAAACCCGCACGCCTGCTCGGAATGGCTATCTCCGTCTGAGAGCATCATCACTTAGCGCGAATAGAGCCAAAACAAAGCGCGGAATGCTCCGCGCTTTTTGAAGGATCCCCCGCCTGTGCCGCTAGGCCGGCATCCTGAACCAGGGGTTCAGAGTGGCCGCGTTCCGGTCACCGCAGGTTCGTCCGGGCTCACGAATGAGGGACGCTCGCAAAGGTGACGCCAGGGTCCGCAGCCAATGCCAACGTATTGGTTCAAGGAATGGTTGGCCTTGGCGAACACCGCAGGGGAATTCTTGACGCCGGATCGATGCCGCGAAAGCCGATCAGAACAACTGTTCCTGGCTGGCCATCGCTTCGTCGAGCCGCGCCTGCATGGCATCGATTCTACGCCGGAACTCCTGCATGTCAAAGCCGCCGGGCAGCTTGATGGAGAGCAGTTCGTGGGCGAGGTTGAGCGCCGTCATGACGGCCAGGCGTTCGCCGGTGGATTTGGTCTTTTCGCCGATTTCGCGCATCTTCTCGTCGACGAAGGCGACGGCGGTCTGCAGCGCCTCGCGCTCGTCCGGCGCGCAGGCGACGCGGTATTCGCGCCCCATCAGGACGATGTCGAGGGTGTTGGCTTCCTTGCGGCCCGTCACTCCGGCACCCGTTCCATGATGCCCTCCAGGCGGGTGCAGGCCTCGTCGATCTTTTCGTTGAGGCGGTTGCGCTCGACCTCAAGGCCGGCCACCCGCGTGCGCAGCTCCTGGTTTTCCGCGCGCAGGTTCTGGCACAGCGTGATGAATTGCTCGATGCGTTCCTCGAGCGCGAAGAGTTCCCGGTCCATCGCGACAAACTAACAAAAAAAGCGGTTTCTCGTCAAGCAATAAGGGTGATTTTTGAATGTTATTTGTGACGCCGCCGCCGTCCTGCGGCGGCTGACTTTGCTTTTTGCCGCTATAATCCGCCGCGTCGTGTGGGTTTTCCACGCGACATCCTGTTCAAGGTGCTCCGCCGGCTCTCCGCCGGCGGGTTAAACGGGAACGAGGTGCGCAGGCGCTGCCTGCAATGCCTCGGCTGCCCCCGCAACGGTAAACAAGTGCGGGTCCGTCACAACGCCACTGAGCCCCAGGCTTGGGAAGGCGACGGATCAAAACTTGCGAGCCCGGATACCGGCCTAGAACGGACCAGTTCGGAATCGCCGCGGGGGTGCGGCCACCGGCTCCGGGTCCTGCCCGTTCCGATTTCTGCTCCCTCCCGCATTCCGTTTTTTCGACACTGTCCGGCAGCGGGGACGCAGGCCGGACTTGAGGGAGCCCTCCACATGTACTTCAGGCATCGAGCCGCGGCACTTGCCATCGCCGCCCTGTTCCACCCATCCAGCCATGCCGCCGCCGATGAGGCGACGGTGGTCGTCAGCGCCACCCGCTTCACCGACGCCGATCCGCGCGTGCCGGCCAACATCACCGTCATCACGCGCGAGGATATCCGCAACACGCCGGCTTTCGACCTGCCCGCCGTCCTGCGCAGCGCCGCCGGCGTCGACGTCCGCACCCTCTACGGCAGCCTGGGCGTCGATGCCGCCGTCGACCTGCGCGGCTTTGGCGAAACGGCCGCCAGCAACACCCTGATCCTCGTCGATGGCCAGCGCCTCAACCCCATCGACATGGGCTCGATCAGCTGGTCGGCGGTGCCGCTCGAGAGCATCCAGCGCATCGAGATCGTCCGCGGCACCGGCACCATCCTCTATGGTGACCGCGCCAGCGGCGGCGTCATCAACATCGTCACCGACAAGTCCGGCCAGCCGCGCGCGGCGGTCACCGTCACCGCCGGCAGCTTCGGCCACCGCGGCGTCGACGCCCACGGCGCCGCCGGCAACGACCGCGGCTACTTCAACGTCTTCGCCCACCACGCCGAGACCGATGGCTGGCGCCACAACAGCCAGCAGGACCAGCAGGCGCTGTCCGGCCGCGCCGGCGTCTATCTCGGCGCCGGCGAGGTCTTCGTCGACTGGGCCGCCTACAAGGACTCCTCCGGCCTGCCCGGCTACCTGACGCGCGCCGCCTGGCGCGCCGACCCGCGTTCGAGCGCCTCGCCCGACGACTGGCAGAAGCGCGACGGCCATCGCCTGCGCCCCGGCGTCAAGCTGCCGCTCACCGATGCGCTGACGCTGGAGGCGGAACTCTCCGCCGAACGGGAGGACCAGCATGCCGACTACGTCTCCTTCGGCAGCCAGTCCGACCGCAGCAAGGACATGCTGTCGTTCACGCCGCGGCTGCGCTGGCGCCATGGCCTGGGCGGCCTGGCCAGCGAAACCGTGCTCGGCCTCGACCACTACGACGGCGATGTCGATGCCCGCTACACGACGGCGCCGCGCCAGACCGCATCGCAGACCAGCACCGCCGCCTATTTCCAGAACACCACCAGCCTGACCGACGCCTGGGCAGTCACGTTCGGCGGACGCAGCCAGCGCATGGAACAAAGCGCCCACCAGGACGCCTATGCGCCGTGGTTTTCCCCGGCGATGGACGGCAGCGCCACCCGCCGGCGCAACGCCTGGGACCTCGGCGCCAGCTACAGAGGCCAGGGTTGGCGCGCCTACGGCAAGCTCGGCACCACCTTCCGTTTCGCCAACACCGACGAGCTGTTCAGCTTCAATCCGCTCACCGGCAACCCCGCCTTTGCCGGCGACCTGCGCCCGCAGCACGGCCGCATCGGCGAGATCGGCGGCAGCACCAGCCTCGGGCCGGTGCGGGCGCGCGCTGCGCTCTACCGCATGCATCTCAAGGACGAGATCGGCTACGACGGCGCGCTCGGTGCCAACGTCAACTTCGACCCGACCCGCCGCCAGGGCCTCGAAGCCGAACTCGACTGGCGCATCGCCGAGCGGCTCAAGGCGAAGCTGGCCTACGCCTACACCGATGCCGAGTTCCGCAGCGGCCCCTACGCGGGCAAGCGCGTGCCGCTGGTGCCGCGCGAGAAGCTCACGCTGCAGCTGACCTGGGATGCCGGGCGGGCGGGCAGCTACTCCGCCGTGGCGAACCACGTCGGGTCGCGCCGCTACAGCGGCGATTTCAGCAATGTGCGGGGCACGCTGTCCGGCTACACGACGCTCGACCTGCAGGCAGCGTGGAACCTGAAGCCGTGGACCGTCACGGCACGGCTGCTCAACGCCTTCGACCAGCGCTACGCGCCGTATGCCGGCTACTCGCCCTGGATCGCCGACCATTACTACTATCCGGCCGATGGGCGCAGCTTCCACCTGAGCGCGCGTTACGACTTCAAATGAGCGCCATTGCGACAGGATGCCGCGCACCCCGAGAGTACTTCTTCGGGGCGGCTTTGCCGGCCCCTCGGGGTGCAGCGGCGAACAACCCCCTCCCCCTTCCCGAGGAAGGGGGAGGGGGGAAGGGGGCTTAACGCATGCCCACCCGCCGTCGCGCCCTGCTGGTGATCCTGCTGCTGGCCCTGCTCGGGCTGGCGAGCCTGGCGGCGGCGCTCTCGGCGGGCAGCCTGGCGGTGTCGGCGGGCGACGTCGGCCGCGCCCTGCTCGGCGACACGTCGGATGTGGCGGCGGAAGTGGTGCGCGAACTGCGCCTGCCGCGGGCCCTGGCGGCCTTCGCCTGCGGTGGCCTGCTGGCCCTGGCCGGTGCGCTGATGCAGGTGCTGCTGCGCAATCCCCTGGCCGACCCCTATGTGCTGGGCATTTCCGGCGGCGCCTCGGTCGGCGCGCTCGGCGCCATGCTGTTCGGCCTGCCGCTGCTGCTTGTCAACGGCGGCGCCTTCGCCGGCGCGCTGGCGGCCACCCTGCTGGTGTTCGGACTGGCGCGAGGCGACGGCTCGTGGACGCAGACGCGGCTGCTGCTCACCGGCGTCATCGTCGCCGCCGGCTGCGGCGCGGCGGTGGCGCTGATCCTCTCCGTCGCGCCGGAGAACCAGCTGCGCGGCATGCTGTTCTGGCTGATGGGCGACCTCTCGCATGCCGCATCGTTCTGGCCGGCGCTGGCCATGCTGGCGCTGGGCATCCTCGCCGCGCTGCCGTTCTCGCGCGACCTCAACCTCCTTGCCCGCGGCGACCTGGCGGCGCGCGCCCTCGGCGTGCCGGTGGCGCGGTTGCGCGGCGGTGTTTATGTGCTGGCGGCGCTGGCCACCGCGGCGGCGGTGACCACCACCGGCTCGGTCGGCTTCGTCGGCCTCGTCGTGCCGCACCTGGTGCGGCTGGCCATCGGCAACGACCAGCGCGTGCTGCTGCCGGCGGCGGCGCTGGCCGGCGGCGCGCTGCTGACGCTGGCCGACACGCTGGCGCGCACCATCGTCGCGCCGCAGCAGCTGCCGGTCGGCGTGCTCACCGCCCTGATCGGCGTGCCGGTGTTCCTCTACCTGCTGACGCGCAGCCCGCGCGGAGGCGCGTCATGAGCGCGCTGCTGTCGGTCGGCGACCTCGACGTGAACATCGGCAGCGTGCGCGTTGCCGCGGGCCTCGGCTTCGATCTCGGCGAAGGCGAGCGCCTGGCCATCCTCGGCCGCAACGGCACCGGCAAGACGACGCTGCTGACGACCCTGGCCGGCCTGCGCGAGGCCGAGGCCGGCACGGTCGCGCTGTGCGGCGAATCCTACGCTGCGCTCGGCGCCCGCCGCGCCGCCCAGCTGCGCGGCCTGCTGCCGCAGGGCCACCTCGACGCCTTCCAGTCGACCGTGCTGGAGACGGCGCTGATCGGGCGCCACCCGCACCTCGGCCGCTGGGGCTGGGAGGGGCGCGAGGACGAGCGCATCGCGCGCGAGGCGCTGGCGGCGGTGGATCTGGCCGGCCTCGGCGGCCGCGAGGTGCACACGCTGTCCGGCGGCGAGCGCCAGCGGCTGGCCATCGCCGCGCTGCTGGCGCAGCAGCCGAAGCTCTACCTGCTCGACGAGCCGCTCGCCCACCTCGACCTCAACCACCAGATCGCCGTGCTCGAGCTGCTCTCCGGGCGCGCGCGCGAGGACGGCGTCGGCATCGTCATGGTGCTGCACGACATCAACCTCGCCCTGCGCCACGCCGACCGCGCCCTGCTGCTGTTCGGCGAGGGCCGCACGCTGGAGGGGCCGGTGGACGCGGTGCTCGGCGCCGACTCGCTGTCGCGCCTGTACGGCCATCCGCTGCGCGAGATGCGCGACGGCGGCGCCCGCTATTTCGTTCCCGGGTAGGCTTCAGGCAATGTTACCGGGGCACCTGCACATTGCGGCGCACTTCGACGCGGGGATTCCGCAGTGCGACTTCGACCGCCTT
Source organism: Rhodocyclaceae bacterium (assembly GCA_041396245.1). Lineage (GTDB taxonomy): Bacteria > Pseudomonadota > Gammaproteobacteria > Burkholderiales > Rhodocyclaceae > Desulfobacillus. The sequence goes on along the minus strand of JAWKYW010000017.1, from coordinate 38,252 downwards.
GAGCGGCTCGATCGCAAGCCGGTATTCGCCGCTTTCGCCGACAGGGGTGACCAGCATCGTCATCACCTGGTCGGGATTGTCCGGCGGCAGTTCGACGGTGCCGGTGTAATTGACGTTGAAGCTGCGGCTGGCCACCACCTTTCCGCCGCGGGAAAGGGTAGCACGGTAGGCATTCCACTTGCCCATCTCGTGCGGATGGTTGCCCAGCTCGGCGCGGAAGTTCAGGGAGACCGGCGACATGTCGGGGGTCAACGCGATCGCGACCGGCCTGAAGCCGCCAGCGGCATCGGGCTCGAGCGGCAGGGTCACGGCTTCGGTTCCGGTGAAGATGCCCTCGCAGGCCGCGAGCAGGTAGGCTGCGGCCAGCATGCCTGCCCCACGCATTGCGATCCTCCTCATGCGAATCTCCTGGTCGGGGCGGCGCATCATTTCACCGGCCGGCGCGCACGGGCCGTATCGAGGTGCCGGCACAGCCGCCCGATGCCGTCGAGGATGCGCGGCGTGTGGCGCTGGATGTGATCCGGATGGACGAAGAACAGATTGTCGCGGGCGACCGCGGTAAGCGACGGCCAGCGCCGCCAAGCGTCCAGCCACTGCGGGCGCTCCTCGCCCATGCCGCTGGCGACGATGGCCTCGGGGTCGGCGGCCAGCACCGCCTCCTCCGTCACCGCCGCCGCCATCGACTCCAGGGCCGCGAAGACGTTCTCGCCGCCGCACAGGCGGATCGCATCGGAAATGATCTGGCCGCCGCCGACGGTCATCAGCGGCTGGTCCCACACCTGGTAGAACACGCTTACTTTCGGCCGGCCGCCGTAACGGCTGCGCAGCGCGTCCAGCCGCGCACGGAACTGTGCGGCGGCGGCGCGCGCGCCGTCGTTGCTGCCGGTCAGCGCGCCGAGGCGCTCCAGGTCGGCGGGCACGTCCTCGATGCGCCGCGCCTCCGTCACCACGACGTTCAGGCCGATGGCCTTCAGCCTGGCGACGTGCGAGGCGCTGTTGCCGGACTCCCAGGCGATGACGAGATCGGGGCGCAGCGCCGCCACCGCTTCCAGGTCGATCTGCTCGTAGCCGCCGATCCGCCGGATGCCCTTCGCCGCCGCCGGGTAGTTGCTGAACTCGACCGTGCCGACGACGCGGTGGCCGGCGCCGATGGCGAACAGGTTCTCGGTGACGTGCGGCGACAGGCTGACGATGCGCCGCGCCGGCTGGGCCGGGTTCGGCGCATCGCCGGCGAGCGCGGGCGCGGCGGCGATGAGGGCGATCAGGCAGAATGCGCGCATAGGGAACGGATTGTACGATGAGCGAAGGAAATGCGATGCCCGGCGGCATGAAGGAACTGGTTCTCGGCGGCGCCCGCTCCGGCAAGAGCGCCTATGCGCAACGGCGTGCGCTTGAATCCGGCCTGCCGGTGACGGCGATCGTCACCGGCACGGCGGGCGACGACGAAATGGCCGAACGCATCGCCCACCATCGCGCGACGCGGCCGGCGGACTGGCGCGTGGTCGAGGCGCCGCGCGCGCTGGCCGCCGTGCTGCGGGCGGAAGCCGCGGCGGGGCGCTTCGTCATCGTCGACTGCCTGACGCTGTGGCTGATGAACGTCATCGGCACGGACTTCGCCGCCGAGCGCCGTGCGCTCTTCGAGGCGCTGCCGGATTTGCCCGGCGAAGTGCTGTTCGTCGCCAACGAAATCGGCCTCGGCATCGTGCCGCTCGGCGAGGAGACGCGCCGCTTCCGTGACGAGGCGGGGCGCCTCAACCAGGACCTGGCCGCCGCCTGCGAGCGCGCGACCTTCGTCGCCGCCGGGCTGCCGCTGGCACTCAAGACACCCTGACATTCATGAAAGGAAGGCAATGAAATTCGACATCGCTCCGCCCGACGACGCCCTGCGCCCTGCATTGCAGGCGAAGATCGACGGCAAGACCAAGCCTCCCGGCGCGCTCGGCCGGCTGGAGAGCCTCGCCCTGCAGCTCGGCCTGATCCAGCAGACGCTGACGCCCGAACTGCGCGCGCCCCACATCCTGGTCTGCGCCGGCGACCACGGCGCCGCGGCATCCGGCATCTCCGCCTACCCGCAGGACGTCACCTGGCAGATGGTGGAGAACTTCCTCGCCGGCGGCGCCGCCATCAACGTCTTCGCCCGCGCCAACGGCATCGCGCTGGTGGTCGCCGACGCCGGCGTGAACCATGAGTTCGGTCCGCGCGAGAACCTTGTCGACGCAAAAGTCAGTCCCTGCGGGACGGCGAACTATCTCGAAGGCCCGGCCATGACGGCGGAACAGTGCGAAGCGGCGATGGCGCGCGGCGCGCAGATCGTCGCCGGCATTCACGCCCGCGGCTGCAACGTCGTCGGCTTCGGCGAGATGGGCATCGGCAACACCGCCTCGGCCTCGCTCATCACGCATTTCCTGGCCGGGATTCCGCTGGCGGACTGCGTCGGCCGCGGCACCGGGCTGGACGATGCCGGCGTGTCGCGCAAGCTGGAACTACTGCAACAAGCGGCAGCACTCTGGCCGGAACGGCCACTGACCAGTCGCCTCCCCCTCCCGGAGGGGGAGGCTGGGAGGGGAAGTCGATTCGAGGACCGAATGGGCGAGAATGGCGAGCGTTCGCTCGCCGTTCTCGCCCACTTCGGCGGCTTCGAGATCGCCATGCTCGCTGGCGGCATGTTCGCCGCCGCCGAGCGGAAGATGCTGCTGCTGATCGACGGCTTCATCGTCACCTCGGCCCTGCTGGTAGCCGCCACCCTGCATCCGGCGATGCTGCAGTACTGCGTCTTCTCGCACCGCTCGCAGGAGCGCGGCCACCGCCTGCAGCTCGAGCACCTCGGCGCGCGGCCGCTGCTCGACATGGACCTGCGCCTCGGCGAAGGCACCGGCGCCGCCCTGGCCTGGCCGCTGGTGCGGGCAGCGGCGGCCTTCCTCGACGAAATGGCCAGTTTCGAATCGGCCGGCGTGAGCGAACGCAGCGAGGCGAAGGCGTAGAGATCGCATGCAGGTCGGCCTTCAGGCCGACTTGGGCCGCTGTTGTCCCACAGGGATTTCCTTCGGTCATCGGCCTGAAGGCCGACCTACAGGACCTGGAGCCTGAGAATGATCCAGAAAGAGATCGGCTATTTCTTCGGCGCGGTGCGCTTCTTCACGCGCCTGCCGGTGCCGGCCTGGGTCGGCCACTCGCAGGAGGCGCTCGACCGCGCGGCGCGTTATTTCCCGCTGGTCGGCATCCTCGTCGGCGTGCTGGGGGGGCTGACTTTTCTCCTCGCCGCCTTCGTCCTGCCGGTGTCGCTCGCCCTCCTGTTCAGCATGGCGGCGACCCTGCTCGTCACCGGCGCCTTCCACGAGGACGGCCTGGCCGATGCGGTCGACGGCTTCGGCGGCGGCTGGACGAAGCCGCAGGTGCTGGCGATCATGAAGGACTCGCGCATCGGCAGCTACGGCGCCCTCGCCGTCGCGCTGATGCTGCTGGCGAAATTCAACGCCCTCCACGAACTGCCCGACGACTGGATCGCGCCGGCCCTCGTCGCCGCGCATGCCGCCTCGCGCTTCTGCTCGACGGTGTTGATCTACGCGCTGGATTACGTGCGCGAGGATGCGCCCCCCACCCCCCCGCCCCCGCCCCCGGGCGGGGGTGACGGTGGTTCGCAGGCTGCGCCTGCTCGGGAGATTGGCGGCGCCGTATGGGCCAAGTCGAAGCCGCTCGCCGTGCGCATGGGTGCCGGCAGCCTCGCCGTGGCCGCGCTGTTCGGCCTGGCACCGCTGGCGCTGCTGCCGTGGCAAGCCGCGCTTGCCGGCCTGGGGCTGGCGGCGCTGACGGCCTTCCTCGCCGCGCGCTATTTCATCAAGCGCATCGGCGGCTACACCGGCGACTGCCTCGGCGCGACGCAGCAGGGCGCCGAGTTGGCAATCTATGTTGGTATTCTTGCCGTCGCATGGAACTTTTCCTGATCCGCCACCCCGAGCCGGACGTGCCCGAGGGCACCTGCTACGGCCGCAGCGACATCGGCCTCGCCGGGGACGCCGGCACGGAGGCGGCGCGCCTGCGCGACATGCTGCCGGCCGGCATCCCGGTCTACACCAGCCCGCTCCTGCGCTGCCGCAGCGTGGCCGAGCAGCTTTCTCCGGCGCCGGCCGTCGATGACCGGCTCGTCGAGATGCATTTCGGCGAGTGGGAGATGCGGCGCTGGGACGAGATCGAGAAGGCCGCCTTCGACGCCTGGGTCGCCGACATCCTCAACTTCGCGCCGCCCGGCGGCGAATCGGCGGCGGAAATGCTGGCACGCACCCTGGCTTTCCTCGACGAACTGCGAGCGGGCGAGGCGCCGGCCGCACCCCGGGAGTACTTCCTCGGACGGGGCGAACCCCGTCCTCAGGGCGCCGCGGTCGTCACCCACGGCGGCGTGCTGCGCGTGCTCTTCGCCCACTGGCTGGAAGTGCCGCCGCGGCGCTGGCCGCGCCTGACTTTCGAGTTCGGCGGCGTCAGCAAGGTGATCCTCGGGAAAAAGGATATTCGGGTCGAGTATCTAAACCGCAAGTAAAATAGAGGCCCATGAAGGTCATCCAAACCGATATCCACGACGCCCTGATCCTCGAACCCAAGGTCTTCGGAGACGCGCGCGGCTTCTTCCTCGAGAGCTACAACAAGCGCGTGCTGGCCGAGGCGGCCGGCATCCGCGCCGAGTTCGTGCAGGACAACCATTCCCGCTCCGTCCGCGGCGTGCTGCGCGGCCTGCATTATCAATTGCAGCAGCCGCAGGGCAAGCTGGTGCGCGTGGCGAGCGGGACGGTGTTCGACGTCGCCGTCGACATCCGCCGCAGCTCGCCGACCTTCGGCAAGGTGGCCTGCGTCGAGCTGTCGGAAACCAGCAATCGCATGTTCTGGCTGCCGCCGGGCCTGGCCCACGGCTTCCTCGTCGTCTCCGATTCGGCGGACTTCCTCTACAAGACCACCGACTACTATGCGCCGGAACACGAGCGCTGCATCCTCTGGAACGACGCCGAACTGGCGATCGCCTGGCCGCTCGAGGGCGCGCCGACGCTCTCCGCCAAGGACGTTAACGGCCTGCCCTTCGCCGTGGCGGAATTGTTTCCATGAACATTCTGCTAACGGGCAAGAACGGCCAGGTCGGCTGGGAGCTACAGCGGGCGCTTCTGCCGCTCGGCAGTGTTGCCGCCTTTGGCCACCGGGAACTGGACCTCGCCGATGCCGCCGCCGTGCGCCGCAAGCTGGATGAAGTGCGGCCCGACGCCATCGTCAATGCCGCCGCCTATACCGCCGTCGACAAGGCGGAGAGCGAAACCGAACTGGCGAATGCCGTCAATGCCGCCGCGCCCGCGCTGCTGGCGCAGGAGGCGGCGCGGCGCGGCGCCCTGCTGATCCATTATTCGACCGACTATGTCTACGACGGCGCCAAGGCCGCACCCTATGTCGAGACCGATCGAACGAATCCGCTCGGCGCCTACGGCCGCAGCAAGCTCGCCGGCGAGGCGGGCATCCGCGCCTCAGGTTGCGACCACCTGATCTTCCGCACCAGCTGGGTGTATGCCGCGCGCGGCGCCAACTTCCTGCGCACCATCCTGCGCCTGGCCGCCGAGCGCGACGAGCTGCGCATCGTCGCCGACCAGGTCGGCGCCCCGACCTGGGCGCGGCTCATCGCCGAGGCGACGGCCCACGCCCTGCGCCAGGCGATGCAGGAACGCAGCGGCGGCACATTCGACAGCGGCGTCTTCCATCTCGCCGCCGCCGGCGAAACGAGCTGGCACGGCTTCGCCGCCGCCATCGTCGCCGGCCGCGGCGGCCTGCGCGTGAAGACGGTGACGCCGATCACGACCGCCGAGTATCCGCTGCCCGCGCCGCGCCCGGCCAATTCGCGCCTGGACACCGCCGCCTTCCGCGCCCGCTTCGGCCTCGCCCTGCCCGACTGGCGCGACTGCCTGCAGCTTTGCCTCGAGGAACTTCCGCAATGATTCTGGAAAAGCGTTTCACCACGGCGGGCACGGCGACACGGCGTGAAACCGATGTTTTTGCTTTTCGCCGTGTCGCCGTGTTCGCCGTGGTTCAAACGGGGTTTGCAAAATGATTCTGGTTACTGGTGGAGCAGGATTCATCGGGTCGAATTTTGTCATCGACTGGCTGCGCGAAACGGGCGAGCCGGTCGTCAACCTCGACAAGCTCACCTATGCCGGCAATGCAGAGAACCTCATCGGCCTTGAAGGCGACAAGCGCCACGACTTCGTCCAGGGCGACATCAACGACGCCGACCTGCTCGCCGATTTGCTCAGGCGCCACGCGCCGCGCGCCATCGTGCATTTCGCCGCCGAGAGCCATGTCGACCGCTCCATCCACGGCCCGTCCGAGTTCATCCAGACCAACATCAACGGCACCTTCACCCTGCTCGAGGCGGCGCGCGCGCACTGGTCGGCGCTCGACGGCGGGGCAAAGGCCGCCTTCCGCTTCCTGCACGTGTCGACCGACGAGGTGTACGGCTCGCTCGGCATGGACGACCCGGCCTTCGCCGAGACGCATCCCTACCAGCCGAACAGCCCGTATTCCGCCTCGAAGGCGGCCTCGGATCACCTCGTGCGCGCCTACCACCACACCTACGGCCTGCCGACGCTGACCACCAACTGCTCGAACAACTACGGCCCCTACCAGTTTCCCGAGAAGCTGATCCCGCTCATCCTCCTCAACGCCATTGCCGGCAAGCCGCTGCCGATCTACGGCGACGGCCTCAACGTGCGCGACTGGCTCTATGTCGGCGACCACTGCTCCGCCATCCGCGCCGTGCTTGCGGGCGGCCGTCCCGGCGAGACCTACAATATCGGCGGCCGCGCCGAGATGACCAACCTCGCCGTGGTGAAGACGCTGTGCGCCTTGCTCGACGAGCTGCATCCCGGCTCGCCGGTGCTGCCGCACGAGAAGCTCATCACCTACGTCAAGGACCGCCCCGGCCACGACCGCCGCTACGCCATGAACGCCGACAAGCTCGAGCGCGAGCTCGGCTGGCGTCCGGCGGAGAGTTTCGAGAGCGGCATCGAAAAGACGGTGCGCTGGTACCTCGAAAATCAGGCGTGGACCGGCCGCGTCACCAGCGGCGCCTATCGCGATTGGGTCGCGCAACACTATTCGGACTGACATCATGGGAATGAACAGGAAAGGCATCATCCTCGCCGGCGGCTCGGGCACCCGGCTCTACCCGGTGACGCTGGCGGTGTCGAAGCAGATGCTGCCGATCTACGACAAGCCGATGATCTACTATCCGCTGTCGACCCTGATGCTCGCCGGCATCCGCGACATCCTCGTCATCTCGACGCCGCAGGACCTGCCGCGCTTCGAGCAGCTGCTCGGCGACGGCCAAAGCTGGGGCCTGTCGCTCTCCTACGCCGTGCAGCCGAAGCCGGAAGGGCTCGCCCAGGCCTTCCTCATCGGCCGCGACTTCATCGGCGGCGCGCCCAGCGCGCTGGTGCTCGGCGACAACATCTTCCACGGCCACGACCTGGCGGATGACCTGCAGGGCGCCGCGGCGCGCACGCAGGGTGCCTCGGTCTTCGCCTATCCGGTGACCGACCCGCATCGCTACGGCGTGGTGGAGTTCGGCGCCGACGGCCGCGCCGTCAGCATCGAGGAGAAGCCGGCGCAGCCGCGCTCGCGCTACGCCGTCACCGGCCTCTACTTTTACGACGAGAAGGTGGCGGACATCGCCGCAAACCTGAAGCCCTCGCCGCGCGGCGAGCTGGAGATCACCGACGTCAACCGCCGCTACCTGGAGATGGGCGAGCTCAACGTCGTGATGATGGGCCGCGGCCACGCCTGGCTCGACACCGGCACCCACGAGTCGCTCATCGAGGCCTCGCACTTCGTGCAGACCATCGAGAAGCGCCAGGGCCTGAAGATCGCCGCGCCCGAGGAGATCGCCTGGCGCATGGGCTACATCGACGCCGCCCAGTTGCGCCGCCTGGCCGAGCCGCTGCACAACAGCGGCTATGGGCGCTACCTGCTGAGCGTGCTGGAAGAAGGCTGAGGCACGCATTCCCTAAGCTAGTTGGGGAGGAAGGCAGGCGGCATGGCCGCCGCCTACCACACCGGCCTGTTGGCGAGCCGCCGTTCGCGACATTGCGGCAGGGAATCCTGCCGCCAACGATATCGCTATAGAATGAGGCGCGTTTCCACCGGCAGGCCATCCGGCCCGCCGGCTTCGATTCGGTTGCCAGGAGGAAAGGCCGGGAATGATATCGTTACCGATGTTTGCAAACGAAACCGATAAGCTTGCCGTCGCCGCCGGCGACTATTTGTTCCGTGAAGGCGACGCGCCCGATTTAATGTATGTCCTTGTCTCGGGGCAGGCCCGCATACTGGTGGGCGCGCGCGAGGTGGAAGTGATCAGCCCCGGCCAGTTCGTCGGCGAAATGGCCCTTATCGAAAGCGGCCCGCGTACGGCATCGGTTCAGGCGCGGACCGACTGCGAATTCGCCCGCATCAACGAAAAACGGTTCCGCTTCATGGTGACCGAGACGCCGGGCTTTGCCTTGTCGGTAATGCGCACCATGGCCGAACGCCTGCGCGGTGCGGACAGAATGATCGAGGCCGCCGATTCTCCCCGGAGCAACTGAGTCGCAACCGGTCGGCATCCCGCGGCGCTTCCCGCAGGTCGTGCGCAGCCCGACCTGCGACGTCATCGAGGCTAGGGCGTGTTCTCAATCATTCTATCGGTGAATGATTGAGAACACGCCCTAGTGCGCCTCGTCCCGCACCAGGCTCATGCCTCAATGAGCCTCATCCCAATTCGCGCCGACGCCGACTTCCGCCACCAGCGGCACGGAGAGCTGCGCCACGCCGGCCATCAGCTTCGGCAGTTCGTGCCGCACGGCATCGAGTTCCGCCTCCGGCACCTCCAGCACCAGTTCGTCGTGCACCTGCAGGATCAGCAGCGATCGCATGCCCGCCTCGTCCAGCCAGCGCTGCACGGCGATCATCGCCAGCTTGATGATGTCGGCGGCCGTGCCCTGCATCGGCGCGTTGATGGCGGCGCGTTCGGCGGCCTGGCGCCGTGCCGGGGCGGCTGACTTTATCTCCGGCAGCCAGAGGCGGCGGCCGAACACCGTCTCGACGCAGCCCTTGTCGCGCGCCTGCAGCCGCGTCGATTCCATGTAGTTGGCCACGCCGGGATAGCGGGCGAAATAGCGGTCGATGTAGGCCTGCGCCGCGCCGCGCTCGAGGCCGAGCTGGCGCGCCAGGCCGAAGGCCGACATGCCGTAGATGAGGCCGAAGTTGATCACCTTGGCGTAGCGGCGCTGCTCGCTCGTCACCTCCGCCGGCGCCGCGCCGAACACCTCGGCGGCGGTGGCGCGGTGGATGTCCTCGCCGGCGGCGAAGGCGTCGAGCAGCCCGCGGTCGCCCGACAGGTGGGCCATGATGCGCAGCTCGATCTGCGAGTAGTCGGCGGAGACGAGCTTCGATCCCGCCGGCGCGACGAAGGCCTGGCGGATGCGCCGGCCCTCTTCCGTGCGGATCGGGATGTTCTGCAGGTTGGGGTCGGAACTGGCGAGCCGCCCGGTGACCGCCACCGCCTGGGAATAGTTGGTGTGCACGCGGCCGGTGGCGGGGTCGACCGAGCGCGGCAGCTTGTCGGCGTAGGTGCTCTTGAGTTTCGCCAGGCCGCGGTAGTCGAGGATCAGCTTCGGCAGGGGATAGTCGAGGGCGAGCTGCTCCAGCACCTCCTCGTCGGTGGAGGGCGCGCCGGAGGGTGTCTTCTTGATCACCGGCAGCTTCTCGCGCTCGAAGAGGATTTCCTGGATCTGCTTGGGCGAGTTGAGGTTGAAGGGCTGCTTCGCCACGGCGTGGGCCTGCGTCTCGATCTCCATCATGCGCAGGCCCAGCTCCTGGCCCTGTTGCACCAGGCGCGCCGCGTCAACCAGCACGCCGGTCCTTTCCATGCGGAAGAGGATCCCCATCACCGGCATCTCGATGTCGCGGTAGAGCGCCTCCAGGCGCGGCGCCTCGGCGAGGCGCGGGGAGAGCGCCTCGTGCAGGCGCAGCGTGATGTCGGCGTCCTCGGCGGCGTATTCGCTGGCACGTTCGACATCGACCTGGTCGAAGCCGATGCGCGAGGCGCCCTTGCCGGTGACCTCGTCGTACTTGATGGTGGCGATGCCGAGGTGGCGCGCGGCGAGCGAATCCATGTCGTGGCTCTTGTCGGATTCGACCACATAGGATTCGAGCAGGGTGTCGTGGGCGATGCCGGCCAGCCGCAGCCCGTGGTTGGCCAGCACATGCATGTCGTACTTCAGGTTCTGGCCGACCTTGGCGTGGCGCGGCGATTCCAGCCAGGGCTTCAGCTTCGCCAGCGCCTCGTCGAAAGTCAGTTGCGGCGGCACGGCGGCATAGCGGTGGGCGAGCGGCAGGTAGGCCGCCTCGCCCGGCGCCACGGCGAAGGACATCCCGACCAGCCGCGCCTTCATCGGGTCGAGGCTGGTGGTTTCGGTATCGAAGGCCGTCAGCGCCGCGGCGTCGAGCTTCTTCAGCCAGGCGTCGAAGGTGGGCCAGTCGAGGATCGCCTCGTAGCCGGCGCGGTGGGCGCCGGCGGGTTGCGGGTCGACGGAGGGTCCCCTCGCCCCGGCCACGTCGTTATCCTGCCCCGCGGGGAGAGATGGCGTATCGCCCTGCACCTCGCGCAGCCAGGTCTTGAACTCCAGCCGGGAAAACAGTTCGGCCAGCTTCGCCTTGTCGGGCGGTTGCGGCGCGAGGTCCTTCACCTTCACCGGCAGGTCGAGGTCGCACGCCACCGTGACGAGCTTCCTGCCGAGGGGCAGGAAGTCCAGGTGCCGGCGCAGGTTCTCGCCGACCTTGCCGCCGATCTCGTCGGCGTGGGCGACGATTTCGTCGAGGCTGCCGTACTGCTGCAGCCACTTCGCCGCCGTCTTCGGCCCGACCTTGTCCACGCCCGGCACGTTGTCCACGCTGTCGCCGACCAAGGCGAAATAGTCGACGATCCGCTCCGGGCCGACCCCGAACTTTGCCCGCACGCCGGCTTCGTCGAGCACCTCGTTGTTCATGGTATTCACCAGCCGCACATGCGGATTCACCAGCTGCGCCAGGTCCTTGTCGCCGGTGGACACCACGCACTCGATGCCCTGCTCGCCGGCCTCGCGCGCCAGGGTGCCGATGACGTCGTCGGCCTCGACCCCGTCGATCATCAGCAGCGGCCAGCCCAGGGCGCGGATGCAGTCGTGCAGCGGCCCGATCTGGCCGACGAGGTCGTCGGGCATCGGCGGCCGGTTCGCCTTGTAGTCCGGATACCATTCGTCGCGGAAGGTCTTGCCCTTGGCATCGAAAATGCAGGCGCGATAAGTGACGCCACTGAGCGCCTTGAAGTCACTATCCAGGCGGCGTAGCATATTGATCACGCCATACACCGCCCCCGTCGGCTCGCCCGCCCGGTTGCGCAGGTCGGGCAGGGCGTGAAAGGCGCGATAGAGGTAGGAAGAGCCGTCGACCAGCAGCAGCATGGGCATGGGAAGGAGCGGGCAGCAAGCGGTGAGGAGTGAACTGCAATCATACCGCTTACCGCTCGCCGCTTGCCGCCCACCACCCACCACTTGCCGCCCACCCGAAAAATGAACAACAAGCTTCGCGACGTCACCCATCCCCGGACCGAAACCGCATCGTCCACGGCGCGCGAGTCGTGGCGGATGCTCGGCATCATGGCGGAATTCGTCGAGGCGACCGAGCGCCTGGCGGCGATCCGCCCGGCCGTCTCCATCTTCGGCAGCGCGCGCCTCGCGCCCGACCATCCCTACTCCCTCCAGGCCGAACAGGTGGCGCGCCTGCTCTCCGACGCCGGCTTTTCGGTCATTTCCGGCGGCGGGCCCGGCATCATGGAAGCGGCCAGCAAGGGCGCCTTCCACGGCAAGGGCCCGAGCGTCGGCCTCAACATCCAGCTGCCGCGGGAACAGCAGAGCAACCCCTACCAGGACATCTCGCTCACCTTCCGCCACTTCTTCGCGCGCAAGGTGATGTTCGTCAAGTTCGCCGCCGCCTACGTCGTCATGCCGGGCGGCTTCGGCACGCTCGACGAGCTGATGGAAGCGCTCACCCTGATCCAGACCGGCAAGAGCCGGCGCTTCCCGCTCATCCTGATGAACGGCGCCTACTGGCAGGGCCTGCTCGACTGGTTCCGCGAGCGGCTGGTGGCGGAGGGCATGATCGCCGCCGAGGACCTCGACCTGATCCAGGTCATCGACGAGCCGGAAGGGGTGGTCGACGCCATCTTCAAACACTACGAGGGACGCGGCTTCACGCCCCTGCCCGAGGAGCACGAGCTGCTCCTGAACCTCTGATACAATTCCGGGCGACTCCCCTCAGGACATAGCCATGCGCCGCCCGTTCCGTACCCTGCTCCCCGCCCTGCTGCTCGCGCTGGCGCTGCCCGTCGCGGCGCAGGACCGCCCCGCCGACCTGCAGCCGGTGCCCGAGCCGCCCCCGCCGCCGCCGGGCTACCAGCCCGATCCGGCGCTCGAGCCGCAGGTGACCATCCTCCGCCGCGGCGAGGACAAGGTCGAGGAATACCGCATCAACGGCCGGCTCTACATGGTGAAGGTGACGCCGCCGAACGGCGTGCCGTATTACCTCGTCGACGACAAGGGCGACGGCCGCATGACGCGGCAGGAACCGATGGATTCCGGCCTGCGCGTGCCGATGTGGGTGATCGGCACGTTCTGAAGCGGCGACAAACGGTCACCAGGGAGGCAATCATGAGCGAGCAGAATCCGTTTTCCGTGCAGGGCGGAGGCGAGGGACAGCGCAGCGGCGGTTTCGATCCGGCCGGCCGCAACGTCGACGCCGGCCGCGGCCTCGAATGGCTCAAGCAGGGCTGGCAGCTGTTCACCAAGAACCCGGGCATGTGGATCGCCATCGCCGTCATCCTGATGGTGATCGTGGTCGTGCTCAGCCTCATCCCCTTCGTCGGCGCGCTGGCGGTGAACTTCCTCATGCCGGTCTTCGCCGGCGGCATCCTGCTCGGCTGCAAGTCGCTGGCCGAGGGCGGCGACATCGCCATCGACAACCTGTTCGCCGGTTTCAGGCAGAACACCGGCAACCTCGTCATGGTCGGCGTGTTCTACATGGTCGGCGTGGTCATCATCACCGCGCTGGTGTTCGTCATCGGCGGCGGCGCGGCCCTGACGGGCGGCATGATCGGCCATGGCGCGGGCGCGGGCATGGCGGTGGGGGGATTCATCGTCGCCATGCTGGTCTTCGCGGTGCTGCTGGTGCCGCTGGCGATGGCCGTCTGGTTCGCGCCGGCGCTGGTGGTGTTCCACAACGTCGCCCCGATCGAGGCCATGAAGTCCAGCTTCTTCGCCTGCCTGAAGAACATCGTGCCCTTCCTCGTCTATGGCGTGATCCTCTTCGTCCTCTGCTTCATCGCGATGATCCCCTTCGGCCTCGGCATGCTGGTGATGGTGCCGGTGATGATGGGATCGCTCTACGCATCGTATGTGGAGATCTTCGAGTAACCGCCTCCTTGCCGCCGCGGCATCGAAACGCCGCGGCATCCGCTGAATGCAGGCTCGCCGACTCCCCGCCATCCGCGGCTGGAACTGGATCGTCGAGGGCTTCCGCCTGTTCCGGGCCAACCCGGCGCTGCTGACCTTCCTGGTTTTCGGCTACTGGCTGACCCTGGTTTTCCTCAACCTCGTGCCGCTCCTCGGCGTGGTGCTTGCGCCCCTGTGCGTGCCGGCCCTGTCGATCGGCATCATGAACGGCTGCCGGGTGATCGAGCGCGAGAGCCGGAGCGGGGCGAGCCTGTTCGGCTTCGGCTTGATGTTTTCCGGCTTCCGCGAGAACCGCAACGTCCTCCTCGTGCTCGGCGCCATCTACCTGGCCGGTTCGCTCGCGGTCTTTGCCGGCAGCGCGGTGGTCGACGGCGGCGCCCTGCTGGGCGTCATGATGGCCGGCAAGCCGCCGCCGGAGGACCTCGTGCAAGGCGGCCAGCTGATGCTGGCCCTGCAGTTCGCACTGCTCCTGATGGTGCCCTTGCTCATGGCCTTCTGGTTCGCCCCGATGCTGGCGGCCTGGGACGGCCTCTCGGCGACGAAGTCGCTGTTCTTCAGCTTCGTCGCCTGCGCGCGCAACTGGCGCCCCTTCCTGGTCTATGGCCTGGGCGTGCTGTTCATCAGCGCCCTCCTGCCGGGCATCGTCCTCGGCTTCGTCGGCGCCCTTTCCGCGCCGCTGCTGGAAATGGCGGCCGTGGCCATGACCCTCCCCCTCCTCTTCGTCTTCCTGCCGACGCTGTTCGCCAGCTTCTACGTCAGCTACCGCGATGTCTTCGTCCGGCCGGACGAGGCCGCCCATGCCTGAACGCCGTCCCGCCGGGCTGCTCGGCGGCACCTTCGACCCGGTCCATTACGGCCACCTGCGCCTGGCCGAGGAGGCGCGCGAAGCGCTCGGCCTGGCCGAAGTGCGCTGGATGCCGGCCGGCCGTCCGCCGCACCGCCCGCCGCCGCGCGTGGCCGCGGCGCATCGGCTGGAAATGGTGCGCCGGGCGGTGGCGGACAACCCCGCCTTCGTGGTCGACGCGGCCGAAACCCGCAGCGACGCGCCGAGCTACACCGTGACGACGCTGGAACGCCTGCGCGCCGAATCGGGCGCCCGCCCCCTGGTGCTGCTGATGGGCGCCGACGCCTTTCTCGGGCTTGCCGCCTGGCATCGCTGGCGCGAGCTCTTCGACCTGGCCCACCTCGGCGTGGCCACGCGGCCGGGCGTCGTGCTGACGCCTGAGGCGATGCCGGCGGAACTGGCCGGGGCCTGCGCCGACCGGCTCGGCGACGATGCCGGCGCCCTGCGCTCGGGTCCGGCCGGCCGCGTCGTCCGGTTCGCCATGACGCCGCTGGCCATTTCGGCCTCGCTGCTGCGGGCGCAGCTGGCGGCGGGGCTTTCCGCGCGCTATTTGCTTCCCGATCCGGTGCGGGAGTATATTGAAACCCACCACCTCTACGACACGCCTGATGGACGTTAGAAAACTGCAAAAAATCGCCGTCGGCGCGCTGGAAGACATCAAGGCGCGCGACATCGAAGTCATCAACACCACCAAGCTTTCCCCGCTCTTCGACCGCATCATCGTCGCCAGCGCCGATTCGGCGCGGCAGACCCGGTCGCTCGCGCGCAGCGTGCACGACAGCGTGCTCGCCGCCGGCGGGCACGTCATCGGCATGGAAGGCGAGGAAACCGGCGAGTGGATCGTCGTCGACCTCGGCGACATCGTCGTGCACATCATGCAGCCGGCGGTGCGCAGCTATTACAACCTGGAAGAACTCTGGACCGCCCGGCCCGCTGCGCGGAAAACGGCCGCCGGCGGCGGATGAGGCTGCTCGCCGCCGCCGTCGGCACGCGCATGCCCGCCTGGGCCGATGCGGCCTTCGCCGAATTCGCCAAACGCATGCCGCGCGAGCTGCCGCTCGAATTGAAGGAAATCAAGGCCGAGCCGCGCGGCGGCGGCAAGCCGGTCGAGGCGCTGCTGGCCGCCGAAGCCGGCCGCATCCGCGCAATGCTGCCGGCGCGCTGCCGGCTGGTGGCCCTCGACGAGCGCGGCACCGACCTCACCACGCGCGACCTGGCCGGGCGCCTGCGCCAGTGGATGGAGGCGGGCGACGACGTCGCCATCGTCATCGGCGGTCCCGACGGCCTGGCGCCGGACCTCAAGGCCGCCGCCGCGGAAACGCTGCGCCTGTCCAGCCTGACGCTGCCGCACGCCCTGGCCCGCGTGCTGCTGGCCGAGGCGCTGTACCGCGCCGCCAGCCTGTTGAAGAACCACCCCTACCACCGGGAATAGGGAGAGCATGATCACCCTTGAACCCAGGATTTATCTCGCTTCCCGCAGCCCGCGCCGGCGCGAGCTGCTGACGCAGATCGGCGTGCGTTTCGAGCTGCTGATGTTCCGCGGCATCCCGCGCGAGGATCCGGAGATCGACGAGGCAGTGCTGCCGCAGGAGAGTCCGGAGGACTACGTCGTGCGCGTGACGCTGGCCAAGGCGCAGGCCGGCGTGCGACGCATCCGCGAACGCCACCTCATTCCGCACCCCGTGCTCGCCGCCGATACCACGGTTGAAATCGACGGCGCCGTCATCGGCAAGCCCGGGCACGAGGCCGATGCCGTGGCCATCCTGCGGCGCCTCTCCGGCCGCAGCCACCGGGTGCTGACGGCGGTCGCCCTGTCCCACGAAGGCCGCACCGAATACCTGCTCAACGTCAGCGACGTGCGCTTCCGGCCCCTGGATGCGGAAGAAATCCGCCGCTATGTCGCCAGCGGCGAGCCGCTCGACAAGGCCGGCGCCTACGGCATCCAGGGCCGCGCCGCGATCTTCGTCGAGGAAATCAGGGGTTCCTACACGGGCATCATGGGTTTGCCGCTGTACGAGACGGCCATCCTGCTGCGGCATTTCGGCTATCCCATATAGTCGGGTACCATCTGCTCATCATGAGCGAAGAGTTCCTCGTCAATTTTACCCCGCAGGAAACCCGCGTCGCCCTCATGCAGGGCGGCATCGTGCAGGAGCTGCACATCGAGCGCACCGCCTCGCGCGGCCTTGTCGGCAACGTCTATCTCGGCCGCGTCGCGCGGGTGCTGCCCGGCATGCAGTCGGCCTTCATCGACATCGGGCTGGAGCGCACCGCCTTCCTCCATGTCGCCGACATCTGGAGCGAGCGCCAGAATGGCCACGGCGGCGGCAACGGCCATGGCGGCGACGGCCCCCGCCCCATCGAAAAAATCCTGTCGGAGGGGCAGAACCTCATCGTCCAGGTGCTGAAGGACCCGATCGGCAGCAAGGGTGCGCGCCTGTCCACCCAGATCAGCATCGCCGGCCGCCTGCTCGTCTACCTGCCGCAGGAGAAGCACATCGGCATCTCGCAGCGCATCGAGGGCGAGGCCGAGCGCGAGCTGCTGCGCGGCAAGCTGCAGCAGCTGGTGCCGGCCGACGAGGCGGGCGGCTTCATCGTCCGCACCATGGCGGAGAAGGCCAGCGACGAAGAGCTCGCCAACGACATCGCCTACCTGCGCAAGACCTGGACGGAGGCGAAGAATGCCGCCGTCAGCGCCCGCCCGCCGGCGCTGCTCTACGAGGACCTGACCCTGGGCCAGCGCCTGCTGCGCGACCTGGTGACGCCGGAGACCTCGCGCATCGTCGTCGACTCGCGCGAGAACTTCCAGAAGCTGACCGCCTTCGCCCAGGAATACATGCCGCAGCTGATGCCGCTGTTCACGCACTACACCGGCGAGCGGCCGCTGTTCGACCTGCACGGCGTCGAGGACGAGATCCAGAAGGCGCTGGCGCGGCGCGTCGACCTCAAGTCCGGCGGCTACCTCATCATCGACCAGACCGAGGCGATGACCACCATCGACGTCAACACCGGCGGTTTCGTCGGCCTGCGCAACTTCGACGACACCATCTTCAAGACCAACCTGGAGGCGGCGCAGACCATCGCGCGCCAGCTGCGGCTGAGGAACCTCGGCGGCATCATCATCCTCGACTTCATCGACATGGAGAACGAGGAACACCGGTCCGCCGTGCTGGCCGAACTGAACAAGGCGCTGGCGCGCGACCACACGCGCATGTCGGTGAACGGCTTCACCACCCTCGGCCTGGTCGAGATGACGAGGAAGCGCACGCGCGAATCGCTCGCCCACGTGCTGTCCGAGCCCTGCCCGACCTGCGGCGGCCGCGGCGAGGTGAAGACGGCGCGCACCATGTGCTACGAGGTGCTGCGCGAGCTGCTGCGCGAGGCGCGCCAGTTCAACGCGCGCGAATACCGCGTGCTGGCGGCGCAGTCGGTGATCGACCTCTTCCTCGAGGAGGAATCGCAGTCGCTGGCCATGCTCTCCGACTTCATCGGCAAGCCGATTTCCCTGCAGGCCGAATCGGGCTACACTCAGGAGCAGTTCGACATCGTCCTGATGTGACGCCCACCCCTGCAGGTCGGGCTTCCGCCCGACAGCAGCGGCCATAGTCGGTCTAAAGCCCGACCTGCAGGAGCGGGAAGCGGGGCGCAACGGAGGAGGCATGGGCGTCAGCGTCAGCATTCCGCTGTGGTTGTTCCTCGTCATGGCGCTGCTCGCCGCCTGGGCGGCCGGCGTGCTGTTCCTGGCGCCGGGCATGCGCTGGTTCTTCCGCCGCCGCATCAACGCCGTCATCCAGGAGCTCAACACCCGCCTCAAGATCGAGCTGCCGTCGTTCAAGCTGACGCGGCGCGAGGTGCTCATCGACCGCCTCTTCCACGACCCGCTCATCCAGGCCGCCGCCGAGGCGCATGCCCGGGAGAACGGAGAGCCGCTGCTCGACGTGCGCCGCCGCGTCGACCGCTACGCCCGCGAGATCGTCCCCTCCTTCAACGCCTACCTCTACTTCCGCCTCGGCTACTGGCTGGCCAAGGGCCTGGCGCGACTGCTCTACCGCGTCCGCCTCGGCTACGCCGACGAGGCCGGCCTGGCGGGCGTCGACCCGAAATCCACCGTGGTCTTCGTCATGAACCACCGCAGCAACATGGACTACGTGCTGGTGGCTTTTCTCGCCGCCGAGCAGGCGGCGCTGTCCTACGCCGTCGGCGAGTGGGCGCGCATCTGGGGCCTGCAGGCGCTGATCCGCTCGATGGGCGCCTACTTCGTGCGGCGCAATTCGGGCGACCCGCTCTACCGCGCCGTGCTCTCGCGCTACGTCGCCATGGCCACCGAGGCCGGCGTGCCGCAGGCGCTGTTTCCCGAGGGCGGCCTCACCGTCGACGGCGCCCTGCGTCCGCCGAAGTTCGGCCTGCTCGACTACATGGTGAAGGCCTTCCGCCCGGACGCCGAGCGCGACCTGGTGTTCATCCCGGTCGGCCTCAACTACGACCGCGTGCTGGAAGACCGCAGCCAGCTGCTCAAGCTGGCGGCCGGGCGGCGCCGGCGCGGCCTCGCCGGCGCCGTGCTGACGACGCTGACTTTCATCGGGCGCAACCTGGGCCAGATGCTCGCCGGGCGCTGGCACCGCTTCGGCTACGCCTGCGTGAACTTCGGCAGCCCGGTTTCGATGCGGGCCTATGTGCGCAGCCGCGGCGTGGATTTCCCCGCGCTCGACGAGGCGGCGCGCAAGCGGGAGGTGGAGGCGCTCGGCCACCGCCTGATGCAGGCCATCGGCGCGGTGATCCCGGTGGTGCCGGTGGCGCTGGTGGCGCAGGCCTTCGTGCAGGATGCGGCGCGGGCGCACCCCAGGAGTACTTCCTCGGGCGGGGCAAGCCCCACCCTCAGGGCGCTGTCGGAGCTGGAGATCAAGTCGGCGGCCTGTGCCCTGCTCGCCGAGTGGGAGGCGCGCGGCGCCCACATCTACATCCCGCGCCAGGACCGCGACTACGCCATCGGCGTGGGGCTGCGCATGCTGACCCTGCGCCACATCGTCGAGGAACGGGACGGCCTCTTCCGGCCGCTGCCGGAAAACCTGCCGGTGCTGGCCTACTATGCCAACTCGGTGGCCCACTTCGCCGGCGGCGCGGCGCGGGCGATGCCGCTGGCGCAGGTTGCGCCCGCGGGCAGCCCCGCCTAGAAGAACACTTATCCGGTCCCTTCGCCGCCCCGTGAGGGCACGCCTTGCCGGGGGCGGATCTCAGTCCGGCTCGGCCAGGAAGAGCGCGAAGCCGCCCTCGGCGTCCTGCCACATCCGCCGGCGCGCGAATCCCGTTTCCGCCAGCAACGCCGAGAACCCGGCCGGCGTCCACTTCCAGGAATCCTCGGTGTGGATGCGTTCGCCGGCGGCAAAGCGGCGCGTGGCTTCGCCCAGCCGCACGTCCACCTCGCGACGTGCCTCCAGGTGCATCTCGATGCGGCTGGCGGCGGGGTCGAAGAAGGCGACGTGGCGCCAGTCGGCGACGTCGAAGTCCGCATCGAGCAGGCGGTTCACGTGGTTCAGCACGTTGAGGTTGAAGGCGGCGGTGACGCCCAGCGCGTCGTCGTAGGCCGCGTCGAGCACGGCCTTGTCCTTGACGAGGTCGACGCCGATCAGCAGCGCGCCGCCGGCCGGCGCCGCGGCACAGGCCCGGGCGATGCGCGCGAGGAATTCGCGTGCCGCGTCCGGCCCGAAATTCCCGATCGACGAGCCGGGATAGAACCACAGCCGCGGCGCGCCTGCCGGTGCGAGCAGGTCCTGCGGCAGGTCGAGGCTGCGCGTGAAATCGATGCCCGCGCCCGCCAGCGGCAGCGCGGGAAAGCGCCGGCGCAGGCCGTCGAGCGCCTCGCGCAGGAATGCCACGGAAATGTCGAGCGCCACGTAGCCGGCCGGTTCGAGCAGCGGAAACAGGCCGGCCGCCTTGCCGCAGTCGCCGGCGCCGAGGTCGATGAGCAGGCGGCCGCGCCCGACGGCCGCGGCGATCTCGCCGCCGCGCCGGTCGAAGAGGCGCGCCTCGCTGCGCGTCGGCGTGTACTCGGGCAGGCAGCAGATCGCGGCGAAGAGGCGGGAGCCGAGTTCGTCGTAGAAATATTTCGGCGGAATCGCGGCGCGTGCCGCCAGCAGTCCGTCGCGCAGCTCGGCGCTCGCGTCGGTGCCGCCCCGCCGCAGGTCGGCGAAGCGGATGGACGCATCGTTGCCGGCGCCCATGGCCGTGCCTACTTGCGCGGCACCCTGCCGAGCAGGAAGAACTCGTCGTTCGGCCGCATGCTGGTCATGTTGGCCATCCGGTTCGACAGGCCGAAGAAGGCCGAGATGGCGCCGATGTCCCAGATGTCCTCGTCGGTGAAACCGTGGCCGCGCAGCGTCTCGAAGTCGGCGTCGTTGATCTTGCCCGATTCGAGGCAGACCTTCATGGCGAAGTCGAGCATCGCCTTCTGCTTCGGCGTGATGTCGGCCTTGCGGTAGTTCACCGCCACCTGGTCGGCGATGAGCGGGTTTTTGGCGCGGATGCGCAGGATGGCGCCGTGCGCCACGACGCAGTACTGGCACTGGTTGGCGTTGGAGGTGGCCACCACGATCATCTCGCGCTCGGCCCGGCTGAGGCCGCCTTCCTTCTCCATCAGCGCATCGTGGTAGGCGAAGAAGGCGCGGCACTCGTCCGGCCGGTGCGACAGCGCCAGGAAGACGTTCGGCACGAAGCCGGATTTCTCCTGCACCGCCAGGATGCGGCTGCGGATGTCCTCGGGGATGTCCTTCAATTCGGGTACGGGGAAGCGGCTGATCGGAGCGGTCATGGCATATCCTTGAAAGCTTCAGGGTTGAAGTATTTGGGTGGTTGGCGTATTTTAGCCGTTCTCCGCACCCCACCCCGACAGGAGACAACACATGAGCTGGCAAACAGCCGCCGAATTCGACAGCCTCGTTCCCGAAATACCGTTTACGCGCCGCGGCTTCATGGTCACCGCGCTCGGCGCCGGCTTCGCCCTGGCCGTGCAGCCGGTGATGGCGCAGACGGCGATCACGACCGACACGCAGGGCCTCACGGCCGGCGAAATCAGGGTCAAGGTCGCCGACGGCGAAATGGTCGCCTACCGCGCCCAGCCCGCATCGGGCGGCAACTTCCCGGTGATCCTCGTCGTCTCCGAGATCTTCGGCGTGCACGAGCACATCGCCGACGTCTGCCGGCGCCTGGCCAAGCTCGGCTACCAGGCCATCGCGCCTGAACTCTTCGCCCGCCACGGCGACCCGCGCAAGCTGACCAACATCCAGGAGATCCTCACCGGCATCGTCGCCAAGGTGCCCGACGCGCAGGTGATGAGCGACCTCGACGCCTGCGTCGCCTGGGCAAAAGTCAGCGGCGGCGACACGGCGCGCCTCGGCATCACCGGCTTCTGCTGGGGCGGCCGCATCACCTGGCTCTACGCCGCGCACAACCCGCAGCTGAAGGCCGGCGTCGCCTGGTACGGCCGCCTGGTCGGGCAGGCGAGCGCGCTCACGCCGAAGCACCCGGCCGAGCTTGCCGCCAGCCTGAAGGCGCCGGTGCTCGGCCTCTACGGCGGCGCCGACACGGGCATTCCGCTCGATACGGTGTGGGACATGCAGGACAAACTCAAGTCGGCCGGCGGCAAGTCGACGATCCACGTCTATGACGACGCGCCGCACGCCTTCCACGCCGACTACCGGCCGAGCTACCGCAAGGACCCCGCCGAGGACGGCTGGCAGCGCATGCGCGAGTGGTTCGCGAAGAACGGCGTCTGATCCCGCCGCGACGGCTTGCACTGGGCCGCAGCCTGCCGGACAATGCCCCCACAAGACAGGGGCATAACCGGCGGCAATGGCCAATTTTATCCGCTTGCGAAAGGAGTCAGTCACTGCGGCAGGGCAATGGCCGTCTCGCCCGAGTAACTCCCCGCCTTGCAGGCCCGCATTTCGCGCAATACCGTTACGACGTGCTAACCGAGCGCACGTCAACGCCGAAGACAAAAGGGTTTCGACAAGGAAACCAATCTGCATTACAACTACCACCGATGGTATGACCCGGGGACGGGGCGGTACCCGTCGGCGGACCCGCTGGGGCTGGCCGGCGGCGATTTGTCGCTGTACGTCTACGCCAAGAGCAATCCGCTGAGTCACATCGATCCGCTGGGCCTATGTGATCCGGGCGATTACGCATGTCAGGCGGCGGTTGGCTCAACAACAATTCCGCAGTCGGCAAACGCTAGCTGTGGCTGCAGTAGTTCCACCTTCGGACAACGTTGGTGGTCTGCCTTTTCGCAGACAATGACGACAGTACCCGGGGTTTTGGCGCCAACAGGGATGGGATTTTTTGGCGCCAAGAGTTTCGCTAGAGGGGTTGGTGGTCAGACGTGGGGGCAATGGTTGAATGCGCCGAACTGGTCTGTCTACGGAATGCCGATGCCGCCACTTCGCCCTCTTGTGGTTACGTCAGTTCTTAAGTTTGGAGCTTATGGTGCAGCGTTTACTGGTGGAGCAGCTTTTGGAGCGGCGATTTACGCCGGATTGACATGCGATTGATGTTGCTAAAAAGGCTAGGACTGGGACGTAGCCATAAGGGCCAAGTCACTGGTAGTGCAGTAGTCGGAGTCCCTCAGCGAATTGCGATGGCATTATGGCTTGCAGTTTGGGTATCGGTCGTATTGTATTTGTGGGTCGCTTGGGCGGATCTCTCCCCCTACATCAAATGGCCTCTTGCAATTCTTGAGGCAATCTTCTGTCCTGACGAGGACATGGTTAAAGCGGTAATTCGGGGGAGGGTGCGCGATTGACATAGGGCGACAAGGCAGCGTTGAGTAGGTTTGTTTGAAGAGAGAAGTTCCCACCCACCGCGCTGTGCGCGGTAGCTGCTAAGAAAAGGGCCGCTGATCGCGGCCCTTCATTTGTGTGGCTATCCGATGCTCTGCCCGATGGTTTCGCGCAACGCGCGCAGACCGGCGACGGAGAGCGTGCCCAGGGTGCGGATGACGAGGCCCTGCTCGATGGTCGTGATAACCGGCTTCAGCACCGAAGGCTTGATGAGCCCGGCCGCCTGCCAGTCATCGATGAGCGCCTCGCCGAAACCGAGCGGCTGTCGCACCTGGCTGGTGATCGCCATGATGACCAGATCGCGGCGGCCGGCGTTGTAGCCGTTGCTGGAGATGATGACGGCCGGCCGCTTCTTCGTTCCCGACTGATCGGTGAAGGGGAAGGGCACCAGCACCACCTCGCCGAAGGCCTGCGTCATCGTCACAGCCTGTCGTAGGCGGCGTCTTCGTCGTTCTCCCACACCGCCGCGAAACTGGCCTCGGCGGCCTTGCCGGCGGCGTGGACCAGGCGCTGCTCATCCTCGCGCGTGCGCAGGAAGTCGACGAAGTCCTCGACCTCCGCCAGCCGCTGCGGCGGCAGTTGCCGGATCTTCTCGATCAATACTTGTTCGGTCGCGCTCATGGTTCTGGCTCCTTCGGGTGGGTTCAGCGGCTGCCGGCCTGGGCGAGTACGCCCTCGATCATCTGCATCACCACGCGCTGCTGCGCCTTGGGCAGGCGGGCCAGGCGCTCCACCTGCTGCTGCAGCTTGGGCGCCGGCCCGCGCTTCCTGGTGGCCGCGCTCGACTCGCCGAGCAACTCTTCCAGGCCGACGCCCAGCGCCTTGGCGAGGATCGGCAGGGCGGAGACCGGCACGCGCCGCTGCCCCAGTTCGTAGGCGTTCATCGTCGGCTGCGACACCCCCAGCGTTTCCGCCAGCTGAACCTGGGTGATATGGCTCTCCTTGCGCTGCTGGGCGATGCGGCTGCCCAGCGCGACAAAGAACTCTCGTTCGTCCTGGCTGATCGCCATGGCCGGGTGCTCCATGGCAATGACCTGGCGCATACCTTAACCCCCGTTTCTGGAAACGCGATTGACAATATCACGAAACGTGATAACGTGCCAAGCCAGTTATTTCCCTGTTTACCCCCTTGACAGGTTTTTACGAGGAAACCAATCTCCACGATAACTGGAATCGGACCTACAATCCGGGCAGCGATCCAGAAACACCCCTGGCTCATATTGGCGACAGGCTCCTGCATGCTTTCAGGCAGACTGGAGTCCCGCTACAATGCAAACTGCCGAATCGGGTAAAGGATCAAGGCATGGAACTGATCGAGCGCATTACCATTGAGCCGGGCAAGTGTGGCGGGCGTCCATGCATCCGCGGCCTGCGCATTCGTGTCCGTGATGTCCTGGCGCTTCTGGCGGCCGGGGCGAGCCACCAGGAAATCCTCGAAGACTATCCCGACCTGGAAGAGGCGGATATCCTGGCCGCGCTCAGCTTCGCGGCCGCGCAAAGTGACCACCCGGTTCTGCACGCTGCTTGAAATTCCTGGTCGATAACCAGTTGCCGGAAGCGCTCGCCGCGTTCTTTCCGGGAACGGCCTGCAGGCTGACCATGTGCGTCAGCACCGTCTTGCAGCGGTGACCGACGCCGAGATCTGGAATTTTGCCAAGGCGAACGGTTTCGTTATCATCACGATGGACGAGGACTTCCAGCATTTGGCCGCACGCTACGGCACCCCGCCGCAAGTCGTCTGGGTGCGGCTTGGAAATGTCCGCAAGCAGGCCCTGCTCTCCGCATTTGCAGCCGTGCTCCCCATGCTTCGCAGCGAAATCGAAAACGGTACCCCCGTCATAGAAATCGCATAGGGTCAGCCCCTGCATTCCAGTTCCTCTTTGAGTTAAGGAAAACCGAAGGGGAAGGCCGGGGCGGCCGCATAGCCTGTTAAGACCGCCTGGTTGAGCAGAACAGCGCGCTTACGCCGAAGAACTCGCCCGGGCTAGCGCAAGCAGCCCCCCGAGGACGGCTGGAAGCGCATGCGCGCGTAGTTCGGCAAACACGGCGTCTGAACTTCGGGGCGGGTCCGGACGCGGTAAGATGACGCGTCCCCAACCGAGGCGCCGCACTGGCGCCGAAGCGAGCCGGCCCATGAACAACCTGGAAAGCCTGATTGCCGCCCTCGGCTCGGAGGGTTTCCACGAGCGCCTTTACGGCACCATCGACGGCCTCGCCGCAACCGACCACGTCTCCCTGCTGCGCTTTGCCGGCGACGGCCGTATCCGGCTCGTGTGCACGGCCTCGCGCCCGCGCTGGCGCTTCGCGCACGAGGCGCAGCGCGCCTACCTCGAACGCTTCCACGCCCTCGATCCCAATCGCAGCGCGTTCGACGCCGCGCGACCGGCCGCCGGCACGCTGGTGCGTCGCCTGCGGCGCGAGCAGGTGCCGGGCGCAGACTACCGCCACTACTGCTACGACGCCGCGCGACTGGTCGATCGCCTCAGCGTGCTGTGCGCCGACGCCGGCGGCGGCTATGCCCTCAACCTCTACCGCAGCCGCGAGCGCGGCCCCTTCAGCGAGGGTGAAGCGGCGCGGGTGGGAGAAAGCGCCTCGCTGCTGGCCGCTTGCTGCGTCAAGCATGACCGTCTGCGCCCGTTGCCGGACGCCGGTGCCGAGGCCGGCCGTCGCGTGGACGCACTCGTCGACCGCCTGTTTCGGCTGCAGCGCGGGCTAAGCCGGCGCGAACTCGCCGTCGCCGCGCGGGTGCTGGCCGGCATGACCTCCGAAGGCATCGCCGCCGATCTCGGCATCGGCCTGCAGAGCGTGCTCACCTACCGCAAGCGCGCCTACGCCAAGCTCGGCGTGTGCGGCCAGCGCGAGCTGTTCTCGCTCGCGCTCCTGTCCCACTGAGGGCTTGTCCCGATCGCAGGGGACGGCGCGGTTGTTCCCGCGGGGTTAAGCTGGCGTCAAACCAGCCATGGAGACCCCCGCATGAACGACACCCCTGCCGGCCTCGACTACGAGACGCTGATGCAAGTGGTGCGCCGCCGCCGCAGCGTGCGCGCCTTCGAGAAGGGCCGCCACGTCGGCCGCGAGGTGCTGGAGAAGATCGTCGACTGCGGCCGCTGGGCGCCGAGCGGCGCCAACTCGCAGCCGTGGGATTTCATCGTCGTCGACGACCCCGCCATGAAGGAGCAGGTGTTCGAGGTCTTCATGCGCCAGTCGCAGCGCCTGATCGACCACGCCAGGGGCTTCCCGGCGGTGAAGAAGACCTACATGGCGAATACCGTGGCGATCATCGTCGTCGTCGGCGACCCGCGCTGGAAGGCCTGCTTTCCGCAGGGCACCACGCCGGAGTTCGTCGAGGAGTATGCCGCCAACAACGAGAAGATCCACCTCGTCTCGCTCGGCGCCGCCATCCAGAACCTGCAGCTCGGCGTCACCGCCATGGGCCTCACCTCGGCCTGGCTCTCCGGCGGCGGCGAGGCCACCACCAACCGCGAGCTGTCGGCGCTGCTCGGCTTCCCGCCGTTCATGGAGGCAGTCGGCACCATCCCCATCGGCTATCCGCAGAAGGACGTCTCCCTGCGCTACCGGCGGCCGCTGCAGCAGGTGACGCACTGGAACCGCTACGAGCCGGAGAAGTTCCGCACGCAGGCGCAGATCGACTACTACGTCGAGCGCCTGCGCCCCTTCGCCATGTACCGCGGCCTCGAGAAGATGGAGGAGTGGGAGGACGCCGACGAGAAGCTGGGAGAGTGGAAGGACGCGTTTACCACGGCGACGCCGAATCCTTCGGGCAAGCTGGAGGAGTAGCCGCCTACCGCACCGGCAGGCGGCCCACCACCACGACCTTGCCGCCCTCGCCGCGCACGACGATGATCTCCGCCGTCGACGGCGAGATTCCCGTCAGCGCGCGGATGTTGAAGTTGTGCGTCACCAGGGCGACGTTCTGCGGCGGCCGCACGGTGGCGATCAGCGCCGCCACGGCACGCGAGCGCTCGGCCTCGCGGTCGGGGTCCTTGTACAGCGAATCGAGCGCCTCCCACGGCACGGGCGGATGGCCGAAGGCCAGCTCGGCCGTCTCCAGCGTGCGGCACCAGCGCGAGGCGCGCACCTCGCTCACGGCGACGGCGCGCCACTTCAGCGTCCGGCCGAGGCGGCGCGCCTCCTCGCGCCCCGCTTCCGACAGGTTGCGCTGCGTCTTGCAGTCGCCGGGAAAGAAGTTGGGCGGGTCGCCGAGCCCCGGCTCGGTGGCGGCGTGGCGGATCAGCAGCACGTTGCCGCCGGCCTTCAGCTTCGCCCAGAGGGCGTCGTCGGCGTGGGCGAGCGGGGCGAGGGCGAGCAGTACGGCGAGCAATAGTTGCTTCATTCGATGACACCCAGTCTGCCGCTGTGCGAGCCCATGTACCAGAAGCGGCCCTGGGCGTCGACGATCGCCTTGCGGATGCCGGTGTTCTTCGAGGGCAGATTGATGACGCGGAAGGCTTCCGTCTTCGGATCGAGCAGCGCCACCGTGTCGGTGTCGATCTCGTTGGCCCAGACGCGCCCCGCCGAGTCCACCGTCACGGCGTAGGGGCCGCCGCCGCGGCCGGCCGGCATGGCGACTTCCTTGACGATGCGGCGTGCCTGCGGGTCGACCTTGATCAGCTTGCCGTTGCCGTAGAGCGTCACCCACAGCATGCCGTCCGGCGCCGTGGCGACGCGGCGCGGCCGCGAGTCGCTGCCGGTGTCGAGGTGGGTGATCTGCCCGGTGGCCGGATCGAGGCGGCCGAGGCTGTCGGCGCCGATGCGGCAGAACCACACTGCGCCGGATTTATCGATGGCCAGGCCGTAGGGATTGCCCGAAGTCTTGTATTCCGTGATTTTGCCGCTGGCGCGGTCCAGCCGCCCGATGCGCTGGCCGTTCTGCACGGTGAACCAGATCACGCCCTTGTCATCGATGACCAGCGTGTGCGGGTCGCCGCCCGAGGGCGCGCGATAACTGTCGACCTTGCCCGTCTTCGGATCGAGGCGGCCGATCGTGCCGTTGCCGTTGCCGGTGTACCAGACGATGCCCTCCGCATCGACGAGCAGGCCGTGCGGCCGCGCGCCGTCGGGCAGTTCCCATTCCTTGAAGGTCTTCGCTTTCGTGTCGAAGCGGGCGATGCGGTTGCCGCTCATCACCGCGATGTAGATGTTGCCGTCCGGCCCGGGCGCCGGATCGCGGGCGAACTTCGGCGTCGGCACCGGCCATTCCGTCACCTTGCCCTGCACCTGCGGCAGGGCGCCGGGGGCGATGCCGTAATTCGAACCGCCGGCGAAGGCGGGGCTGGCGACGAGGCAGGCGAACAGCAAGGCGAATTTCACTTTCGTGCGTCCTGTACAGTCAGTCCCGGCAGACCGGCGAGCAGCCGCTCGTCGGCCGTTATCAGCGTTGCCCTGTGTCGCAGGGCGGTCGCCGCGATGAAGCGGTCGGCGGGGTCCTTGTGCAGGCCGTCAAGTTGCGCGGCAAGAATTGCGATCGGACCATCGACGCACAGTTCGATCAGTCCATTGGTAAGGAGTTCCGTGCGCCAGGTTTCCGTCTGGGAGGGCAGCGATATGCGGCCCTTTGCAGACAGCATCGCGCATTCCCAGAAGCTGATGGCGCTGACGGCTACATCGCTTTCGCGGAACGCGTTGTCGATGCGCTTGCGCGCGAGGCGGCCGAGCTTCGGGCTGTCATCGTCCATCCAGACCAGCGCGTGGGTGTCGAGCACGATCATTTCAATGCTTCCCAGTCCTCAGGATCCACGACTGGCGAGATGATGTCGCCGAGCTCCTTCGCCTTGCCTTTGTGCCAGCCGAAAGGAGAAGCGGGTTTGGACGGCTTCACCGGGCGCAACTCGGCCACCGGCTTGCCGTTCTTGGTGACGCGGATGGTTTCCCCGGTGCGGGCGACCTCGTCCATCAGGGCAAGGCATTTGGCC
Source organism: Rhodocyclaceae bacterium (assembly GCA_041396245.1). GTDB lineage: Bacteria > Pseudomonadota > Gammaproteobacteria > Burkholderiales > Rhodocyclaceae > Desulfobacillus. The sequence goes on along the minus strand of JAWKYW010000017.1, from coordinate 9,097 downwards.
TTGAATTCAGAGGCTTTGATGATCTGCATGACAGGCTCCAGGACTCAATATGACCACAAGTATGACCATGGTCACATCAATGGTCAAGCAAGACCATGGCAAGCGTGGCTTGCACATCCACCCGCGCCCGGCCATAATCGACCAAGCAACTGCTTGGTTGGCACTGTTTCAGGTGCCTTCCCGAGGGGGAATTCCATGAACTACCGTTCCGTTTTCCGCGAAGGCCTCTTTGCGGGCCAGAGCATCGTCGTCACCGGCGGCGGCAGCGGCATCGGCCGCTGCACCGCCCATGAACTCGCCGCCCTCGGCGCGAAGGTCGCGCTGGTCGGCCGCAAGCCGGAAAAGCTGGACAAGGTGCGCGAGGAGATCGCCGCCGCCGGCGGCAGCGCCACCGCCCACGCCTGCGACATCCGCGACGAAGACCAGGTGTTTGCCACGGTGGAGGCCGTGCTCGCCACGCACGGCCGCATCGACGGCCTGGTGAACAACGCCGGCGGCCAGTTTCCCGCGCCGCTGCGCGACATCTCGCTGAAGGGCTGGGAGGCGGTGGTGCGCACCAACCTCACCGGCGGCTTCCTCATGGCGCGCGAGTGCTACCGGCACTGGATGGAAAAGCACGGCGGCGCCATCGTCAACATGAGCGCCGACATGTGGGGCGGCATGCCCGGCATGGCGCACTCCGGCGCGGCGCGCGCCGGCATGGTGAACTTCACCGAGTCGGCCGCCTGCGAGTGGGCGGCCTCGGGCGTGCGCGTCAACGCCGTGGCGCCGGGCTGGATCGCCTCGTCCGGCTTCGAGACCTATCCGCCGGAAGTGCAGGCGTGGGCGAAGACGCTGAAGGCGAAGATCCCCCTGCAGCGTTTCGGCACCGAGTCGGAGGCCGCGGCCGTCATCGTCTTCCTGCTTTCCGAAGCCGCCTCCTTCATCACCGGCACGACCATCCGCATCGACGGCGGCGTGCTCAACGCGCGGCCGACCTGGCCGCTCGTGCCGCACAAGCGCTCGAAGGCCTACAACGGCTTCCCGCTGTATGCGCCGCCGAAGTTCATGAGCGAGGAATGAAAAGCATGTACCACGGCGTGCACGGCGACACGGCGATATTCGATTTCCTTTCGCCGTGTCGCCGCGCACGCCGTGGTGAAAGGTTTTAGCCATGCCGATAATCGAAACCACGCTGGACACCGCCTCGCCCGCCTTCGCCGCCAACCGCGAAGCCTGGCTGAAGCTCATCGCCGACTTCCGCGCCCTCGAGCAGCGCGTGCGCGATGCCTCGGCGAAGGCGAAACCCGTCTTCGACAGGCGCGGCCAGCTGCTGCCGCGCGAGCGCGTGGCGCGGGCGCTCGACGCCGGCTCGCCCTTCCTCGAACTCGCCACCGTCGCCGGCTGGTGCCTCGACAATCCCGACCCGGCCAAGACCATTCCCGGCGGCGGCCTCGTCGCCGGCATTGGCTATGTCTCCGGCGTGCGCTGCATGGTCGCGGCGTCGGATTCCGGCATCGACGCCGGCGCCATCCAGCCGATGGGCCTGGAGAAGATCCTGCGCGTCGTCGCCATCGCGCAGGAGAACAGGCTGCCCTTCCTGCACCTGGTCGAATCCGCCGGCGCCAACCTGCTCAAGTACCGCGTCGAGGACTTCATCCACGGCGGCGGCCTGTTCTGCGGCCTGACGCGCCTGTCCGCCGCGGGCATCCCGGTGGTGACCGTGGTGCATGGTTCGTCCACCGCCGGCGGCGCCTACATGCCCGGCATGTCGGATTACGTCGTGATGGTGCGCGGCCGGGCGAAAGCCTTCCTCGCCGGCACCGCGCTGCTGAAAGCCGCCACCGGCGAAGACGCCTCCGAGGAAGAGCTCGGCGGCGCCGAGATGCACGCTTCAATCAGCGGCCTGTGCGAATACCTCGCCGAGGACGACGCCGACGGCATCCGCCTCGCCCGCGAGGTGCTGGCCAAGCTCGACTGGAACCGCGACCTGCGCCCGGAACAAAAGTCAGTCTCTGCGCCACGGCGCGACATCGAGGAACTGCTCGGCCTGGTGCCGCTCGACACGAAAAAGCCCTACGACGTGCGCGAGGTCATCGCCCGCATTGTCGACGACTCCGACTTCCTCGACTTCAAGCCCGGCTACGGCGTGTCGACAGTGTGCGGCCACGCCGCCCTCGATGGCCACGCGGTGGGGCTGATCGGCAACAACGGCCCGATCGACCCGGCCGGCGCCACCAAGGCCTCGCACTTCATCCAGGCCTGCTGCCAGTCCGGCACGCCGATCCTCTATCTGCAGAACACCACCGGCTACATCGTCGGCCGCGCCAGCGAGCAGGCCGGCATGATCAAGCACGGCGCCAAGATGATCCAGGCCGTGGCCAACGCCACGGTGCCGCAGATCACCCTGCACATCGGCGCCAGCTTCGGCGCCGGCAACTACGGCATGTGCGGCCGCGCCTACGGCCCGCGCTTCGCCTTCTCCTGGCCCAACGCGAAAACGGCGGTGATGGGCGGCGAGCAGGCGGCCATGACCATGCGCCTCGTCATGGAAGCGAAGCTCAAGCGCGGCGGGGGCGAAGCGGACACCGCCCAGCTCGACGCATTGGAAAAGCAGATCATCGACACCTTCGACCGGCAATCGTCCGCCTTCTACACCAGCGGGCGGCTCCTCGACGACGGCATCATCGACCCGCGCGACACGCGCAAGGTGCTGGCCTGGGTGCTCTCCATCTGCCGCGAGGCCGATGCGCGCACCCTGCGCCCGGTGCAGTTCGCCGTGGCGAGGCATTGAAATGAGTCAGCAACGTACACCGTCATTCCCGCGAAAGCGGGAATCCACAACAACCGCTGGGTCCCCGCTTTCGCGAGGACGACGATAGGAGAATTTATGCTCTACACCCAGGAACACCTCGAACTGCAGCGCTCGGTGAAGAAATTCGTCGAGACCGAGATCAACCCCCATGTCGACGCCTGGGAGGATGCGGAGATCTTCCCGGCGCACGAACTCTTCAAGAAGATGGGCGACGCCGGCTTCCTCGGCATCAACAAACCGCAGGCCTACGGCGGCATGGGCCTCGACTATTCCTTCCAGCTCGCCTTCGGCGAGGCGCTCGGCGACGTGCGCTGCGGCGGCGTGCCGATGGCCATCGGCGTGCAGACCGACATGGCGACTCCGGCGCTGGCGCGCTTCGGCTCCGACGCGTTGCGCAAGGAATTCCTCGCCCCGACCATCGCCGGCGACCTCGTCTGCAGCATCGGCGTCTCCGAGCCGGGCGCCGGCTCCGACGTCGCCTCGATCAAGACCTTCGCACGCAAGGACGGCGACGATTACGTCATCACCGGCAGCAAGATGTGGATCACCAGCGGCACCCAGTCCGACTGGATCTGCCTGCTCGCCAACACCTCGGAAGGCGCCGCGCACAAGAACAAGACGCTGATCTGCGTGCCGATGAAATCGAAGGGCGTCTCGGTGGCGAAGAAGCTGAAGAAGCTCGGCATGTGGTCCTCCGACACGGCGCAGCTCTACTTCGACGAGGTGCGCGTGCCGCAGCGCTACCGCATCGGCGAGGAGGGCATGGGCTTCACCTACCAGATGCAGCAGTTCCAGGAGGAGCGCCTGTTCGCCGCCGCGCAATGGACGGTGCTCGACCGCATCCTGCGCGAGACCATCGATTACACGAAGCAAAGGCAGGCCTTCGGCCAGTCCATCCTCGACAACCAGTACGTGCATTTCCGCCTCGCCGAACTGAAGACCGAGATCGAGGCCCTGCGCGCGCTGGTGCACGATGCGGCCATGAAGCTGGTGGCCGGCGAGGACGTGACCCTGCTTGCCTCGATGGCCAAGCTGAAGGTCGGGCGCCTCGGCCGCGAGGTCGCCGATTCCTGCCTGCAGTTCTGGGGCGGCATGGGCTATGTGTGGGAGAGCAACGTCTCGCGCCTGTTCCGCGACATCCGCCTCTCCTCCATCGGCGGCGGCGCCGACGAGGTGATGCTCGGCATCATCTCGAAGTACATGGGCACATTGCCGAGGAAGGCATGAAAACCATTAACCACAGAGACACAGAGGCACAGAGAAAACACGAGAATGAATTTCTCTGTGTCTCTGTGCCTCTGTGGTGAGGGGTTTTAAGTTGTTCAACAAGGTTTTGATCGCCAACCGCGGCGAGATCGCCTGCCGCATCATCCGCAGCTGCCGCGCGCGCGGGCTGCGCACCGTCGCCGTCGTCTCGGCCGCCGACCGCCACGCCCTGCACGCGCGCCTCGCCGACGAGGCCTATGAGATCGGCGGCGCCGCGCCGCGCGAGTCCTACCTGAACATCGAGCGCCTCATCGCCGCCGCCAGGGCCACCGGCGCCCAGGCGGTGCATCCCGGCTACGGCTTCCTCTCCGAGAACGCCGACTTCGCCGAGGCGTGTGCTGCGGCCGGCCTGGTCTTCATCGGCCCGCCGCCCGAAGCGATCCGCCTGATGGGCAACAAGGCCGCGGCCAAGCGCCGCATGCGCGAGGCCGGCGTGCCGTGCATCCCGGGATATGACGGCAGCGACCAGTCCGACGCCACGCTGATCCGGGAAGCGGAAAAGGTCGGCCTGCCGCTGATGATCAAGGCGGCGGCCGGCGGCGGCGGGCGCGGCATGCGCCGCGTCGACGACCTCGCCGAACTGCCGGCGGCGCTCGCCTCGGCGCGCTCCGAGGCGCAGTCGGCCTTCGGCTCGGGCGAGCTGATCCTCGAGTACGCGCTGACGGCGCCGCGCCATGTCGAGGTCCAGGTCTTCGCCGACACGCAGGGCAACGTCATCCACCTCGGCGAGCGCGACTGCTCCATCCAGCGCCGCCACCAGAAGGTCATCGAGGAGGCGCCGTCGCCCGCTGTGTCGGATGAACTCCGCGCCCGCATGGGCGAGGCGGCGGTGCGCGCGGCCAAGGCGATCGGCTACGTCGGCGCCGGCACCATCGAATTCCTGCTGGCCGAAGGCGATTTCGTCTTCATGGAGATGAACACCCGCCTGCAGGTCGAGCATCCGGTGACGGAGCTCGTCACCAACCTCGACCTCGTCGACCTGCAGCTGCGTGTCGCCGCCGGCGAGCCGCTGCCGTTGTCGCAAGCCGATGTGCAGTTGAACGGCCACGCCATCGAGGCGCGGCTCTACGCCGAAAACCCCGACGCGGGCTACCTGCCGCAGACCGGCACGCTGCTCGCGTGGAACGCGCCGACCAATGTTCGCGTCGACGCCGGCGTCGACACCGGCACGGAGATCACCTCCCACTACGATCCGCTGCTGGCGAAGATCGTCGCCCACGGCGCCACGCGCGACGAGGCGCGGCAGAAGCTCATCACCGCCCTGCGCGAAACGATGGCGCTCGGCGTCACCACCAACAAGGCCTTCCTCGTCGGCTGCCTCGAGCACCCGGAATTCTTCGCCGGCCGCGCCACCACCGACTTCATCACCGCCCACTTCGCGCCGCAGGCGGATGCCGATCCGCGCAGCGAAGTTCTCGCCGCCGCCGCGCTGATCATCGCGCAAATCAGCGCCGCGCGCCTGCCGCAGCCCGAGCTGGCCTTCTGGCGCTCCAGCGGCGCGGCGACGACGCATTTCACGCTCGGCCTCGGCAACCGCGCCGTGTCGCTGGGACTGACTTTCCTGGGAGGCAACCGCTTCGAGGCTGCCGTCGGCGAAACCAGCAACGAAATCGAACTGCTTTCAAGCGACGGCGACACCTGCCGCATCGCCTTCGCCAACCTCCACCTCGCCGTCCGCCACGCCTTCGACGCCGAAGGCCGCCTGCACCTGGACGTCGACGGCGCGCAGGCCGTCGTCACCGACCTCACCCAGCAGCCGGCACAATCCCGCGAATCCGCATCAAGCAGCGGCCGCCTCACCCCGCCCATGAACGGCCGCGTCGTCGCCGTGCTGGCCGCGGCGGGCGCACAGGTGAAGCGCGGCCAGGGCCTGATCGTGCTGGAGTCGATGAAGATGGAGCACACCCTCGCCGCGCCCTGCGACGGCGTGCTGGCGGAACTGGCTTGTGCGGTGGGCGAGCAGGTGGCGCCGGGGAAAACGCTAGGAACCGTCATTCCCGCGTCCCACGGGGATTTCCTTCGGTCAAAAGCGGGAATCCAGAAGCAACCCGAAAACCCTGGATCCCCGCTCCCCGCTTCAAGCATGCGGGGACAAGCTCCGCGGGGATGACGAATCGTGCTCACCCACCCCAATCCCCGCCACTACACCCCCGACCACGAGGCCTTCCGCGCCACGGTGCGCCGCTTCGTCGAGCGCGAGATCATCCCCAACGCCGCCGCCTGGGACGAGGCCGGCGGCTTCCCGCGCGAGCTGTATGGCAAGGCCGCCGCGGCGGGCCTGCTCGGCGTCGGCTTCCCCGAGGAATACGGCGGCACGCCGGCCGACCACTTCTACCGCGTCATCCTCGCCGAGGAGATGGGCCGCTCCGGCAGCGGCGGCACCTGCGCCAGCCTGATGAGCCACACCATCGGCCTGCCGCCGGTCGTGGCGGGCGCCTCCCCCGAACTCAAGGCGCGCATCCTGCCCGGCGTCCTCGCCGGCGAGAAGATCAGCGCGCTCGCCGTCACCGAGCCGGGCGCCGGCTCCGACGTGGCGCAGCTTTCAACAACCGCGCGCCGCGACGGCGACCACTACGTCGTCAACGGCAGCAAGATGTTCATCACCTCCGGCCTGCGCGCGGACTGGACCACCGTCGCCGTGCGCACCGGCGGCCCCGGCGCGGCCGGCGTCTCGCTGCTCGCCATCGAACGCGACACCCCCGGCTTTACCCGCACCGAACTCAAGAAGATGGGCTGGTGGGCCTCCGACACCGCCGAGCTGCACTTCGACGACTGCCGCGTGCCGGCCGGCAATCTCATCGGCGCCGAAGGCCAGGCGTTTCCGCTTATCATGCGCAACTTCAACGGCGAGCGCCTGACGCTCGCGGCCTCGGCCTGCGGTGCGGCACAAGCCTGCCTCGAGGACGCCGTCGCCTGGGCGCGCGAGCGCAAGACCTTCGGCCAGCCGTTGATCGCCCACCAGGTGATCCGCCACAAGCTGGTCGACATGGCCGAGCGCATCGAGGCGACGCGCGCCCGATGAGGCTTCGCGGCTGGATGCGACGATTCCGCAAGCGGGCGAGGGGAGTTCTTCCCCCTCTCCCCGCTCGCGGGGAGAGGGCCGGGGTGAGGGGCAAGGTTTGGTCGCACAAACGGCCATGGCCAAGAACCACGCCGCCCGCACCATGCAGTTCTGCGCCGACGCCGCCGTGCAGATCCTCGGCGGCTCGGGCTACATGCGCGGCGTGCGCGTCGAGCGCATCTACCGCGAAGTGAAAGTGATGATGATCGGCGGCGGCGCCGAAGAAATACTGAAGGACCTGGCCGCCAGGCAACTCGGCTTTTGAAATGCTCGTCATTCCCGCGCAGGCGGGAATCCACGACATCCGTAAAACAACTGGGTCCCCGCTTGCGCGAGGACGACGAACAGCCCCGTCATTCCCGCGAAAGCGGGAATCCACGATGATCGAAAAACTGCTGGATCCCCGCTTTCGCGGGGATGACATTCTAAGACAGACGGACGACGTGTAATAACCGATAACGGAATATACAAATGGCCCAATACCCGCACCTCCTCGCCCCCCTCGACCTCGGCTTCACCACCCTGCGCAACCGCACGCTGATGGGCTCCATGCACACCGGCCTGGAGGAAGAGCCGAACGGCTTCCAGCGCATGGCGGCCTTCTTCGCCGAGCGTGCGAAAGGCGGCGCCGGCCTCATCGTCACCGGCGGCTTCGCGCCCAACCTCGCCGGGCGCGGCTCGCCGAAGGCTTCGCAGCTCTCCTTCCCCTGGCAGGTGGGCAAGCACCGCATCGTCACCGACGCCGTGCACGCCGCCGGCGGCAAGATCTGCCTGCAGATCCTGCACACCGGCCGCTACGCCTACCACCCGCTGGCGGTGTCGGCCTCGAAGCTGAAGTCGCCGATCAGCCCCTTCGCGCCGCGCGCGCTCAGCGGCTGGGGCGTGCGCAAGACCATCGCCGACTACGCCCGCTGCGCGCGCCTCGCGCAGAAGGCCGGCTACGACGGCGTCGAGATCATGGGCTCCGAGGGCTACCTCATCAACCAGTTCATCGCGCCGAAGACCAACCACCGCACCGACGAATGGGGCGGCCCCTTCGAGAACCGCATCCGCTTCGCCGTCGAGATCGTGCGCCGCACGCGCGAGAAGGTCGGCCCCAACTTCATCATCATCTTCCGCCTGTCGATGCTCGACCTCGTCGAGGACGGCAGCACCTGGGAGGAAGTCGTGCAGCTCGCCAAGGCCATCGAGGCGGCCGGCGCCACGATCATCAACACCGGCATCGGCTGGCACGAGGCGCGCATCCCGACCATCGCCACCATGGTGCCGCGCGCGGCGTTCACCTGGGTGACGCGGCGCATGAAGGGCGAGGTGAAGATTCCCCTCGTCACCACCAACCGCATCAACGCGCCCGACGTCGCCGAAGAGGTGCTGGCGCGCGGCGACGCCGACATGGTGTCGATGGCGCGGCCCTTCCTCGCCGACGCCGAGTTCGTGAACAAGGCCGCCGCCGGCCGTGCCGACGAGATCAACACCTGCATCGCCTGCAACCAGGCCTGCCTCGACCACATCTTCGAGCGCAAGACCTGCTCCTGTCTGGTCAACCCGCGCGCCTGCAACGAGACCGAGCTGGTGATCAAGCCCGCCGCGGCGAAGAAGAAGGTCGCCGTCGTCGGCGCCGGCCCGGCGGGACTCGCCTTCGCCACCACCGCCGCCGAGCGCGGCCACGACGTCACGCTGTTCGAAGCCTCAGGCGAAATCGGCGGCCAGTTCAACCTGGCGAAGCGCATCCCCGGCAAGGAGGAGTTCGGCGAGACGCTGCGCTACTTCCGCCGCCGCCTCGACGCGACCGGCGTGAAAGTAAAAGTCAGTCACCGTGCCACGGCGGAAGAGCTCGCCGCGGGCGGTTTCGACCACGTCGCGCTGGCCACCGGCATCCTGCCGCGCACGCCGGATATTCCCGGCGCCGACCATCCCAAGGTGGCGCGCTACATCGACATCATCGAAGGCCGCCGCGAGGCCGGCCGCAAGGTCGC
>JAWKYW010000016.1:0-65150 GCA_041396245.1 Rhodocyclaceae bacterium | reverse complement strand
GTCCTGGTAGAGCGCCGTGCAGATGGCCTGTACCTGGGGGATGCGGTAAAGGTCCCCTTCGCCCCGGCTGCTGGCGCCGACGATGCCGTCGCAGGCTTCGTCGGCGATGCCGGCGGCCTGGCGTTCGATGCGCAGGTCGGGGACGGGCGCTTCCGGATGCTGCGCCCGCGACTGGGCCATCTGCAGCAGGCTGAAGTAGTACTTGGCGCGGTCGTTGGCGGCCAACGCGGCGTTCAGCAGCGTCGGCAGGAGCAGGCCGCTCTCGCCGAGGGCGTCGATGATATGGGCTTTTTCCATGAAGAGTGTCCGGGAAGTCCGCGGCATTGTCGCGACGACAGGTTACGGAATGATGTCGGCGGGCGAAACGGAGGCACCCGTCATATGTCCGTCATCCTTTCTTAATGAAAGGAACATCTGCGGCCACCAGACTGCGCGCATGCCGCGTGTCAGAACCCTGTTCCTGTCCGACATCCACCTCGGCACCCGTGCCTGCCAGGCCGGGAAGCTGCTCGATTTCCTGCGCGAATACACTGCCGACGAGCTCTATCTGCTCGGCGACATCGTCGACTTCTGGGCCATGAAGCGCGGCATCCACTGGAACGCGGCGCAGAACACCGTGGTGCAGAAGGTGCTGCGCCGCGCCCGCCACGGCGAGCGCGTGGTGTTCATCCCCGGCAACCACGACGAGGCGCTGCGCGACTATGTCGACACGGCGTTCGGCGACATCCATGTCGTCGAGGAGGCGGTGCACACGATGCGCGACGGCCGCCGCTTCCTGCTCATCCACGGCGACGCCTTCGACCAGGTGACGCGCCACCACCGCTGGGTGGCGCTGCTGGGCGACGTCTCCTACAACCTGCTGGTGCGGGCCAACCGCTGGGTGTCCTGGCTGCGGCGCAAGCTGGGGCTGGCCGGCTACTGGTCGCTGGCCGGCTACGCCAAGCGGCGCGTCAAGCGCGCCCTCAACTTCATCTTCGACTTCGAGGAGAACGCCGTGCGCCACGCCGCATCGCGCGGCCTCGACGGCATCGTCTGCGGCCACATCCACAGCGCCGTCATCAAGGAGATCGACGGCCTCGCCTACATCAATTGCGGCGACTGGGTGGATTCCTGCACAGCGATCGTCGAGCACCTCGACGGCCGCCTGGAGCTGGTCGAGTGGCATGCGTCGGCCAGCGTGACGGCGCTGCCCGAAGCGCAGGAAAGGGTCGCCGCCTGATGCGCGTGCTGATGGTGTCGGACGTCTATTTTCCCCGCGTCAACGGCGTTTCCACCTCGATCGAAACCTTCCGCCAGTCCCTCGCCGGCCACGGCGTCGAGGTGCGCATCGTCGCGCCGCGCTACGGCGACGAGCCGGAGACGCCCGGCGTGGCGCGCGTGCCCGGCCGGCCGGTGCCGCGCGATCCGGAGGACCGCATCGTCGCCTGGCGCGCCATGTCGCGCATCGTGCGCGAGCAGGCCGCCGGCTGCGACCTGGTGCACATCCAGACGCCCTTCGCCGCGCACTATGCCGGCCTGCGCGCGGCACGGCGCGCCGGCGTGCCGGTGCTGGCGACCTACCACACCCTGTTCGAGGAATACCTGCACCACTACGCGCCGTTCCTGCCGGCGCGCGGCCTGCGCGCCGTGGCGCGGCACCTCTCGCGCCGGCAGTGCAACGCCCTCGACGGCGTCGTCGTGCCCTCGCAGGCGATGCTGGGGCGGCTCAGCGATTACGGCGTGCGCGCGCCGATCCACGTCCTGCCGACGGGCATCCCGCTGGCGCGCTTCGCCGGCGGCGAGCGGGCGCGCTTCCGCGCCGCCCACGGCATCCCCGAGGCGCGCCCGGTGGCGCTCTACGTCGGCCGCGTGGCGCACGAGAAGAACATCGGCTTCCTGCTGGAGATGACGGCGGCGGCGCTGAAGCGGCGCCCGGACATGCTGCTGCTCGTCGCCGGCGAAGGGCCGGCCCTGCCGGCGCTGCGGGCGCAGGCGGCACGCCTCGGCCTGGGCGACGCGGTGCGCTTCACCGGCTACCTCGACCGCCATCGCGACCTGCCCGACTGCTACGCCGCCGCCGACGTCTTCGTCTTCGCCTCGCGCACCGAGACGCAGGGGCTGGTGCTGCTGGAGGCGATGGCGGTGGGCCTGCCGGTGGTGGCGCTGGCCGAGATGGGCACCGTCGACATCCTGGCGCCGCGCCGCGGCTGCCGCGTCCCCGCCGCCGACCCCGCCGGGTTCGCCGGCGCGGTGGTGGAGATTCTCTCCGATGCCGCGCTGCGCGCCCGCCTCGCCGGCGAGGCCCGCGCCTACGCCCCGGGCTGGTCCGACGAGGCGATGGCGGCGCGGCTGGCGGCCCTTTACTTCGATTACCACGGGAACGGAAAAACGGCGACATGGAAAGCCCATATAAAGGCAAGACCGGCCTGAGGCGGGTATGGAACGCCTTCCACTATTCCGTTGCCGGCCTGGAAGCGGCCTATCGCTGCGAGGATGCCTTCCGCCAGGAAGTCTGGCTGGCCGCCGTCCTGCTGCCGGCCGCCTGCCTGCTGCCCGTGGACGGCGTCGGCCGCGCCCTGATGATCGCCAGCGTGCTGCTGGTGCTGGTGGTGGAACTGCTCAACTCGGCGCTGGAGGCGGCGGTGGACCGGATCGGGCTGGAAGACCATCGCCTGGCCAAGCGTGCCAAGGACATCGGCAGCGCGGCGGTCTTCGTCGCCCTGGTCGACGTGCTGGCGGTGTGGGCGAGCGTACTGCTTTGAGCGTCGCTCGGCGCCGGGCGGGAGGGCGGCGGAACCGTTCCGCCGCCGGGCCCTTCGAGCGGATGCGGAGCGGGAGGAGGGCGCCGTGAGCGAACTGAAGGTTGCCGTCGTCACCGAGACGCATCCACCCGAGGTCAACGGCGTGGCCATGACGGTCGGTCGCCTCGTCGAAGGCCTGCGCGGCCGCGGCCACCGCGTCAGCGTGCTGCGGCCGCGCCAGTCGCGCGAGGACCGGGGCGGCGAGGACGACCTGCTGCTGGCCGGCCTGCCCCTGCCGGGCTACGCCGGCCTGCGCTTCGGCCTGCCGGCCGCCGGCGCCCTGGCGCGCGCCTGGCGCGCGCGGCGGCCCGACGTGGTGCATGTCGTCACCGAGGGGCCGCTCGGCTGGTCGGCGGTGGCGGCGGCGCGGCGCCTCGGTCTCCCGGTCACCTCGGGTTTTCACACCAACTTCGACCGCTATAGCGTGCACTACGGCTTCGGCTGGCTGCGGCCGGCGGTGGCCGCCTACCTGCGCAGCCTGCACCGGCGCACCCGCGCCACGCTGGTGCCGACCGAGGCGCTGGCGGCGGATCTGGCCGGCGAGGGCATCCCCGGCGTCTGCGTGGTCGGCCGCGGCGTCGACACCGAATTGTTCGCGCCCGGGCACCGCTCGCGCGACCTGCGCGAGTCCTGGGGCGTCGGCGAAGGCGACCCGGCCTGCATCTACGTCGGCCGGGTGGCGCCGGAGAAGAACCTCGACCTGACCTGCCGCGCCTTCGATGCGATCCGCGCCGCCTGCCCGCAGGCGCGCATGGTCTGGGTCGGCGACGGTCCGGCCGCCGCCCGCCTGCGGCGCGAGCGGCCGCGTGACCACTTCGCCGGCACGCGCACCGGCGCCGACCTCGCCGCCCATTACGCTTCGGCGGACCTGTTCCTGTTCGGCAGCCTGAGCGAGACCTACGGCAACGTCGTGGCCGAGGCCATGGCCAGCGGACTGGCGGTGGTGGCCTACCGCAGCGCGGCGGCGGCGGAGCTCATCGAGGACGGCTTCAGCGGCCGCAGCGTGCCGCCCGGCGACGTGCCGGCCTTCACGGCCGCGGCGCTCGATCTGGCACGGGACGAGGACCTGCGCCGGGCCATCGGCCGGCGCGCGCGCCTCGACGTCGAGGTGCGCGGCTGGACGGCCGTGGTGGAACGTTTCGAAGGCGTGCTGCGGCAGGCGGCGCGGCAGGCCGCCTGATTCATCCCCCTGTCTGAATTCCCTTTGACCTGTATCAAGGGACAGGGCGCGCCTTGCCAGTAGCTTCGCCCTTCTTCTTTTCTGTTTATCTTCAGCGGGGTGGGTGAATGGCAGCAGTGATGCCGGCGCCGGCGGCGAGCCGGCTTTTGATGTCGGGCAACGAGGCCGTGTCGCGCGCGGTGTGGGAGGCCGGGACGAAGGTCTGCGCCGGGTATCCGGGCACGCCGGCGACCGAGATGCTGGAGCAGCTGTCCACCTATCCCGACATGTACACCGAGTGGTCGGTGAACGAGAAGGTGTCGCTGGAAGTCGCCATCGGCGCCTCGATGATGGGCTCGCGCGCCTTCAGCGCCATGAAGCACGTCGGCCTGAACGTCGCCGCCGATGCGCTGATGACCCTGACCCTGACCGGCGTCGAGGGCGGCCTGGTGATCGCCGTCGCCGACGATGTCGGCATGTCCTCCTCGCAGAACGAGCAGGATTCGCGCTTCTGGGGCCGCTTCGCCCATGTGCCGATGCTGGAGCCGGCCGATTCGCAGGAAGCCTACGACATGGCGCGCTACGCCTTCGAGCTGTCGGAGGAGTACCAGGTGCCGGTGATCCTGCGCCTGACCTCGCGCATCTGCCACGTCAAGGGCCTGGTCACCGTCGGCGAGCGCGTCGAGCACAAGGCCAGGGGCTTCACCAAGAACGCCGAGCGCTGGGTGATGGTGCCCGGCCACGCCAAGCGCCGCATCCCGCTGATGCTGGCGCGCGAGCAGGAGCTCAAGCGCTTCTCCGACAGGACGCCGCTCAACGTCATCGAGCCGGGTACGGACCGCCGCGTTGCCTTCATCACCAGCGGCCCCGCCTACATGCACGTGCGCGAATCCTTTCCCGACGCGCCGGTGTTGAAGCTCGGCCTGTCCTATCCCTGGCCGCTGGAGAAAGTAGCGGCGCTCGCCGAAATGGCCGACACCCTGGTGGTGGTCGAGGAGACCGAGCCGCTGCTGGAAAACGAGCTGAAGGCCGCCGGCTTCGCCGCCCACGGCAAGGACTTCCTGCCGCGCATGGGCGAACTGGCGCCGGAAGTGCTCACGCCCGCCGTCGAGCGCCTGCTGCGCAAGGAAGCCGCGCCCGCGCCCGAATCCGCCCCGGCGCTGCCGCCGCTCTTCCCGCGGCCGCCCACGCTGTGCGCCTCCTGCCCGCACATGGGCATCTACTACACGCTGTCGCAGCTGAAGAACCTGACCATCGCCGGCGACATCGGCTGCTACACGCTGGGCGCCGGCCATCCGTGGAACTCGCTCGACTCGACCATCTGCATGGGCGCCTCGATGGGCGTCGCGCTGGGCATGGACAAGGGCCGCGGCGAAGCGGACAGGAACAAGAAGATCCTCGCCGTCATCGGCGACTCGACCTTCATGCACATGGGCATGCAGGGCCTGCTCGACATCACCTGGAATCGCGGCAACGTCACCGTCCTGCTGCTCGACAACGGCACGGTGGGCATGACCGGCGGCCAGAACACGCCCGCCAACGGCCGCGACATCCGCGGCCAGCAGGCGCCGCGCATCGACTTCCCGAAACTGATCGAGGCGCTCGGCGTGAAGAAGGAGCGTATCCACATTGTCGACCCCTACCAGCTGCCGGTGCTGTTCAAGACCGTGCGCGACGAGACGAAGATCGACGACGTCTCGGTCATCATCGCCAACCGCCCCTGCGTGCTGATCGAGGAGTTCAAGCCGTTCAAGCCCTACGTGGTCGAGGAGGACAAGTGCACCGGTTGCGGCAACTGCGTCGAGGTCGGCTGCCCGGCCATCCATGTCACGCGGCGCGAGAAGGTGGTGAAGCCCTCCGGCAAGGAGGTCGAGCTGGCCTTCACGCGCATCGACAGCGTCGCCTGCACCGGCTGCGGCCTCTGCGTGCAGCCGTGCGCGCCGGAGGCGATCGTGCACTTCGAGCCGGCCATGCCGCGCATCGTCGTCAAGCCCGTCTGAGGAGGATTCCATGTCCGACATCACCAACATCCTCGTCTGTGGCATCGGCGGCCAGGGCGTCATGACGGCCACCGAGATTCTCTCCGAGGCGGCCATTGCCGAGGGCCACGACGTCAAGAAGACCGAGGTCGCCGGCATGAGCCAGCGCGGCGGCGTCGTCACTTCCCACCTGCGCTTCGGCAGGAAGGTGCTCTCGCCGCAGATCGCGCCGGGCACCGCCGACGTGCTGCTCGGCTTCGAGGCGGCGGAAGCGCTGCGCTGGTCGCACTACCTGAAACCCGGTGCGATGACGCTGGTGAACGATGCGCGCCTGGTGCCGCCCGTCGTCGAGCTCGGCCTCTTCAAGTACCCGGACGATCCGATCGGCGAGATGCGCGCGCGCGGCGTCAAGACCGTGTCATTCGACGCCGCCACCCTCGCCCGCGACCTCGGCGACCTGCGCCTCGGCAACACCGTCATGCTGGGGGCGATTGCCGACCAGCTGCCGTTCTCGGCCGGGGTGCTGCTCGACTGCATCGTCAAGCGCTTCGCGCGCAAGGGCGAGCAGGTGGTGGAGATGAACCGCAAGGCTTTCGCCGCCGGCCGCGCCGCCGCCGCGCAGGCGGCGACTCCGGCGACGGCCTGAAAACTACACAGCATTCAACGCAAAGGACGCAAAGGCGCAAAGGTACTTCTTGTTTTCTTTGCGTCCTTTGCGCCTTTGCGATCTCTGCGTTAAAAGCGGTTTTAGGCGGTAAAATGCGCGTGCTTGCGGAGCCCTTCGGCTCCGCGCCTGTTTTCGCCCAGCCATGACCGCCAAAATCCTCGACGGCAACGCCCTCTCCGCGAAACTCCGCGAATCCCTGCGCCAGCGCGCGGCCGAACTCGCCGCCCAGGGCTGCAAGCCCGGCCTTGCCGTGATCCTCGTCGGCGAGAATCCGGCCTCCCAGGTCTACGTGCGCAACAAGATCAAGGCCTGCGAGGCGGTCGGCGTGCATTCCGAGAAATACGAATTCCCCGCCGACACGCCGCCGGAGAAGGTGCTGCACAAGATCGCCGCGCTCAACGCCGATCCGAAGATCCACGGCATTCTGGTGCAGCTGCCGCTGCCCGCCCAGTTCGACGAGGACGAGGTGCTGGAGGCCGTCTCGGCGGAAAAGGACGTCGACGGCTTCCATGCCGAGAACGTCGGCCTGCTGGCGCAGGGCAACCCGCGCTTCATCTCGTGCACGCCCTACGGCGTCATGGAGATGCTGAGCTCGGAAGGCATTTCGCTGCGCGGCAAGGAGGCCGTGATCGTCGGCCGCAGCAACATCGTCGGCAAGCCGATGGCCCTGCTGCTGATCGGCGCCAGCGCCACCGTCACGGTGTGCCACTCGCAGACGCAGGACCTGGCCTTCCACACCCGCCGCGCCGACGTGCTGATCGCCGCGGTGGGCAAGCCGAGGATGATCACCGGCGACATGGTCAAGCCGGGCGCGGTGGTCATCGACGTCGGCATCAACCGCCTGCAAGAGGGACCAGATGCGGGCAAGCTGTGCGGCGACGTGGATTTCGAATCGGCGAAGGAAGTCGCCTCGCTCATCACCCCGGTCCCCGGCGGCGTCGGGCCGATGACCATCACCATGCTGCTCGCCAACACCATCGAAAGCGCCGATCGCGCTGCCGGAAAATAGAAAGGAATTCCTATGGTCAAGCATCCCCTCGTCGGCATCGTCATGGGCTCGGACTCCGACTGGCCGGTCATGAAGGCCTGCGCCGAGACGCTGAAGCGGTTCGGCGTGCCCTATGAAGCGAAAGTGCTCTCGGCCCACCGCTCGCCGGACGCGGCGCTCGACTACGCCAGCATGGCCGACGACCGCGGCCTCAAGGTGCTGATCGGCGCCGCCGGCGGCGCGGCCCACCTCGCCGGCGTGCTGGCGGCGAAGACGGAGCTGCCGGTGCTGGCCGTGCCGATGCCCTCGAAGCACCTGCAGGGGCTGGATTCGCTGCTGTCGATGGTGCAGATGCCCGGCGGCATTCCGGTCGCCACCTTCGCCATCGGCGAGGCCGGCGCCACCAACGCGGCGCTGTTCGCCGTTGCCATGCTGGCGCTCTCCGACAAGGCGCTGGCGAAGAAGCTCGCCGATTTCCGTGTCAGCCAGACCGAGAAGGTGCTGGCGAAGACGCTGCCGGACGCCTGATCCCGGTCCCGGGCGCCGTGCTGCGCGGACTGACTTTTGCCCGGCGCGACCGATGACACCTGAAATCGAACGCGCCGTCGCACTGCTGCGCGCCGGCGAGCTGGTCGCCTTCCCCACCGAAACCGTCTACGGCCTCGGTGCCGACGCCGCCAATCCGGCGGCCGTGGCGAAAATTTTCGCCGCCAAGGGCCGTCCCGCCGACCATCCGCTCATCGTGCACCTGCCCTCGTCCGCACACCTCGCACGCTGGGCGCGCGAAATCCCCGCCGAGGCCGAACGGCTCGCCGCCGCCTTCTGGCCCGGGCCCCTCACGCTCATCCTCAAGCGCCGGCCCGGCGTGCCCGACGCCGTTACCGGCGGCCAGGACACCGTCGGCCTGCGCGTGCCGAACCATCCGCTGGCGCTGGAACTGCTCGCCGCCTTCGAGGGCGGCATTGCCGCGCCTTCGGCCAACCGTTTCGGCCGCATCAGCCCGACCACCGCCGACCACGTGCGCGAGGAGCTCGGCGACCGCGTGCCGCTGGTGCTCGACGGCGGCGCCTGCCCGGTCGGCATCGAATCCACCATCCTCGACCTGTCGCGTGGCGTGCCGGTGCTGCTGCGCCCCGGTGCCATCGGCGCGGCGGACATCGCGCGCGTGCTCGGCCGCGCGCCCGAGACCGCCGCACCGCAGGCGGAAGCACAGCGCGGAATCGGGAGTGAAACGCCCCGCGTTTCGGGCTCGCTCGACGCCCACTACGCGCCGCGCACGCCGCTGCAGCTGGTGTCTTCCGACGGCCTGCTGTTCGCCCTGAGGAACGCCCTGGTGACGGGCGAGAAGGTCGCCGTGCTGGCCCCCACGCCGCAGGCCATCAGCCACGACCTCGTCGCCTGGAAGCAGTCGCCGGCCGAGCCGGCCGGCTTCGCCCACGACCTCTATGCCAGCCTGCGCGAGCTCGACGCGCTGGGCTGCGTCCGCATCCTCGTCCAGCAGCCGCCGGCCGGCGAGAACTGGCTGGCCATCAACGACCGCCTGCGCCGCGCCGCGGCGGGCTCGGGCGAGGACGACGAGACCTGACGCCGGCTGGCAGCCTCCCCCCAAAACCGGCTATAATCCGCCCCTCTTTCGGGCCGGTAGCTCAGCTGGGAGAGCGTCGCGTTCGCAATGCGAAGGTCGGGAGTTCGATCCTCCTCCGGTCCACCAAATGCAAAAAGCCAGCCTCGCGCTGGCTTTTTCACGCCTGCCGCCGCCCTGCGGCGACTGACTTTTACCCGGCCAGGTTGAGATCCTCGGCCAGCGGCTTGCCCGCCATGTGGAAGGCCACCGGGCCGTCGGGGAGGCCGTCGACGAACTGGCGCACGAAGGGGTCGGTCGAGGCGCGGATCTCGTCGGGCGTGCCCTGGGCGACCACCTTGCCGTCGGCGATGAAGTAGGCGTAGTCGACCACCTTGAGCGATTCGGCGACATCGTAGGTGACGACGATGGAGGTGACGCCGAGGGCGTCGTTGAGGCCGCGGATGAGGTTGCCGATCTGGGTGAGGGAGATCGGGTCGAGGCCGGAGAAGGGCTCGTCGTACATGATCAGCATCGGGTCCATGGCGATGGCGCGCGACAGCGCGACGCGCCGCGCCATGCCGCCGGAGAGTTCGCTCGGCATCAGTTCGTGCGCGCCGCGCAGGCCGACGGCGTGCAGCTTCATCAGCACCATGTCGTGGATCAGTGCGTCGGGCAGGTCGGTGCGTTCGCGCATCGGGAAGGCGATGTTCTCGAAGGTGGACAGGTCGGTGAACAGGCCGCCCTGCTGGAACATCATGCCCATCTTGCGGCGCACTTCGTAGAGTCCGTTGGTGTCCAGTTCGTGGATCACCTGGCCGTCGAACCGGACGTGGCCGGCGGCCGGCCGCAGCTGGCCGCCGATCAGCCGCAGCAGGGTGGTCTTGCCGCAGCCGCTGGCGCCGAGGATGGCGACGATCCGGCCGCGCGGCACGGCGAGGTCGAGGCCTTTCAGCACGTCGAGGCTGTTGTAGGAGAACTTGAGGTTCGAGATCTCGATGAGGGTGTCCTGCGGGTCGGCCATGGCGGTTTCCGTCTTCAGTTTGGGCGAACGTACCCCAGCTTGCGCAGGGCGTCAAACAGCCTGCCGGCGAGGGCCCGGTGCCCTTCGGCGTTGGGATGCAGCTGGTCGAGCTTGAGCCCGGGATCGGAGAGCACTGCCGGGAGGGCGTCGTCGATGAGCGGCACCTTCCCTTCCTCGGCGAGCTCGGCGTAGAAGTCCGGCGCCGAAAGGTTCTGGAAGACGGCGCCGGCCAGGCTCGGCTCCGGCGTGGCCAGCAACACCGCCCGGGCGTCGCGGCCGCGCACCAGCTCGAGGATGCGCGCCAGGTTGGCGCGCGTCTGCGCCTCCGGCTGCCTGCGCAGCATGTCGTTGCCGCCGAGGGCCACCAGCACCAGCTTCGGCGCGTGCTCGTCCAGCAGGGCCGGCAGGCGCGCCAGGGCGTCGCCGCTCCTGTCGCCGCTGACGCCGCCGTTGACGATCGTCCAGCCGGTCTTCTCGCCGAGCAGCGCCGGCCAGGCCTGCTCGGGAGCGAGCCCGTAGCCGGCCGTGAGGCTGTCGCCCAGCGCCAGCACCACCGAACCGGGCGCAAGCGGCGCGTCCGCTTGCCGCGAACAGGCCGCCGCCAGGACCAGCAGCGCGGCGGCGAGCAGCGCGCGCCGGAAAGCCGTGGCCGGCCGGCCGGGGCTGCGCTTCATGTCGTTTCCCGCCGCCGTGTCATGGGGGCTGACTTTTACTGGTCTGCCTCGGGCAGCAGGGCGGCGACCATGGCGACCATCTCCGGGTCGAGGTCGAAACCGGGCGTCTGCTCGGGATTGATGGCGATCGAGACGCCGGCGCCCATGCGGCGCAGCAGCCAGGCGAATTCGACCAGCATGCCGCCGCCGTAGCCGGGGAAGGCGGCGAGGAAGTCGCGGGCGCGGTCGGGCGAGGAGAACAGCACCAGGATGCGGTTGCCGTCTTCGTCCTCGACCAGCAGCGGTTCGGCCCGGGTCGAGGCCTGGAAACCGGCGATGGCGTGCTTTTCGTCCTTTACCGGCAGGAACGCCTGCGCTTCGAGCAGGCGGCGGGCGAAAGCCTCCGGCGCCAGGGCGCCGGCATGGAATTCCAGCAGCAGACCCTCCAGTTCGTTGCGGCTGTCGTTCATGACGGCTCCTTTCAGTCGACTTGTGCCGTGGCGCGCGCCGGCGGCCTGCGCCGGGCCTGCGCCTCCAGAATCTGCTTCAGATAGCGGCCGGTATGGCTGCCGGACTGTTCGGCGATGCGCTCGGGCGGCCCCTCGCCGACGAGGCGCCCGCCTTTCTCGCCGCCTTCCGGGCCGAGGTCGACGATCCAGTCGGCGGTCTTGACGACGTCGAGGTTGTGCTCGATGACGACGATGGTGTTGCCGTGGTCGCGCAGGCGCGCGAGCACCTTGAGCAGCATCTCGATGTCCTGGAAGTGCAGGCCGGTGGTCGGCTCGTCGAGGATGTAGAGCGTGCGGCCGGTGTCGCGCTTGGAGAGCTCCAGCGCGAGTTTCACGCGCTGCGCCTCGCCGCCGGAGAGCGTGGTGGCCGACTGGCCGAGCTCGATGTAGCCGAGGCCGACGTCGAGCAGGGTTTCCAGCTTGCGCGCCACCACCGGCACCGCGGCGAAGAAGCCGTGCGCCTGCTCCACCGTCATGCGCAGCACGTCGTGGATGGTCTTGCCCTTGTAGCGGATCTCCAGCGTCTCGCGGTTGTAGCGCTTGCCGTGGCAGACGTCGCAGGGCACGTAGAGGTCGGGCAGGAAGTGCATCTCGACCTTGATCAGGCCGTCGCCCTGGCAGGCCTCGCAGCGGCCGCCCTTGACGTTGAAGGAGAAGCGCCCGGGCCCGTAGCCGCGGTTGCGTGATTCCGGCACGCCGGCGAACAGCTCGCGCACCGGCGTCAGCAGGCCCGTGTAGGTGGCCGGGTTGGAGCGCGGCGTGCGGCCGATCGGCGACTGGTCGACGCTGATCACCTTGTCGAAGAATTCCAGTCCTTCGATTGCCTCGTGCGGCGCCGGTTCGGCGCTGCTGCCGTAGAGGTGGCGCGCGGCGGCGGCATACAGCGTGTCGTTGATGAGTGTCGACTTGCCCGAGCCGGAGACGCCGGTGACGCAGGTGATCAGCCCCACCGGCAGGCCGAGCGTGACCTGCTGCAGGTTGTTGCCGCGGGCATTGACGATGCGCAGCAGGCGGGCGGGATCGGGCGCGCGGCGCTGCTGCGGCAGGGGAATGGCGCGGCGGCCGGAAAGGTAGGCGCCGGTGAGGGAATCCGGGTGCGCGGCGATCTCGGCCGGCGTGCCCTCGGCGACGATGCGCCCGCCGTGCTCGCCGGCGCCGGGACCCATGTCGACCACGTGGTCGGCGGCGTGGATGGCCTCCTCGTCGTGCTCGACCACGATCACGGTGTTGCCGAGGTCGCGCAGCTCGGCCAGCGTCGAGAGCAGGCGCGCGTTGTCGCGCTGGTGCAGGCCGATCGAGGGCTCGTCGAGGACGTACATGACGCCGGTGAGCCCCGAGCCGATCTGGCTGGCGAGGCGGATGCGCTGCGCCTCGCCGCCGGAGAGGGTGTCGGCGGCGCGGTCGAGCGCGAGGTAGTCGAGGCCGACGTTGATGAGGAAGGTCAGCCGTGCCGTCACCTCGCGCACGATCTTCTCCGCCACCCGGGCGCGCTGGCCGTCGAGGGCGAGCAGGTTGAAGAAGTCGCGCGCGGCGATCAGCGGCAGCGCGCTGACCTGCGGCAGATTCCGGCCTCCCAGCAGGACGTGGCGCGCTTCGCGCCGCAATCGCGTGCCCTCGCACTCCGGGCAGGACTGCGTGTTGAGGTATTTCGCCAGCTCATCGCGCACGGCGACGGAGTCGGTCTCCTTGTAGCGGCGCTCGAGGTTGTGGATGATGCCCTCGAAGGCGTGTTCCCTGACGCTGCTGCGGCCGGACTCCGAGAGGTAGCGGAATGGGATCTTCTCGCGGCCGGAGCCGTAGAGCACGATCTGGCGGTGTGCCTCGGCCAGCGCCTCGAAGGGCTGCTCGATGTCGAAGCCGTAGTGCCCGGCCAGGCTGGCGAGCAGCTGGAAGTAGAACTGGTTGCGCCGGTCCCAGCCGCGGATGGCGCCCGAGGCGAGCGACAGGTGCGGGTAGGCCACCACCCGCGCCGGGTCGAAGAAGCTGATCTGGCCGAGGCCGTCGCATTTCGGGCAGGCGCCCATCGGGTTGTTGAAGGAGAATAGCCGCGGCTCCAGCTCCGGCAGCGAGTAGCTGCACACCGGGCAGGCGAAGCGCGCCGAGAAGAGGTGTTCGGCGCCGGAATCCATTTCCACCGCCACGGCGCGGCCGTCGGCATGGGTCAGCGCCGTCTCGAAGGACTCGGCCAGGCGCTGGCGCGCGTCGACGCGCACCTTGAGGCGGTCGACCACCACGTCGATGCTGTGCTTGCCGTTTTTCGCCAGCTTCGGCAGGGCGTCGATGTCGTGCACCTTGCCGTCCACGCGCAGGCGGACGAAGCCCTGCGCGCGCAGCTCGGCGAAGAGGTCGAGCTGCTCGCCCTTGCGCCCGGCCACCACCGGGGCGAGGATCATTAGCTTCGTGTCTTCCGGCAGGGCCAGAACGTGGTCGACCATCTGCGAGACGCTCTGCGCCTCCAGCGGCTGGCCGTGTTCCGGGCAGTGCGGCGTGCCGGCGCGGGCGAAGAGCAGGCGCAGGTAGTCGTGGATCTCGGTGACGGTGCCGACCGTCGAGCGCGGGTTGTGGCTGGCGGCCTTCTGTTCGATGGCGATGGCCGGCGAGAGGCCCTCGATGAGGTCGACGTCGGGCTTCTCCATCAGCTGCAGGAACTGGCGGGCGTAGGCCGAGAGCGACTCGACGTAGCGGCGCTGGCCCTCGGCGTAGAGCGTGTCGAAGGCGAGCGAGGACTTGCCCGAGCCGGACAGGCCGGTGATCACCGTCAGCCGGTTGCGCGGCAGGTCGAGGCTGAGGTTCTTCAGGTTGTGCGTCCGCGCGCCGCGAATGCGGATTTGTTCCATTGAACGGCGGGTCGAAAAGGGCAATCTGCTAATATACGCAACTTCGCAGTCCCGAGCCAAGCCTCATTTCATGTCCCATTCGAACCCCGACCGCATGACCCGGCTGGAGTTGCGCGCCGGCCTGTCGCTGGCGGCGATTTTCGCCCTGCGCATGCTGGGGCTGTTCCTCGTCCTGCCGGTGTTCGCCGTCGCCGCCGGCAAGCTGCCGGGCGGGGACAACCTGACCCTGGTCGGCATCGCCCTGGGCATCTACGGCCTGACCCAGGCGGCGCTGCAGCTGCCCTTCGGCATGGCCTCCGACCGCTACGGCCGCAAGCGCGTCATCGTCGTCGGCCTGCTGGTCTTCGCCGCCGGCAGCTTCATCGCCGCCGCCGCGCCGGATATCGTGTGGACCATCGTCGGCCGCGCCCTGCAGGGGGCGGGCGCCGTTTCCGCGGCAGTGACGGCGCTGGCGGCGGATCTCACCCGGGAACAGCACCGCACCAAGGTGATGGCGCTGGTCGGTTCCAGCATCGGCCTGATGTTCGCGCTGTCGCTGGTGGCGGCGCCGGCGCTGAATGCCGCGGTCGGCCTGTCGGGCATCTTCGCCCTCACCGGCCTGCTGGCGCTGGCGGCGATCTGGCTGCTGGCGCGCATCGTGCCCGACCCGCCGCCGGCCGAGCACCACGAGCATGCCCCGGTCGGCTTCCGGGATGTCCTGCTGAACCCCCAGCTCGCCCGACTGAATTTCGGCATCCTGACGCTGCATTTCATCCAGATGGCGATGTTCGTCGTGGTGCCGGGCGCGCTCGTCGCCACGGGCGACCTGCCGGTCGCCGAGCACTGGAAGGTCTACCTGCCGGTGGTGCTGGCCAGCTTCGTGCTGATGCTGCCGCCGATCTTCTATGCCGAGCGGCGCGCGCGCATGAAGCCGGTGTTCGTCGGCGCCGTCTTCATCCTGGTGCTCGCCCAGGGCGGCTTCCTCTTCGGCAGCGGCCTGTTCAATGCGCTGGTGGCGAACCTGGTGGTGTTCTTCGTCGTCTTCAACATCCTCGAGGCGAGCCTGCCTTCGCTCGTCTCGCGCATCGCCCCGCCGCAGGCCAAGGGCACGGCGCTGGGCATCTACAACACGACGCAGTCCCTCGGCCTGTTTCTCGGCGGGGCGGGGGGAGGCATCCTGGCGCAGCACTATGGCGCCACCGGCGTCTTCGGCGTCGGCATCGCGCTGGCATTGATCTGGCTCGTGATCGCAGTTACGATGCAGGCGCCGCCGGTGGTGGCCCTGCGCGAGTTCGTCATCGAGCCGCACGTGGAGATCGAGCATCTGCGCGAACGGCTGGCCGGCCTGCCCGGCGTGCGCGAGGCGGTGGTGGAACCCGAGAAGCGGATCGCCTATTTGAGGGTCAATCTGGAAGGTTGGGACGAACGGCGCGTGCGCCAGTTATTGGGAGGGGAAGCATAAATGGCATCGGTCAACAAAGTGATTCTGGTCGGCAACCTGGGCGCGGACCCGGAAATGCGCTATCTGCCGAGTGGCGAGGCGGTGGCCAATCTGCGTCTGGCCACGACCGACACCTGGAAGGACAAGGAGGGCAACAGGCAGGAGGCCACCGAGTGGCATCGCGTGTCCTTCTTCGGCCGCCAGGCGGAGGTGTGCGGCCAGTACCTGAAGAAGGGCAGCCAGATCTATATCGAGGGCTCGATCCGCACCCGGAAATGGCAGGACAAGGAAGGCCAGGACCGGTACACGACCGAAGTCCGCGGCGACCGCATGCAGATGCTCGGCCGGCGCGAGGGCATGGGCGAGGCGCCGCCGCGCGAGCGCGATGCCGCGCCGGCGTCCGCTGCCGGCGGCGGCGGGAAGGCGCCGGCGTCGAACTTCGGCGACATGGACGACGACATTCCGTTCTGAGGGACGGGGAGGTCAGATCGCCGTGGCGGAACAGCCGCGCAAGACCGGCATGAAGCGCCTGCGCGAGATATCGCCGCGGGACCTGCTGATCGTCGGCCTGCCGGCGCTGCTGCTGCTGTTCGGCGGCTTCTGGCTGGCGGCGCAATTCATCAAGCCGGCGCCGCCCGATTACCTCGTGCTTTCCTCCGGCGGCGAGGGCGGCTCCTACCAGGTGTATGCCGAGCGCTACCGCCAGGCGCTGGCGAAGAGCGGCATCGAACTGCGCGAGCGCCCCTCGGCGGGTTCCATCGAAAATCTCGAACGCCTCGTCGGCCAGGTTGACGACACGGACGTCGCCCTGGTGCAGAGCGGCACCGCCAACGGCATCAATCGCGACACCCTCGTTTCGCTCGGCAGCCTCTATTACGAGCCGCTCTGGGTGTTCTACCGCGGCGAGCGCGAGCTTGACCGCCTGACCCGCATGAAAGGCAGCCGCATCGCCATCGGCGCCGAGGGCAGCGGCACGCGCAAGCTGGCGCTCCAGATGCTCGAGGCGAACGGCCTGGATGCGCAGAACACCCGCTTGTCGGATCTCGGCGGCCTGCAGGCCGTGGCCGCGCTGCAGGACGGCAAGGTCGATGCGGTGTTCGTCGTCGGCGCCGACCAGTCCGCCGCGGTCTGGTCGCTGCTGTATGCCGAAGGCGTCCGCCTCATGAGCCTGACGCACGCCGAAGCCTACGTGCGCCGCTTTCCCTACCTGACCCGCCTGATCCTGCCGCAGGGGGCGATCGACATGGTACGCAACATCCCGGCGCGCGACGTGACGCTGGTGTCGCCCGTGGCGACGCTGGTCGCGCACGAGTCCACCCATCCGGCGCTGATGCAGCTTCTGCTGCAGGCGGCGCAGGAGGTGCACGGCGAGGCGGGCGTGTTCCAGCGCCCGGGCGAATTTCCCAGGGCCGGCCAGGCCGACTTCCCGCTCTCGCCCGAGGCCGAGCGTTTCTACAGGTCCGGCAAGCCTTTCCTGCAGCGCTACCTGCCGTTCTGGGCCGCCAACCTGGTCGACCGCATGATCGTCATGCTGGTGCCGGTGCTGACACTGCTTATTCCGATCATGAAGTTCGCCCCCGGCCTGTACACCTGGCGCGTCCGCTCGCGCATCTACCGGCGCTACGGCGAGCTGAAGTTCCTCGAGGCGGAGGTGGAGGCGGACCCGGGCAGGCACAGTCGCGCCGAATGGCTGGAGCGGCTGGACCGGATCGAGGCGGACGTCCAGCACGTCGCCACGCCGCTGGCCTTCACCGACATGCTGTACACGCTGCGCGTGCACGTCGGCCTGGTGCGCGACACCATCCTGCGGCGGGCGCCGGCAGGGGAAGCCAAAGAGACCTAGGGCGTGTTCTCAATCATTCTGTCCGACAGAATGATTGAGAACACGCCCTAAAGAGACCTGATCTTCGCCAGCAGGGCGCTGGTCGACCGCTGGTGCAGGAAAGGGATCGAGCAGACCCGGCCGCCGCGCGCCAGCACCAGTTCGGCGCCGACGATTTTCCCGGCCGGCCAGTCGCCGCCTTTCGCCAGCACGTCGGGCTGCACGATGCGGATGAGTTCCAGCGGCGTGTCCTCGTCGAACCCGACCACCAGCGAGACCGACTCCAGCGCCGCCAGCAGTGCCATGCGGTCTTCCAGGCCGTTTACCGGACGATCCTCACCCTTGCCGAGCCGCCGCACCGAGGCATCGGCGTTCACGCCGACGACGAGGCTGGCGCCGAGCGCCCGCGCCTGGGCAAGGTAGGTGGCGTGGCCGCGGTGGAGGATGTCGAAGCAGCCGTTGGTGAACACCAGAGGCCGCGGCAAGCGCGGCAGCCGCGCCGCCAGCTCGCCGGGCGGGCAGAGCTTGGCCTCGAAGTCGGGCCGGGCGGGAGTCACTTCGCCCCGGCGGGTTGCTGCGTGGCGTCTTCCGGCGGGCGCTTGTCCAGCCGCTGCGCCTCGCGGATCTCGACGTACTCGAAGACGCGCACGACCTTCTTCACGCCTGCCGTGGTGCGGGCGATCCCGGCGGCATCCTCGGCCTCCTTGCGGGTGACCAGGCCGAGCAGGTAAACCGCGCCGGCTTCCGTCACCACCTTGACGTGGTTGGCCTGGAATTTGTTGGCGTCGATGAAGCGGGCCTTGACCTTCGAGGTGATGTAGGTGTCGTTGCTGCGCGCGCTGAAGTTGCTCGCCGGGCCGACCGTTACCTCGTTGATGACGCCCTTGACGTTGGTCACGCCGGCAATGGCCCGCTCCAGTTCGTCCCGGATGCCGGCGTCCGGCACTTCGCCGGTGAGCAGCACCTTCATGTTGTAGCTGGTGACGTTGACGTGCACCTTGTCGCCGAACTTCTCGTTGATGCGGTTGAAGGCGCGAATCTCGATGGCCTCGTCGGCGAGGTAGGTTTCCGCCGCACGCCGGTCGACGACCATCAGGGCGCCGGCGCCGACGCCGGTGGCGACCGCCGTCACGCAGCCCTGCAGGGCCGGCAGCGTCAGGGCGATCAGGGTAGTGGCAAGCAGCAGCTTCTTCATGCGTCCTCTCCTAGCAACATGCAATCGATACCGTCGCACAGGCAGTGCAGCGCGAGCAGGTGCACTTCCTGGATGCGCGCGGTGCGGTCGGACGGCACGCAGATGTGCACGTCCGTGTCGTTCAGCAACGGGCCGACGGCGCCGCCATCCCGGCCGGTAAGCGCAACCACCCGCAGTTCGCGCTCGTGGGCGGCATGGATCGCCTCGACGACGTTGGGCGAGTTGCCGCTGGTCGAGATCGCCAGCAGCACGTCGTTCGGCTGGCCGAGGGCCCGCACCTGCTTGGCGAAGACCTGGTCGAAGGCGTAGTCGTTGGCGATCGAGGTGAGCGTCGACGAATCGGTGGTCAGCGCCACGGCGGCGAGCGGCGGGCGTTCCTTCTCGAAGCGGTTGAGCAGCTCGGCGGCGAAGTGCTGTGCGTCGGCGGCCGAGCCGCCATTGCCGCAGGCCAGGATCTTGCCGTTGGCGAGCAGGCTCGCCACCATCAGCTCGACCGCCTGGGCGATCGGCGGGGAGAGCGCCTCCATGGCGTCCAGCTTGGTCTGGGCGCTTTCGCTGAACTGGCGGGAGATGCGGGCGAGAAGATTCATGAAGCCGGTTCGGTGATTCGATCTGCATTCGATTCTAGCATGGCGAAAATCGTTCCCCTTGTCGTCAGGGCACGACGAACACTTCGATCAGGATGCGCTGCCAGGGGTCGCGGTGCCGCGCCAGGCGGGCGATGCGCGCCGCCACAGGCCGGCGCGAAGAGGCTACGCCGCATCGAAGGCACTGCGGATCCAGTCGATGGTTTCGCCGTCGAGCAGCACGGCGTCGAAGCGGCAGGCGGGCAGCGGCTTGCCGGCGAGGTAGTGGCGGGCGGCGAGCGCGATGCGGCGCTGCTTGGCCGCCGTGATGCTGGCCGCGGCACCGCCGAAGTTGCGGTTGCCGCGCAGGCGCACCTCGACGAAGACCAGCGTCTCGCCGTCGCGGCAGACGAGGTCGATCTCGCCGCCGCGGCAGCGGTAGTTGCGCGTGAGGACCTTCAGGCCCTGGCGCTCGAGGTGACGCGCGGCCTGCGCCTCCGCTTCGCGCCCCTTTTCGATCATGGCTTGCGCCCGCGGGCGCGCCGCCCGACAATGCGGGCGAACGGACCAACCATGGCGGCACGATGAGGCATCGGGGCGAGGGCGCGGGGCTCAAGACAGGGGCATTATATGTGGTGGCCACGCCGCTCGGGAATCTCGGCGACATCGGCGCCCGCGCGCTCGAAGTGCTGGCCGGCGCAGACGCCATCGCCTGCGAGGACACGCGGCACACGCGCCGGCTGCTCGACCACTTCGGCATTCGCGCCGAAACCTTTTCCCTGCACGAGCACAACGAGCAGGCCGCGGCGGAAAAGCTGGTGCGCCTGCTGCGCGAGGGGCGCACCCTGGCGCTGGTGTCCGACGCCGGCACGCCGGCGGTTTCCGACCCCGGCGCGCGCGCCGTGGCGGCGGTGCGCGCGGCCGGCTTCGCGGTGATCCCGGTGCCGGGGCCGAACGCCGCCATCGCCGCGCTCTCCGCCTCGGGACTGACCGATCCGCATTTCCTCTTCTACGGCTTCCTGCCGGCGAAGGAGGCAGCGCGGCGCAAGGCCATTGCCGGGCTGAAGCCGCTGCCCTGCGCCCTGGTCTTCTACGAAGCGCCGCACCGCATCGAGGAGACCGTCGCCGACCTGGCCGCCGAACTCGAACCGCAGCGCACCCTGGTCATCGCGCGCGAACTGACCAAGCTGTTCGAGTCGATCGCCAGCCTGCCGCTGGCCGGGGCGCCGGCCTGGCTGGCGGCGGACGCGGACCGCCGCCGCGGCGAGTTCGTGCTGGCCGTCTCGGCGCCGCCGCCGGCCGAGGGCATCGGCGCGGAAGCCGTGCGCGTGCTCGAACTGCTGCTGGCGGAGCTGCCGCTGAAGCAGGCCGTGAAGCTCGCGGCGGAGATTTCCGGCGCATCGAGGAACGCGCTCTACGATCTCGCCCTGGAGAAAAGGCGCGAGGGCTAGCCACGTATAATCCGGACCATGCCGACACTGAGCCTCATCCGCCCCGACGACTGGCACCTGCACCTGCGCGACGGTGCAGCGCTGGCGACGGTGGTGCCGCACACGGCGCGACAGTTCGCCCGCGCCATCGTCATGCCCAACCTCAAGCCGCCGGTGACGACGGCCGCGCAGGCGGCGTCCTACCGCGAGCGCATCCTAGCCGCCGTGCCGCCGGGACTGACTTTTGCGCCGCTGATGACGCTCTACCTCACCGACAACACGCCGGCGGCGGAGATCGACAAGGCGAAGGCCTCCGGCATCGTGCACGCCGTCAAGTACTACCCGGCCGGCGCCACTACCAACTCGGATGCCGGCGTCACGGCCATCGAAAACTGCTTCGGCGTGCTGGCGCGCATGGAAGAGACCGGCTTGCCGCTGCTGGTGCATGGCGAGGTGACCGAGGCCGAGGTCGACATCTTCGACCGCGAGCGGGTTTTCATCGAGCGCGTGCTGGCGCCGCTGCTGCAGCGCTTTCCCCGCCTGCGCCTGGTGCTCGAACACATCACGACGCTCGAGGGCGTGCAGTTCGTCACGTCGGCGGGGGTGAACGTCGCCGGCACGCTGACGGCGCACCACCTGCTGCTGAACCGCAATGCCCTGCTGGCCGGCGGCGTGCGTCCGCACCGCTACTGCCTGCCGGTGCTCAAGCGCGAGTCCCATCGCCGCGCGCTGGTGGAGGCGGCCGTCTCCGGCAATCCGAAATTCTTCCTCGGCAGCGATTCGGCGCCGCACGCGCGCAACGCCAAGGAGGCGGCCTGCGGCTGCGCCGGCTGCTACACGGCGCTCAACGCCCTCGAGCTGTACGCCGCGGTGTTCGAAGCGGCCGGCGCGCTCGAACGGCTGGAGGCCTTCGCCAGTTTTCACGGCGCCGATTTTTACGGCCTGGCGCGCAACACGGAACGAATCACGCTTGAGAGGGCCGAATGGCGCGTACCAGACAGCCTGCCCTTCGGCGATGACGCGCTGGTGCCGTTCGGTGCCGGCGAAACCCTGAACTGGAAGCTGCGGACATGAAGCTGCTGATCCTGGCGTTGCCGGCGCTGCTGCTGGCCGGCTGCATGAACGAGAGCGCCACCTTCTACCTGGACGGCCGCGAGCAAAGCCTGACCTTGCAGGCGAAGCAGCCCTGGTTCTGGGACCAGAAGGTGGATCTGGAATTGGTGATGTCGCGCCTGCCGGACTGCCAGCGCCGCAGCCGGCTCGGCACCGCCATGCCGGCCGGAATTGCGCTCGAGGTGTTCCGTCCCGAAAAGGGCGTGTACGCCGAACCGATCCTGATCCTCAGGCAGGGTGGCCGCCACTACGCACTCGGCCTCGCCAACTGCGACGCGCAGGCCTTCAAGGCGGCGCCGCAGAAACCCGGCGCGCTGCTGGGCACCTTCCGCATGGAGGGCAGCCGGCTCAGGTTCGTAGACGCGCCGGCCCCCAAGGCGGCGCCCGCCGCCGCTACGCCGCCGCAGGCCGCGCCGCAGTAGCGCTTTCCCCGCGTTCCGAGCGCAAGGCCGAACGCCGCCCGCGCTTGACATCGATTCCGGAGAGCAGCGCCAGTCCGGCGACGAAGTAGCTGCCGGTGATGAGGATGGCCTGGCGATGGTCGCCGCCGGAGAGCCAGTTCGCCAGCCCGTAGGTCAGCGGGCCGAAGATCGAGGCGAGCTTGACCGCCAGCCCCCACAGGCCGAAAAATTCCGCCAGGCGCGAAGGGGGCGCGAGATAGCCGACCATGGCGCGACCGGCCGATTGCGAGGCGCCCATGCACAGGCCGGCGATGTTGGCCGCCACCCAGAACAGTGCCGCGCCCTGCGCCAGATACGCCAATGTCACCATGAGGATCCAGCCGCAGAGGGTCAGTGCGATGGCGCGCACGTGGCCGACGCGGTCCTGCAGGTAGCCGAAGCCGAAGGCGCCGCAGGCCGCCGTCAGGTTCACCACCAGAATCAGCACCAGCGTGTCCTGCGTGGTGAACTTCATCGCCTCCTGGGCATAGATGGCGGCCAGCGTGATCACCGCCGCGATGCCGGCCTGATAGAACAGCGTGCACACGAGGAAGCGCCACAGGTCGCGAAAGCGCCGGGCGTGGTGAAGGGTCGCCGCCAGGCGCGCCCAGGCGGCGTGCACCACGCCGTCGGCCGGCGCCTGCGGCACGGCACGCTCGCGCAGGAAGAGGAAGGTTGGCAGGCTGGCCACGGCGAAGAGGGCGGCGGTGATCAGCATGGTTTCCGGCACCGCCTGGGCGGTTTCGCGTCCCGCCGCCCTGGCCTGCGAGAGCCAGGCCAGGCAGGCGCCGAGCGAGAGCAGGCCGCCGAGGTAGCCGAGGCTCCAGCCCCAGCCGGAGACGCGCCCCATGGCGCGGCTTTTCGCCAGTTCCGGCAGGAAGGCGGCGATCAGGTTCTCGCCGGTACCGAAGAAATAGTTGGAGGCGATGACGCAGGCCATGGCGACGGCCAGCGTGCCGGGGCCGGTGAAGTAGAGCGCGGCGGTGAACGTCACGCAGCCGACGGTGGTGAAGGCGAGCAGGCGCTTCTTGGCGGCGCGCGCGTCGGCCCAGGCGCCGATCAGCGGCGCGGTCAGCACGATCAGGGCGTAGGAGACCGCCAGCGTCGCCGTCCACGCCAGCGTCGCCCACGGTGCGCGCTGCGCGACGACGGCGACGAAGTAGGCGTTGAACACGGCGGTGATCACCACCGTCGTATAGCCCGAGTTGGCGAAGTCGTACATCGCCCAGGCCCAGACTTCGCGCGGCGAAGCATCCCGGTTCAGCGTGCGCGAGCGTTTTTCGGTGGTCATGGATGATTATGCAGGGGCATGAGCGAAGGCATTATGGCGTAGACAAAAAAAGCCCCGCCGCAGCGGGGCTTGAAATTGGAAGCGGAGGTTTGAGATGGCCACTGCTAAGAAAGCCTCATTCCGTTCCGCTCATATTTTCGGACGAGCCCGGGAGCAGATCAAGCCCGATTTGGAAGTAATTTATAACACATTGAAAAACAATGAAGTTGGCAGAGTATAATGGCCTTGGAAGTCCGCCAGGCAGCCGCTGTGCACTTTAGTGCATGGAGGAAAGTCCGGGCCCCATAGAGCAGGATGCCGGCTAACGGCCGGGCGCAGCAAGTCGAAAGACCCAAGGCGACGGACAGGGCAACAGAAAACATACCGCCGATGGCCCCGCAAGGGGATCAGGTAAGGGCGAACCGGTGGGGTAAGAGCCCACCGCAGTCCGTGGCAACACGGCTGGCTAGGTAACCCCCATCCGGGGCAAGGCCAAATAGGGAAGCGATGGCGCTGCTCGCGCCGCTTCCGGGTAGGCTGCTAGAGCGCCGCGGCAACGCGTCGCCCAGAGGAATGGCTGCCGGGCAGCTCGCGCTGCCTTACAGAACCCGGCTTATCGGCGGACTTCCATTTACCCACGCATTTCCCCGCCTGCGGCGCAAGGCCGAAACTCTTCACATTCGACTTTCACTTCGAATTCTATCCATATTGTTTTTTATGGATAATTTTTTCAAGACTTCGTCTTAAGTCGCTCCCTTAAGTCTTTGTTGCGTCTGGAAAAATTCGCAATTTTCCGCTTGACCCTGCCTTGCAGTTCAACTAGAGTGGGAAATAGTGGAAAAAAGTGGGAAACAGAAGCTCGGGCGTTTTAGTTTCGGCGTAACGCCCGCTGAGGCGGGCATTAGCCTGCACTGAAACTCAGCTGCGCTTCGTTTTCCATTCAAGGAGGGGGTCGGATGTTCCAGGGGGCTGCAGCGCTGAATCTCGACGCGAAGGGGCGGTTGGCCGTGCCGTCGCGCCATCGCGAGAGGCTGGCCGCCGCAGGCGATGGTACGTTAGTGCTTACTGCGCACCCCCATCGCTGCCTCCTGATCTATCCCCTGCCGGCCTGGGAGCCCATCCGCGACAAGGTGCTTGCGGCGCCCAGCCTCGAACAGCAATCCGCCTACCTGAAACGCCTGCTCGTCGGCTTTGCCCGCGAGGAGGAGATGGATGCGGCCGGCCGCCTGCTGGTGGCGCCGGAACTGCGCCAGTACGCCGGCTTGGAGAAAGCGGTCTGGCTGGTGGGGCAGGGCAACCATTTCGAACTCTGGTCGGATGCCGGCTGGAAGCAGCAGCAGGAAGCGATCTTCGCGCTCGGCGACAAGCTGCTGCCGCCGGGATTGGAAACGCTGACGTTGTGAGCGATGCATTGCGGCACAGGACAGTGCTGCTGGAGGAGGCGGTCGACGCCCTGGCGGTGAAGCCGGGCGGGACGTACGTGGATGCGACCTTCGGCCGCGGCGGACACAGCCGGCTGATCCTCGAGCGGCTGAACGAAGACGGGCGGCTGATTGCGCTGGACCGGGATCCGGCGGCGATCGCGGCGGGCAGGGAGATCGCCGATGCGCGCCTGGCAATGATCCATGCCGCCTTCGGCAGTTTGCAGGCGGTGCTGAAGGCGGCGGGTGTGGAGCGGGTGGATGGCGTGCTGCTGGACCTGGGCGTGTCCTCCCCCCAGCTGGACGAGGCGGCGCGCGGCTTCAGTTTCCGGCTGGATGCACCGCTCGACATGCGCATGGATACGACCCGCGGCCAGACGGCGGCGGAATGGCTGGCGCAGGCGAGCCAGCGGCAACTGGCGGAGGTGATAAAAAATCATGGCGAAGAACGGTTTGCTAATGCGGTTGCAAAGGCGATTGTTGCTGCTCGGGCAGGGGGGGCTATCGCAACCACACGACAACTTGCCGAGATCGTGGCATCGGCCGTCCGCACGCGCGAGCAAGGCCAGCATCCGGCGACGCGCAGCTTTCAGGCTATACGGATTCACGTCAATCAGGAGCTTGCGGAATTGTCGCTAGTCCTGCCGCAGGCGGTCGGCGTTCTCTCCCCGGGCGGCCGCCTCGTCGTCATCAGTTTCCATTCCCTCGAAGACCGCATCGTCAAGCGCTTCCTGCGCGACGAATCGCGACCGCCGCAGTTGCCGGCGCGCCTGCCGTTGCGCGCCGCCGAGCTGCCGCCGCCGCGGCTGAAGCTGGTCGGCAAGCCCGTCACCCCCTCCGTCGCGGAAGTCGCCGCCAACCCGCGCGCGCGCAGCGCGGTGCTGCGCGTGGCGGAAAGGATGTGATGCCGTGCTGCGCCTGAACCTCGCCCTCATCGCAATCGTCCTGGCCAGTGCGCTGGGGGCGGTGGCCTCGCAGCACAAGGCGCGCAAGTTGTTCACCGAAATGGAGCGCGAGCAGGGGCGCATGCGCCAGCTGGAAGTGGAGTGGGGCCAGTTGCAGCTCGAACAGAGCACCTGGGCCGCCCATGCCCGCGTCGAAAAGATCGCCCGCGAACGCCTGCGCATGAAACCGCCGCAAGCGGGACAGGTGATCGCGGCGGAGGCGGCCCGGTGAAATACGCCAGCAGCCCGCTGCTCTCCCAGCTGCTGCCGGCCTGGCGCGCGCGTTTCGTCGTGTCCGTCCTCCTGCTGGCCTTCGGCGTCCTGTCGGCGCGCGCCGCCTGGCTGCAGGTGGTGACCAACGATTTCCTGCAGCAGAAGGGCGAATCGCGCTACGCCCGCGTGATCGAGCTCTCCGCCACGCGCGGCCGCATCGCCGACCGCAGCGGCGACATGCTGGCGCTGTCCACGCCGGTGAAGTCGGTCTGGGCCATTCCCGAGGATGCCCGCCTCGCCCCGGCACAGGCGCGCCAGCTGGCGGCGCTGCTGGGGATGGATGTGCGCGAACTCAACCGGCGCCTGGCCAGCGACAAGGACTTCGTCTTCATCAAGCGGCAGATCTCTCCGGCCACGGCGGAGCAGGTCGCCGCGATGAAGCTGCCCGGCATTCACCAGCAGCGCGAATATCGCCGCTACTATCCGGCGGGCGAGGTGGCCTCGCATGTGCTCGGCTTCACCGGCGTCGACGAGCGCGGCCTGGAGGGCATCGAACTGGCCTTCGACGCCCAGCTGGCCGGCAGGCCGGGCAGCCGCCGCGTCATCAAGGACCGCCTCGGTCGCATCGTCGAGGACGTCGAGAGCATCCGGCCGCCGCAGGACGGACGGGACATCACCCTGGCCCTCGATGCGAAGATACAGTATCTCGCCTTCACGCACCTGAAGCGGGCCCTGGCCGAACACAAGGCCAAGGCCGGCGGCGTCGTCGTCCTCGACGCCAGGAGCGGCGAAGTGCTGGCGCTGGCCAACCTGCCGGCCTACAACCCGAACAACCGCAGCAGGCTGAGCGGCGCGCAGCTCAGGAACCGCGCCCTCACCGACGTCTTCGAGCCCGGCTCGACCCTGAAGCCGTTCACCGCGGCACTGGCGCTGGAGAAGGGGCGCTTCCGCTTCGATTCGCGCATCCAGACGGCGCCGGGACGGCTGACCATCGGCAACGCCACCATCCACGACGCCCAGCCGCACGGCCTGCTGACGCTGGCGCAGGTGATCCAGAAATCGAGCAACGTCGGCACGGCCAAGATCGCCGCCGCCTTCGCGCCCGAGGAAATGTGGCGGATGTTCGACGCGCTCGGCTTCGGCCAGCCGCTCCGGCTCGGCTTTCCGGGCGAAGTCGGCGGCCGGCTGCGTCCCTTCAAGACCTGGCGGCCGATCGAGCAGGCCACCATGTCCTACGGCCACGGCATCTCGGTGACGCTGATGCAGCTGGCCCGCGCTTACCTGGTATTTGCCCGCGACGGCGACCTGATCCCGTTGTCTCTGACCCGGCTGGAATCTCCGCCGCTCGCGGGCAAATCCGTTTTTTCGGCACAAACGGCGCGGGAAGTCCGCGCCA
Organism: Rhodocyclaceae bacterium; assembly: GCA_041396245.1. Lineage (GTDB taxonomy): Bacteria > Pseudomonadota > Gammaproteobacteria > Burkholderiales > Rhodocyclaceae > Desulfobacillus. The sequence continues at coordinate 37,763 of JAWKYW010000016.1, read as the reverse complement.
TGCTCGAGATGGCCGTGCAGCCCGGCGGCACGGCGCCGAAGGCGCGGATCCCGGGCTATCGCGTCGCCGGCAAAACCGGCACGGCGCACAAGCTGGAGGCCGGCCAGTACGCCGACCGCTACGTGGCGGCCTTCGTCGGCTTCGCGCCGGTGTCGGACCCGCGCCTGGTGGTGGCGGTGATGGTTGACGAGCCCTCCGCCGGGAAATATTTCGGCGGCGAGGTGGCGGCGCCGGTCTTCGCCCAGGTGATGGCCGGCAGCCTGCGCACGCTCGGCGTGGCGCCGGATGCGCCGCTGGTCCCGGTCCAGGTGGCCGGCGAGGCCGCGGTGCCGGAGAGTCTGTGAAACGCGAGTTGGAGGCAGCGCAACGCGTGCTCGATGAACTGCAAGGACTGGGCGTAACGGCGACATCCCTCTGCGCGGATTCGCGCGTGCTGATGCCGGGGGACGTCTTCGTCGCCTATCCGGGCGCACGCGCCGACGGCCGCCGCTTCATCGCCGCCGCCGAGGCGCGCGGCGCCGCCGCCGTGCTGTGGCAGCGGCAAGACCTTGACGACACCCCGGCGATGGCGCTGCCGGGCGTCGCGGTGGACGACCTGCAGGCGCTCTCCGGCTGGATCGCCCACCTCGTCTATGGCCGCCCCTCGGAGAAGTTGTGGACGGTCGGCGTCACCGGCACCAACGGCAAGACCTCGGTGAGCCAGTGGCTCGCCCGGTCCCTCGCGCAGCTCGGCCGCCGCTGCGCCGTGGTCGGCACGCTCGGCAGCGGCCTGTTCGGCCCCGGGGCCGAGGGCCATTCCTCCGCGGCGCTCGCCGCAAGCCTCAACACCACGCCGGACGCGCTCACCCTGCACCGCCTGTTCGCGCAGTTTCTTTCGCAGGGTGCGCAGGCGGCGGCGATGGAGGTTTCCTCGATCGGCCTCGACCAGGGGCGGGTAAACGGCGTCCATTTCGACGTGGCGGTGCTCACGAACCTCACGCGCGACCATCTCGAATACCACGGCAGCATGGAAGCCTACGCCGCGGCGAAGGAAAAGCTGTTCGCCGCGCCGGGCCTGAAGGCGGCGGTGCTCAATCTCGACGACGCCCTCGGCCGCAAGCTCGCGCGCGATCTCGCCGGCAGCGGCGTGCAGGTGATGGGCTACAGCCTGCAGGCCGGCACCGGCGCCACGCTCTTCGCCGAACGCATCGCGTCGACGTCGCGCGGCCTGCGCTTCACCGCGGTCACGCCGTTCGGGCGCGAGGACATCGAGACGCCGCTGCTGGGCGAGTTCAACGCCGCCAACCTGCTGGCCGTGCTGGGCGCGCTGCTCGCCAGCGGAGAGGCGCTGAATGAAGCGGCCGCCGTGCTGCGCGGACTGACTTTTGCGCCGGGCCGCATGCAGGCCGTCGGCGGCGACGGCCTGCCGCTGGCGGTGATCGACTACGCCCATACGCCGGACGCGCTCGACAAGGCACTGGCGGCGCTCGCCGGCATCGCGCGCGCGCGCGGCGGCCGCCTCGTCTGCGTCTTCGGCTGCGGCGGCAACCGCGACCCGGGCAAGCGGCCGCTGATGGGCGAAGCGGCGGCGCGCCGGGCCGACCTCGTGATCCTCACCAGCGACAACCCGCGCGAGGAAGAGCCGCAGGCCATCCTCGCCGACATCGCGCAGGGTGCGCCCGCCGCCCGCATCGTTCCCGACCGCGCCGAGGCGATCGATACCGCCCTGGCCGAGGCCGACGTCCGCGATGTGGTGCTGATCGCCGGCAAGGGGCATGAAGCCTATCAGGAGATCGCCGGCCGCCGCCTGCCGTTCTCGGATGCCGATCGTGCCGCCGCCGCACTGGCCGCACGCGGAGCCTCGCCGTCATGATGAGCCTGATGGAAGCGGCACTGGCCACCGGCGGCACCGTCCTCAGGGGCAATCCGCGCATCGAGGGCGTGTCGACCGATACGCGCAGCATCGCCAGCGGCGAGCTGTTCGTCGCCCTGCGCGGGGAACGCTTCGACGGCCACGAATTCATCGACGTCGCCGCCGGGCGCGGTGCCGCGGCGGCGATGGTCGAGCAGGCCTGGGCCGACGACCATGCGCTCGGCCTGCCGGCGCTGGCGGTGGCCGACACGCGCCTGGCGCTGGGCGCCCTCGGCGCCTGGTGGCGCGCCCGCTTCGCGCTCACGCTGGTCGGCATCACCGGCAGCAACGGCAAGACCACGGTGAAGGAAATGCTCGCCGCGATCCTGCGCGCCCAGGCCGCGGCCGACGGCGACGACCCGGCGCTCGCCGTGCTGGCGACCGCCGGCAACCTGAACAACGACATCGGCCTGCCGCTGATGCTGCTGCGGCTGCGCGCCGGCCACCGCGCCGCGGTGATCGAGATGGGCATGAACCATCCGGGCGAGATCGCCTATCTGACGCGCCTGGCGCAGCCGACCGTGGCGCTGGTGAACAACGCCCAGCGCGCGCACCTGGCGGGACTCGGCGGCGTCGCCGGGGTGGCGCGCGCCAAGGGCGAGATCTTCGACGGCCTGGGTCCGGACGGCATCGCGGTGATCAACGCCGACGACCCCTTCAGCGGCCTCTGGCGCGAACAGAATGCCGGCCGCCGCACGCTGACCTTCGGCCTCGATCAGCCGGCCGATGTGCGCGGGCGCGCCGAGCCCGGGGCGCTCGGCAGCGTGCTGTCGATCGAGGCGCCGCAGGGCGCGGTCGAGGTGGCGCTGGCCGTGCCCGGCGTGCACAACGCCCGCAATGCGCTCGCCGCCGCGGCGGCCGCGCTGGCGACGGGCGCCACGCTCGACGCCGTGGCGCGGGGACTGACTTCCTTCACCGGCGTCAAGGGCCGGCTGCAGGTTCGCGCCGCCATTGCCGGTGCGACCCTCATCGACGACAGCTACAACGCCAACCCGGACTCGGTGCGCGCCGCCATCGACGTCCTGGCGGCCACGCCGGGCAGGAAGATCCTGGTGCTGGGCGACATGGGCGAGATCGGCGGCCAGGCCGGCCAGTTCCACGACGAGATCGGCGGCTATGCCAAGAGCCAGGGCCTCGACCAGCTGTTCGCCCTGGGCGAGCACAGCGAGCTGGCGGCGCGCAATTTCGGCGCCGGCGGCCGGCATTTCGACGCTGTCGAGGCGCTGCTGAAGGCGCTGCTGCCGCAACTCGACGGCGACACGGTGGTGCTGGTGAAGGGCTCGCGCTTCATGCGCATGGAGCGCGTGGCGGATGCCGTCGCCGACGACGGCCGGGCGGGGGAGGGAAAACACTGATGGCGAATGCGGAGGGCATGGCGACGGGGATGGGCGGACGAGCCAGCATTGATGCTGAGGTCCGCAGGGGCTGCTTGGCGAGCCCATCGACGCCGTCGGCCGTGCCCTCCGGTTTCGCCACCGGTCCGGCGGGAGGCATGAACGATGCTGCTTGATCTGGCGCAATGGCTGTCGAAGGACTACCGCGTCTTCAACGTCTTCAACTACATCACGCTGCGCATGGTGCTGGCGGCGATGACGGCGCTGGTGATCTCCTTCATCTTCGGCCCGGCGGTGATCCGCTGGCTGGCGGAAAAGAAGATCGGCCAGGCGGTGCGCGACGACGGGCCGCAATCGCACCTGACCAAGACCGGCACGCCGACCATGGGCGGCGCCCTGATCCTCATCGCCATCGGCGTCACCACCCTGCTGTGGGGTGATCTTTCCAACCGCTACGTCTGGGTCGTGCTGTTCGTGACGCTGGGCTTCGGCGCCGTCGGCTGGGTGGACGACTGGCGCAAGGTGGTGCATCGCGACCCGAAGGGGATGTCGGCGCGGGCGAAGTTCTTCTGGCAGTCGCTGATCGGCGCGGCGGCGGCGGTCTTCCTCGCCATCACGGCGACGCTGCCGGCGCACACCGAACTGATCGTGCCCTTCTTCAAGACGGTGGCCTATCCGCTCGGCATCACCGGCTTCGTCGTGCTCAGCTACTTCGTCATCGTCGGCACCAGCAACGCGGTAAACCTGACCGACGGCCTCGACGGGCTGGCCATCATGCCGACGGTGATGGTGGCCGGCGCGCTCGCCATCTTCGCCTACGTCGCCGGCCATGCCGGCTTCTCGAAATACCTCGGCCTGCCCTTCATCCCCGGCGCCGGCGAGCTGGCGGTGTTCCTCGGCGCGCTGTGCGGCGCCGGGCTCGGCTTCCTCTGGTTCAACGCCTACCCGGCGGAAGTCTTCATGGGCGACGTCGGCGCCCTGGCCCTGGGCGCCGCGCTCGGCACGGTGGCGGTGGTGGTGCGCCAGGAGATCGTGCTGTTCATCATGGGCGGCGTCTTCGTCGTCGAGACGCTGTCGGTGATGATCCAGGTGGCCTACTTCAAGGCCACCGGGGGGAAACGCATCTTCCTCATGGCGCCGCTGCATCACCACTACGAACTGAAGGGCTGGAAGGAGACGCAGGTCGTGGTCCGCTTCTGGATCATCACGATCATGCTGGTGCTGTTCGGATTGTCCACTTTGAAACTGAGATGAAACCACTTCCAACGCAAAGAGCGCAAAGACGCAAAGGGCGCAAAGAAGACGAGAAAGCATGTTGCAAAGGTTTTCTTTGCGGTCTTTGCGCCTTTGCGACCTTTGCGTCGAGAGTGGTTGGTTTTTATGGGTAACCTAGCGGGGAAAACAGTGCTGGTGCTCGGGCTCGGCGAGTCGGGCCTGGCCATGGCGCAATGGCTGCATCGGCAGGGCGCCCGCGTGCGCGTGGCCGATTCGCGCAGCGAGCCGCCGTTTGCCGCCGAACTGAAGCGCAGCGCGCCGGGTGCGGTGCTGCTGACCGGCTCCTTCAACGACGAACTGATCGACGGCGCCGAGCTGATCGGCCTCTCGCCGGGGCTCTCGCTCAACGAGCCGGTGGTGGCGGAAGCCTCCCGGCGCGGCATTCCCGTCGTCGGCGAGATCGAGCTGTTCGCCGGCGCCCTGCGCGAACTCGGCACGCGCGGGCAATGCAAGCTGATCGCCATCACCGGCACCAACGGCAAGACCACCACGACGGCGCTGGCCGGCGCGCTGTGCCGCGCCGCCGGCAAGGTGACGGCGGTGGCCGGCAACATCGGTCCGGCGGCGCTCTCCGCGCTGATGACCTGCCTCGATGCCGGCAAGCTGCCGGAAGTCTGGGTGCTGGAGCTGTCGAGCTTCCAGCTGGAGACGGCGGTGAGCCTGGCGGCGGATGCCGCGGCCGTGCTCAACGTCAGCGACGACCACCTGGACCGCTATGCCGGACTGGACGACTATGCCGCCGCCAAGGCGCGCATCTTCGCCGGCGGCGGCGCGCAGGTGCTCAACCGCCAGGACGCGCGCGTCATGGCCATGGCCGACGCCGCTTCGCGCAGGCTGACTTTCGGACTCGATGCCCCCGCCGGCGCCGATGATTTCGGCATCAGGGACGGCTGGCTGGTGCAGGGCAAGGAGCGCATCCTGCGGACCGACGAGCTGGCGGTTGCCGGCCTGCACAACGCCGCCAACGTGCTGGCCGGGCTGGCCTTGTGCCGCGCCATCGATTTGCCGCTGGCGCCGATGCTGCCGGTGCTGCGCGAATTCAAGGGACTGCCGCACCGCGTCGAGCGCATCGCCGAACTCGACGGCGTCGCCTGGTACGACGACTCGAAGGGCACCAATGTCGGCGCTACCGTCGCCGCCCTCGAAGGCCTCGGCCGAAAGGTGGTGCTGATTGCCGGAGGAGACGGGAAGGGACAGGATTTTTCGCCGCTGGCGCCGGCGCTGGGCGCGCACGGCCGCGCCCTGGTGCTGATCGGCCGCGATGCAATGCAGATCGAGGCGGCCGTGGGCGACTGCGGCATTCCGGTCATCCACGCCCAGGACATGGACCAGGCCGTGCGCAAGGCGGCGGTGGCCGCCCGCGCCGGCGATGCCGTGCTGCTCTCGCCGGCCTGTGCCAGCTTCGACATGTACCGCAATTACGAGCACCGTGCCGAGGTCTTCGCCCAGGCGGTGCGCGAACTGGCCGCGGCGCGGCAGAAGGAAACTTCATGAGCGCCGGTCACGCCATGCATGGTTTCCGCGCCGGCCGCCCGGCCCGGCCGCAGGAGCTGGACCCGATGCTGCTGTGGCCGGCGCTGGCGCTGCTGCTGCTGGGGATGGTGATGGTGTATTCGGCCTCCATCGCCACGGCCGAGGGCAGCCGCTTCACCGGCCACCAGCCGGCCTATTTCCTGATCCGCCACGGGGTCTTCCTGGCCATCGGCCTGATCGTCGCGGTGGTGGCGTTCCAGGTGCCGCTGCGCGTCTGGCAGCAGGGCGCCCCCTGGCTGTTCCTCATCGGCGTGGCACTGCTGGTGCTGGTGCTGGTGCCCTTCATCGGCCGCGAAGTCAACGGCGCGCGGCGCTGGCTGCCGCTGGGACTGGTGAACCTGCAGCCGTCCGAGCTGATGAAACTGTTCGCCGTGCTCTACGCCGCCGACTACACGGTGCGCAAGCTGGCCGACATGGGCAGCTTCCGCCGCGGCTTCGTGCCGATGGCGCTGGTGATGGCGCTGATCGGCGGCCTGCTGCTGCGCGAGCCGGACTTCGGCGCCTTCGTGGTGATCATCTGCATCGCCATGGGCATCCTCTTCCTCGGCGGCATCAACGCCCGGCTGTTTACCCTGCTCTTCCTCTTCCTCGGCCTGGCCTTCGTCGTGCTGATCTGGACCTCGCCCTACCGCCGCGAGCGCATCTTCGGCTTCATGGACCCGTGGTCGGACGCCTACGGCAAGGGCTACCAGCTCTCGCACGCGCTGATCGCCTTCGGCCGCGGCGAATGGCTGGGCGTCGGCCTGGGCGGCAGCGTCGAAAAGCTGTTCTACCTGCCCGAGGCGCACACCGACTTCCTGCTGGCGGTGATCGCCGAGGAGCTCGGACTGGTGGGCGTGCTGGCGGTGATCGTGCTGTTCGGCCTGATCGTCCAGCGCGCCTTCGCCATCGGCCGTCAGGCGCTGCTGCTCGAACGCGCCTACGCCGGGCTGGTGGCCCAGGGCATCGGCATCTGGATCGGCGTGCAGGCCTTCATCAACATGGGCGTGAACATGGGCCTGCTGCCGACCAAGGGCCTGACCCTGCCGCTGATGAGCTTCGGCGGCTCGGGCATCCTCGCGAATTGCGTGGCGCTGGCGATATTGCTGCGCGTCGATTACGAGAACCGGGCGCTGATGCGGGGGGCGTCGATATGAAGACCATCCTCGTCATGGCCGGCGGCACGGGCGGTCACGTTTTTCCGGGCCTGGCGGTGGCGGATTTCCTGCACGCTCGCGGCTGGCATGTAGTCTGGATGGGCAACCCCGGGGGCATGGAGGCGAAGCTGGTGCCGACGCGCGGCTACGAGATGGTCTGGGTGCGCTTCGCCGCGCTGCGCGGCAAGGGCCTGTTGCGGGCGCTGCTGCTGCCGGCGAACCTGCTGCGTGCTTTCTGGCAGGCGCTGCGCGAACTCGGCCGCGTCAAGCCGAATGTCGTGCTCGGCATGGGCGGCTACGTCACCTTCCCCGGCGGCATGATGGCGGCGCTGACCGGACGGCCGCTGGTGGTGCATGAGCAGAATTCCGTGGCGGGTCTGGCCAATCGCGTGCTGGCCGGCGTCGCCGACCGCGTCCTCTCCGGCTTTCCGAACGTGCTGGGGAAGGGAGAGTGGACCGGCAATCCGGTGCGCGCCGAGATCGCCGGCCTGCCCGCGCCGGCGCAGCGCTACGCCGGCCGCAGCGGGCGGCTCGATGTGCTGGTGGTGGGCGGCAGCCTCGGCGCCCAGGCCCTCAATGACGCCGTGCCGCGGGCACTGACTTTGATTCCCGCGGAGGAGCGGCCGCGCGTGACGCACCAGTCGGGCGCGAAGCAGATCGACGCCCTGCGTGCCGCCTATGCCGTGGCGGGGGCGGAGGCGGAACTGCTGCCCTTCATCGACGACATGGCGGCGCGCTATGCGCAGGCCGATCTGGTCATCTGCCGTGCCGGCGCGCTCACCGTTGCCGAGCTGGCGGCGGCCGGTGTCGCCAGCGTGCTGGTGCCCTTCCCGCACGCGGTAGACGACCACCAGACCGGCAATGCCCGCTTCCTCTCCGAAGCCGGCGCGGCCATCCTGCTGCCGCAGAAGGAACTGACGCCGGAGAAGCTCGCCGCGCTGCTGCGCGAGCTGACGCGCGAGAAACTGGCGGCGATGGCGGAGAAGGCGCGCGCGCTGGCCAAGCCCGAAGCGACGCGCGCCGTGGCGGAGATCTGCATGGAGGTGGCGAGATGAAAAGGCAACCACTTTCAGCGCAAAGGACGCAAAGACGCAAAGGACGCAAAGAAATGCAGGAAAGGTTTTCTTTGCGCTCTTTGCGTCTTTGCGCACTCTGCGTTGAAGGCGGTTTGCTTTTTGGGGTGCGGTCATGAAGCACAAGGTCCGCCACATCCATTTCGTCGGCATCGGCGGCTCCGGCATGAGCGGCATCGCAGAGGTCATGCTGAATCTCGGCTACGAAGTGAGCGGCTCCGACCTCGCCGAGAACGCCGCCACGCGGCGCCTGGCTGTCCTCGGCGCCCGCGTCGACATCGGCCACCGCGCAGGGAACATTGCCGAGGCCGACGCCGTTGTGGTGTCTACCGCCGTCAAGGAGGACAACCCGGAAGTGCTGCTGGCGCGCGAGCGCCAGATTCCCGTCGTGCCGCGCGCCCTCATGCTGGCCGAGCTGATGCGCCTGAAGCAGGGCATCGCGGTGGCCGGCACCCACGGCAAGACCACCACCACCAGCCTGGTGGCGAGCATCCTCGCCGAGGGCGGCTTCGACCCGACCTTCGTCATCGGCGGGCGCCTGAACAGTGCCGGCGCCCACGCCCGGCTCGGCAGCGGCGAGTTCATCGTCGCCGAGGCCGACGAGTCCGATGCCTCCTTCCTGCACCTGACGCCGGTGATCGCGGTGGTGACCAACATCGACGCCGACCACATGGAGACCTACGGCCACGACTTCGGCCGGCTCAAGCAGGCCTTCGTCGACTTCCTCCAGCACCTGCCGTTCTACGGCGCCGCCATCCTCTGCGAGGACGATCCCAACGTGCGCGAGATCATGCCGGCCGTGGCCAAGCCGATCGTCCGCTACGGCCTGGCCGAAACGGCCCACATTCGCGCGGTGGACGTTCGCCACGAGGGCACGCGGATGGCGTTCTCCGTGCTGCGGCCCGGTTCGGCGCCACGGCTCGACGTCGTGCTCAACCTGCCCGGCGTGCACAACGTGCTCAATGCGCTGGCGGCGATCGCGGTGGCCGACGAGGTGGGCGTGCCCGACCAGGCCATCGTCAAGGCGCTGGCCGACTTCAAGGGCGTCGGGCGGCGTTTCCAGCGCTGCGGCGAGATCGCCCTGAAAGGCGGCGGCCAATTCACCCTGGTCGACGATTACGGCCACCATCCGGCGGAAATGGCGGCGACGCTGGCCGCCGCGCGCGGCGCCTTCCCGGGCCGGCGCCTGGTGCTGGCCTTCCAGCCGCACCGCTACACGCGCACGCGCGACTGCTTCGAGGATTTCGTCAAGGTATTGACGACGGTCGACCTGCTGCTGCTGGCCGAGGTGTACCCGGCCGGCGAGGCGCCGGTCGTCGCCGCCGACGGCCGCGCCCTGGTGCGGGCGATCCGCGTCACCGGCGCGCTGGAGCCGATCTTCGTCGAGGACATCGGCGAGATGCCGCAGCAGATATTGAACGTGGCGCGCGACGGCGACGTGGTGCTGACCATGGGCGCCGGCTCGATCGGCGGCGTGCCAGGGAAATTGGTGGCGAAACATGACTAAACCGCTTTCAACGCAGAGGGCGCAAAGACGCAAAGGACGCAAGGAAATGCCATGCATTGGTTTTCCTTTGCGCTCTTTGCGCCTTTGCGTTCTTCGCGTTGGAAGCGGTTTCCTGCAAGAGGGCTGCGTTGGCGGTTCTGAAACATGGATATGTCCGAGATAAAGCGACTGGGGAGCGGTCTGCGCGGCGAGTTGCGGTTCAACGAGCCGATGGCACGGCACGTCACCTGGCGTGCCGGCGGCGCGGCGGCGCGCGTCTACGTACCGGCCGGCCTCGACGACCTGGCTGCCTTCCTGCGCGCCACCCGCATCGACGAGCCGCTGCTGTACTTCGGCCTCGGCAGCAACCTGCTGGTGCGCGACGGCGGCTACGACGGCACCGTGGTGTTCCTGCACGCCGTGCTGGGGCGGCTGACTTTTGCCGACGGCCTGATCTACGCCGAGGCCGGCGTCGCCAGTCCGAAAGTGGCGCGCTTCGCCGCCAACCACGACCTCGCCGGAGCGGAGTTCCTCGCCGGCATTCCGGGCACGGTGGGCGGCGCCCTGGCGATGAATGCGGGCTGCCATGGCGGCGAGACCTGGGCCATCGTCGAGCGCGTGCTGATGCTGGACCGGCAGGGCGCGCTGCGCGAGCGCACGGCCGCCGATTTCGAGATCGGTTATCGCCATGTCGGTCTGCGCGGCGCGGCGGACGAATGCTTCGCCGCCGCCTGGTTCCGCCTGCCGGCGGGCGAGGGCGCGGTCTCGCGCGCGCGCATCCGGGAACTGCTGGAGAAGCGCATCGCCAGCCAGCCGCTGCAGCTGCCCAATGCCGGTTCGGTGTTTCGCAATCCGCCGGGCGACCACGCGGCGCGACTGATCGAGGCGGCGGGGCTGAAGGGCCTGCAGGTCGGCGGCGCGCGGGTCTCGGAAAAGCACGCCAACTTCATCGTCAACCCGGAGCGGCGGGCGACGGCAGCGGATATCGAAGCGCTGATCGAAAGGGTGCAGGCAGTCGTGCGCGAGAAGTTCGGCGTCGAACTGCTGCGCGAAGTACGGATTGTCGGGGAAAAAGCATGAATCACGGAGTGCACGGAGAACACAGAGAATTCTCTTGTTTTTTCTCCGTGTCCTCCGTGCGCTCCGTGGTCGAGGCTTTTGGAGTCGAACGTGAATAAAACGGAATTCGGGAAAGTGGCGGTGCTGATGGGCGGGTCTTCCGCCGAACGCGAGATTTCGCTGATGTCGGGAAGCGCCGTGCTGGCGGCATTGCAAAAGAGCGGCGTCGATGCGCACGCCTACGATCCGGCCGAGCGGCCGCTGTGGGCATTGAAGCAAGAGGGCTTTGAACGCGCCTTCATCGCCCTGCATGGGCGCGGCGGCGAGGACGGCACGGTGCAGGGCGCGCTCGAACTGCTGGGCATTCCCTACACCGGCAGCGGGGTGATGGCCTCGGCGCTTTCCATGGACAAATGGCGCACCAAGATGATCTGGCACGCCAACCAGCTGCCGACGCCGGCCTGGCACATCCTCAGGGCCGACAGCGACTGGGAGGCGGTGGTCGCCGAGCTCGGACTGCCGCTGTTCGTCAAGCCGGTGCGGGAGGGTTCCAGCGTCGGCGCCACCAAGGTGACGCGCGCCGCCGACCTGCGCGCGGCCTGGGAGGCCGCCGTCCGGCACGATCCGCTGGTGATCGCCGAGCAGTTCATCGACGGCGAGGAACTCACCGCGGCCTTTCTCGGCGAGCAGGCCCTGCCGCTGGTGCGCATCGTCGCGCCGGGCGGCAACTACGACTGGCAGAACAAGTATTTCAATGACGAGACGCGGTACTTCTGCCCGAGCGGCCTGCCCGAGTCGGCCGAGGAGACGATCCAGGACCTGGTGATGGAATCCGCCCGGCTGCTCGACTGCCGCGGCTGGGGGCGCGCCGACCTGATCCTCGATGCGACCGGCAAGCCCTGGCTGCTGGAGATGAACACCTCGCCGGGCATGACCGGCCATTCGCTGGTGCCGATGGCGGCACGCGCCGTCGGCATCGGCTTCGAGGCGCTGTGCGTGGACATATTGGAGCGGGCGGCGCTTGGCTAGGAGAAGGACGCATGACAACACCGGTTTCTGGGACAGGCCGCAACTGATGAACCTGATCGCCGATCTGCTGTTCTTCGCCGCCGCGCTGGCGTTCGGCTACGCCGCCACGCTGGCAGTGGCGCGCCTGCCGTTCTTTCCGCTGCGAGAGCTGATCGTCGCCGCCCCGCTGCGGGAGGTGACGCCGACGCAGGTGGCGTATGCGGCAGGCAGTGCGGTGACCGGCAATTTTCTCACCGTCAATCTCGAAGCCGTGCGCGCGGCCTTCGAGAAGCTGCCCTGGGTGCGCCGGGCCGAGGTGCGGCGGCGCTGGCCGCACGGCCTCGAGCTGGCGCTCGAGGAGCACGTCGCCGCGGCGCGCTGGCAGGGCGCCGAGGGGTCCGCGGCGCGGCTGGTCAACAGCGAGGGCGAGGTCTTCGCCGCGGCCAGCAATGCCGTGCTGCCGCTGTTCGTCGGACCGGAGGGTACGGCGCCGCTGATCCTGGCGCGCTACCGCGAACTGCAACCGCTGCTGGCGCCGATCGGACGGCAGCCGCAGCGCCTGGTTCTGAGCCCGCGCCAGGCCTGGCAGCTGCGGCTCGACGACGGCATGCTGCTCGACCTCGGCCGGGACCGGGTCAAGTCGCCCATCGGCGAGCGGCTGCGGCGCTTTGCGGCGGTCCATGCCCGGATCGCCGAGCGGCTGGGGGCGCGCGCCGACGTCGTCGATTTGCGTTATCCGAACGGTTTTGCCTTGCGGCTGGCACGGGCGGGAGAAGGGAAGAAATGAGTCGGACAACAGCATGGAGCCGCAAAGCGGCGAACGAAAGTCACCCCCTTCCGCGGGAAGGGGGATGGAGGGAAGGCCGCTCATGAGCAAGGAAGCGAAGAATCTGATCGTCGGCCTCGACATCGGCACATCGAAGATCGTCGCCATCGTCGCCGAACTCACCCCCGAGGGGCGGCTGGAAATCCTCGGCCTGGGCAGCCACCAGGAGTCGCGCGGCCTGAAAAAAGGCGTGGTGGTGAACATCGAGGCGACGGTGAATGCCATCTCCCGCGTCATCCAGGAAGCCGAGCTGATGGCCGACTGCAAGGTGAAGGAGGTCTACACCGGCATCGCCGGCAGCCACATCCGCAGCTTCAACTCGAACGGCATGGTGGCGATCAAGGACAAGGAAGTGACCGCGATGGACGTCGAGCGCGTCATCGAGACGGCGCGCGCCATGCCGATCCCTTCCGACCAGCAGATCCTGCACATCCTGACGCAGGAGTTCATCGTCGACGGCCAGGACGGCGTGCGCGAACCGATCGGCATGAGCGGCGTGCGTCTGGAGGTGAAGACGCACATCGTCACCGGCGCCGTCTCGGCGGCGCAGAACATCGTCAAGTGCGTGCGCCGCTGCGGCCTCGAGGTGATCGACCTGGTGCTGCAGCCGCTCGCCTCCAGCTACGCCGTGCTGACCGAGGACGAGAAGGAACTGGGCGTCTGCCTGGTCGACATCGGTGGCGGTACCACCGACATCGCGGTGTTCACCCAGGGCGCCATCCGCCACACGGCGGTGATCCCGGTCGCCGGCGACCAGATCAGCAACGACATCGCCCATGCGCTGCGCACGCCGACGCCGGAGGCGGAGGAAATCAAGATCCATTACGGCGTCGCCCTGCAGCAGATGGCCGATCCCGCCGAGATGTTCGAGGTGCCCGGCATCGGCGAGCGCGGGCCGCGCCGCCTCTCGAGGCTGGCGCTGGCCGACGTCATCGAGCCGCGCGTCACCGAGCTCTACGAGCTGATCCAGGCCGAGCTGAGGCGCAGCGGCTACCAGGAGCTGCTCTCCTCGGGCATCGTCCTCACCGGCGGCAGCGCCGTGATGCACGGCATGGTCGAGCTGGGCGAGGAGATTTTCCACATGCCGGTGCGGCTGGGCATGCCGAAATACGCGGGCAGCCTGGCCGAGGTGGTGCGGCATCCGCGCTACGCCACCGCCATGGGCCTGCTGCTGGAGGGGCTGGCGCAGAAAAGGCGCGGCATCCAGGCGCACCGGACGCGCACCTTCAAGCAGGTGCTGGGCAACATGAAGTCGTGGTTCGAGAAGAACTTTTGAGGTTGTTTTCGTTTTGCAGTCGTTACTACAAGGAGGCGAGCATGTTTGAAATCATCGACAAGGAACCGAACGGTACGGTCATCAAGGTGGTGGGGGTCGGCGGTGCCGGCGGCAACGCCGTGGACCACATGATCCGCGAGGGCGTGCAGGGCGTGGAGTTCATCTGCGCCAACACCGATGCCCAGGCGCTCAACCGCAGCGACGCGCACCAGAAACTGCAGTTCGGCCCGGGGCTGGGTGCCGGCGGCAAGCCGGAAAAGGCCCGTGCCCTGGCCGAGGCGGAGCGCGAGCGCATCGCCGATGCCCTGCGCGGCGCCCACATGGCCTTCATCACGGCCGGCATGGGCGGCGGCACCGGCACCGGCGCGGCGCCGATCGTCGCCGAGGTGGCGCGCGAACTGGGCATCCTCACCGTCGCCGTGGTGACCAAGCCCTTCGAGTTCGAGAACGCCAAGCGCATGAAGGTGGCGGAGGAGGGCCTGGCCGAGCTGTCGCGCCATGTGGATTCCCTCATCGTCATCCTCAACGAGCGCCTGACCGAAGTGCTGGGCGAGGACGTCAGCATGATCGCCGCCTTCAAGACGGCGGACAACGTCCTGCGCAACGCCGTCGGCGGCATCGCCGAGATCATCAACGTGCCCGGCCTGGTGAACGTCGACTTCGAGGACGTGCGCACGGTGATGGGCGAGATGGGCAAGGCCATGATGGGCTCGGCGGCCGCCGCCGGCGTGGACCGCGCCCGGCTCGCGGCCGAGCAGGCGGTGGCCAGCCCGCTGCTCGAGGGCATCGAGCTGTCCGGTGCGCGCGGCGTACTGGTGAACATCTCCGCCAACAGTGCGCTCGGCATGCGGGAGGTACGCGAAGTGATGAACACCATCCGCGCCTATGCCGCCGACGAGGCCCACATCATCTTCGGCACGGTGTTCGACGATGCCATGGAGGACAACCTGCGCGTGACGGTGGTCGCCACCGGCCTCGGTGCCGCCGAACGGGCACAGCAGCTCAGGCCGCGCATCGAGATGGTGTCGCAGAAGACCGGCACGGACAATGCGACGATGATCGAGACCATCGACTACGGCGAGCTGGAAGTGCCGGCGGTGATGCGCAGCGGCCGCCGCCATGCCACCGTCGAAGCGATGGCCGCCAGCGGGGTGGACAAGCTGGACATTCCGGCCTTCCTGCGCAAGCAGGCCGACTGATGTTATCGGTAGGTCGGCCTTCAGGCCGACTACAGCGCCATTGTCCCGCGGGATTTCCTCCGGTCATCCCACAGGGACTTCCTTCGGTCGTCGGGCTGAAACCCGACCTACGCGGCGCGTTCGGTGTGCCGCGCGCGCGGCAGGAAGACCCGCTATGCTAAAATTCGCCTCTTTGTCATAGTGCCGTCATCATGCTGCAACAGCGCACGCTGAAATCGCTGATCCGCGCCACCGGCGTCGGGCTCCATTCCGGGGTCAAGGTCACCATGACCCTGCGTCCGGCGGCGCCCGACACCGGCATCGTCTTTCGCCGCATCGACCTCGATCCGCCGGTGGAACTGCGCGCCGACCCCTTCGCCGTCGGCGATACGCGCCTGGCTTCCTGCCTGGAGCGGGACGGCGTCAGGATCGCCACGGTGGAGCATCTCATGTCCGCACTTTCCGGCTTGGGCATCGACAATGCCTGGGTGGATGTGGATGCCGCCGAGATCCCCATCATGGACGGCAGCGCGGCGCCCTTCGTCTTCCTTATCCAGTCGGCCGGGATCGAGGAACAGAAGGCCGCCAAGAAATTCATCCGCGTCAAGAAGCCGGTCCGCGTCGAGGAGGGCGACAAGTGGGCGGAACTGACGCCCTACGACGGCTTCCGCCTGACCTTCTCCATCGTCTTCAGCCATCCGGTGTTCGACAAGTCGAAGCCGAGCGTGACGGTGGACTTCGCCGAACATTCCTATGTCCGCGAAGTTGCCCGCGCCCGCACTTTCGGCTTCATGCAGGACGTGGAAACCATGCGCTCGCAGGGCCTGGCGCTCGGCGGCAGCCTCGATAACGCCATCGTGATGGACGAATACCGCGTGCTCAATGCCGACGGCCTGCGCTACGGCGACGAGTTCGTCAAGCACAAGGTGCTCGACGCCGTGGGCGACCTCTACCTGCTCGGCCACCCCCTGCTCGGCGCCTTTTCCGCCCACAAGTCCGGCCATGCCCTCAACAACAGGCTGTTGCGCGCCCTGCTGGCCGACGCCACGGCCTGGGAAATGGTGAGCTTCGAGCGCATCGAGGAGGCCCCCGCTTCGGTCGCCCGGCTGTTCGCCCAGCCGGCGTAGCGTCCATGCTGCTGTTAAGGGTGGCAGGTGTCCTGGTGGCCATTACCATCGCCGCCGGCATCGTTGCCTTCCTGTTTACCCGCGACCGGCGTTATCTCCGCCTGTCCTGGCAGGTGACCAAATACGCCGTGCTGTTCGCGCTGGTCGTCCTGTCGTTGATGTTCCTCGAGCGGGTGATCGTCCTGTAGGTCGGCCTTCAGGCCGACTAGGGCGACCGTTGACGGCCTGAAGGCCGTCCCGCGAGAAGCAATCAGCGCGATCGTTTCACCAGCCGCTCCACCGCTTCCTTCAGCGGCGAATCCGCCGGCAATTCCTCCGCCAGGCGAGTCAAACCCGTCTTGGCCGACGATCCGACAGTGGGGGCGACCACCCTCTTTTTATGCTGCGGCGCAACACCACCGGGTTGCACTTTTACCTGTATTTCGGTAACCTCGGCGCCCTCAAAAGAAAATTCGTCCACGAGGCTCGGCAGCATCTGTCTCAGCTTTGCGGCGATCGCGCCGGAGTCGGCGTGGATAACAACCTTCCCCAGCTTGAAATTGGCCACTCGGCTCGATGCGGCCAGATGGGACGGCGCGATCCTTTCGAAAACGCGCTGCAGTTTGACCAGCCGCCCGGCATGCGCGGACAAGCGCGCCAGGCCGCCGGCGGAATCCAGGTAAGCGTCGATGGAACGCGCTGCCATTTGAGATCTTTTTGGAGGGACGACGTGCATATTATTCTCGTCTCCGACCGCATGGCAACCGCCAGGACCCTGACCGTCACGGCGCGCCATGTGGTGCTGGCCCTGGCCGGACTCGCCCTCACGGTGCTGGCCGTGTCGCTGCTGTTCTCGTATGTCACGGTGCGTCATGCGGCGGAAGTGCGCCTGCCTTTCCTGCAAAGCCTGCTGGTGAACGTGCGCGAGCAGGAGACCCGCAAGACGCAGGACTTCCTGCGCGAGAACATCAACGCCATGGCGGTGCGCGTCGGCCAGTTGCAGGCGCAGCTGATTCGCCTCGATACGCTCGGCGAGCGCCTTGGCCAGCTCTCGGGCCTCCAGCCGCCCAGCACCAAGACACTGGATGCATCGGGTCAGGGCGGCCCCCTGATCGGGCCGACCAAGCCGCTGGATGCGTCGGGTCAGGGCGGCCCCCTGATCGGACCGGCCAAGCCGCTGACAGCCGCAGACCTGCAACGCCAGATCGACCAGCTATCCCGGCAGCTGGAATCGAAGGGCGACTACCTGGGCCTGATCGAATCCGAGCTGATGGATGAGCGGGTGAAGCGGAACCAGCTGCCGACCGCCCTGCCGGTCGCGGCGCAATGGAACGCCTCCGGCTTCGGCTGGCGCGTCGACCCCTTTACCGGCGAACAGGCCATGCATGAGGGCATCGATTTCATCGCCCCGTCCGGCACCCCCATCGTCGCCGCGGCGGCCGGCATCGTCGTCACCGCGCAGCGCCATGCGGCCTACGGAAACATGGTCGAGGTCGACCACGGCAACGACCTCGTCACCCGCTATGCCCACGCCTCCAGGCTGCTGGTCAGGGAGGGCGCCCTGGTCAAGCGTGGCCAGGCCATCGCCGAAGTCGGTTCGACCGGCCGCTCCACGGGGCCGCACCTGCATTTCGAGGTACGCTACAAGGGCGCCGCGCAGAACCCCAACCGCTTCCTCAAGAACGCCAGGCAGCAGAAGCTCGCCGCCAACCGTCGCAGGTAGGTCGGGCTTCGGCCCGCGCATCCCCCCCCGTCCCGCAGGGCTCTGCACTTCCTTCGGTCATCGGCCTGATGGCCGACTCCCCTCCGCCGGCGCCGCTCGGCGGAGGGCGGCATGCTAAAATCCCTCCCTTTTACGCATCCAGGCACCCAGCCGCGTTTCCGCATGATTTCCGGCCTTCTCAAGAAAGTTTTCGGCAGCCGCAACGACCGGCTGATCCGCGAGTACACCAAAAGGGTGCGCGCCATCAATGCGCACGAGCCGGCCCTCAGCGGCCTGACGGACGAGCAGCTGCGCGGCAAGACCGAGGCCTTCCGGCAGCAGCTGGCGGCCGGTGCCGACCTCGACGAACTCCTGCCCGAAGCCTTCGCCGTGGTGCGCGAGGCAGGCAGGCGCGCCCTCGGCATGCGCCACTTCGACGTCCAGCTGATCGGCGGCATGGTGCTGCATGACGGCAAGATCGCCGAGATGCGCACCGGCGAAGGCAAGACCCTGGTCGCCACCCTGCCGGCCTATCTCAACGCGCTGTCCGGCAAGGGGGTGCACGTCGTCACCGTGAACGACTACCTGGCCAGCCGCGACGCCGAGTGGATGGGCAGGCTCTACCGCTTCCTCGGCATGACGGTCGGGGTGAACCTCTCGCAGATGTCGCACGAGGAGAAGCAGGCCGCCTATGCCGCCGACATCACCTACGGCACCAACAACGAATTCGGCTTCGACTACCTGCGCGACAACATGGTCTACGCCGCCAGGGACCGGGTGCAGAAGCAGCTCGGCTACGCCATCGTCGACGAGGTCGACTCGATCCTCATCGACGAGGCGAGGACGCCCCTGATCATCTCCGGCCAGGCCGAGGACCATACCGAACTCTACGTCCGCATGAACCAGGTGGCGCCGCTGCTGACCCGACAGAAGGAGGAGCAGGGCGAAGGCGACTACTGGGTGGACGAGAAGGCGCACACGGTGCTGCTCTCGGAAACCGGGCACGAGCACGCCGAGGAGATCCTCGCCCGCCTGGGCCTGCTGCCCGAGGGCGGCAGCCTCTACGAGCCGGCCAACATCCTGCTCATGCACCACCTGTACGCCGCCTTGCGCGCCCACAGCCTGTTCCACCGCGACCAGCACTACGTTTCGCAAAACGGCGAGATCGTCATCGTCGACGAGTTCACCGGCCGTCTCATGCCGGGCCGGCGCTGGTCGGAGGGCCTGCACCAGGCGGTGGAGGCGAAGGAGGGAGTGCCGATCCAGCACGAGAACCAGACGCTCGCCTCGATCACCTTCCAGAACTACTTCCGCATGTACGGCAAGCTGTCGGGCATGACCGGCACGGCCGATACCGAGGCCTACGAGTTCCAGCAGATCTACGGCCTCGAGACGGTGGTCATTCCGACCAACCAGCCGATGATCCGCGACGACCGCATGGACCAGGTCTATCGCACCGCGCCGGAGAAGTTCCAGGCCATCATCGCCGACATCCGCGACTGCCACCGGCGCGGCCAGCCGGTGCTGGTCGGCACCACCTCCATCGAGAACTCCGAGCTGCTCGCCGGCATGCTCGAACAGGAGAAGCTGCCGCACCAGGTCCTCAATGCCAAGCAGCACGCCAGGGAGGCGCTCATCGTCGCCCAGGCCGGCCGGCCCGGCATGATCACCATCGCCACCAACATGGCCGGCCGCGGCACCGACATCGTGCTCGGCGGCAACGTCGAAAAGCAGGTCGAGGCCCTGCTCGCCGAGGGCGAGATGACCGAGGCCGAGCGGGAGCCGCGCATCGCCCGGCTGCACGACGAATGGCAGGCCCTGCATGACCAGGTGGTGAAGGCCGGCGGCCTGCACATCATCGGTTCCGAGCGGCACGAGTCGCGCCGCATCGACAACCAGCTGCGCGGCCGTGCCGGCCGCCAGGGCGACCCCGGCTCCAGCCGCTTCTACCTGTCGCTGGAAGACCCGCTGCTGCGCATCTTCGCCGGCGAACGGCTCAACGCCATCATGGTGCGCCTGAAGATGCCCGAGGGCGAGGCCATCGAGCACCCGCTGGTGACGCGCTCGCTCGAGTCCGCCCAGCGCAAGGTCGAGCAGCGCAACTTCGACATCAGGAAGCAGCTGCTGGAATACGACGACGTCTCCAACGACCAGCGCAAGGTCATCTACCAGCAGAGGAACGAACTGCTCGAGACGGACGACATCTCCGAAACCGTCACGGCGATGCGCCAGGGCGTGCTGCACGACACCTTCCGCATCTACGTCCCGGTCGACAGCGTCGAGGAGCAGTGGGACATCGCCGGCGCCGAAGCCGCGCTGGCCGCCGATTACCAGTTGCCGCTGCCGATCGGCGAGTGGCTCAGGGCGGAGCCCAACCTGACGGACGACGACATCGTCCGCCGCATCCTCGACGAGGCCGACCGGCGCTACGCCGCCAAGGTCGAGCTGGTGGGGGCGGAAGCCTTCCACCACTTCGAGCGCAACATGATGCTGCAAAGCCTCGACACGCACTGGCGCGAGCACCTGGCGGCGCTCGACCACCTGCGCCAGGGCATCCACCTGCGCGGCTACGCCCAGAAGAACCCGAAGCAGGAGTACAAGCGCGAGGCCTTCGAGCTGTTCGAGGGCCTGCTGCAGGCGATCCGCAACGAGGTCACCCAGCTGCTGATGACCGTCGAGATCCGCTCCCAGGAGCAGGTCGAACAGAGCGAGCCGCACGCCGCGGTCGAGAACGTGCAGTACCACCACGCCGACTACGACCAGAGGAAGTCCCTGTGGGACGACGAGGCGCTCGGCGCCCCGGCCGGGCCGGCGAAGCCGGACCAGCCCCTGGTGCGCCAGACGCAGAAGATCGGTCGCAACGATCCCTGTCCCTGCGGATCCGGCAAGAAATACAAGCACTGCCACGGCAAGCTCAACTGATCCCCTGCCGCGCTCCGCAGATGACGCAGGACCGATGACGCAGGAAAGCCGCCCCCTTCGCGGCCTCGACCCCTGGCTGGACCGCATCCGCGAGCGGGAGCTGCCGATCTTCGGCCGCACCGCCGAGCAGATCCGCGAACTGACCGAAAGCGACAAGGCGGCGGTGTCCCAGCTGGCCGACGCCATCCTGCGCGATCCCGGCATGACCGCCAAGCTGCTGCGCATCGCTAACAGCGTCATTTTCAATACTTCCGGCGCCCAGATCACCACCGTCAGCCGGGCGGTGGTGATGCTCGGCTTCGACATGGTGCGTCAGGTCGCCCTCACGGTGGCCTTCGTCGACACCCTGCTGCGCGGGCCGGTGCGGGAGCGGGTGCTGCGCGAGATGGCCCGTGCCTGCCATGCCGCCGTGCAGGCGCGCTGGCTGGCGGCGCGGCGGCACGACCCCCAGCCTGAGGAAGTCTTCATTGCCGCGCTGCTCTGCCGTTTCGGCGAGATGGCCTTCTGGTGCCTGGCCGGCGAGGACGGCGACGCCCTCGACGAAGCCCTGCGCCGCGATCCGCACTCTTCCGGCGAGGCCGAGCAATCCCTGCTCGGTTTCCGCCTGCCGCAACTGACCGCCGCCCTGGCGCGCGACTGGCGGGTCAGTCCGCTCCTGCTGAGCGTGCTCGCGGGCGGCCACTCCAAGCGCTCGCGCGAACAGGCCGTGGTCCTGGCCGCGCGGCTGGCCGAGGATTCCGAAGGCGGCTGGCACGGCGAGCGCGCCCGCGCCTGCCTGCAGGAAGCCGCGGATTTCCTGCAGGCGCCGGCCGGGGAGGTCGCCGAAGCCGCCCTGAAGAACGCCGGCGAAGCGGCTGCGATCGCCGAATGCTACGGGGCCCACGACGCGGTGCGCTTCATTCCGCAGTAAATTCGCCCTATCATGCGCATCGGCCCAACCCGCGAAACGTCCCGCCCATGCCCGTCAACCTGAATCCGCCCGCCGCCGAAAGCCTCCATCCCGTCGCCGGCGTCGCCCTCGGCATCGCCCAAGCCGGCATCCGCAAGGCCAACCGTCGCGACCTGCTGCTGATCCGCCTCGACGCAGGCGCCACCGTCGCCGGCGTGTTCACGCAGAACCGCTTCTGCGCCGCGCCGGTGCTGGTCTGCCGCGAGCACCTGGCGGCCGCAGTGCAGGCCGGCGGCATCCGCGCGCTGGTCGTCAACACCGGCATCGCCAACGCCGGCACCGGCGAGCCCGGCCTGCGGGCCGCACGCCAGACCTGCGAAGCGGCGGCGCGACAGCTCGGCTGCGCGCCCTGGCAGGTGCTGCCGTTTTCCACCGGCGTCATCATGGAGCCGCTGCCGGTCGGGCGCATCGAGGCCGGCCTGCCGGCCTGCACGGCCGATCTGTGCGAGGACAACTGGGCGGCGGCGGCGGAAGCCATCATGACCACCGACACCGTGCCCAAGGCGGTTTCCCGAAAAGTCAGCCTCGGCGGCACGGCGGTCACCGTCACCGGCATCGCCAAGGGCGCCGGCATGATCCGCCCCAACATGGCCACCATGCTCGGCTTCGTCGCCACCGATGCCGCCATTGCGCAGCCGCTGCTCGAGCGCCTGGTGCGCGAGGCGGCCGACGCCTCCTTCAACTGCATCACGGTGGATGGCGACACCTCGACCAACGATTCCTTCGTGCTGGTCGCCTCGGGCCGGGCCGGCAACGCCATGATTGCCGAGGCCGCCTCGGCCGACTATGCCGCGCTCAAGGAAACCGTCACCGCCGTGGCGGCGGAACTGGCCCGGGCCATCGTGCGCGACGGCGAGGGCGCCACCAAGTTCATGACCATCGACGTGCGCGGCGGCCGCGATGCCGCGGAATGCAGGGCCGTCGGCTACGCCATCGCCCATTCGCCGCTGGTGAAGACCGCCTTCTTCGCCTCCGACCCCAACCTCGGCCGCATCCTCGCCGCCATCGGCAACGCCGGCGTCAATGATCTCGACGTGGCGCGCGTGAGACTCTGGCTCGACGAAGTATTGGTATCGGAAAACGGCGGCCGGGCGGCCAGCTACCGCGAGGAGGACGGCGCCCGCGTTATGCAGCAGGCCGAGATCGCCGTACGCATCGACCTCGCCCGCGGCGGCGCCCGGGCCACGGTGTGGACCTGCGACTTCTCATACGACTACGTCAGGATCAACGCGGATTACCGCAGCTGATGGCGCAAGCCGGCACTGACAGGATCAGTGCAGCACGCGCGGCATCGCCAGGGTGAACTCGGCGATCGGCGCCTCGAACTGCGTGCCGTCCTCCGCCGCCATCTGGTAGCTGCCGCGCATGGTGCCGACCGGGGTGGTGAGGACGCAGCCGCTGGTGTATTCGAAGCGCTCGCCCGGCTTGAGCAGGGGCTGGTGGCCGACCACGCCGAGGCCGCGCACTTCCTGCACGTGATCCTCGGCATCGCGGATGATCCAGTGGCGGGAGATGAGCTGGGCGGCGACGGTGCCGGTGTTGAGGAGGGTGATGCTGTAGGCGAAGACGTAGCGCCCCTCCTGCGGGTCGGACTGGTCGGCCAGATAGTGGGTTTCCGCCGTGACGCCGATCTCGTATTTCTTGCTCTCCGCCATGCGGCCATTATAGGGGCGAGGCGGGGCGCCGGCTTATGGCTGCCATAATTTCTTTTAGCCGGCGGGGCGTGCGAATCCGTTTAGAATCATAGGGTCAAAAGGGGAACCGCCATGACCTACCGCATCGCACCGAGCATTCTTTCCGCCAACTTCGCCAGGCTGGGCGAGGAGGTGGACAACGTCCTGAAGTCCGGCGCCGACATCGTGCACTTCGACGTCATGGACAACCACTACGTGCCCAACCTGACCATCGGCCCGCTGGTCTGCGAGGCCCTGCGCAAGCACGGCGTCACCGCCCCCATCGACGTGCACCTGATGGTCAAGCCGGTCGACCGCATCATTCCCGACTTCGCCAAGGCCGGCGCCACGTTCATCACCTTCCACCCGGAGGCCTCCGAGCACATCGACCGCACCCTCGGCCTGATCCGCGAATCCGGCTGCAAGCCCGGCCTGGTGTTCAATCCGGCCACACCCCTCGACGTGCTGGAATGGACCCTCGACAAGCTCGACATGGTGCTGCTGATGAGCGTCAACCCCGGCTTCGGCGGGCAGAAGTTCATCCCCCACGTCCTCGACAAGGCGCGCCAGGTGCGCCGCATGATCGACGCGCGCGGCCTCGACGTCAGCCTCGAGATCGACGGCGGCGTCGGCCCGGCCAACATCCGGGAAGTGGCGCAGGCCGGCGTCGACACCTTCGTCGCCGGCTCGGCCGTCTTCGGCGCCGGCCAGGACGGCGACCCCAACCGCTACGACACCATCATCGCCGCCCTGCGCGCCGAACTGGCGAAGGCATAAACCGCCTCCAACGCAAAGATCGCAAAGACGCAAAGGACGCAAAGAAATACATGTTGATTTTGTTTCTCTTTGCGATCTTTGCGTCTTTGCGCCCTTTGCGTTGAAAGAGGTTCCCATATGCCCATCAAAGCCGTCCTCATCGACCTCGACGGCACGCTGCTCGACACCGTTCCCGACCTTGCCGACGCGGCCAACGCTATGCTCGCCGAGCTGGGGCGGCTGACTTTGCCGGTCGACACCATTCGTGATTTCGTCGGCAAGGGCATTCCCAACCTCGTCGGTCGCTGCCTCGGCAATCCGGGTGAATCGGATGCCCCTGAGGCGCGCGCGGCGCTGGCGGTATTCAAGCGCCACTACGCCGCCGTGAATGGCCGCAACACCCGCATCTACCCAGGCGTGCTGGAGGGCCTTCGCGCGATGCGCGCAGCGGGCCTGAAGACCGCCTGCGTCACCAACAAGGCCGGCGCCTTCACCGAGCCGCTGCTCGTCGCCACCGGGCTGGCCGCCCTGCTCGACATGACGGTGAGCGGCGACACCCTGGCCGAAAAGAAACCGCATCCGCTGCCCTTCCTGCATCTCTGCGAGCGCTTCGGCATCGCCCCCGCCGAGGCGCTGGTCGTCGGCGATTCGCGCAACGACGTCGCCGGCGCGCGCGCCGCCGGCTGCCCGGTCTACTGCGTGCCCTACGGCTACAGCGAGGGCGAGGACGTGCGCGATCTCGGCGCCGATGCTATAGTGGGCACCCTCGAAGAGGCGGCGAGCCTGATTGCTGCCTCGTAGGTCGGGCTTCAGCCCGACAGCAGCAGCCAAAGTCGGCCTGAAGGCCGACCTACGAAAACAGAAGACATCGTGCTCTACATGAACTTGAAACTCGTGAGGAAATTCGCCGTAGGCGGGGAGGCCTGGCCCTGGCGTCGCTTGCCTGACTGATCGTCGCAAGCGGCGGGTGTGTTGTTGGCGCCCGTGTTTCTCAAGTTTCAAGCAGTGGAGTCACAATGACCGAAGCCGAATTCAACGCGCTGGCCGCCCAGGGCTACAACCGCATTCCGGTGACCCTGGAAACCTTCGCCGACCTCGACACCCCCCTTTCCATATACCTCAAGCTGGCCGACAGCCCGTGGACCTACCTGCTCGAATCCGTCCAGGGCGGCGAACGCTTCGGCCGCTATTCCTTCATCGGCCTGTCGGCGCCGACCCGCATCGCCGCCTACGGCCGCAAGGTCATGGTGCTGACCGGCCACCGCATCGCCGAGCAGCGCGAGGATTGCGATCCGCTGGCCTTCGTCGGCGAGTACATGGCGCGCTTCAGGCTGGCGCCGCGCGCCGGCCTGCCGCGCTTCTGCGGCGGACTGGTCGGCTGCTTCGGCTACGACACGGTGCGCTACATCGAGCCGAAGCTGTCCGGGACGCAGAAGCGGGATGACCTCGGCACGCCCGACATCCTGCTGCTGCTGTCGGAAGAGATCGCCGTGGTCGACAACCTCTCCGGCAAGCTCACCCTGGTGGTGTACGCCGAGCCCGGCGTGCCGGGCGCCTTCAAGCGCGCCCAGGCACGGCTGAAGGAACTGCTGGCGCGGCTGCGCGAGCCGGTGGCGATTCCGGCGGAAATACCCGCCGCGCCGCAGGCGGCCGCTTCCGCCTTCGGCGAGGAAGCCTTCAAGCAGGCCGTCGCCCGCGCCAAGCAGTACATCGTCGACGGCGACATCATGCAGGTGGTGCTCTCGCAGCGCATGTCCAAGCCCTTCGCCGCGACGCCGCTGGCGCTCTACCGCGCCCTGCGCACCCTCAACCCCTCGCCCTACATGTTCTACTTCGACTTCGAGGATTTCCACGTCGTCGGCGCCTCGCCCGAGATCCTCGTGCGGCTGGAGGACGGCAACGTCACGCTGCGGCCGATCGCCGGCACGCGCAAGCGCGGCAGAACCGTCGAGGAGGACGAGGCCCTCGCCGCCGAGTTGCTGGCCGACGAGAAGGAACGCGCCGAGCACCTGATGCTGCTCGACCTCGGCCGCAACGACGTCGGCCGCGTCGCGCAGACCGGCTCGGTCCGTGTGACCGAGCAGTTCGTCATCGAGCGCTACTCGCACGTGATGCACATCGTCTCCAACGTGGAAGGGACACTGAAGCCGGAACTCGACGCCCTGGCCGTGCTGCGCGCCACCTTCCCGGCCGGCACGGTGTCCGGCGCCCCGAAGGTGCGGGCGATGGAGATCATCGACGAGCTGGAGCCGGTCAAGCGCGGCATCTACGCCGGCGCGGTGGGCTACCTCGGCTTTCATGGCGACATGGACCTCGCCATCGCCATCCGCACCGCCGTGATCAAGGACGGCCGCATCCACGTCCAGGCCGGCGCCGGCATTGTCGCCGACTCCGACCCGGCCGCCGAATGGCAGGAAACGCAGAGCAAGGCCCTCGCCCAGCTGCGCGCCGCCGAGATGGCCGAGCGCGGCCTCGATACGCGGCTGGATTGAAAACCATGAACCACAGAGACACAGAGACACAGAGGGATGCTCTGACTGAGCTGATCATCGGTGCCGCTATCGAGGTTCATAGGGCACTGGGTCCGGGTTTGCTGGAATCCGCCTATGAGGAGTGCCTGTGCATTGAACTCGGGCTAAGGGATGTCAGATTCAAAAGCCAGGTGGAATTACCGGTTTTCTACAAGGAACACCGTGCTGACGCGGGTTACCGGCTCGATCTGGTTGTTGATGATGCGGTGGTTGTCGAGATCAAGGCAGTTGAGCGTCTTCTGCCTGTGCATGAAGCCCAACTGCTAACCTATTTGCGCCTGAGTGGCATTGCAACGGGACTGCTATTGAATTTCAACGTTCCCGTACTCAAGGACGGCATCAGGAGGATGAAGTCATGATGCTTTTCTCTGTGTCTCTGTGCCTCTGTGGTGAAGGGTTCTAGCCATGCTCCTGATGATCGACAACTACGATTCCTTCACCTGGAACCTCGTACAGTATTTCGGCGAGCTGGACGAAGAGGTGCGCGTCTTCCGCAACGACGAGATTACCGTCGAGGGCATCGCGCAGCTTGCGCCCGACCGCATTGTCATCTCCCCCGGCCCCTGTTCGCCGGCCGAGGCCGGCATCTCGGTGGCGGCGATCCAGGCCTTCGCCGGCAGGATTCCGCTGCTCGGCGTCTGCCTCGGCCACCAGAGCATCGGCGCGGCCTTCGGCGGCAGGATCGTGCATGCCAAACAACTCATGCACGGCAAGACCTCGCCCGTGCATCACCTCGACAAGGGTGTCTTCCGCGGCCTGCCCGATCCCTTCACCGCCACGCGCTACCACTCGCTCGCCATCGCGCGCGCCTCGCTGCCGGCCTGCCTGGAAGTGACGGCGTGGACCGACGATGGCGAGATCATGGGCGTGCGCCACCGCGAGTTCGCGGCGCATTGCTGTGCAGAGGGCGTGCAGTTCCACCCCGAATCCATCCGCAGCGAGCACGGCCACCGTTTATTGAGGAACTTTTTGGAAACATGAAACCAAACCTCATTCAACGCAAAGAACGCAAAGAACGCAAAGTCGCAAAGGACGCAAAGAAGACAAGGGTTTTCATTTCGCTTTTCTTTGCGCTCTTTGCGTCTTTGCGCCCTTTGCGTCAAGAGCGGTTATTTTCTGGAGCATAAACATGATCACCCCACAGGAAGCTCTGCAGCGCACCATCGAGCACCGCGAGATCTTTCACGACGAGATGCTGCACCTGATGCGGCAGATCATGGGCGGCGGGATCACGCCGCTGATGGTCGCCGCCATCCTCACCGGCCTGCGCGTGAAGAAGGAGACCATCGGCGAGATCTCCGCCGCGGCGCAGGTCATGCGCGAGCTGTGCACCCGCGTCGATGCGCCGCACAACCCCAACTTCGTCGACATCGTCGGCACCGGTGGCGACTCGGCCCACACCTTCAACATCTCCACCGCCTCGGCCTTCGTCGCCGCCGCCGCCGGCGCCACGGTGGCCAAGCACGGCAACCGCAGCGTCTCCTCGAAATCCGGCTCGGCCGACGTGCTCGAGGCCCTCGGCGCCCGCATCGACCTGACGGCGCCGCAGGTGGCCGAGTGCATCCAGGCCACCGGCATGGGCTTCATGTTCGCGCCCAACCACCATCCGGCCATGAAGAACGTCGCCCCGGTGCGGCGCGAGATGGGCGTGCGCACCATCTTCAACATCCTCGGCCCGCTCACCAATCCGGCCGGCGCGCCCAACACCCTGATGGGCGTCTTCCATCCCGACCTCGTCGGCATCCAGGTGCGCGTCATGCAGCAGCTCGGCGCCGACCATGTCATGGTGGTCTGGGGCAAGGACGGCATGGACGAGATCTCGCTCGGCGCAGCGACCCTGGTCGGCGAACTGAAGAACGGCGAGATCACCGAGTACGAGATCCACCCGGAGGACTACGGCCTGCAGATGGTCTCCAACCGGGGGCTCCGCGTCGCCGATGCCGCCGAGTCGAAGGCCATGCTGCTGGAAGCGCTCGCCAACACCCCCGGCACGCCGCGCGAGATCGTTACCCTGAACGCCGGCGCCGCGCTGTACACGGCCAATCTCGCCGGCTCGGTCGGCGACGGCATCGCCCGCGCGCGCGAGGCCATCGCCAGCGGCGCCGCGCGCGCCAAGCTCGACGAGTTCGTGAACCTTACGCGCTGCTTTGCGGCTTGAAACAGGACCATTCACCACAGAGACACAGAGGCACCGAGAAAGGCGAAAAAATGCTCTTCTTGTTCTTCTCTGTGTCTCTGTGCCTCTGTGGTTAAGGGTTTTTATGTCCGACATCCTGCAGAAGATCCTCGCCGTCAAGCGCGAGGAAGTCGCCGCCGCGCGGGCGGCGAAGCCGCTGACGGCCCTGCGCGCCGAAGCCGAGGCGCAGCCGCCGCCGCGCGACTTCGTTGGCGCGATTCGGGAAAAAATCGGCGCCAAAGTCAGTCGCGGCGGCACGGCGGTCATCGCCGAGATCAAGCGCGCCAGCCCCTCGAAGGGCGTCATCCGTGAGGATTTCCGCCCCGGCGAGATCGCCGCGTCCTACGCCGCCCACGGCGCCGCCTGCCTGTCGGTGCTGACCGATCGCCAGTTCTTCCAGGGCGCGCCGGACTACCTGATCGAGGCGCGCGCCGCCTGTGCGCTGCCGGTGCTGCGCAAGGATTTCATCGTCGATGCCTACCAGGTGGTCGAGGCGCGCGCCATGGGCGCCGACTGCA
Source organism: Rhodocyclaceae bacterium (assembly GCA_041396245.1). Lineage (GTDB taxonomy): Bacteria > Pseudomonadota > Gammaproteobacteria > Burkholderiales > Rhodocyclaceae > Desulfobacillus. The sequence continues at coordinate 8,355 of JAWKYW010000016.1, read as the reverse complement.
TCCTGCTCATCGTCGCGGCATTCTGCGGAAACCTTTGTAGGTCGGGCTTCAGCCCGACAGCCGACGGAAATTCCCGTGGGACTGCGGCCGCCCAAGTCGGCCTGAAGGCCGACCTACGGGACGCGGTGGCGCAGTTGCAGGGGCTCGAAGCCCTCGCTCATGAACTGGGCATGGCCGTGCTGGTCGAGGTGCACGACGCCGCCGAACTCGACCTCGCCCTGCAACTGAAGACGCCGCTCATCGGCATCAACAACCGCAACCTGCGCAGTTTCGGGGTTTCCCTGCAGACGACCCTCGACCTGCTGGCGCGCATCCCGTCGGAGCGCATTGTCGTCACCGAGTCGGGCATCCTCGCGCCTGCCGACGTTTCACTCATGCGCGGCCACGGCGTGAACGCCTTCCTCGTCGGCGAAGCCTTCATGCGCGCGCCCGATCCGGGCGAGGCGCTGGCCCGCCTGTTCGGCCGTGAATAGCCGGCTTGCTGGCGGCCATCCTGCGCGATAGACTGCGGCGCGAAAGGATCATCCGCATGACCGCCCTGGCGTACGATGCGAAGCGACTCGAAGCCGCCTGCGAACGACTGGGGCTGACCCTGCTCGTGGCCTATGGCTCCCGTGCCGGCGCGTCCCATGAGCCGCGCCCGGACAGCGATCTCGACCTGGCCCTGTCCCTTCCCGGCCCGCGCGGCTGGGCGCGCCTGTCCGATTGCCTGAGTGCGCTGGGCGAGGTATTCCCGGAATTCGCACTCGACACGGTTTTCCTGTCCGACGCCGACCCCCTTTTCCGCTGGGAGATCATGCGCGAAGGCAAGCTGCTCTATGGCGACCCGATTGCGTTCCTCGAATACCGCGCTTTCGCCTGGAAGGATTTCGTTGACTCCGCCGATCTGCGCCGCGTCGAAGCCGCCCTGTTTCGCAAGCGCATGGACTGGATCCGGGAGCAACTGCATGCTGCGGCCTGAATTCGTCCGGCGCAAGCTCCAGCTCATCGCCGAGGATCTCGGCCGGCTGCTGCATTACAAGGAAGAGACCTGGGAGGCGATCACCGCCGATTTCGTCAAACTGGCCGCTATTGAGCGGCTGATCGAACGGATCGTCATGCGTGCCATCGATATCAACGAGCACCTGATTGCCGAGCTGGGCAAGGGTACGGAGCCGAGGACGGCCCGCCTGACCTATCGCGAGACGTTCCTGCGCCTGGCCGATCCGGGGGTGTACCCGAAGGATTTCGCGGAGCGCATCGCCCGGAGCGCCTCCCTGCGGAACATTCTGGTGCATGACTACAACGATGCCGACCGCCGCATCGTCTGCGGCGCCATTCGGCCCTGTCTGGAAGATTACCGCTACTACGTCGAAAGCGTGGCCGCGTTCATCGATCGGATCGAAGCTTCGTCTCGATAGGCCCTGGAATCTGCCTTTTCCCGTATCCCCGCGTGTTGCATTCAGGTATTCGCCTGCGTAGCGGTTTGAGGCGAATCCGGCCAGCGCCGCCTCGCGCAGGGCCGACCAGCCATCCGAACGGAGCGTGATCGTCGGCGTACGTTCCATTTCCCCACCTCCAAAACCGAAAATCCGAAAACCGTGGTCTGCCCCCGATTTTCGCCGGTTTTACGCCAGGCCTACCCAGACCGCCAGAGCGCGATTCACGCGCAGGAGGTTTTCGTCCTCGAGGCGTCCGAAAGGCTGCCCGAGCTTATCGCGCCTGACCGAGACGATCTTGTCCACCATGACCTGCGACACCTCGCGCAAGCCGTTTGCCGTGGAAGGCTCGACGGTGATGCGGAACAGCGGAGCACTGCGGATCTCGCCCGTCAGCGGCGCCAGCGTCATGCTCGGGTGCGTTTCGTTGAAGAGATCGGATTGAATCACCAGAGCCGGGCGCGGTTTGCCCAGATCGCCCTGCAGCGCGACCGTCACCAGATCGCCGCGCCTCATTTCCAGTCCTCGATATCCTCCAGGGCGGCATCCAGTTCGCCGAGGATGGCCTGCTCGGCTGCGTCATTCGACACCAGGAGGGACTGTCGCCGGCATTCCTCCGCGAATTTCGGCGAGCGGGTATCCGGCACCCAGATCTGAATCGGCCTGAACCCCAGGGCGCGCATTTTCTCGCGGTATCGGCTGACACTTTCCCGTGCCTGATGATGCGAATTCCGCATGGTCTCTCCTCCGGTCAATCTGGTAATGCAATATAACATGTAATTCGGCGTGAAGTGAATTCGATGATCGTCGGCCGGAGCCGGACGTCTGCCAGAACCGTGTCCCCGGTTTCTGAGGACTTCATGCGGGCGGCCGATGTTCAAATGAGGTTTTCAGGTTAAACGCCTTCCGGACAGATCAGCCTGAGGCCGGGGAAATAGCTGCGGTAGCGCCGCGCATCGCGCGTCAGCAGTGCCATGCGTTCCACCGTGGCATGGGCGCCGATGAGGAAGTCCGGCAGGATCATGGCGCGGGCGCCGCCGGCCGTGCGGTATTGCGCGTGGCAGCGCGCCGCCAGAAAGGCCGCCTCGCGCGGGATCTCGGCATAGTCGTAATCGGACGCCGGCAGCAGGTCGTCGACCGCCTCGATCGTCTCGAAATCGAAAGCGATCTCCGCATAGACGATCGGATTGATGACGAGCGCGCCGCGTTCGAGTTGATCGGCGAGCGTCCGTGCCGACCACGCGCCCCAGACGGGATCGGCCTTGATGACGTCCAGCAGGACGTTCGAATCGACCAGAACGCGCGCCGTCATTCGCCGCGGGTCAATGCCAAAATTTCGTCAGTGCTGAGGGCGGTTCTCGGGCGTGCCCGCCGCAGGCGCTCGACGGCCAGTTCGCCGCGGCTTTTCTGGCCCTTCGCCTTGCGCAGGATGACCTTGTCCTTTTCGATGGCGAATTCCACCTCCATCTCCGGCGCCAGCCCGGCGCGCCGGCGGATGTCCTGCGGGATGGTGACCTGTCCCTTGCTGGTGATGCGCATGGCAAACTCCCGGTAAGAATAATACCGGTAAGAATCTACGCGAATGACCGGGGTACGTCAAACTTCCTTCTTCGTAGGTCGGGCTTCAGCCCGACAACTGCGGCTGTTGTCCCACGGGGATTTCCTCCGGTCCTCGTGATGAAGCACTTCCTTCGGCATCCTGTTGCAAAAAAGCCACAACCTCCATCCGTTTCTCTCCGAAAAGCCCCCTTTCCCTTGCCCCGCCCCTGAGGGGATGGGCACAATGGCTCCCGACTTCTCAGATTCGCGGGAAGCAAGGCAGGCGGGGGGTGGTGGCGCAGTACGGATGTGCACATGGCGCCAGGACAACCTGCCGGACTCTCAAACAAAGAGGAGATTCACACAATGCAAAAGAAACTCATCGCTGCAGCAGTCGCCGGCCTGATCGCCGTGCCGGCCCTGGCGCAGACCAACGTCACGATTTCCGGCCGCTTCGCCGTCGGTTATCAGAATTACAAACTAAGCGGTGGAGGCGTTAGCGGTCAGGACGCCTACAATGGCATCAGCGACCAGTCCTCCAGAATAATTTTCAACGTCAATGAAGATCTGGGCGGCGGCCTGCTGCTTGGGGCCAGTTGGACTCGCGCTTTGCGAATGACTTTGGTGCGGGTGGTGCCGTAACCGGCTGGTCGGTGGCAACACCGGTCTCGGCCTGCGAGCAAGACCTGGGGCAAGTCCACCATCGGCAGCTGGGACGTGCATTACGCCGAAATTGCCGGAGGCACCAACGCTGGCACGCGCGCCGGCGCCCTGGAGAACATCACCAGCTTCGGCCTTATGGGTCAGGTCAACGGCGCGGCCGTCCAGCAGGTCCACCCGTACTCAACAACCTGATCATGTGGGATAGCCCGAACTGGAACGGTTTCACTGCCTGCCTGATGTATTCTACCACTCCGTTTGCAACGAAGGCGCGACCAACCGCGCAGCCGGCGATCCCGGCGATGGCAACGCATGGAGTGGTGCCGTGCGCTACGCCAACGGCCCGTGGAAGGCTGGCCTGAGCTACTGGAATGCCAGTCCGGAGGCTTCGGTGTCGCCGGTGCCGGCGACCAGCGCCAGCACGCGCGTCTGGGGTAGCTACCAGTCTTCGGCATGGGCCTGAGCATCGGTCTCGCCTTCGACCGCAGCAGCCTCGACCTCGGTGCAGTGACTTCCTCGCCGCAGCGCCTGGTACATTCCCATCAACCTACGCCTTTGGCCCGCACAAAGTGTACTTTGACTACGCGCGCGCCAACGACGCCAGCAATACCGTCGGCAACAGCGCTGGTTCCCAGTGGATGCTCGGTTACGATTACGCATTCTCCAAGCGTACCTCGGCCGGCGTGTACTACAGCAAGGTCAGCAACAACACTGCTGGCTCCTACGACATGTTTGCGGCCTCGGCCGCCCGCGGTGGTGTAACGGCCGCCGGGGAAGATTCCCGCATGTGGTACTTCGGCATGGCCCACAACTTCTAATCGACTCTCCGAGTCAGTTAGCAGTTAGCAAGACTGAAACGGCCGCCTTCGGGCGGCCGTTTTTTTTGCGCCCTGCCTTGCCATCGCACACTGATGTGCTAGGTTGTGGGGAAATAGGGGACAGACCACGATTTCCCGTTTTCCGTTATGCTGCCGGAATCATTATTCCGTCAGGGAGAAATAGGGGACAGACCACGGTTTTCCTGTTTTCCGCTGTTCTGGCAGGAAATAGGGGACAGACCACGGTTTCCCGTTTTCCGTTATGCTGCCGGAATCATTATTCCGTCAGCACCCGCCCATGCCGCGCCGCGCCCGCATCACCCTGCCCGGTGTTCCGCTCCATGTCATCCAGCGCGGCAACAATCGCCAGGCCTGTTTCTTCTCGGAAGACGACTACCGTCACTACCTCGATCAGCTAAGTCAGTGCGCACGGCACGCCGGCTGCGCCATTCACGCCTATGCGCTGATGACGAATCACGTGCATTTGCTGCTGACGCCGCAAGAGGCGAATGCCGCTGGACGCCTGATGAAGCTGTTGGGCCAGCGCTATGTACAGCATGTCAATCGGCGCTACCGACGCAGCGGGACGCTATGGGAAGGGCGATTCAGGTCGTGCATTGTTCAGGACGATGCTTACTTGCTGGGCTGTTCGCGTTATATCGAGTTGAATCCGGTGCGGGCAGGCATGGTGGCGCATCCGGCGGAGTATCCCTGGTCGAGTTACAGGGCGAATGCTCAAGGTGAGCCTGATGGCCTGATTCAAGCACATCCGATCTACACGGCGCTGGGCAGACGGGAACAGGAAAGACAGGAAGCCTATCGGGACCTATTTCGCCATGAGATCGAGCCCGGCCTGGCGGATCAGATCCGCCGCGCGACCAATGGCAACTTTGCGCTTGGCAACAAACGTTTTGCAGATGAAGTGGCTACCGCGCTTGGACGACGTGCGGTCCCCGGCGTATCGGGGCGGCCATGCAGGCAGGGCGAACCGTCATCGGGCGATCTGTTCGAGGGTTAGCCTGGGCGTAGAGAACCGGAAAACCGTGGTCTGTCCCCAGTTTTTCCAGTTTTTTGCGGCGCACCTTCAGAGCAAAACCAGGTTGTCCCGGTGGATGAGCTCCGGCTCGTCGAGGTAGCCGAGGAGGGCCTCGATTTCCGAACTGGGCCGGCGTGCGATGCGGCGTGCTTCCGGACTCGCGTAGTTGACCAGGCCGCGGGCGACCTCGCGGCCCTCGAGCGTGCGGCAGGCCACCGCCGCGCCGCGCTCGAATTCCCCTTCCACGGCAGTGACGCCGACAGGCAGCAGGCTTTTTCCGGCGGCGAGCGCCTTCACGGCGCCGGCGTCGAGGATCAGGCTGCCGGCCAGTTGCAGGTGGTCGGCCAGCCACTGCTTGCGCGCCGCCAGCGGCGTGGCGGAGGCGACGAGGAGGGTGCCGAGCGCTTCGCCTTGCGACAGCCGCGGCAGGACGTCGGGCTCGCGGCCGCTGGCGATCAGGGTATGGGCGCCGCTGCGAGCGGCCCGCTGGGCGGCCTTCACCTTGGTGATCATGCCGCCCTTGGAAATGCCGCTGCCGGCGCCGCCTGCCATGGCTTCCAGCGCCGGGTCGTCGGCACGGTGCTCGACGACCAGGACGGCAGCGGGATCCTTGCGCGGGTCGGCGGTGAACAGGCCGGCCTGGTCGGTGAGGATGACCAGTGCCTCGGCCTCCACCAGGTTGGCGACCAGGGCGCCGAGGGTGTCGTTGTCGCCGAACCTGATCTCGTCGGTGACCACCGTGTCGTTCTCGTTGATGATCGGCACCACGCCCAGGCCCAGCAGGGTGGTCAGGGTTGAGCGGGCATTGAGGTAGCGCAGGCGGTCGGCGAGGTCCTCGTGGGTGAGCAGTATCTGGGCCGTCTTCAGCTCGTATTGCGAGAAGCATGTTTCGTAGGCCTGGGCCAGGCCCATCTGGCCGACGGCCGCCGCCGCCTGCAGCTCGTGCATGGCGTGCGGGCGCGCCGTCCAGCCGAGGCGCTGCATGCCGGCGGCGATGGCGCCGCTGGAGACCAGCAGCACCTCGCGGCCGTCCGCGCGCAGGACGGCGATCTGACGCGCCAGTTCCTCGACATAATCGAGGGCCAGGCCGGCGCCGCTATTGGTGACCAGCGCGCTGCCGACCTTGACGACCAGTCGGCGCGCCTGGCTAATCCTTTGTCTCATGGTTGTCCTGTAGGTCGGGCTTCAGCCCGACTTCGGCCTCTGCTGTCCCTCGGGGATTTCCTTCGGTCATCGGCCTGAAGGCCGACCTACGCAGTTCCTTCTCGCGTTCGATGTGCGTCATGATAGCGAAAGTCAGCTCACGGCAGCCGGCGCCGTCGTTGGCGGAGATGGCGAAGTGCCTGGCCACCGGGCCGTAGCCCGCGACCAGCTGGGCGAGGCGCGCTGCGCGCTCGTCTTCCGGCAGCAGGTCGATCTTGTTGGCGATCAGCCAGCGCGGCTTGTCGTAAAGGCCCGGATCGTATTTCCTCAGCTCGTCCAGGATGGCGCGGGCGTCGCGCAGCGGATCGGCACCCGGGTCGAAGGGGGCGATGTCCACGATGTGCAACAGCAGGTGGGTGCGCTGCAGGTGGCGCAGGAACTGGTGGCCGAGGCCGGCGCCCTCCGCCGCGCCCTCGATGAGGCCGGGAATGTCGGCGACGACGAAGCTGCGGTTGGCGTCCACGCGCACCACGCCGAGGTTGGGATGCAGGGTGGTGAAGGGGTAGTCGGCGACCTTCGGCCGTGCCGAGGATACGGCGCGGATGAAGGTGGATTTCCCGGCGTTTGGCAGGCCGAGCAGCCCGACATCGGCCAGCACCCTGAGCTCCATCTTGAGTTCGCGTCGCTCGCCCGGTGTGCCCGGCGTGCATTGCTTGGGGGCGCGGTTGGTGCTGGACTTGAAATGAATGTTGCCGAGGCCGCCCTTGCCACCTTGGGCAATGAGCGCCTTCTTGCCGTCATGATCGAGGTCGGCCAGCACCTCGCCGGTTTCGAGGTCGCTGATGACGGTGCCGACGGGCATGCGCAGGATCATGTCCTCGCCGCCGCGTCCGTAGCAGTCCGCGCTCATGCCGTTTTCGCCGCGCTCGGCGCGGAAGATGCGCGTGTAGCGGAAATCGATGAGCGTGTTGAGGTTGCGGTCGGCAACGGCCCAGATGCTGCCGCCGCGCCCGCCGTCACCGCCTGACGGCCCGCCCTTCGGCACGTATTTCTCGCGCCGGAAAGTGGCTGCGCCATTGCCGCCGTCGCCGGCTATGACCTCAATCTTGGCTTCATCGAAAAACTTCATTACAGGAAAAACCTTTCACCACAGAGACACAGAGACACGGAGGAAAACAATATTCTGATCTTTCTCTGTGCCTCTGTGTCTCTGTGGTTAATGGTTTGAAAATGAAAAAAGCCCTGCCGCGACGGCAGGGCTTTTTGTCGCGGCGACCGGGTTGCTTATGCGGCCGGGACGATGTTCACTGTCTTGCGCTTCTCGGCGCCCTTGACGGCGAATTCGACCTTGCCGGTGACCTTGGCGAACAGCGTGTGGTCGCGCCCCATGCCGACGTTGTCGCCGGCGTGAAACTGCGTGCCGCGCTGGCGCACGATGATGCTGCCGGCGTTGATCAGCTGGCCGCCGTAGCGTTTCACGCCGAGGCGCTTGGACTGCGAATCGCGGCCGTTGCGTGAGCTGCCGCCTGCCTTTTTATGTGCCATGTGTCTGCTCCTTGCTTAGGCCGCGATGCCGGAGATCTGGATCTCCGTGTAGTTCTGCCGATGGCCCTGGTGCTTCTGGTAATGCTTGCGCCGGCGCATCTTGAAGATTTTCACCTTCGTGCCGGCCCTGGGCGAGGACCTTCGCCTTGACAGAAGCGCCTTGCACCAGCGGCGCGCCGACTTTCACCGACTCGCC
>JAWKYW010000015.1:0-79564 GCA_041396245.1 Rhodocyclaceae bacterium | reverse complement strand
CCGGCCGAACAATCCTGCTACCACTGCGGCCTGCCGATTCCGCAAGGCGCGCGCTTCGCCGCGACCATCGACGGCGCGCCGCGCGCGATGTGCTGCGCCGGCTGCCAGGCGGTGGCGCAGGCCATCGTCGACAACGGCCTCGACGACTACTACCGCCACCGCGACGCGCTGCCGGAGCGACCGCACGAGGCGCTGCCCGCCGTCCTGCGGGAACTGACTTTGTTCGACCATCCCGAAGTGCAGAAGAGCTTCGTGCGGCCGCTGTCCGGGCACGAGCGCGAGGCCTCGCTCATCCTCGAGGGCATTACCTGTGCCGCCTGCGTCTGGCTCAACGAGCGGCACCTGACGCGCCAGGCCGGCGTCACGGCGGTGGACATCAACTACGCCACGCGGCGCGCCCGCGTGCGCTGGGACGAACGGCAGATCCGCCTCTCCGGCATCCTCGCCGCGGTGGCGGCGATCGGCTACCAGGCCCATCCCTACGATGCCGCCCGCGCTGAAGAGGTGGCCGCGCGCGAACGCCGCACCGCCCTGTGGCGCCTGTTCGTCGCCGGTTTCGGCATGATGCAGGTAATGATGTACGCCGTGCCGGCCTACGTGGCGGGCGAGGGCGAGATGGGTGCCGGCATCGGCGACCTGCTGCGCTGGGCCGGCCTGGTGCTGACGCTGCCGGTGGTGCTGTACTCCGCCGCGCCCTTCTTCCGCAACGCCTGGCGCGACCTGCGCCTCGGGCGCGTCGGCATGGATGTGCCGGTGGCGCTGGGGATCGGCACCGCCTTCGCCGCCAGCGTGTGGGCGACGCTGGCCGGAACGGGAGAGGTGTATTTCGACTCGGTGACGATGTTCGTCTTCCTGCTGCTGGGCGGCCGCTATCTCGAGATGCTGGCGCGGCACCGCTCGGTGCGCGCCCTCGAGCGCGTCGGCCGGGCCCTGCCGGCCTTCGCCCAACGGCTGGACGCCTATCCCGACCTGACCACGGAGCGGGTGGCCGTCGCCGACCTCCGGCCGGGCGACCGCGTGCTGGTGGCGCCCGGCCAGACCGTGCCGGCCGACGGCGCGGTGCTGACCGGCGAAAGCGAGGTCGACGAGTCGCTCCTCACCGGCGAGAGCCGCCCGGTCGCCAAGCTGGCCGGCAGTCCGCTCAGCGGCGGCACCGTGAATATCCGCAGTCCCCTCGTGGTTCGGGTCGAGCAGGTCGGCGAGGCGACGCGTCTGGCCTCGATCATGCGCCTGATGGAGCGGGCCATCACCGAGAAGCCGCGCCTCGTCCAGCTGGCCGACCGCGTGGCGGCCTGGTTCGTGGCCGCGCTGCTGCTGCTGGCGCTGGGCACCGGCCTGGCCTGGAGCCAGATCGATCCTTCGCGCGCCTTGTGGATCTTCGTCTCGGTGCTGGTGGTGAGCTGTCCCTGCGCGCTGTCGCTCGCCACGCCGGCGGCGCTGGCGGTGGCCACCGGTGCCTTCTCGCGCATCGGCCTCCTCGTGTCGCGCGGCCATGCCATCGAGTCGCTGGCCCGCGTCGACCATTTCGTCTTCGACAAGACCGGCACGCTGACCTGGGGGCGGCTGCGGTTGCGGGAAACACTGCCCTTGGCCGGCCTGACGGCGGAGGCGGCGTTGCGCCTGGCGGCCGCGCTGGAGCAGGGCTCGGAGCATGCCATCGGCCGCGCCTTGCGCGAGGCAATGGACGGGATGGAGGGGACTGCGCTGCCCGCACCGCAGGCGCTGCAGGCGCACACCGGCCAGGGCGTGGAAGGGGTAGTCGACGGCCGCCGCCTGCGCCTGGGCCGGCCGGCCTTCGCCGGGGTGCTGCACGGGCAAGCGCTGCCGGCCGCTGCGCAGACGCTGCTCGCCGCGGGCGACACCGGCGTGACCCTGGCTGACGATAGCGGTTGGCTGGCCGTATTCCGGCTTGGCGACGAGGTGCGTCCCGGCGCGGCCGGGCTGGCGGACCGACTCCAGGGCATGGGCTGCCGCGTCAGCCTGCTTTCGGGCGATTCCGCCGAGGCGGTGCGGCAGGTGGCCGGCGCCCTGGGCATCGCGGATGCGCATGGCGGCATGACGCCGCGGGACAAGCACGACTTCATCACCCGCCTGCAGGCGGGTGGCGCGGTGGTGGCGATGGCGGGAGACGGGGTGAACGACGCCCCGGTGCTCGCCCAGGCCCAGGTGTCCGTCGCCATGGGCGGCGGCACGGAACTGGCGCGCAACCAGGGCGACATCGTCCTGCTGGGCGAGGATCTTTCCAGCCTGGCGGAAGGCGTGGCGCTGGCGCGCCGCACGGCGCGCGTCGTGCGGCAGAACCTGGGCTGGGCCTTCGCCTACAATATCCTGGCAATTCCGCTGGCGATGATGGGCTGGGTCACGCCCTGGATGGCCGGCATCGGCATGTCGGCGAGCTCCCTGCTGGTGGTCGCCAACGCACTGCGACTGCAACCCAGGGGGGCTTGATGGAAATCCTGTACCTGCTCATCCCGCTCTCCGTCGTGCTGGTCTTTCTGATCGGCGCGATCTTCTGGTGGTCGGTCAGAAACGGGCAGTTCGACGACCTCGAAGGGCCGGGCTTCCGGGTCATCATGGATGACGACCGCCCGGGGGCGCGACCGGGGCCCGGCGGCGATGCCGCGGCGCAGCACGAGGATGTGACCGATATTGCACGAAAGTAATATCGGAATCGATCGGCATTTGACCCATGTCAATTATTTCCGGGACCCGGGTATCCATACTTCGCCCAAGGTTTTGGGCTCGCAAGGGTCCGAAGTCTTGTCTCTCTGTTGGGGTTGGGGTGCGCGTTGCGCACCCTTTTTTTTGCCGTGCTGAACAACCATGACATTAATCAAAGAATAAAATTATTGCTTTTGACCTGAATCAATCAAAAAGCGATAATTCGCACATATCATTTCGGCTGATGGGGTTATCCTCCCCAGGCCGAAGAAGGCATTTCCAGAAAGAGGCCCTCCGCTATGGACAACCAGGCAACATACAACTACAAGGTGGTGCGCCAGTTCGCCGTGATGACGGTGGTCTGGGGCATCGTCGGCATGCTGGTCGGCGTCATCATCGCCGCCCAGCTGGTGTGGCCGGAACTCAACCTGGCGGAATGGCTCGGCTACGGCCGCCTGCGCCCGCTGCATACCAACGCCGTGATCTTCGCCTTCGGCGGTTGCGCGCTGATCGCCACCAGCTATTACGTCGTGCAGCGCACCTGCCACACGACGCTGTTCGCACCGGGCCTGGCGGCGTTTACCTTCTGGGGCTGGCAACTGGTCATCGTGCTGGCGGCCGTGACGCTGCCGCTGGGCATCACCAGCAGCAAGGAGTACGCCGAGCTCGAATGGCCGATCGACATCCTCATCACCCTGGTGTGGGTATCCTATGCCATCGTATTCTTCGGCACCATCGTCAGGCGCAAGGTGCCGCACATCTACGTCGCCAACTGGTTCTACGGCGGCTTCATCCTGACGGTGGCGCTGCTGCACCTGGTCAACAGCTGCGCGATCCCGGTGACGCTGACCAAGTCCTACTCCTGCTACGCCGGCGTGCAGGACGCGATGGTGCAGTGGTGGTACGGCCACAACGCGGTCGGTTTCTTCCTCACCGCCGGTTTTCTCGGCATGATGTACTACTTCGTGCCGAAGCAGGCCGGCCGTCCCGTGTATTCCTACCGCCTCTCGGTGGTGCATTTCTGGGCGCTGATCTTCACCTACATGTGGGCCGGCCCGCACCACCTGCACTACACCGCATTGCCCGACTGGACCCAGTCGGTCGGCATGATCTTTTCGCTGATCCTGCTGGCGCCCAGCTGGGGCGGCATGATCAACGGCATCATGACCATGTCCGGCGCCTGGCACAAACTGCGCGACGACCCGATCCTGAAGTTCCTCATCACCAGCCTGTCGTTCTACGGCATGAGCACCTTCGAGGGGCCGATGATGTCGATCAAGACGGTCAATGCCCTGTCGCACTACACCGACTGGACGGTCGGCCACGTGCACAGCGGCGCGCTCGGCTGGGTGGCCTTCATCTCCATCGGCTCGATCTACTACCTGATCCCGCGCCTGTTCGGCAAGGAGCAGATGTACAGCGTCAAGCTGATGACGGCGCATTTCTGGATCGCCACCATCGGCGTCGTGCTCTATATCGCCTCGATGTGGATCGCCGGCGTGATGCAGGGCCTGATGTGGCGCGCCACCAACCCGGACGGCACGCTCACCTATGCCTTCGTCGAGAGCGTCAAGGCGACCTATCCCTACTGGGCCATCCGCTTCCTCGGCGGCCTGATGTTCCTCACGGGCATGCTGATCATGGCCTGGAACGTCTGGAAGACCGTCGCCGGGCAGAAGCCCTACGATGCCCCGGTGCTGGCTCCGGCCGGTCAGCACGCCTGAACGAAGGGGAATGAAATGAAACTTACCCACGACTTCATCGAACGCAACATCGGCTGGATGATCGGCCTCATCATCCTGGTGGTCAGCTTCGGCGGCCTGGTCGAGATCGTGCCGCTGTTCTTCCAGAAATCCACCACCCAGCCGGTGGCCGGCCTCAAGCCCTACGACGCGGTGCAGCTGACCGGTCGCGACATCTACATTCGCGAGGGCTGCTACAACTGCCACTCGCAGATGATCCGTCCCTTCCGCGCCGAGACCGAGCGCTACGGCCATTATTCCGTCGCCGGCGAATTCGTCTACGACCATCCGTTCCAGTGGGGCAGCAAGCGCACCGGCCCGGACCTGCACCGCGTCGGCGGGCGTTACTCCGACGAATGGCACCGCATGCATCTCGTCAACCCGCGCGATCTGGTGCCGGAGTCGAACATGCCGCCCTACGCCTTCCTCGAGCGCCCGGCGCCGACCGGCGACATCGAGGCCAAGCTGCGTGCGCTGCGCATGCTCGGCGTGCCCTACACCGACGAGGACATCGCCGGGGCCAAGGCGATGCTCGAAGGCAAGACCGAGATGGACGCCCTGATCGCCTATCTGCAGGGCCTCGGCACGGCCCTCAAGCAGAGGTAGGGTCATGGACATCAACGACATGCGTTCGCTCGTCACGGTGCTGGCATTCATCGCCTTCATCGGCATCGTGGCGTGGGCCTGGAGCGGGCGGCGGCGCGCGGCTTTCGAGGAAGCCGCCCGGCTGCCCTTCAGCGAGGACGAAGCCGCCGTGGAGGGCGACGCACACCGGCAAGGGAAGACATCATGAGCGATTTCGACAGCGGATTCTGGAGCGCCTTCGTGGCGGTCATCACCCTGGGCGGCATTGTCGGCTGCGCGCTGCTGCTGTGGAGCCAGAGCAAGGCCCGCGAGACCGCCGCCTCGGCGGAGGAGGTCAAGACCATGGGCCACGTCTGGGATGGCGACCTGGCCGAGTACAACAACCCGCTGCCGCGCTGGTGGAGCTGGCTGTTCTACATCACGGTCGTCTTCGCGCTCGGCTACCTCGCGGTCTACCCCGGCCTGGGCAGCTACGAGGGCGCCTTCAAGTGGAGTTCGCGCGGCGAGTACGAAAACGAGATGAAGCGGGCCGAGGAACAATACGCGCCGATCTTCGCCCGCTTCCAGGGCCAGGACCTCAAGGCGGTGGCGGCCGATCCGGAGGCGCGAAAGACGGGCGAGCGCCTGTTCGTGACCTACTGCGCGCAGTGCCACGGCTCGGATGCGCGCGGCGCCCGCGGCTTCCCCAACCTGACCGACGGCGACTGGCTGTGGGGCGGCGAGCCGGAGCAGATATTGGCCTCCATCCTGGAGGGCCGCCAGGGCGTCATGCCGCCGCACGGGCATCTCGGCGCGGAGGGCGTCAAGGATCTCGCCCACTACGTGCGCTCGCTCTCGCCCGACAAGCTTGCCCACGACGCGGCGCGCGCCGCGCGCGGCAAGGAAGCCTTCGCCAGCGTCGGCTGCGCCGGCTGCCACGGGCCCGAGGCGAAGGGCATGCAGGCCCTGGGCGCGCCCAACCTGACCGACTCGATCTGGCTCTACGGTTCTTCCGAGGCAGTCATCATCGAAACCGTCACCAGGGGCCGCAGCAACAGGATGCCCGCCCACAAGGACTTTCTCGGCGAGGCGAAGAGCCACCTGCTGGCCGCTTATGTGCTCGGCCTGTCGCAGGGCGACACGAAGCAATAAAGCTGTCACTATAACGACCCCGGGAGCATGATGCCCGGGGCATGCCCCCACAGAGCCATGGCCCAGCCCGTCCCCAAGCCGGAACCCTCCGGCGCCAAGGTCATACCGATCAAGGAAGCCTCGCTCTACGAGGCGCAGAAGAAGATCTACGCCCGCAGCGTCAGCGGCCGCTTCGCCACCTGGCGCTGGATCATGGTGTGGCTTACCCAGGCCGTCTTCTACGGACTGTGCTGGCTGGAATGGAACGGCCGCCAGGCCGTGCTGTTCGACATCGTCGAGCGCAAGTTCTACATCTTCGGCCTGGTGTTCTGGCCGCAGGACGTGTTCTACCTCGCCATCCTGCTCATCATTTCGGCGCTGGCCCTGTTCCTGTTCACGGCCGTCGCCGGGCGCCTGTTCTGCGGCTACGCCTGCCCGCAGACGGTCTATACGGAAGTCTTCATGTGGGTGGAGAAGCTGTTCGAGGGCGACCGCATGGCGCGTATGAAACTCGACGCCGCGCCCTGGACCTCGCGCAAGCTGGCGCGCAAGGCCGGCAAGCATGCCGTCTGGGTCGCCATCGCGCTGTGGACCGGCTTCACCTTCGTCGGCTACTTCACGCCGATCCGGACCCTGGCCGGCTCGGTGCTCGCCTGGCAGCTCGGGCCCTGGGAGACCTTCTGGATCTTTTTCTACGCCTTCGCCACCTGGGGCAACGCCGGCTTCATGCGCGAGCAGGTGTGCAAGTACATGTGTCCCTATGCCCGCTTCCAGGGCGTCATGTTCGATCCCGACACCCTGATCGTCACCTACGATGCCGAGCGCGGCGAGCCGCGCGGGGCGCGTTCGAAGAAAGCCGACCACCGGGCGGCCGGCAAGGGCGACTGCGTCGACTGCGGCATCTGCGTGCAGGTCTGCCCGACCGGCATCGACATCCGCGACGGCCTGCAGTACGAGTGCATCGGCTGCTCGGCCTGCATCGACGCCTGCGACCAGGTGATGGACAAGATGGACTACTCGCGCGGCCTGATCCGCTATTCCACTGAACACGCCCTGGCCGAGCACTGGGGCCGCAAGGAAATCGTCAGGCACGTCCTGCGGCCGCGCACCCTGCTCTACGGTGCCATCCTCTCCGCCATCGTCATCGCCGCCCTGGCGGGACTGACTTTGCGCCAGCCGCTCAAGGTGGACGTCATCCGCGACCGCGCCTCACTGGCGCGCGAGGTCGAGGGCGGCCTGATCGAGAACGTGTTCCGGCTGCAGGTGATGAACCTGGCCGAGGCGCCGCGCCGCTTCACCCTGGCGGTGACCGGCCTGCCCGGCATCCGCATCGACACCGAAACGGTCATCGAGGTCCCGCCCGCCGCCACCCAGTCGGTGCCGGTGCGTGTTCGGGTGGCACCGGAGGCGGGCAAGCGCGGCGCCAACCCCATCCATTTCGAAGTGCGCGCCGTGAACCACGACGACGTTTTCGTGCGCGAAAAGGCGAGTTTCCTGCTGCCATGAGCCCTGCCGCCGGACCGCCCGAAAGGGACGCAGTCAACGCCATCGGGCGGGCGCGGCCCGCGCGCCCTCGTCACCTTCTTCCCCGGGAAGGGGGGCGGGGGGATGGCGGATCAAGTATCCGGGCGGGCGGCAGCCCGCCCTGGTACCGCCATCCCTGGCCGTGGATCCTCATGGCCGGGCCGGCGCTGGTGGTGGTGGCCGGCATCATCACGGCATGGATCGCCGCCAGCACCGACGACGGCCTGGTCGCCGACGACTACTACAAGCAGGGCCTGGCGGTGAATCAGAAGCTGGCGCGCTTCGAGGCCGCTGCCCGGATGCAACTCGAAGTCCGCCTGCGGCTGACCGCCGGACGGATCGAACTGCGCCTGGCATCGCGCGACGATGCGCCGCTGCCTGCCCGGCTGCGGGTCACGCTGGCGCATCCGACCCGCGGCGGCGAGGACCAGGTATTCGTCCTGGCAGGGGAAGAGGGCGTTTACGCGGGGCGGATTGGGGCGCTCGGCCCGGGCCGCTGGCAGGTCGTCATCGAGGATGAGGCGGGCAGCTGGCGGCTGGCCGGCAGTGTTCAGCTGCCGCAGGCGCCGGAAGCGGTCTTCACGGCCGGCGGCACGCAATAGCGGAGGGAGACATGCAAAGACTGATCTGGATCCTGTGGCCGTCCTTCGTCGTCGCCGGCATCGCCGAGGCGGTCTTCTTCACGCTCATCGATCCCCAGGAGCTGTATCTTTTCGGCGAGCCGGTCGTCTTCTCGCCGATCGCCACCTACTCCATCGGCTTCTTTGCCTTCTGGGCCCTGTGCGCCGCCTCCAGCACGTTCACCTGCTTCATCCAGCGCTCCTCGAGCGAGATCAACAGCTGCCCGCTGCCGAAGCGCGAGCGTCCGGCGGACTGCCCGAAGTTTGACGAGTAGGAGGGTCGCGCGGCGGTCAGGCGGAAGTGGCGGAAGCGCCTGAGGGTCCGACGCCGATCGGCGGCGGGGCGAGGTTGACGATGCGCGAGAACAGTGCGCGGAACTCGTGGTCGGGTTCGGCGCCGAAGCGCGTGTCGCCGTTCTCGCCGAAGGCCCGCGCGATTTCCGCCCAGTCCTCGTCCAGCAGGTGGCGCTTGGCGACGGGGAGCAGCGCGTTTTCCTCGAGTGCCATGTGCATGGCGATCTCGTCGGCGAAGCGCTCCGCCGCCGCCATGAACTCCTCGCGCCCGCCGGGCGCTCCGGCCTGGTACTTGCCCAGCGACGTTTCCAGCGCCTTGACGTGCTCGACCCCGGCGCGGTGCTGCTCCTCCAGTTTCAGGATGGCCGCATCGGCTTCGTGCGTGCGCATCTTGAGGCAGCGGAACAGGTAGGCCTCTTCCTTCGGATGGTGCAGCTTCTGCGGAAAGGTGTCGATGTAGTAGAGCATCGCCCACAGCAGTTTGCCGTCCGGCTCGCTGCCTTTTTCGCGCATCTCGCGCACCAGGAAGCGCAGGCCGTGGGTGACGGCCGCCATCGAGCGGTGCTCGTCGAGGATGATGCCGAGGGCGGCGTTGAGCATGTTCAGCGGTAGACCAGGACCGGCACCTTGGAGTGCGTCAGCACCTTCTGCGTCTCCGAGCCGAGCAGCAGGCCGGAGAGGCCGCGCCGCCCGTGGGATGCCATGAAGATGAGGTCGCAGCCGTTCGCCGCCGCCGCGTCGATGATGGCCTGGTAGGGCGCATCGCTGGTCTCGGCGGCGGTGCCACAGGCGACGCCGGCGCCGGCGGCCAGCGCCTGCGCCGCGGCGAGGATCTCCTGCGCTTGCTTGTCGGCCATCTCGGCGAACTTCTCCGGCGTGGTCGGGTCGATCAGGGCGCCCTCGCCGTAGAAGGCGACGGGATAGTCGGGCTTGGCGTAGAAGAAGGTGATTTTCGCGCCGGTTTCCCGGGCATAATCCACCGCCTTTTTGACGGTGTCGGTGGACAGCGCGGAGCCGTCGGTGGGAACGAGGATGTGCTTGAACATGGCGGCCCTCCGGTGAGTTTGAAGCATTATAGGAAGCGCAACCCAATCGCGATTGACGCAGATCAAGCATGATACCGTGCTTGCGGCAGGACAATGAAAACATGCGAATCACATTCCACGGCGCCGCCGGCGAGGTGACCGGCTCCTGCTACCTGGTCGAGACGGGGGAAGCGCGCTTTCTCGTCGACTGCGGCATGTTCCAGGGCGGCCGCGATGCCGCGCGCAAGAACCTGGCGGCGCTGAATTTCGATCTGCGCAGCCTCGACTTCATCCTGCTCACGCACGCCCATATCGATCACTCCGGCCTGCTGCCGCGCGCCGCCGCCCTCGGTTTTCGCGGCCCGGTGTACGCCACTTCGGCCACGGCGGACCTGCTCGAAGTGATGCTGCTGGATTCGGCCCATATCCAGGAGAAGGAAGCCGAATGGGAGGCCAAGCGCGCCCGTGCAGGGCGGGGACGGGGGAAGCCGCGCCCGCTGCTGTACACCGTGGCGCAGGCACAGGCCTGCCTGCGCCAGCTGCGGCGCGAGGAGTACGACCGGCCCTTCCAGCCGCACCCCGCCGTCAAGGCGTGCCTGCGCGATGCCGGCCACATCCTCGGCTCGGCCATCGTCGAGGTGTGGCTGGAGACGGGCGGCGCCACGCGCAAGCTGGTGTTCTCCGGCGACCTGGGCATGCCGGCGCGGCCGGTGCTGCGCGATCCGCAGCCGATCGAGGCGGCCGATGCGCTCTTCGTCGAGTCGACCTACGGCAACCGCCTGCACAAGTCGCTCGAGGCGACCGAGGACGAACTGGTGGCGGCCATCGAGCGCACCCTGGAGCGCAAGCGCGGCAACGTCGTCATGCCGGCCTTCTCCGTCGGCCGCACGCAGGAGGTGATCTTCGTCCTCGCCGACCTGGTGCGGCGCGGCCGTCTGAAGGACCTGCAGGTGGTGGTCGATTCGCCCATGTCGATGGCGGCCACCGAGATCACCCTGCGCCACGAGAACCTGCTCGACGAACACACGCGCGACCTGATCGAATGGCAGCGCGGCCGGCCGCAAGGCCTGAAGGTGCGCTTCGTGCAGGACGTCGAGGAGTCGATCGCCCTCAACCAGGTGCGCGGCGGCCTGGTGATCATCTCCGCCAGCGGCATGTGCGACGCCGGCCGCATCAAGTACCACCTGCTCAACAACCTCGGCCGTCGCGAGTGCACCGTCCTCATCACCGGCTTCCAGGCCGCCGGCACGCTCGGCCGGCGCCTGGTCGAGGGCGCCAGGCGCGTGACGATCTTCGGCGAGAGCGTGCCGGTGCGCGCCGACATCCGCACCGTCGGCGGACTGTCGGCGCATGCCGACCAGGAAGGGCTGCTCGGCTGGCTCGGGCATTTCCGCCGGCCGCCGGCGCATACCTTCGTCGTGCACGGCGAGGCCGACACGGCGCGCCTCTTCGCCGAGGCGGTGCGCCGGCGCCTCGGCTGGCCGAACGTCGTCGTGCCGCAACACGGCGACAGCATCGAAGGAGTATAAGGAACGCGACATGTCGAGACAGAAGGAAAACCACAACCCGCCCGTCGTGAGGAATCCCGCCGCGACGCTGCGCGCCCTGCACGACGTCGCCGAGTCCGGCATCGATCCGCTCGGCATGACGGCGCCGCTGGCCCACGCCCACCTCGCCTGGCTGACGCATCCGCTCGAGCTGGCCGAGCTGGGCGCGAAGTTCTCCGGCGACCTGATGGCCGTCACCTGGCACGCCTGGAACCGCGCCCTCGGCCTGCCCAGCGAGGATCCCATCCGGCCGCATGCCGACGACACCCGCTTCGCCGACCCGGTCTGGCAGGAGTCCGCCACCTGGGACATCGTCAAGGAGTGGTATCTCCTGCTCACCCACAACGTGCAGGACGCCCTCTACGACACGCCGGCGCTGTCCGGCAAGGAACGCCGCCGCGCCGCCTTCTGGTGGCGCAAATGGCTGAACGCCATGGCGCCGACGAATTTCCTGCTGACCAACCCGGTCGCCATGGCCAAGGCCGCCGAGACCAACGGCGAGAGCCTGGTGCGCGGCATGCACAACTTCCTCGAGGACCTCAAGGCCGGCAACGTGCGCATGACGCGGCCGGAGGACTTCACCGTCGGCAGGAACCTGGCGACGACGCCCGGCGCGGTGGTGTTCCGCAACTCCCTGCTGGAGGTCATCTACTACGCGCCGACGACGGAGAAGGTGCACGCCGTGCCCATCGTCATCGTCACGCCGTGGATCAACAAGTTCTACATCCTCGACCTCAACCCGAAGAAGAGCCTGGTGAAATACCTGACCGGGCAGGGCTTCTCGGTGTTCATCACCAGCTGGAAAAATCCGACGGCGGAGATGCGCGACGTCACCTTCGAGGACTACCTCGTCGAGGGCGTCAACGCCGCCATCGAGACGGCGCGCGGCTTCGCCGGCGTCGAACAGGTGCATGCCGTCGGCTACTGCATCGGCGGCACGGCGCTGTCGACCTGGATGGCCTGGGCCAACCGCAAGTACGGCGAGGTCGACAAGGTGCCGGTGGCGCACTGGACGCTGCTCACCACGCTGGTCGATTTCAGCCGCCCGGGCGACATCGAAGTCTTCATCGACGAGGGCGCCGTGCGCTGGCTCACCCAGGCCATGCAGGGCAAGGGCTTCCTCGACGGCAAGGAGATGGCCTCGGCCTTTCGCCTGCTGCGCTCGAACAGCCTGATCTGGCAGTACGTCGTGCACGGCTACCTCTACGGCGAGGCACCGCCGCCCTTCGACGTGCTCTACTGGAACATGGACACCACGCGCATGCCGTTCGCCATGCACGCCTGGTACCTGCGCGAGCTGTACCTGAAGAACAACCTCGTCCGCGGCGACGCGCTCACCCTCGGCGGCCAGCCGATCGACCTCGGCCGCATCCGCCAGCCGCTCTACGCCGTCAGCGCCGAGGACGACCACATCGCGCCCTGGCAGCAGTGCTTCCGCGTCTGCAACCACGTACCGGCGGAGAAGCGCTTCGTGCTGTCCTCCTCGGGCCACATCCTCGGCATCGTCAATCCGCCGGTGAGTCCGCCCAAGCGCAGCTACCGAGTTGGCGTGGCGCACCGGCGCGACCGTTTCCAGCAATGGCAGGAACGCGCCGAGGCGCACGCCGGCAGCTGGTGGGAGGACTGGATGGCCTGGCTCAAGCCGCAGGCCGGCCCGCTGGTCGACGCCCGCCCGGCGGCCACCGACAAGTATCCCCGGCTCGCCGACGCGCCGGGCACCTACGTGCTGGAGACCTGATCCGCCGTATCGCCGGGATTGACTTTCCGGCGGCGTTATATGGGCGAGTATTTGCCTGTTAAACTGGTTCCGTGAAATGCACGCAATACTTCCTCGCCATGCGGCAACGACCGGATCGGGCCGGGATCAGGATGGAGTGGATCGAAAGCGCGGTCAGGAATCCGGTTCGCGAAGTTTTGCAGGCCGATGGGCGCATCCGTCGCTGGAGGCCCATCGAGGAGGCCGATGGCCGGGTTTTGCGGGTCGTCCTCCTGCCGGACGGGGAAACTGTGCATAACGCGTTCTTCGACAGAGGATTTGCGCCATGAAGATTCAGTATTTCCAGGACACGGATACCCTGTACATCGAGTTCAGGCCGGCGGACGTGACGGAGACGCGCGATCTGGACGAGAACACGCTGCTCGATCTGGATGCGGCCGGGAGCATTTGCGGGATCACAGTCGAGCACGCCAGCGAGCGGGCTGACATCCCGCATTTTTCCTTTGAGCAGATCGCGGCCTGAACGATACCGGGTAAGCGGCTGATGTTCGCCTGAGCGCGACCGTATATCGATCCGCTTCGAACCTCGCCCGACATCACTTCCGTCCTTTGTCCGGCCTGGCGCCGTATCGCCGGGACTGACTTTCCGGCGGCCGGCCCGTCAATCGTTTCATCTTCCCGGAGAGCCCTTCGTGCCCCGTTCCACCCTGGCATCAGGATGGTTTATGCCTGCATCCGTTCTTGACAACCGTCAAGGCCCGACTGTCGGGCGAACGGGGAGAATCGCGCTTCAGGAAAGATTCGAGGAGAACCCGCAATGAACGGCATCACCAGCGCCCTGCAAAACCATCACAAGTTGTGCGATGACGACTTCGCCGACGCCGAAGACGCCGCGCGCAAAGGCGACTGGGCGGCCTGCGAGGCGACCTACGGAAAATTCCGCAACGCGATGCTGGCGCATTTCGGCGTCGAGGAGGACGTGCTGTTCCCGGCCTTCGAGTCGCGCACCGGCATGGTCGGCGGGCCGACCCAGGTCATGCGCGGCGAGCACGTGCAGATGCGCGACCTGCTGCGGCAGATGGACGAGGCCCTGGCGCAGAAGAATGCCGACGGCTTCGGCGGCGCCGCCGAGACCCTCCTCGTCATGATGCAGCAGCACAACATGAAGGAGGAGAACATCCTCTATCCGATGATCGACCAGGCCATCGGCCAGGACGGCGCGCTCCAGTCGCAGGTTGCGGCCGGGCTGGACGCCTGAACGCGACGGCATGGCCGAGGAACGGGTGATCGACGGCAGGGGGCTGATGCCCCCGGAGCCGATGGAGCTGACCCTCACCGCCCTGGACGGCCTGCCGGACGGCGAGGAACTGCTCCTGCTGCTCTACTGCGAGCCGCAGCCGCTCTACGGCATCCTCAAGCAGAACGGCTACACCCACCGCTCGCAGACCCGCCCGGACGGCACCGTCGAAGTTCGCATCCGAAAAGCCTGAGGGGCTCCCATGCAACCCGGCCTCTCCTTCGAGCAGGCACCGCCGATCTCGGTGCCTTTCCGCTTCTTTCTCACCGCACCGCTGTTCGGCATGGCGGCCGGGCTGCTGCTGCTCTGGCAAGGGCCGGCGGCGCTGGCATCGCGCTGGACGGGCGTGGCGCTGGCCCTGACCCACCTCGTCGCCGTCGGCTTCATGCTGCAGGCGATGTGCGGCGCGCTGCTGCAGATGCTGCCGGTGGCCGCCGGCGCCAACATCTGGCAGCCCCAGCGCGTCACCCACCTCACCCACGCCGGCCTCACCATCGGCACGCTGCTGTTGCTGGCCGGCTTCCTCTCCGAGCAGGCGCTGTTCTTCCGCATCGCCGTGCCCTTCATGACGGTGTCGCTGGGCGCCTTCGCGCTGATCGTGCTGGTGGCCCTGTTCCGCACCCCGGCCAAGGGGCCGACCATCGTCGCGCTGCGCATCGCCGTGTTCGGGCTGATCGTCACGATCAGCCTCGGCGCCGTCCTGGCAAGCAGTTTCGGCTGGCAGCTGGCCCTGCCGCTGACCGAGATCACCCATGTGCACGCCGCCTGGGGCCTGGGCGGCTGGAGCCTGTTGCTGGTGGCGGGGGTGGGCTACCTCGTCGTGCCGATGTTCCAGCTGACGCAGCCCTATCCGCTCTGGCTGACGCGCAGCTTCTCGGTGACCCTGTTCTTCCTGCTCGCGGCCTGGTCGCTCACCTGGCTGCCGCTGCAGCGTCCCGATGCGCTGCAGATCGCCCTGGCCTGCGCCGCGGCGCTGCTGGCCGCGGTCTTCGCCGGGGTGACGCTGCGCCTGCAGTGGCGGCGCCGGCGCAAGGTGACCGAGCCGACGCTGCTGTTCTGGCGCCTGGCGATGATTTGCCTGATCCTGGCGGCGGCGGGGGTGGCGCTGCAGCAGCTGAAACCGGGCGAAGGCGAGGACTACGCCGGCACGCCCTTCCTGCTCGGCGTGCTGCTGATGGTGGGCGTGTTCATGCCGGTGATCAGCGGCATGCTCTACAAGATCATGCCCTTCCTCAACTGGCTGCACCTGCAGCGGATCGGCAAGCCCGGCCTGGTGGTGCCGAACATGCGGCAGATGATCCCGGAGCCGCGCATGATGATGCAGCTCAGGCTGCACCTGGCGGCACTGGTCCTGCTGCTGGGCGCGGTGCCGCTGCCGTGGCTGGTCTATCCCGGCGGCCTGGCGCTGATCGCATCGTGCGCCTGGCTGGAGTGGAACGTGGTCGTGGCGACGCGCAACTTTGCCCGCTTCAGCCGCGACCTGGAGGCGCACCTGGCGCAGGAGCAGGCGCCGTCCGCCTGACCCCGCCCCTGGGGGCGGGGCCGGCTAATCGCCTCCCCCGCCCGGCGGGGGAGGAAGGGAGGGGGTGCGCATGAAATGCCTTGATCGTGCGGGGCGGTGCAGCGCCCCGCACGATCAGGGCTCGTATTCGCGCAGCAGCTTCACGCCGTGCACCGAGACGTGCTTGCCATGCACGGTGATGAGCTTGGCGGCGGACAGGTCGTGGAAGATGCGCGAGAGGGTTTCCGGCGTGAGGTTGAGGCGGGAGGCGATGACCTGCTTGCTGGTCGGCAGGTCGATCTCGACGTCGCGCGACTCGTCCTCGCCATGGTCGATGCGCTGCAGCAGGAAGCCGATGACGCGCTGCGTGCTGGAGCGCAGCGAGTAGGATTCGACGTCGCGGATGAGTCCGTGCAGGCGCAGGGCGAGGCCGGCCAGCATGCGGCGGGCGAAGGAGGCGTCGGTTTCGAGCATCTCGAAGACGGCCTGGCGGGCGATGTGCAGCAGCAGGGTGTCGGCGAGCGACTCGGCGAAGACGGGATAGGGGCGGTCCATGAACATCACCGCCTCGCCGAAGCTCTGCTGGGGCCCGAGGATCTCGACCACCTTCTCGTTGCCGGCGGCCGAGGGGAAGGCCAGCTTCATCTGGCCGTAGATGATGGCGTAGAAGCCGCGCGGCTGGTCGCCTTTCTGAAACAGCATCTCGCCCTTGTGCAGGCGCTTTTCGCGCGTCTGCGCGGCGAGGCGCTCGATCTGTTCCTGGGCGAGCTCCTGGAACAGGGGGATTCTGCGGAGAACTTGAGCGATGTCGAGCTTGTCGTTATTCATTGAAAGATCCTTGACGGCTCTGGCGGGGGCGCGGCCCATGAAACATAACATGGAAAACCCATTCCGGGCGAGCCGGCGGAGCCGCCGGCGATGAGCCCGCAGGGACTGCCCGTTTTTTTCCACGCACCGCATCGCGTCATGTTTTTCGCCGGCGCCACGCAGGGCGTGCTGGCCATGCTGTGGTGGGCCTTCGACCTGTCGGCCCGTCATGCCGACCTGCATGCGGCGACGGCCTGGCCGCTGCCGGCGCCGTGGCTCCACGCGGTGCTGATGAGCTTCGGCTTCTTTCCCTTTTTCATCTTCGGCTTCGTCATGACCGCCGGTCCGCGCTGGCAGGCGGCGGCGCCGGTGGGCGCCGCGTCCTACCTGGCCGCCTTCGCCCTGATGGGCGCCGGCTGGCTGGGCTTCTACGCGGCGCTGTGGCTGCCGCTCCTGCTCGTGCCGTCGCTGGCCGTCGTCGTCGCCGGCTGGTGCGCCGGCCTGCCCGCGCTCTGGCGCGTCATGCGCACGCCAAGCAACGAGCAGACCCACATCGTCGCCGTGGTGGGGGGGCTGACTTTCGGCGTGCTGCTGCTGGCGGCGTTCCTTGCCTTCGCCGCCGGCGCGCCGGCCCGTCTGGCGCAGATCGCCGTGAAGGGCGCGCCGTGGTTCTTCCTGCTGCCGGTGTTCACGGCGCTGTGCCACCGCATGGTGCCGTTCTTCTCCAGCGCGGTGATCCCGCAATACCGCGTCGTGCGGCCGCCGCGGCTGTTGCACCTGCTGCTGGCCTGCTATGCCGCGCACGGCCTGCTCGAGGTCGCCGAACTGCCGCAATGGACCTGGCTGGCCGACTTGCCGGCGGCGCTGGCGGCCCTCTGGCTGTCGCACGCCTGGCAGCTGCGCCGCTGCCTCGCGGTGCGCCTGCTGGCGGTGCTGCACGTTGCCTTCGCCTGGCTGGGGCTGAGCCTGGCGCTCTACGCCGCGCACAGCCTGCTGCTGCTGGCGGAGGCCGGTTCGCTCGGGCTGGCGCCGCTGCATGCGCTGACGCTCGGCTTCTTCGCCTCGGCCGTGATCGGGATGGTGACGCGCGTGACGCTCGGCCACTCGGGCCGCCCCCTGAATGCGGACAATGCGACCTGGCGGGTATTCTGGGGCATGCAGGCGGTGGCGGTGCTGCGCGTCGCGGCGGAATTCATCCACCTGCCGGGCGCGGCCAACCCGACATTTCTGGCCGCGCTCGGCTGGCTGCTCGTGTTCGGCGCCTGGTACGCGAAGTTCGCGCCGGTCTACCTGAAGCCGCGGCCGGACGGCCAGCCGGGATAATATCGAACGCATGACCGCCTATTTTCTGCTCAAGCATCTCCACATCGCCTTCGTCGTGATTTCGGTCACCGGCTTTACCCTGCGCGGCATCTGGATGCTGACGGATTCGCCGATGCTCAACCGGCTCTGGGTGCGGGTGGTGCCGCATGTGAACGACACCCTGCTGCTGGCGGCCGCCATCGGCCTGTCGGTCGTGCTGGAGCAGTATCCCTTCGTGCACGACTGGGTCACGGCCAAGGTGCTCGGCCTGCTGGCCTACATCGGCTTCGGCATGTTCGCCCTGCGGCGCGGGCGCAGCAAGGCGCTGCGCGCGGGCTTCTGGCTGGCCGCGCTGGCCAGCTTCGCCTACATCGTCTCGGTGGCGCTGACGAAGGACCCCCGGGGCTTCCTCACCTGGGCCGGGTATTGAGCAGCTTCTTCAGCCCTTCGCCGTTCAGGATGCGGATGTGCTTCTGCTGCACGGCGATCAGCCCCTCCTCCTGGAAGCGCGAGAAGGCGCGGCTCACCGTCTCCAGCTTCAGGCCGAGGTAGCTGCCGATTTCCTCGCGCGTCATGCGCAGGTGGAACTCGGCCGGCGAGTAGCCGCGCGTGGTGAAGCGCTGCGACATGTTGAGCAGGAAGGCGGACAGGCGCTCCTCGGCGCGCATCGTGCCGAGCAGCATCATCAGGCCCTGGTCGCGCACCAGTTCGCGGCTCATCACCTTGTGGAAGTTGTGCTGTAGCGCCTGGATCTCGCGCGAGAGCTGCTCGAGCTGGGCGAAGGGGATGACGCAGACCTCGCTGTCCTCCAGCGCCACCGCGTTGCAGGTGTGCACCTCGGTGCCGATGCCGTCCATGCCGATGATCTCGCCCGCCATCTGGAAGCCGGTGACCTGCTCGCGGCCGTCCTCGAGCAGGACGTCGGTCTTGAAGAAGCCGGTGCGGATGGCGTAGAGGGCCTCGAAGGCGTCGCCGGCGCGGTAGAGGGCTTGCTGGCGTTTCAGCTTGCGGCGGGCGCCGACCAGACTGTCGAGCTTGGCCAGTTCTTCCTTGCTGAGTCCTTCGGAGATGCACAGCTCGTGCAGGCTGCACTGGGAGCAGGCCGCCTTGATGGTGACCAGGCTGATCGGGACTGCGGACTTGTTGGGCAAAGCCGCCTCACTTTCTCTCTCGTTGGGTCTGCCGCTTTGATCCATGTCAATACGATATCCGGCACGTTGCGGCATCTTGTCCAGTCGATTCCGCAGGGTGGCTGCCAGCGCGGTTGCCGGAGCTGCCGCCCGAGTTGCCGCTATACCGTCCGTACCACATGAACGCGACTTTTCAGGATCTTATTTTCGACCCGCAATTGATTCGCCGGTTCGACGTCAACGGACCCCGTTACACGTCCTACCCGACGGCCGATCGCTTCGTCGAGGCCTTCGATGCCGAAGCCTACCGGCTCTGGCTCGGCAAGCGCACGGTCGGCGGCATCAGTCGACCGCTTTCATTATACGTGCACATCCCCTTCTGCAACACCATCTGCTACTACTGCGCCTGCAACAAGATCATCACCAAGGACCACGGCCGCTCCGCCAAGTACCTGAAATACCTGGACAAGGAACTGGCGATGCAGGCCGGCTACCTGGAGGGCAGCCACGACGTGGTGCAGCTGCACTGGGGCGGCGGCACGCCGACCTTCCTCTCGCACGAGGAGATGCGCCAGCTGATGGGCTCGATCCGCGAGCATTTCCGCCTGATGCCCAATGGCGAGTATTCCATCGAGGTCGACCCGCGCAAGGTCGACGCGGCGACCGTGGCCCTGCTCGGCGAACTGGGCTTCAACCGCATGAGCCTCGGCGTGCAGGACTTCGACCTCGCGGTGCAGGAGGCGGTCAACCGCGTGCAGAGCATCGAGGAGACCGAGACCGTGCTGCGCGCGGCGCGCGCCAACGGCTTCAAGTCGATTTCCGTCGACCTCATCTACGGCCTGCCCAAGCAGAACGTCATCAGCTTCAACCGCACGCTCGAAGAGGTCATTCGCCTCTCGCCCGACCGCCTGTCGATCTACAACTACGCCCACCTGCCGAGCCTGTTCAAGCCGCAGCGGCGCATCGCCGAGGGCGAGCTGCCGACGGCCGACGCCAAGCTGCAGATCCTGCAACTCGCCATCCGCCGCCTGACCGAGGCCGGCTACGTCTATATCGGCATGGACCACTTCGCCAAGCCGGACGACGAGCTCGCCGTGGCCCAGCGCCAGGGCCGCCTGCACCGCAACTTCCAGGGCTACTCGACCCACGCCGAGTGCGACATGATGTCCTTCGGCATCTCCTCCATCAGCATGGTCGGCCCCAGCTACTGCCAGAACGTCAAGACCCTCGACGAGTACTACGACCGCCTCGACAACGGCGTGCTGCCGGTCTACCGCGGCATCGAGCTGACGCCGGACGATCTCCTGCGCCGCTCCATCATCCAGGCCCTGATGTGCCACTTCGAGGTCTCCATCGAGGGACTTGAAGTCGCCCACCTGATCGACTTCAAGCATTACTTCGCCGCCGAGATCGCCGACCTGCGCGAGATGGAGCGGGGCGGGCTGCTCAAGCTCGACGACAAGTGGATCAGCGTGCAGCCGCGCGGCCGCATGCTGGTGCGCGCCATCGCCATGGTGTTCGACCGCTACCTGCGCGCCGACCGCGAGCGGGCGCGCTATTCGAAAGTCATCTGAAGCGGTGAGCGGCGAGCAGTGAGCGGTAAGCGGTAAAATCCTGCTCCGCTCACCGCTCACCGCTCACCGCTTACCCGCATGCCCGATTCCGGCTTCATAGCAGTATTCCTCGTCGGCCTGCTCGGCGGCGTGCATTGCTTCGGCATGTGCGGCGGCATCGTCGGTGCGCTGACGGTGAACATGCCGCACGACCGCCCGCAGTGGCCGCTGCACCTCGCCTACAACTTCGGCCGCATCTCCGGTTATGCCCTGGCCGGCGCGCTGCTCGGCGCGGTGGGCCAGGCCGGCCTGCTCCTCAACGACGCCCTGCCGGTGCAGCTGGCGCTGTACGTGCTGGCCAACCTGATGCTGATCGCCCTCGGCCTGTACCTGATCGGCGTGCCGCAGGGACTGACTTTCCTCGAGCGCGGCGGGCAGAAGTTCTGGGCGCGTATCCAGCCGCTGACGCGCCGCTTCCTGCCCGCCACCACGGTGGCGCGCGCCTATCCCCTCGGCCTGGTGTGGGGATTCCTGCCCTGCGGCATGGTGTATTCCGTGCTCTCGATGACCCTGCTCACCGGCAGCGCCCTGCGCGGCGCCGGGCTGATGCTGGCCTTCGGTCTGGGCACGCTGCCCAACCTGCTGCTGGCCGGCCTGCTGCTGAAGCGCTTCCGCGACGTCGTGCAGGGGCGGCCGCTGCGCCTCGCCGCCGGCCTGCTGGTGCTGGGCTTCGGCGTCTGGGGCCTGTTCAACGCCACGTCGCTCGGCGGACGCCTATGGCAGGGAATTGTCTGCGCCGTATAGAATCGAACCATCATGAACGCGCCCGAATCCCGCTCCGCGGTCGACCTGCCCATCGAGGGCATGACCTGCGCCGCCTGCGCGGCGCGCATCGAAAAACAATTGAACAAGCTGCCCGGCGTGTCGGCGGCGGTGAACTTCGCCAGCGAGCGCGCCCGCGTCGAATTCGATGCCGGCACCGTCAGCGCGCCGCAGCTGGTCGCGACCATCGAGAAGGCCGGCTTCAAGGTGCCGCCGCAGTCGCTTGACCTGGCGCTTTCCGGCATGACCTGCGCCGCCTGCGCCACGCGCATCGAGACGGTGCTGAACAAGCTGCCCGGCGTCGAGGCCAACGTCAATTTCGCCAGCGAGAAGGCGAACATCCGTTTCGTGCCGGGCCAGGCCGACGCGGCATCCCTGATCGCCGCCGTGCGCCGCGCCGGCTACGACGCGCGCGAGTCCGGCCACGACACGCGCGCCGCCGAGAAGGAACGCAAGGCCGCCGCCTATCGCGCCGAACTGAAACGCTTCTGGATTTCCGTCGTCCTGACGCTGCCGCTGGTGGCGCAGATGGGGGCGATGTTCACGGGCGAGCACCAGGACATCCTGCCGCGCTGGCTGCAGTTCGCGCTCGCCACGCCGGTGCAGTTCTGGATCGGCTGGCGCTTCTATGTCGGCGCGTATCACGCCCTGCGCGGCGGCGCGGGGAACATGGACGTGCTGGTGGCGCTCGGCACCTCGATGGCCTGGGGCTTCAGCGCGGTGGTGACGATGCTCGACCTGCACCACCAGCACGTGTACTTCGAGGCTTCCGCCGCCGTCATCACCCTGGTGCTGATGGGGAAACTGCTGGAAGCGCGCGCCAAGGCCAGGACCTCCGCCGCCATCGAGGCGCTGATCCGCCTGCAGCCGCAGACGGCGCGCATCCTGCGCGACGGCGAACTCGTCGAGGTGCCGGTCGACAGCATCCATCCCGGCGGCGTCTTCGTCGTGCGGCCGGGCGAGAGCGTGCCGGTCGACGGCGAAGTGGTGGAGGGCGCCAGCAGCGTCAACGAAGCCATGCTCACCGGCGAGAGCCTGCCCGCCGCCAAGGGCCTCGGCGACAAGGTGTATGCCGCCACGGTCAACGGCGAGGGACTGATCCAGTGCCGCGCCACCGGCGTCGGCAGCCACACCCTGCTCGCCGGCATCATCCGCATGGTCGAACAGGCGCAGGGCTCGAAGGCGCCGGTGCAGCGTCTGGCTGACCGCATCTCGGCGATCTTCGTACCGGTGGTGACGGCCATCGCGCTCCTGGCCTTCGCCGGCTGGTGGCTGTTCACGGGCGACTTCACCAACGCTTTGGTGAATGCCGTCGCCGTTCTGGTGATTGCCTGCCCCTGCGCGCTCGGCCTGGCGACGCCGACGGCGATCATGGTCGGTACCGGGCGCGGCGCCTCGGCGGGCATCCTCGTCAAGAATGCCGAGGCGCTGGAGCTGGCGAAGAACGTCGAGGTGATCGTGGTGGACAAGACCGGCACGCTGACGCTGGGCAAGCCGGAGGTGACCGACCTCGTGCCGGCGGAGGGCCTCGGCGACAAGGAACTCCTTCGCATCGCCGCCAGCCTGGAACAGGGCGCCAGCCATCCGCTGGCCGAGGCCATCGTCGCGCGGGCGCGCGAGCAGGGCATTGCGCTGGCGCAGCCGGCAGAGTTGCGCGCCGTGCCCGGCAAGGGCCTCACGGCGACACTCGACGGCGTCGACTACGCGCTCGGCTCGCCGGGCTTCCTCGCCGGGCGCGGCGTGGCGGTGCCGCAAGCGCTGCTGGCGCCGCTGGCGAACGGCGGCAAGAGCGTCGTCGCCGTGTCGCGCGGACTGACTTTGCTCGGCCTCATCGGCGTCGCCGACCGCTTGCGGCCGACCTCGCGCGAGGCGGTGGCGCGGCTGAAGGCGCAGGGTATCGAAGTCGTCATGCTGACCGGCGACAACGCCGCCACGGCGGCGGCCATCGCACGCGAAGCCGGCATCGACCGCTTCGAGGCGGAAGTGCTGCCGCAGGACAAGGCGGCGGCGGTGGCGAAGCTGAAGGCAGGCGGCAAGCGCGTCGGCATGGTCGGCGACGGCATCAACGACGCGCCGGCGCTGGCGGCGGCGGACGTCTCCTTCGCCATCGGCGGCGGCTCGGACGTGGCGCTGGAGGCGGCCGACGTGACGCTGATGCGCAGCGACCTGCTGTCGGTCGCCGACGCCATCGACCTCTCGCGCGCGACGCTGGCGAAGATCCGCCAGAACCTGTTCTTCGCCTTCATCTACAATGTGCTCGGCATCCCGCTCGCGGCGCTGGGCTATCTCAACCCGGTGATCGCCGGCGCGGCGATGGCCCTGAGTTCCGTCTCGGTAGTGAGCAATTCGCTGCTGCTGCGGCGCTGGAAACCGGTCCGGAGAGATCAATGAAGCTGCATCGCCTTGTATTCGCCGTGTTGTGGGGACTGACTTTTGCCGCGGCCCCGTTTTCCTGGGCGCAAGCGACCCTCGGCGCCAACGAGCTGCCCATCCACGACGCCGCCCGCCTGGGCACCGCCGCCGAGGTCGAGCGCATCCTCGCGGCCGACCCGGCCATGCGCGATGCGCGCAACCCGAGGGGCGCCACGCCGCTGCACATGGCCGCCACCAACCCCGACATCGGCCCGCTGAAGGTCCTGCTGGCGGCCGGCGCGAATGCGCGCGCACGCGACCTGGAAGCCCTCACGCCGCTGCACATGGCCGCCTACGCCGACAAGTCCGAACACGCGCGCCTGCTGCTGGAAGCCGGCGCCGACATCGATGCCAGGTCGGCCAACGGGCGCACGCCGCTGTCGCTGGCGCGCAAGTCGCGCGCCGACCTCACGGCCGGCATCATGTCCCTGTGGGTGCTCAAGGGCTGCAAGCCCGGCAAGCCCTGCTGATGCCCCTCACCCCGGCCCTCTCCCCGCGCGCGGGGAGAGGGAGAAGTTAGCTGCGAAAGGAACGAACATGGAAAGCACCACACTCAAGATTGAAGGCATGTCCTGCGGCGGCTGCGTCAAGAGCGTCACCAACGTGCTGGCCGCGCTGCCCGGCGTGGCCAGGGCGGACGTCTCGCTGGAAGAGAAAAGCGCCCGCGTCGAATTCGAGGCCGGCCGCGTCACGCGCGAGGACATGAAGCGCGCCATCGTCGACGCCGGCTTCGAGGCTGAATGACGGCCGGCCACGCCTTCTGGCTGGCCGGATTCCGGCCCTTCTTCGCGCTCGCCTGCCTGTCCGGCGTCGTCCTGCCCGTGCTCTGGGCGCTGATGTTCGCGGGCCGGATCGAGGCGCCGACGGCGGCGTACACCTCGATCCAGTGGCATGCCCACGAGATGTTCTTCGGCTTCGGCTGGGCCATGCTCGCCGGATTCCTGCTCACCGCCAGCAAGAACTGGGTGAAGATCCGCGGCCATCACGGCGCGTCCCTGGTGTTTCTTTTCGCCGCCTGGTGCTTCGAGCGCCTCGGCATGGTGTTCGGCGCCGCCTGGCCGCAGCCGCTGTTCCTGCTGTCGAACCAGCTCTTTCTCGTCGCCGTCGTGGCGATGCTGCTGTGGACCCTGCTGCGCCACCGCGCCACAGACGGCTACCGCAAGGACAACGTCTTCTTCCTGCTCCTGCTGCCGCTGTTTCCCGTGGCGAAGTTCCTGCTGCTCGACGGCCACTGGTCGCAGGCCGGCCAGCTGATGGCGCTGGGCCTGTTCCGCCTTGCCTTTCTCATCATGCTGGAGCGTACGCTGACGGATTTCATGAAGAACGTCTTCAAGGCGCAGATCCTGCGCCGGCCGGCGCTCGACATCGCGATCAAGTCGCTGGCGTTGCTGCTCGTCTTCGCCGGCTTCATGCCGCCCGCCCTGCAGGGGGGGCTGGCCCTGCTGCTGGCCCTGCTGCTGGCCGGCCGCTTCGCCTTCTGGCAGCCCGCCCTCGGCTTTTCCCGGCTCGACATCGCCATCATGTACCTGGCCTATCTGGCCATCGTGCTGCAGCTGCTCGTCGTCACCTTCGAACAGCTGGCGCTGATGGTCTGGGTCGGCAGCGTGACCATGCACCTGTTCACCTTCGGCACCATGGGGCTGATCATTCCCGCCATGATCGTGCGCATTTCCAAGGGACACACCGGGCGCAAGGTGGCGTTCGAAGCCATGGACAAGGCCGTGCTGTGGCTGATGATCGCGGCGCTCGTGTTTCGCGTTGTCGCGCCGCAGCTCGCGCCCGGCGCCTACCTGGCGTGGGTGAGCCTCGCCGCCGCCGGCTGGGCGCTGGCCTTCGCCATCCTCGCCTGGCGCGTCATTCCGTTCCTGCTGGCGCCGCGCGTCGACGGGCGCGAGCACTGATTCATTTGCTGACGGGCTTCAGCGGCATGCGGCCGACGAGCAGTACGCCGACGAGACAGGCGGCACCGGTGACGGCCCAGGTCCACTGCCAGCCGCCGACCTGACCGGCCACCCAGGCCACCAGCGGGGCGCCGAGGAACTGGCCGAGGGAGGCAAACTGCTGCACCCAGCCGACGGTGGTCGACACGGTCTGCTCGCTGGGTGCGAAGCGCACCGCCAGCATGAATAGCGTGGCCGGGATCATGCCGCCGAAACCGGAAAACATCAGTACGCCGAGGTAGCGCAGCACCACCTGTTCCTCGGGCAGGGCGAAGGCGATGAAGGTGCCCAGCGCCATGGCGGCGAAAGCGGCGTGGAGCAACAGCTGGGGGCGGACGCCGCGATGCACCAGCCGGCCGGAACCGACGTTGCCCACCACGTTGCACAACGCGGCGAAGGCCGTCAGCGCACCCGCCATGGTGCCCGAGACGCCCGCCTGGTCGTAGACGGAAGGCAGGAAGCCGATCACCGCCAGCCACTGTCCGGAGTACATGGCAAAGGTCAGCGCCACCAGCCACGGTCCGCTGGCCGCCAGGGTCTGGCGCAGGCGATGCAGCCATGCCTGGCTTTCGCTCGCCGGCCGGGCCGATGCCGCGCGCCGCCGTGCGGCGTCCGAGGGCACGCGCAGCGCCGCCAGCAGCGCCATGCCGGCGGAGATCGCAGCAAGCCCCCACCACCAGCCGCGCCAGTCCAGCGCGGCCATCACCCAGGGTCCGCAGAGCAGGGCGAGCGCGGTGCCGAGCGGCATGTAGGCGCCCCACAGGCCGAGGCGCAGGCTCAGTTGTCCGGGCGGCACCAGCTGGCGGATCAGGCTTGGCGCGGGCAGCGAGACGAGCAGGAAGCCGAGGCCTTCCGCCGCGCGCAGCCAGAGCAGGTCCGTCGCGTCGCGCGCCCAGCCGCCCAGCGCGCTGGCGGCCGCCAGGATGGACAGCCCGGCCAGCAGACTGCGGCGCAGGCCCAGGCTGTCGGCGGCGAGCCCGAGCAGAAGACCCAGCGACATGCCGGCGACTTGCACCAGCGAAAGCAGGAAGCCGGCTTGCAGCAGCGTGATGCCGAGCGCATCGCGCAGCAGCGGCAGCGCCGTCGGCAGCTTGCCCACGTGCAGCGCGGCGGTGATGCCGGAGAGGATGACGACGAGGTCGGCGGACAGCAGCGGTTTTTCGTTCATGCGGGGCATTGTCGTTTGCCGCCGCATTGTGCTTCATCCGGCTGCGGCGCGCCACCCTTGCGCCGCCGCGGAAGCAGCCGGGTTCAAGGCCCCTGGCATCCGCGCTCCCTGTCCTCGAAGTCGCAGGAGCCGTCGCGGCCGCTTGGCCATAATGGCGATCCGCCATGGCGGCGATTGCGGCGCCTGCGTTGATGGTCAGGCCAGGCGCGGTTAGACTCCTCGCATGAGCAACGCAAACGCCTCCGCCATCGCATCGCAGCCAGGCTGGCTCGACGCGCTGCGCGCGCATGCGCGCAGCCATCCCTTCGCCGCCTGGGGGCTGGTGCTCTCCGCCCTGGCCGTCATCGCGCTGCTCGGGCAGAGCCTGCTGCAGATCGCTACGGGCGAGGCGACGGCGGTGTTGCGCTTTGCGCTCATCGGCGGCGCCGCCGGTTTTGCCGCCACCGCCCTGGGCGCCGTGCCGGCGCTGTTCCTGCGCGGCATCCCGCAGCGGGTGGAAGACAGCATGCTCGGCATGGCGGCCGGCATGATGCTCGCCGCCAGCGCCTTCTCGCTGCTGATCCCCGGACTGGAGGCCGGCACGGCCATCCTCGGCGGCAAGGGCGCCGGCGCCGGCGCGGTGGTGCTCGGCATGGGGCTCGGCGTGCTGCTGATGCTCGGCCTCGACCAGTTCACCCCGCACGAGCACGAGCGCGGCGGTCCCTGCGGGCCCGGATTCGAGCGCTGCGGCCGCGTCTGGCTGTTCGTCTTCGCCATTGCCCTGCACAACCTGCCGGAAGGGATGGCCATCGGCGTCGGCTTCTCGCACGGCGACATGGGCGTCGGCCTGCCGCTGGTGACGGCCATCGCGCTGCAGGACCTGCCGGAGGGGCTGGCGGTGGCGCTGGCCCTGCGCGGCGCCGGCCTGACGCCCGGCCGCGCGGTGCTGTTGGCGGGGGCCAGCGGACTGATCGAGCCGCTCGGTGCGCTGCTGGGGGTCGGCCTCTCCAGCGGGATGGCGGTCGCCTACCCGATCGGGCTGGGCCTGGCCGCCGGTGCCATGATCTTCGTCGTCTCGCACGAGGTCATCCCGGAGACGCACCGCAACGGCCACCAGACGCCGGCCACCGTCGGCCTGA
The DNA here is from genome assembly GCA_041396245.1 of Rhodocyclaceae bacterium. Lineage (GTDB taxonomy): Bacteria > Pseudomonadota > Gammaproteobacteria > Burkholderiales > Rhodocyclaceae > Desulfobacillus. The sequence continues at coordinate 51,689 of JAWKYW010000015.1, read as the reverse complement.
TGGCCGGCTTTGCCGTGATGATGGTGCTCGACGCCATGCTGGGCTGAGGCTTAGCCGGCGGCGCTGGCGCCCCGCGTCTTGTCCAGCACCGTCATGGCGCCCGAAACCATCGTGGCGACATCCGTCAGGTTCGACGGCACGATGAGGGTGTTGCCGGTCTTGGCCAGGTTGCCGAAGGCGGCGACGTAGAGTTCGGCGACCTTCAGGTTGGCCGCCTGCATGCCGCCTTCCGCGGCCAGCGCGGCGGCGACATGGCGCACCGCGGCGGCAGTCGCCTCGGCCACGGTCGTCAGGGCGATGGCCTCGCCCTGGGCCATGTTGATGGCTGCCGTCTTCTCGCCCTCGGACTTGAGGATCGCCCCCTGCTTCTCGCCGTCGGCGATGTTGATTTCCTCCTGGCGCTGGCCTTCCGACTTGGCGATCAGCGCGCGCTTCTCGCGCTCGGCCGTGATCTGCGCCTGCATGGCGCGCAGGATGGATTCCGGCGGCGTCAGGCTCTTGATCTCGTAGCGCAGCACCTTGATGCCCCAGGTGCGGCCGGCCTCGTCGAGCACATTGACGACGGTGTGGTTGATCTCGTCGCGGCTCTCGAAGGTGCGGTCGAGCTCCATCTTGCCGACTACCGAGCGCAGCGCCGTCTGCGCCAGCTGGCTGATGGCCAGCACGTAGTCCGACGAGCCGTAGGAGGCCAGGCGCGGATCGGTGACCTGGTAGTAGATGATGCCGTCCACCGCGAGCTGGGTATTGTCCCGGGTGATGCAGATCTGCTCCGGCACGTCGAGCGGCACCTCCTTGAGCATGTGCCGGTAGGCGACGCGGTCGAAGAAGGGGACGATGATGTTCAGGCCGGGCTCCAGCACGGCGTGGAACTTGCCCAGGCGCTCGACCACCCAGGCATTCTGCTGCGGCACGATGCGCACGCCCTCGATGACGAAGACGACGACGATGGCGACGATGAAGAACGGCACGGCCAGCTTGTCCAGCGGCGTGAGGGCGAGCGCGATGGTGGCGAGGATGACGCCGACGAGCTTGATCAGCATGTTTCTTCCTTCCTGACGGGTGGGGGTGGCGGGGATGGGGGTATTATCGGGACGGGGCGGCGGAAACGCGCAGCTGGCCGTTCTCCTGGCCGTGGATGTAGAGGACAGCGCCGTCCTCGGCATCGCCCTCGACGCGGGCGTCCCAGGTGGAACCGCGGTATTTCACCCGCGCGAGGCCGCCGTGCCGGTCGACCCAGGATTCGAGCACCACGGTCTGGCCGCGGTCGAGATCGTTCGAGCCGGTGGACGCCTCGCGGTTGTCCTGCTTCCAGCGATGCACGAAGTAGGTGCCGAGCAGGGCGGCGGCGCCGCCGCCCAGGCACTGCAGCCAGAAGGGGGCGCCCAGGAACGCCGCGCCCGCCGCCACCAGTGCCGCGATGCCGAGCACCAGCAGGTAGAACGTGCCGCTGACCAGCTCCGCGATGACGAGGATGAACCCGGCCACCGCCCAGATGAGATAATCCTGCATGTTTTCCTCCGTTCGAGGCGTGCAGTGTTTGCCATGTGAGCCGCATAGTCAAGACCGGGCGGCGGGGACCTGAAAACAGGGTGAAGCCGATGCTGAGCAGGATAAGGGATTTCTTCGACGGCAACATCGCCGGGCCGGTGCCGGAAGGCCGTTCGATCGAGCTGGCCACGGCCGCGCTGCTGGTGGAGGTGATGCACATCGATGCCGGCACGACGGCGGAGGAGCGCGCCGCCGTGCAGCGCGCCATCCGGGAAAAATTCCGTCTCGATGCGGGCGAGACGGAAGCGCTCATCGCGCTGGCCGAGGAGGAAGTGCGCCAGGCCACCGACTACTACCAGTTCACCTCGCTCATCAACCGGCATTTCAGCCAGGAACAGAAGGCGCGCGTGCTCGAGCTGATGTGGCGCGTCGCCTACGCCGACGCCGTCATCGACGACCACGAGCAGCACCTCATGCGCAAGATCGCCGCCCTCCTGCACCTGCCCGACAGCGCCTACATCGCCGCCAAGCTGCGGGCGCGCGACGCCGCGCCCGAATAGTCAGTCGCCGCGACGCGGCGTCCGAAAGCTCAGCCACCCCGTTCGCAGCCCGTCAAACGCCGAGGTCGTCGGCGAGCCGCCGCACCGCGGCGCGCTCGGCTTCCGCTGCGAACAGCGGCGCCCGCGCGCGCGCCTGCGCGCCGAGCCGCGCCAGCAGGCCGTGCGCTTCGGCCTGGCCGGCGCGGCAGTCCGCCAGCAGGCGGGCCAGTTCGGCCGCGTTGCCGAGCGCAAAGTAGCCGGCATAGTCCTCGCCGAGCATGCCGACGTTGCCGTCGATGCGCGAGGCGAGCGCCGGCGTGCCGCTCACCGCCGCCTCGGCGATGACATGGGCCCCGCCCTCCATGCGGCTGCAATGCACCAGCAGGTGCGCGCCGCGGATGCGCCGCAGCGTCGCGGCGTGCGGCAGGTTGCCGAGCCAGCGGTAGCGCGGGCAGGCCGCCATGGTGTCCGCCGCCGCCCGGCCGAGTCCGGCATCGAGGGCGCCGCCGATGTGGTCGATCAGGATGTCGTCGCGGCCGGCGAGCAGGCGCGCCGCCGCGAACAGGGTCTCCGGTGATTTTTCCTCGCGCAGGTGGCCGACCATCACGGCCCGCAGGTGGCGGCGCGTCTTTTCCGGCGTGCGGCCGGCGACGGCCGACTGGTAGATCACCCGCGCCTTGTCGCGCAGCGCGGCGGGCAGCGCCAGCGGCGCGCGCGCCTGCAGCACGACCAGCGTGCCGGCCAGCTCGAGCGAGCGCCGCGCGGCCTCGTCCCGCCCGATGTCGCGGTACAGGTCCGTGCCGGTCAGCACGACGGCCAGGCTGGCGCCGCCGTGCCGCCCATGCCAGGCCGCGACGGCGGCCGCCGAGCGGCGCGCATGCAGGGCGATCAGGGCGCTGTCGGCCTCGTCCCGCCCGTCCGGCCAGGCCGTCGCCAGACGCACCCGGCAGCGCGGCGCCAGGAAGCGCCGCCAGCGCTCGGCCGTGCGCCAGTTGCCGTTGTTGGCCTCGGCCAGCGACGGCGTGACGATCACCACCTGCCCGGCCCGCCGCGGCATGCCTGCCGTCCTCAGGGGCCGAGGCAGTCGCGCCCGCGGTCCTCGAACGAGCACGCCGCTTCCCGGATGTGTCCCGGGTAGTGCTGCGCGAAGGCACGGCAGAGGTCCGGCTTCGACAGCCACTGGCCATCGGCGCCGGTCAGCATCCGCGCCTCGATGGGCGTTTCCCGCTCCCGGTAGATCTCGAGGATCTGCGTCCCCCCGGGCGCGATGCCGCTGCGCTGCAGATGCTCGATCAGGCCGCAGATCGTATCGGAGAGGAAGGCCTTGTGCTCGCTGCCGTCCTCGAAGCTGGGGATGCGCGCTTCGTAGGCGTAGGGCAGGCTGCTGTCGTACTTCGACTGCGGACCGAGGATTTTTCCGAGCAGTCCCATGGCTGTTCTCCTTCCTCCACTCCTTCCACCTAAAGGCTGCCGGGGACCCCGGCAGCCTTGCCCGTCACGCTTCCAGCAGGCTCCTGAGCATCCAGGCGGTCTTTTGGCTGCGGCCGCCGCTGCGCGGCTTGACGTTCGCTGCGCTCACGTCAGCCTGCGCCGAAAGACCGCCGCGCCATGAGCATATGGTGCTCGTCAATCCTCCAGCAGGCTCCTGAGCATCCAGGCGGTCTTTTCATGCACCTCCAGCCGCTGGGTGAGCAGATCGGCGGTGGGCTGGTCGTTGGCCTTCTCCACCAGCGGGAAGACCGCGCGCGCGGTGCGCGCCGTGGCTTCCTGGGCGGAGACCAGCAGGCGCACCATGTCCGTCGCCCTGGGCACGCCATCCACCTCCTTGATCGAGGCCAGCTTGACGAACTCCTTGTAGGTGCCCGGCGCCGCGACCCCGAGGGCGCGGATGCGCTCGGCGATCAGGTCGAGCGCGTTCCACTGCTCGGTGTATTGCGCCATGAACATCAGGTGCAGGGTGTTGAACATCGGTCCCTTGACGTTCCAGTGGAAGTTGTGGGTCATCAGGTAGAGGGTGTAGCTGTCGGCCAGCAGGCGCGACAGGCCCTTGGCGATCTTCGTCCGGTCGCCGGCGGAAATGCCGATGTCGATGGCGGGGGCGGCGTTCTTTCTGGCTTTCATGGTGACTCCTTTCGTTGCTGGTTCGTCGTTGATTGCGACTGCGTTGCGTGCTGCGAACGGTCAATTCTAATGGCTTTGCCCGATCCGATCGACGATTTGATCGACCCTGGCCGCCTGTTGCGCCGGTGTCGGGCTGCGGATCAGGTGGTCGAAGGCCGAGAGACTGGCCTTGGCGCCTTCGCCCATGGCGATGATGATCTGCTTGTAGGGCACGGTGGTGCAGTCGCCGGCGGCGAACACGCCGGGCACGGAAGTCTGGCCGCGCGCATCGACCTCGATCTCGCCGAAGCGGCTGAGGTTGAGCGTGCCCTTGAGCCAGTCGGTGTTCGGCAGCAGGCCGATCTGCACGAAGATGCCCTCGAGCGCGACGCGGTGGCTCTCGCCGCCGACCCTGTCCTTGTAGACGAGCCCGGTGACCTTGTGGCCGTCGCCGACGACCTCGGTGGTCCGGGCGCTGACGATCACCGTGACGTTGGGCAGGCTGGTCAGCTTGGCCTGCAATACCGCGTCGGCGCGCAGCTTGCCGTCGAATTCGAGCAGGGTGACATGGCCGACGATGCCGGCGAGGTCGATCGCCGCCTCGACGCCGGAGTTGCCGCCGCCGATCACGGCGACGCGCTTGCCCTTGAACAGCGGGCCGTCGCAGTGCGGGCAGAAGCAGACGCCCTTGGCCTTGTACTCGGCTTCGCCCGGCACGTTCATTTCGCGCCAGCGCGCGCCGGTGGCGAGGATCACCGTCTTGGCCCTGAGCGACGCGCCGCTGGCGAGCCGCACTTCGTGCAGGGCTTCGCCCGGGACCAGGGCCGCGGCACGCTGCAGGTTCATGATGTCGACCTCGTATTCCCTGACGTGCTGCTCGAGCGCGGCGGCGAGCTTCGGCCCTTCGGTGTGCTGCACCGAGACGAAGTTCTCGATGGCCAGGGTGTCGAGCACCTGGCCGCCGAAGCGCTCGGCGACGACGCCGGTGCGGATGCCCTTCCTCGCCGCGTAAATCGCCGCCGCCGCGCCGGCCGGGCCGCCGCCGACGACGAGGACGTCGAAGGGGTCGCGCGCCGAAAGCTTCCCGGCTTCGCGCGCCGCGGCGCCGGTGTCGACCATGGACGCAACTGAGGCCACGATCTCCTCGATGGTCATGCGGCCCTGGCCGAAGGGTTCGCCGTTCACGAACACCGCCGGCACGGCCATGATCTGGCGCGCCTCGACTTCATTCTGGAACAGCGCGCCGTCGATCATCACGCTCTCGACGCCGGGGTTGAGCACGGCCATCAGGTTCAGCGCCTGCACCACGTCGGGGCAGTTGTGGCAGGAGAGCGAGATGAAGGTCTCGAATCTGAACGTGCCCGGGATGGACTTGATCTGCTCGACCAGCGCGGCATCGACCTTGGGCGGGTGGCCGCCGGCCTGCAGCAGGGCGAGAATCAGTGAGGTGAATTCATGGCCCATCGGCAGGCCGGCGAAGCGGATGCGGTGCGGCTCATTGGGACGGCCGACCGAGAACGACGGGCGGCGGTCGTCGCTGCCGTCCTCGCGCACCGTCACCTTGGGCGAGAGCGCGGCGATGTCGGCAAGCAGCTCGCGCATCTGGCGCGAAGCGTCGCTGCCGTCGGGCGAGGCGACGAGCTCGATCGGCTGCTGCAGCTTTTCGAGGTAGGCGGCGAGCTGGGTCTTGATGTTGGCGTCGAGCATGATGTTCTCCCTTGATCGGTTTGCACCGGGAAGGCTGCCGCGGCGTCCTGGGCCGCGGCGCCTTGCCGCTGCAATCCCGTCCCGGCCCATTTACGTCGGCCCGGGACGGGAAGGTTGGGGTCGGGGCGGCTGTCAGATTTTTCCGACGAGGTCGAGCGAGGGCGCCAGCGTCTTGTCGCCTTCCTTCCACTTGGCCGGGCAGACTTCGCCCGGGTGGGCGGCGACGTACTGCGCGGCCTTGATCTTGCGCAGCAGTTCGGAAGCGTCGCGGCCGACGCCGCCGGCATTGATCTCGACGATCTGGATGCGGCCCTCGGGGTCCATCACGAAGGTGCCGCGCTCGGCCAGGCCGGCTTCCTCGATCATCACGCCGAAGTTGCGGGTGAGGGCGCCGGTCGGGTCGCCGATCATCGGATACTGGATCTTGCCGATGGTCTCCGAGGTGTCGTGCCAGGCCTTGTGCGTGAAATGGGTGTCGGTGGACACGGCGTAGACCTCGACGCCCAGCTTCTTGAACTCGGGATAGAGGTCGGCCATGTCGCCCAGCTCGGTCGGGCAGACGAAGGTGAAGTCGGCCGGGTAGAAGAACATCACCGACCACTTGCCCTTGAGCGAGGCTTCGCTGACGTCGACGAACTGGCCGTTGTGGAAGGCGGTGGCCTTGAAGGGGAGGATCTCGGTGTTGATGAGCGTCGTGTTCATGCGTTTTCTCCTGTCTGGTTTGATGGGTAAGCGTTGAATTTCTTGCGACAGGTGCATGATGCCGTTGCGGCAGCGATTAATCCAATTGTACTTCGCAACCGGAACGATAGCCGATGGCTATGGCCTGCCGGCGCCCGGCAATAGTCAGCCTCGGCGGCACGGCGCCTCCATGCCGGCCGCCTCGTGCGCGCAGGCGTTTGTCAGGCATACTTGGGGACGACGCGACAACCCACGCCGTCCCGCCGGGACTGACTCATACCCATGAATTTCACCGCCAAGCTGTTACTCGCCTGCGGCGCGCTGAGCGCCGCCGCCTCGGTCCTGCTCGGCGCGGCCGGCGCCCATATGTTTTCCGGCCTGCCGCAAGGCGCGCTGGCCTGGTTCAATATCGCTTTGCAATACCACCAGTTCCACGCGCTCGGCCTCATCGGCGCCGGCCTCGTTGCCGCGCAGCGTCCGGGCTCGCGCTGGATCGCCGCGGCCGGCGCCCTGATGCTGGCCGGCACGCTGCTCTTCTCGGGCAACCTCTACCTGCGCAGCCTCGCCGATTTCCATGCGCTGCACGCCGTCACCCCGTATGGCGGCGTCGCCTTCATCCTCGGCTGGCTGGCGCTGGCGATCGGAGCGATCGGAAAATGAGCAGGACATGCCGCACGCGCGAGCCGCGCCGCAAACACGGCCCGCGACGCAGGAAGTGAGTCGGCCATGAGCCCGCCGCCATCGAATCGTTCGCGCCAGTGGCTCGGCCTCGCCGGCTGGCTGGCGCTTGCCTTCGCCGCCGCGGCGATCGGCGCCGCGGCCTCGGTCGGCGCAAAACCGTTCTACGCCGAACTCGTGCGTCCCGCCTGGGCACCGCCGGGCTGGCTCTTCGGCCCGGTGTGGACCGCGCTCTACGCCCTCATGGGCGTGTCCGCCTGGCTGGTCTGGCGCGCGCGCGGTTTTGCCGGCGCCCGCGCGGCGCTGGCGCTCTTCATCGTCCAGCTGGCCGTCAACGCGCTGTGGAGCTGGCTGTTCTTCGCCTGGCGCCTGGGAGGCGCGGCCTTCGCCGAAGTGCTGCTCCTGTGGTGCCTGATCGTCGCCACCGCGATCGCCTTCCGGCGGATCAAACCGTTGGCCGCCGTCCTGCTCCTGCCCTACCTGGCCTGGGTCACCTTCGCCGCGGCGCTGACCTTCGCCGTCTGGCGGCTCAATCCGGCGCTGCTGGGCTGAGTCCTCGACCGGCGGGCCGGCCTCGCTTGCGATACCGGCGTTGCAGAAAAAGTCAGTCCCTGGGATACGGCGATGTTTTCTGAATGGGGTGCTTACGGCCAGGAGCAGCCCAGCAGGTCTGGCTTCAGCCCGACATGTACGCTGATCGTCCGCTCCGCGTGTGCTTGCTCAAGTACAGTGGTTTTATCTCAATCCCGCTGCCGGCCTTGAAGACGACATCGTGTCACAGCTAAATGGACAACCTTGCCGCGATTGCGTGTAAGTATCCAATCGGATACACTAGGCCAGATGAACACCTTTCACCGCTCCGATGAATTCGACTCTTGGCTCGCGGCATTGAAAGACAAGGTCGGCCGCGGCCGCATCGTTCATCGTATCCGGTCTGCCGAGCATGGCAACTTCGGCGACTGCGAGCCCGTAGGCGAAGGGGTCTTCGAAATGCGCATCCATTTCGGCCCTGGCTATCGGGTTTATATCACCCGTCGCGGCGAGGTGGTCTATCTGCTTTTGTTGGGTGGCGACAAGTCCTCGCAGAAGCGCGACATCAAGCGCGCCATTCAGATGGCGCGGGTTTTGGATAAGGAGTGAACCATGGCTAAATTTGCCCCCTTCGACGCTGCTGATTATCTCGACGATGAAAAAACCATCGCGGAATACATAACCGCCGCGCTGGAAGATCCCAATCCCGATGTATTCTTAACTGCGGTGCGTGATGTGGCTCGCGCCCGTGGCATGGCGCAACTCGCAAAAGATGCCGGTCTTGGTCGCGAGAGCCTCTACAAAGCGCTTACGCCAGGCGCCAAGCCTCGCTACGACACAATGCTCAAGCTATTGCATGCTCTTGGTGTAAAGCTCTCAGCGTCCCCGGTCCATTCATGAGCACTTCATGGTTTTCCACCGTGAGGCCCAATGAACGTTCCTGAGTGTCTGCTTCTGCTTCGGGTCGACAGCACCCACTCGCCGTGCTGCTACGACTGACTTCTTCCCCGCAGTTCCCAACACCGCCAACAAACCAAAGCTCCGTGCCGTCCTGCGGCGACTGACTTTCAGAGCGGTATTGCTGCGTAGCCGGAAGTCAAGGCCGGTCGGCGGGCGTCGGACGCCTGGTCCCGTTCGAGGATGTCGACCAGTTCGCGTGCGTGCTCTCGCAGGTGCGGGTCGGCGTCCGCGTCTTCGGCGACGCGCTCCAGCAGCAGCGCCGCCCGTTCCGCGGCGCGCGGGCAGCCGGTGGTCATGTGGCGGGCCAGGTGGGCGAGGGCGCCGGCGACCAGGCGCGCCGGCGGCTGTTCGTCCTGCAGTGTGTTCTCTTCCATGTTCTCTCCTCGTCAGCGGGTGGTTTCGGCGGCTGCCGGTGGCAGCACGGTGTAGGCGGCGTGGCAGGCGATGCAGCGCTGCATCAGGGCGGCGAGCTGCTGCAGGGTGTGTTCGCGATCGCCTAGGCTCTCGGCGTCGAGCGCGAGCGCGTCGAAGGCCTCGTGGGTCGAGAAGCCAAGCTTCCTGAATTCCGCCGGCAGCTTGCCGATCAGGCGGGTGCGGATTGCCGGCGGGATGTTCTTCACTTCCGCCATGCCGACCTTGCGTGCCTCGACGGCGACGCGCGCCATGTCGCCGGCCGCCGTGGCGTCGACGATGGCCTGCACGGCCATCAGCAAGTGGCGCATCTCGCCCAGCACGTAGTCGCGTTCGGCGGCGTCGAGCATGAGGCGGACGCGGCCGTCCTGCGACGGCGCCTGCGGGGCGCGATTGAAGACGGTAAAAAGGAGCACGACGCCGGCCAGGGCGAGGCCGAGCGCGACGATAAGCAGCAGTTGCCAGCGACGCTTGATAAAGGCGAGCATCAGAAGTTTCCTTTCCAGCTCATGACCAGGCTGCGGCCGGGCATGTGGAACTCCTGCCCGGAGACGCCCTCGGCGAGGTGTTCGTGGTACTCGCGGTCGAAGAGGTTCTTCACGCCGATGCGCAGAGACTGACTTTTCGCGTAGCGCCAGGTGGCGCCGACATCGGCGGTGGCGAAGCCGGGCGTGGCGTTCTCGCCGCCGCGCGAGAAGACGGTGGCGACGCGATCCTGTTTGCGAACGAAGCGGCCGGTGACGTCCATCGTCCAGCCCGGCGCGACATTTCCTTCCCAGCCCAGGGTGAGCTCGTCGGCCGGCATCTGGAACAGCGGCTCGTCGAGCGCGTCGTTGGTGCCGCGCACGACGGAGAGGCCGGCCTTCAGCCAGTGGCCGCGCCAGGCCTGCCATTTGCCCTGCGCCTCGAAGCCGCGCAGGGTGACCTGGCTGATGTTCACCGTTTCCTTGCAGGCGGCGGCGTTGGCGGCGCCGCAGACGGCGACGGCGCGCGGCGTGCCGGAGATGTCGAGTCCGGACATATAGTCCGTGATGCGGTTGCGCCACAGCGCGAGCTGGTACTCGGCACGCTCGCTGCTCCCCTTCAGGCCGATCTCGAGCTGGGTCGAGACTTCCGGCCTGATCTGCGGATTGCCGGCGTAGTAGAAGCCGTCGCCGCGCGGCGAGGATTCGTAGCGTTCGCGCATTTCGCCGGCGCGGAAGCCGCGCGAAAGGTTTGCGTAGGGCCGCAACAGAGGCGCCGCCTCGTAGATGGCGCCGAGGCTGCCGGAGAAGGCGCTGTCGCGGCGGTCGAGGTTGTTGGTGACGGTCAGGGCCGGGGCGGCCGGGTTGGCCATCGATTTCGCCTTGCCCTTCACCGTGTCGTGGCGCAGCGCGGCGAGCACGTTCAGCTTGCCGAAGCGCATGTCGTCCTGGACGTAGAGGCCGAAGGCGCTGATGCGGCCGTCGTCGAAAGGGTCGCGGCGTGTTGGCACAAAGGCCGGCGGCGGGGAGAGGAAGCGCTCGGGCGAGGCACCCATCTTCCAGTAGTTGGCGCCGAAGGAGAGCAGGTGCTGCGGGTGGATCAGCCAGTCGGCCTTCGCGTCGACGCCGTCGGTGGTGAAGAAGACATGGGTCTGCGAGATGTCCTGGTCGCGGCGGCTCGACCAGGCATGGATGCGGCGTTCCATCTGCTGGCGATAGACGCGCACGTCGAAATTGAGCGGCGACTCGCCCGAGCCCTTGCGGCTGTAGCCGAGCTCGGCCAGCGTGCGTGCCTGCTTCGGCGAGTGCACCGTCGTGCTGCGCACGAGCGGGCTCGGGTGCGCCTTGGTCGAGCCGGGGTACCAGACGTCCTCGTCCTCATGCCGCTGCAGGGAGAAGCGCAACTGCTGGGCATTGTCGATGCGGAAGCGGTACTGGCCGATGAAGCTGTCGGAGTCGTAGCCGGTGCGATCCACGCGGCCGTCCGGCGCCTTGTAATCATTGATGCGGGCGAGCGAGGCGCCGAACATCACCGCGTGGTCGCCGCCGGAGGCGTTGAGGATGCCGCTGCCGCGCACGCCGCGGCTGGCCGAATCGTAGCTGGCCGCCGCGGAGAATTTCGCGCCTGGCTCGAAGCGCGCCTGCGGCAGCAGCACGTTGATGGCGCCGCCCAGCGCGCCGGTGCCGTAGAGCACCGAGGCCGGGCCCTTGACGACCTCGATGCGGTCGGCCAGGCCGAGCGACATGAAGGAGGCGACGGCGCCGGCCGGCTGGGCGGAGTTGAGGCGCATGCCGTCGACCAGCAGCACCACGCTTTCCTTCTTCAGGCCGCGGATGACGGGGTTCTGCCCCTGCGCGCCGTCGCTTGCCACGGCGATGCCCGGCTCGCCGCGCAGAGCCTCGCCGGGGTTCTGGGCGTTGCGGCGGAGAAGTTCCTCGCGATTGAGCGCGGTCGTCGAGACCGGGGTTTCCAGGTCTTCCGCGGCGTAGCCCTTGGCGGTGACGTTGACGGGGGCGAGGACGGTGTCGGCGAAGGCCGGCGTGCCGGCGCAGAAAGCCAGGATTGCGGCCGCCAGCGGCTGTAGGGAAGGAATGCGCATGTCAGTCTCCTGAAGACGTTGGGAGCTGGCTGGCGGCGGCTGGCTGCTCGTATGGCTGTATTTTATCAAATGATAATCGTTCTCATTTGATGCAAATCAAGCGGATGAACCCATCCGACAAGCCCGGCGGGCTGGATCAGCGGGCGGCGTTCGCGGCGGCGGGATCGGTGACGAAGCCGATGCGCGTCAGGCCGAGCCGCGCCGCCTCCGACATGACCTGGGCGATCCGCTCGTAGGGCGTGCTGCGCTCGGCGCGCAGGTGCAGTTCCGGCTGCGGCACCAGCGCGGCGGCGGCCTGGATGCGTTCGGCCAGCGCGGCGGCGTCGACCGCCTCGCCGTTCCAGTACACCTGGCTGCGGCCGTCGATGGCGACCTGCACGTTGTCGGGCTGCGTCAGGTTGGGCGACGAACTCGCCCTGGGCAGGTCGACCTTGACGGCATGGGTGAGCAGCGGGGCGGTGACGATGAAGATCACCAGCAGCACGAGCATGACGTCGATGAGCGGGATCATGTTGATCTCGGCGAGGTCGCCGTCGACGTCGCTGTCGGAGAGGGAGCCGAAGGCCATGGCGATCTTTCCTTACGCGGTGCGCGCAGCGACGCGCGCGAGGATGCGTTCCGACGTGGCGGCGACGTCGCCGCCCTGGGGCAGCGCCTTCAGGCCGGTGGCGAGGAAGGCGAACACGTCGTGGGCGAAAGAGTCCAGCTCGGCCAGCGTGTTGCGGTTGGCGCGGGCGAAGGCGTTGTAGGCGACCGCGGCGGGGATGGCCACGGCGAGGCCGATGGCGGTCATGATCAGCGCCTCGCCGACCGGGCCGGCGACCTTGTCGAGCGTGCCCTGGCCGCTCATGCCGATGGCCATCAGGGCGTGGTAGATGCCCCAGACGGTGCCGAACAGGCCGACGAAGGGCGCGCTGGAGGCGACCGTCGCCAGGAAGGTCTGGCCGTATTCCAGGCGCGACTTGTCCTGGCCGATGGCGCGCTTCAGCGCGCGGGTGAGGAATTCGTCGGGCGTGCCGGCGTCGATCAGGCCGCGGCTGCCGTCGCGCCCGGCGCGGTGCTGCTCGATGGCGGTGAAGCCGTGGTGCACGAGATGCGAGAAGGGCTCGTTCACGCCGCTCTCGCGCAGGCGGGTGGCGACGGCGTCGAGGTTCGGCGCCCGCCAGAAGGCGTCGAGAAAGTCGCGGCTGCGCTTCTTCGAGAGCAGGGACTGCACCCCCTTGGTGACGATCAGGTACCAGGTGCCGACGGACATGACGAGCATCAGCCCGAGCACGATGCGGGCGACGCCGTCGGTGTGGGCGAGGAAGTGGGCGAAACCCAGGTTGTATTCCATGACTAATCCTTCAGGGTGAATGCGATGGGGACGAGGACCCAGGCCGCCACCGGTTCGGCGCCGCGACGGGCGGGCACGAACTTCCAGCGGCGCACGGTGGCGAGGGCCGAGTCGTCGAGGCGCGGCGAGCCGCTGGAGGCGTGCAGCAGCACCTCGCCGGCGCCGCCGTCCGGCGCGACGCGCACGCGCAGGACGACGCGGCCCTCCTCGCCCATGCGGCGGGCGAGCGGCGGATAGGGCGGCTTGGGGTTGTCGAGGTAGTCGGCGTCGAAGCGCGGCTGTGTTGCCTGTGCGGGCGCCGGGGGGGCGGCGACCGGCGGGGCCGGTTCCGCCGCCACGACGACCGGCGAAGGCGCGGGCGAAGCCTCGGGTGCGGCGAGTTGCACCGGCGGCTGCGGCGGCGCGGGCCGCGGTACGACCCTCTTCGGTGGCCGGGGCCGGGGCGGCACGAACTCGGGTGCGGGTTTGATTTCAACGGCCGGCCGGATCAGGCTGACGCTGAGCACGGTGAGCTGCGCCGGCAGCGTGATGACGTTCGCCTGCAGCAGCAGCCAGAAGACGAGGGCGTGCAGGGCCAGCACGAAGGCCAGCCCGCTGCGCGACAGGCGCGGCGTGCGTTCGTGCGTTGCCGGAAAACGCGCAAGCGTTTCAGTGAAGGCTAATGCCCGCGAAGCGGGCGTTATGCCGGAACTAAAAGTCAGTCCCGGCGGGACGGCGTGTTGCAGCTGCTGCGTGACCATGTCCGCATGTTCGTCGAGTCATCCAAGTCGAATCTGGCTGGCTTGTCCGAACGGGCGGACTGGCTGGCTGGGTTTCCCGTCATTCCCGCGAAGGCGGGAATCCAGGGGTTGCTAACTGCGTGGGTTCCCGCGTCCGCGGGAACGACAAGTGCTTACGACAACTCCCCCATCTGCGACTGCAGGTAGTTCTGCAGGCCGACCTTGCCGACGAGGTCGATCTGCGTTTCGAGGAAGTCGATGTGTTCCTCGGTGTCCTCGAGGATCTCCTCGAAGAGTTCGCGCGAGACGTAGTCGCCGCAGGTTTCGCAATGGGCGATGGCTTCGAGTACCGTGGCGCGCGCGGCGTGTTCCAGCTTGAGATCGCCGGCGAGCGTCTCCGGCACGCTCTCGCCGATCATCAGCTTGCCGAGCATCTGCATGTTCGGCAGCCCCTCGAGGAAGAGGATGCGCTCGATCAGCTTGTCGGCATGGCGCATCTCCTCGATGGATTCTTCGTATTCCTTCTTGCCGAGCTTGTTGAGGCCCCAGTTCTTGTACATGCGGGCATGCAGGAAGTACTGGTTGACCGCGGTCAGCTCGTTGGTGAGGGCCTTGTTGAGGTGTTGCAGCGTCTTCTTGTCGCCTTTCATTGTTTTTTCTCCTTCGCGTTGGGGCAGTGGCCGCAATCCTTGTTGCATCGCGGCCGAGGGGGTTGCGTTCCGGGTGTCTGCGTGCCTTTCAGCAGCCCATGCGCGAAGCCGGCGCAGCGGCCGCATTCGAGCGCGATGCCGAGCCGGGCCTGCAGGCCGCGCAGATTGCGCACGCCTTCCTGCGCGGCGCGCAGGACCTGGGACTCGGTGACCGCATTGCAGACGCAGACATACATAGTTTAGTCCTCAAATATCACTTGGTCAGGATCAATTTGCCGTTGCGGGTCTGCTGCAGGCGGTAGTGCTCGCCCTGGTGCACGATGACGACCTCGCGGCGGCCCTGCATCAGCTCGGCGCTGGTGAGCGTCTGGGGCGGCGCGCTGTCCGGCCGGACCGGCTGCGGCGGCGGGTTGTGCGGTTGTTTCACCATACGAAGAACGCGTGTATCCAGGCCGCGCCGACGGCGGCGAGCGGCAGGGCCAGTCCCGGGAGCGCAAGGGCGGCGCGCTGCGCGTTCGGTGCCCGGTCGAAGAGCAGGCGCATGCCGAGCCATCCCGACCAGGCGAGGCCGACGGCGAGCAGGGCGCCGCGCGCGACGGGCAGCCAGCCGAGCGGCGCGCCCTCGGCGCGCAGGTGGGTGGCGGTCATCATCGACAGGCCGAGGAACAGGCCGATGCCGGCGAGCGGGATCAGCGAGAGCGCGAGGGCGCGCCAGTCGATCTTCGCCATGCGTGCGGCAAAAGTCAGTCCCGCCAGCACGGCGCCGCCGAGCACGAGCGCCACGCCGCCGATGTAGGCGAGGATCAGGGCGCCGTCGAGCCAGGTGAACACATCGTTGGCCTCGGGGTAGTGGGTGAGCAGCCACCAGGGCGCATTGCTCTCCAGCGGCCAGAACAGGTCGCGTTCGACCAGCCATTCCGCCGCACCCTGCCGCAGGGCGACGAACCAGGGGCTGACGGTCCATTGAAAGGCGCCGATGGCGACGCCGAGCATGCCGAAGACGAGGAGCAGGGCTTCGCTGGTGCGCGGCGCCGTATTACCCAAACCCGCCGAGAGGATCTCGGCGTTGGGCGAGCGCGCCGAGAGTTCGACGGCGTCGCGGTGGCCGCTGCAGCGCCCGCAGGCGTGACATTCCGCGGCGCCGGTCATGTGCTTGACGTCGAGCAGCGGCGCGCAGTCGACGGCGGCCGTGCGGCCGGGCTGGCCGTCCCAGGCGGCGCGGTCGATGCGGAAGTGCACGGGCGCGATGCGCGCGAGCAGGGCGAAGACGCCGGAGACGGGGCAGAGGTAGCGGCACCAGACGCGCTTGCCGCGGCCGTACATCCAGCCGACGGCGACGGCGGCCACCGTCGAGCCGCCGAGGATGAGCAGCGCCGCCTGCGGGTATTCGTACACGCTGACCAGTTGGCCGTAGAGCGTGGTGAGGACGAAGGCGAGGAAGGGCCAGCCGCCCCAGCGCAGCCACTTCGGGATCGCCTTGCCGCGGCCGTGGCGCGAGGCGAACTCGGCCAGCGCCCCTTCCGGGCAGAGTACGCCGCACCAGACGCGGCCCATGAACATGATGGAGAGGATGACGAAGGGCCACCAGACGCCCCAGAACAGGTACTGGGCGAGCAGCACGAGGCGCTCGTGCCATTCGGCGACGCGGGGTGGTTTGGCCTGCGGGGACAGCGGCGTGCCGTCGGCGGCACAGGGATTGCCGTCGACGAAGGAGGCGGCGCCGAAGTCGCCGGAGAACAGCCGCGCCTCCGGATGCGGCTGGGGCAGGAAAGCGGGCAGGACGACGAGGACGGCATAGAACAGCACGATGGCCCACTGCACGGCGAGGATGGCGCGGCTGTTGCGCGCCATCCAGTCGCCGAGGCGGGCCAGCCGCGGCTTGCGGCGAGGGTGGAAGACGAGTGTGTCCGTCCGGACTGTCACTTCGCGATGACCTTCAGCAAGCCGGTAATGGGATTGAATTCGTCAACGAACTCGTACTCTCCGGGCTTCAGCTTCGGCAGGACGACGAAGCTGCGGGCGCCTGAGGAGAGCACCTTCTCGACGCGCATCTCGTCGTTTTCGAACTCGAGCGGGCCGGGGCCCTTGTTGATGAGCACCAGCTTGACGCGCCGTCCGGCCGGCACTTCGATCCTCGCCGGCTTGAATTCGCCGTCGTCGACGACGATCTCGAAGGCGGGCAGCGCCCCGGCGGCGACTGCATTGCCGCCGGGGAGCGTTCCCGACCACGCGAGGACCAGAGTAACGAGGAGCGTACGCAACCACGTCATCCCCGCCCCCGATCGGCGTCGAGGGCAGGCTCCAGCGGGGATCCATGGATTCCCGCTTGCGCGGGAATGACGGGTATTGAGCGTGTCGCGCACGATGCCGAATCCCGTCAGAAGCCGAGCTTGGCGCGAAGGCCGACGACCCTGATGGTCGAAGCATTGCCATTGCCGCCCGGTCGCTGGATGAACTGGACGTCCGGCGTCAGCTCGAACAGGCTGTTCACGCGGAAGCGGTAGTAGATCTCGCCGATGCGCTCGGTGCCGGAGGCGCGCGGGTCGAGCATGCCGTCGCCGTCGAGATCGAGCGTGGCCGAATCGCGGCGGTAGGCGGAGCTGGTGCGCAACAGGCCGAAAGCCGCGCCGAGCGAATCTGCGGCGCGGCCCCAGCCGCCGCCGGCGATCTCCGCGCCGACGGTGAGCGCGCGGTCGAAGCGCACCTTGCCCGAACCCTGGTGGCCGTAGCGGCCGAACAGCGTGACGTCGTCCGTGACCTTCTGGTCGATCGACAGGCCGATGCCGGAATGGCGGCGCTCGAGGCCGTCGTAGCCCATGCCGCGGCCGTTGGTCCACAGGTAGGCGCGGTAGTTGCCGGGCAGGTGGTTCCAGCGCCAGGTGGTGTCGGCCTGGGCGATGAGGTAGGGCTTGCCGAGCGAGCCGGAGAAATTGGCGCCGGGGCCGGACCCAAAGGCGCCGAGCGAGAGGCCCCAGGTCCGCGATTTGTCGTACTCGTTCACGTACTGGAGGATGGCGCCGGGGGCGAAGCCGTAGGCGTCAGCGCCGATGTCGCCGCCTGAATCGAGCAGCGGGTTGTGCACGAAAGCGTTGTTGAGGAACTTCGCCGACTCGTCGTCGGCCGCGGCGTTCTGGTCGAAGAAGACGAAGGAGTCGATCTTGCCGGTGGTCAGATGCAGGTGCTCCCGGGCGTTTGCCTTGACGCCATCGCGCGGCAGCGGCACGGTGAGTTGGTACCAGGCCTGGGCGAGGATGGCGAAGGAATCGTCGGGGCCGGCGTTGGTCTCGAAGGCGGTGGTGTTGGGCGTACTGGTGTAGGTCGGTCGCAGCCCCACGCCGTTGCCCTGGCCGAAGCGGAAGTGGCTGAAGATCTTGCCTTCGATGTCGCCGATCTCGCCGCCAGGCAGGGTGACGGAGACGTCGCCGCGGTAGTTGGCGCGCGACTGGCGCGAGGCGAAGCCGGCGACGCCGTCGCGGTTGGCGCGCTGGCCGACGGCGGTGATGCTGGCGCCGACGCTGATGCCTTCCAGCGCCTCGATCTGGCGCGCCTGCTTCTGCATGGAGAGGGTCTGGAACTCGACCGCCTTGAGGCGGGTGGCGATCTCCGGCTCCTTTTCCGACAGCCGCTCCGTGGAAAGCGACTTTTCCAGTTCCTTGTTCTGCTTCTCCAGCGCCTCGACACGGTCGGCCAGGCGCTTCATTTCCGCCAGTACGGCCTTCATGTCTTCGCTGGCGGAGGCCGACCCGGCCGAGCCAGCGAAAAGCGCCACGGCCAGGGTGATGGGCTTTAACCGCATCTCAGTACCCGCCCTTCTTGCCGATGCCGGCGTAGGTGAATTCCCATTCCACCTCGACGGTCTTGAACCAGGGGCGCACGCCGGTGGCGCGGTCGGTGTGGCGGCCGAAGTGGTTGCCGGCGGGGTTTTCCTTGGCATTTGGCGGGTAGATGATGAATTTCACCTTGTACTTGCCCGGACCCTTGAGCTTGACGTTGTCGCCGTAGTGCGGACCGTCGGAGGCGACCATCGGCATCATGTCGCCCTTGATGACCTCGTTCGTACCCTGCTTGGTCAGTTCGTACTTGACCAGCAGATGCGGCATCCAGAAGCCCTCGGGGAAGCCGTTCGGGTTGTTGGCCAAGGCGTGGATGTCGGCCTCGAGGTGGATGTCGGTTTCCGATGCCTTGCGCATGTGGCCTTCCGGTTCCATGTCGATCGGCTGCAGGTAAACGGCGGCGACTTCCATGCCGGCGACGTTCTGCGGCGTGCCGATCGGGTATTCCAGGGCGTGGGCGGCTGTCGTCAGCAGGCCGGCGGTGAGCACGGCGGCAAGGCGGTTGAGGTGTTGTTTCATGGGCTCCCCTTAGAAATTAACGAAAATGCGAACGATTCGTATTTTCGTGTATAAAGGGTGATCCTGTCAAGGCCGCGGAACAAGCGCGGCGCGTCCCGGCCCGGATCGTCAGCGAATCTCGACCGCGCGCCCGATGTCGCTCACGAAAATCCAGCCCGCTTCGGGCTGCCCGGTGTGCGCCGCCTTGGCGATGAGGCTGACCAGGGCATCGGCCTGGTCGTCCGCGCAGGCCAGTTCCAGCCGGTATTCGGCGACGACCGCTTCGGCCAGTTCCATCGAGTAGTGCTGTTGAGTCGGGTCGCCGCTGGCGAGCGGCCGCTGCACTTGCGAAACCGTGATGTTGTGGCAGCCGGCGCCGGGGCTGCCGAGGTCGCACAGGCCCGAGCTGCGCAGCGCATCCAGCACGTCGGCGATCCGGTGCTGGCGGATGAATGCCCTGATCTCTTTCATTCGGAATGCTCCTTCCGTTCTATCGACAAGTTCCGGCGTTCGCGCCGCGTTTCCACCCACTCGTACATCAGCGGCAGGAGCAGCAGGGTCAGCGCCGTGGAGGTGAACAGCCCGCCGACGACCACCGTCGCCAGCGGGCGCTGGGTTTCCGCGCCCACGCCCTGGGAGATCAGCATGGGGATGAGGCCGAGGATGGCCACCGAGGCGGTCATCAGCACTGGCCGCAGGCGCAGGCTGGCGCCCTCGTGCACCGCCTCGCGGATCGACCGGCCCTGGCGGCGCCGGTCGTTGAGGAAAGACACCAGCACGATGCCGTTCAACATCGCCACGCCGAAGACGGCGATGAAGCCGATGGCCGAGGGGACCGAGACGTACTGCCCGGTCAGCGCCAGGCCGAACACGCCGCCGATGACGGCGAAGGGCACGTTGGCGATGATCAGCGCGGCATGGGTGAGCGAGTTGAAGGCGGTATACAGCAGGAGGAAGATCAGGCCAATGGTGAGCGGCACAATCAGCGCCAGCCGCGCCATGGCGCGCTGCTGGTTCTCGAAGGCGCCGCCCCATTCCATCCAGTAGCCCTCGGGCAGTTTCACCGCGCCGCGGATACTCGCCTCGGCCTCCTTGACGAAGCCATCTACGTCGCGCCCCTTCACGTCCATCTGCAGCACCGCGTAGCGGGAGAGCTGCTCGCGGCGCACGAAGGTGTAGCCCTCGTCCGTCTCGATCGTCGCTACGCGGGAGAGCGGCACCAGCGCGCCGGCCTGGGTGCGCAGCGGAATGTCGCCGATCGCCTGCAGGCTGTCGCGGAAGGCCGGGTCGAGGCGCACCTGGATGTCGAAGCGGCGCACGCCGTCGAGCAGCGTGCTGACCGCCTTGCCGCCGATGCCGGCCTGCACCACCTCGAGAATCTCGTCGGCGTTGATGCCGAAGCGCGCCGCCTCCTCGCGCCTGACTTTCACCACGATCTGCGGCTTGCCCTTGTTGGCTTCCAGCGAGAGGTCGGCCACGCCCTCCACCTTGCCCAGCACCGGCTTGATCCCGGCCGCCAGGCGGTCGAGCGTGGCAAGATCGGGGCCGTAGAGCTTGAGGGCCAGCGTGGCGCGCACGCCGGAGATCAGCTCCTCGACGCGCATCTGGATCGGCTGGGTGTTGCCCAGCACCACGGTCGGGATGGCCTTCTCCAGCGCCGCCTTCATGCGGTCGGACAGCTCGGGCATGGAGAGCTTCTCAGGCCATTCGTCGCGCGGCTTCACGTCAACCAGCACTTCCATGTAGTTGGCGTCGGTGGTCTCCCCCTTCTCGGCGCGGCCGATGGTGGCCAGCACCGATTTGGTCTGCGGAAATTCCCGCTTCAGCACCGCATCCATCGTTTGCGAGACGCGCACCGATTCCTCCAGCGAAGTGGAGGGAATGCCGGTGACGCGGAACATGATGGCGCCCTCCTGCAGCGTCGGCATGAACTCCTTGCCGAGGAAGGGAAAGGCGGCGAGCGCCGCCGCCAGCAGCGCCAGCGCCGCGACGATCACTTTTTTCTTGTTCTCCAGCGCCCGGTCGAGCAGCGGCAGGTAGGCGTTCTTGACCCAGCGCACGAGGAAGGTGTCCTTTTCCTCCTTGGGCTTCAGGATCAGCGCCGAGAGCACCGGCACCAAGGTGAGGGTCAGGATCAGCGAGCCGGCCATGGCGAAGGTGATGGTGAAGGCCATCGGCTTGAACAGCTTGCCCTCCAGGCCGGTGAGCGAGAACAGCGGCAGGAAGACGACGACGATGATGAGGATGGCGAAGGCGATGGGATTGATCACCTCGCGCGCCGCCTCCAGGATGACATGGGTGCGGTTGGCGCTCTTTCCTGCCTGGTGGGAGAGCAGGCGGAAGCCGTTCTCCACCATCACCACGGCGCCGTCCACCATCATGCCGATGCCGATGGCGAGCCCCGCCAGCGACATCAGGTTGGCCGATAGGCCGAAGTGCTGCATGAGCAGGAAGGCGATCAGCATGGCGAGCGGCAGCGTGACGATCACCACCAGCGCCGAGCGGATCTCGCCAAGGAACAGGAAGAGCACGATCGCCACCAGGATCGAGCCCTCGACCAGGGCGCTTTCCGCGGTGCCGAGCGCCTTGTCGACGATGTCGGTGCGGTCGTAGACCGGATTGATGGTCACGCCGGCGGGCAGCGCCTGCTGGGCAAGCGTGAGCTTCTGCTTCACCGCGTCCACGACGTTCTTGGCGTTCTCGTTGATGCGGGCCAGCGCGATGCCGAGCGCCACCTCCTTGCCGTCGCGTGTGACGGCGCCGAAGCGCAGCGCCGGCCCCTCTTTCACCTCGGCCAACTCGTGCACGTGGATGGGTACACCCTCGCGCTCGGCAACGACGATGTTGCCGATGTCGGTGGTGTTGGCGACGAGCCCCAGGCCGCGCACCAGGTACTGCTCCTGGCCGAGGTTCACGTACTGCCCGCCCACCTGCCGGTTGTTGGCCGCCAGCGCCTCCATCACCGCCTTGAAGGACAGGCCGTACTTGATGAGCTTCTGCGGATGGATAAGTACCTGGTACTGCTTTTCCTGGCCGCCCCAGGTGGTGACGTCGTCCACCCCCGGCGCCGTGCGCAGCATGAGCCGCACGCTCCAGTCGTGCAGGGTGCGCAGGTCCATCGCCGAGAGCTTCTGGTCGGCCGATTCGACCGTGTACCAGAACACCTGGCCCAGGCCCGAACTGTTGGGGCCGAGGCTCGGTTCGCCATAGCCCTGCGGCAGGCGCTCCTTCGCCTCCTGCAGCTTCTCGCCGACCAGGCGCCGGGCGAAATAGATGTCCACGTCGTCCTTGAAATAGACGCCGACGTAGGACAGGCCGAACAGCGACACCGAGCGGATCTGCTCGACGCCGGGCAGGCCCGCCATGGCGGTTTCGAGGGGCGCCGTCAGCAGCTTTTCCACGTCCTCGGCGGCGAGGCCGGGCGATTCGGTATAGACGTTCACCTGGTTCGGCGTCACGTCGGGAAAGGCGTCCACCGGCACGGCGAGGAAGGCGCGCACGCCGAGGAAGACGACGAGGGCGAAGCCCGCCAGCACCAGCAGCTTGTAGCGCAGCGAGAGATCGATGATTCGATTCAACATGTCGGGGCCCTCAGTGAGCGTGGCCTTCGCCAAGCTGCGATTTCATGATCCGCGCCTTGAGGGCGTAGGTGCCCGCCGTCACCACCTTGTCGCCGGCGGCGAGTCCGGACTTCACGACGACCCGCCCGCGCAGCTTGTCGCCCAACTCGACGGCGCGCGGCTCGAAGCCGCCGTGCTCCTCGACGAACGCCGTGGGCTGGCCCTGCAGCAGCACCACCGCCTCTTCCGGCAGGAGCAGCCCCTTGCCCTTGCCGCTCGTGCGAACCGAGGCCGTGGCGAACATCTCGGGCTTGAGCCGGCCATCCGGATTGGCGACTTCCACCCGCGCCTGGACGGTGCGCGTCTCCTTGTCGACCACGGCGGCGATGTAGGTGAGCCTGCCCTGGAAGGCCTCGCCGGGATAGGCGGCGACCGTCACCACGGCATCCGCCCCGGCCTTGACCCGGCCCAGATCCTTCTCGAACAGGTTGGCCTCGATCCACAGCTTCGAGAGATCGGCCACGGTGTACAGCGCCTTGTCCGGCTGGGCCAGCTCGCCGAGGATGGCGTGCTTCTCGATCACCGTTCCGGCGAACGGCGTCGTCAGCGGAAAGGCCGACACCGCCTGGCCGTCGGCGGACGCGGATGGCGGCACGCCCAGCATGCGCAGCCGGTCCGCCGCCGCGGCGAGCGCCGCCTTCGATTTTTCGTATTCGGCGTGGGCGCGCAAGTGGTCCTTGCGCGCGATGATCTGATCGTTGTGGAGCGCTTCGGCGCGCTCGAAGTCGGCCTTGGCCAGCGCTTGCGCGGTGCGCGCCTGCAGCCAGGCCGAGTGCGCCTCCCCCACTTCCAGACTGTCGAGCACCGCCAGCGTCTGCCCGGCCCTGACGGCATCGCCCAGATTGACGGCGGCCTTGACGATGCGCCCCGGCACGCGCGGCGCCACGTGGGCGATGCGGTCCTGGTTGGGGCGGATGGTGGCGGTCAGCACAAGTTGCTCGCTGATTTCCTGCTCCGCCAGTTCTTCCGTCCTTATACCGGCGGCGGCAATCTCCTCGGCGCCGAGCTTGAGTTGTTCTTCCTCGCCGTGTCCGTCCTGATGTTCGTCTCCCTGCCCGCCGGGTTTCGCGGAATCGTGATTCCGCTTGTCGCCGGCCTTTTCGGCTTCGGCGCTCTTGACAGCGCCGTCCTGTGGCGACTGACTTTTCTCGCAGCCGGCCAGCGTCAGGGCCGCGAGGCAGAGTGCTACGAGGGGGACTCGATGGAATATGTTCTTCATGTCGTTCGATCCGTTGTATTTGCGTTGTGCGTGTTCTCGAAAGTGCGCTGCTGCGATGCGGCCGGCTTCATTGCCCGCCCCGCCAGCCCGCCGCCAGTTCCAGCTCGATGCGCGTCAGGGCGAAGTCGGTGGCGGCCTCCAGCACCTCGCGCCGGGTATCCAGGACCTGCCGGGTCGCCAGCAGCAATTGCGTCAGGCCGATCTCGCCGGCGCGGTAGGCGGCGGTGGACAGGCGCTGGTTTTCCTGCAGGCGCTGCAGGACGGTCCGCTCCAGCCGCTCCGTGCGCGCGCGCAGGCTGCCGAGCTTCTGCCAGAGGGCGAGCACGGCCGCGCGCGTGTCGCGCACGGCGGCCTGCCGCTCGATCCGCGCCTGGTCGAGTTCCGTGTTCGCCTTGCCGATGCCGCCCGCGTTGCGGCGGAACAGCGGCAGGGGTAGCGAGACGGAGACGCCGGCGATGCGCTCGCGCGCATCGTTCGGTCCCTCGCGGCCGGAGAAAACGCCCACGGTGACGTCCGGCCAGACGGCGGCGCGCTCCAGGTCGAGCCGGCTGCGGGCGGCCTGTTCGCGGTGGTCGAGCGCGCGCAACCGGGGCCGCTCGGCCGCCGCCGCCAGCAGCTGGTCCAGGGAATAGGGGAAAGCGCCTGTAGTCGTCAGCGCGCCCTGCGCCTCGGGCAGGGTTTCGGCCGGCAGTTGCAGCAGCGCGGCGAGTTCGGCGCGGGCCTGGATGAGCTGCTCGCGCACACCGTCGAGCTGGTTGGCGCTGCGGCCCAGTTCCACTTCGGCGAGGTTGCTGTCGAGCCTGGTGTCCTCGCCCGCCTCGAAGCGCTTGCGCGCGATGCCGGTGTTGTCGCGGATCAGGCCGACGAGCTCGGCCTCCATGACGGCGCGCTGCTGCAGGCCGAGCACGCGGACGAACTTCTGCTCGACCTCGGCCCGCACCTGGCGGCGCGTCTCCTCGATGAGTTCCTTGAGCGCCGCCAGGTCCTGCTCGGCGGCCTCGCGCCGGTGTCCGCGCTGGCCGGCGATCTCCAGCGCCTGGCTGAGTTCCGCCCGCCATTCGCGCTGCCTATCGTCGCCGGTGCCAGGTTGCAGCACCCGGCGCCGCGCGCGCTCGGCGGCAAGCTGCGGGTTGTTCCAGAGCAGGGCGCGGGCGTCGTCAAGCTGTCCTTCGGCGGCGGCCAGGTTGGCCCGGGCCGCCCCGAGGGCGGGGTTGGCCTGTTCGGCGAGCTGCCAGGCGCGCTCCAGGGTCAGCGGCGGTTCGGCCGCCGGCGCGGCCAGGGCCGGCAGAGAGAGCGCCAGCGCCGCCGCGATGCGGGCCAGGCGCCCGCGGGTTCCATGCGTGATCGAAAACATGACTCGTCGAAATCTCCGGTTGGTGGATCGGGGAGAAGTCCGACGGAACGCGGCCGCGCCACGGCGCGGAGAAAAACGTCAGAGGGAAAACGTCAGGCGTTCCGCCGGATCAGGCGGAACGCACCCAGTTGGGCCGCTCGGGGCCGTCCGGGAAGTAGGAGCGGTGAGTATCGGGCTGCGGCGCGATCGTCATGCCGTCGCAGACGAAAACCGGCATCGAGACGGCCGCCACGGCGGCGCAACTGTGCGCCAGGTGGCAGTAGCCGCAATCGGCGTGCGCCTTGCCGGGCGCGCTGCCGTCGTCGCCGGTATCGGGCGATTGCCGGTGCTGGTGATCGTGATGGCCGACATGCTGCGCGGTGGCGCCCGTCTCGTGCTGGCAATAGGCGCTGACGCCGGCCCAGGAGAACTGGAGCGGCAGCATCAGCATGAGGAACAGGAGCACGAGCCGTTTCATCGCCGGGGGATTGTATCCATGATGGGGCCTGAGGGCAATCGCGCGCCGGCGCGGATGCGGCCGACATTGCGGTTCATCCAGTGCCGGACGAAATTCCGGAACAGCCAGCGCTTGAGGCCGCTCAGGTTCGCGCCGTGGCGGGCATAGAACGCGTCCGGGCTGTCGAAGACGCCGAAATCGTGGTCGATGCCGTCCTTCTGGATGTAGGTGTCGGCGCCCTGCCAGTCGACCGGCGGATTCTGCAGGTCGGGCGTCGCCGCGCCGAAGCCGCAGAACGCCCCGCGCTGTCCGGCGAAACGCTGCTGCAGCCGCCGCAGGTAGGGCCTATCGAGGATGAAGCCTTCGAGGTTCACCCAGCGCCCCTCGAAGCGGATTTCCACCCAGCTGTGCACGATGCTGCGCGGCGCCAGCCAGTAGGCGATGCCGGTGACCGCGCCTTTCTGCAACGCCTTGTCGATGGTGAAGCCATGTACGCGGCAGGGGATGCCGCAGCCGCGCAGCAGGGCCATCAGCAGCGTGCCCTTGGTGTTGCACTGGCCGAGGCCGTCGGCCAGCACCTGCGAGGCCGGCAGATCGTCGGTGAGGTTGTAGCCGAAGGGAATCTCGTCGCGCACGAAATCGTAAATGGAGCCGATGCGCTCGAACTCGGGCAGGGCGCGCCAGCCCCGCGCGCGGATCAGCGCCTCCAGGCTCGGATGGCGGAAATCGAGCAAGGCGGTCGGCTGCAACAGCTGCTGTGTCTCCCTGGTCGGCCAGTCCATGTTGCCGATCTCGCTTTCTGCTTGCTTCATCACGATCCGATCCTTCCGTTGATTGACGAGGCCATATCTAAAACCCTGTAGCCGCTCCAGGGTCAAGCGCCTACAATGAATCTGGTCATGCAGAAGGAGGCGACATGCGCATCGGGGAACTCGGCAAGGCGGCCGGCGTGGACGGCGAAACTATCCGCTATTACGAGAGAGCGGGATTGCTGCCGACGCCGGCACGGACGCACAACGGCTACCGCGCCTACGGCGTCGCGCATCTGGAACGACTGGCCTTCATCCGGCATTGCCGGGCGCTCGACGTGCCGCTGGCCGAGATCCGGCGGCTGCTGGACTTTGTCGACCGGCCGGATGCCGATTGCGGCGACATCGATCGGCTGATTGAAGCGCAGCTGACGCGCGTACGGGCGCGGCTCAAGTCGATGCGCGCCCTGGAGAAACAGCTGGCGGCGCTGCGGTCGCGCTGCGAGGCGGGGCACGTCGCCGCCGAATGCGGCATCCTGCATGAACTGGTGGCGGCCGCCCATGGAGAGGCCTGCGCTTGCCATGCCTCGGCTCCGGATTCAGCGGCGGGGGCACGCGCAGCAAAGAGACGATGATCGAGCAGCCGGCATTGCAGCGGCAGGATACTTCTTCGCCTAAATTCAGACTCCTGCGCAGGCGCCGCCGGGCAGCCTGGGATGATGACTACCTCACCCAAAACCTGAACCTTCAGCCGGCTGGATTAATGCGATTACTCTGAGCTGGCGCTCCTTGCTCGCGATGCTGCGGCGCACAAGCCGAGGTGGTGTCCGTATAATCAGCGCTTTCCCCACAGAGAACGAACCATGAACCTCGATCGCGTGACCCCGGGGCGGGACATCCCCAACGATTTCAACGTCATCATCGAAATCCCGATGAATGCCGACCCGATCAAGTACGAGGTCGACAAGGAGACGGGTGCCATGTTCGTCGACCGCTTCATGTCGACGGCCATGCATTACCCCTGCAACTACGGCTACATCCCGCACACCATTTCCGACGACGGCGATCCCGTCGACGTGCTGGTGCTCTCGCCCGTGCCGCTGATCACCGGCGTGGTGGTGCGCTGCCGCCCGGTCGGCCTGCTCAAGATGGTGGACGAGGCCGGCGGCGACGCCAAGCTGCTGGCCGTGCCGGTGGACAAGCTGTGCAACCTGTACCGCCACATCCAGACGCCGCGCGACCTGCCCGAGATGGTGCTGGCGCAGATCACCCACTTCTTCGAGCACTACAAGGACCTGGAGGCCGGCAAGTGGGTCAAGGTGCAGGGCTGGGTCGGCGCCGAGGAGGCCAAGCGGGAAATCCTCGACGGCATCGCCCGCTACGAAGCGGCCGCCACCAAGCCGATGTTCTGAGTGAATCCTGCGGCATCCCACGTGGATTTCCTTCGGTCATAATGCGGCGATGACTTCCGTCCGCATAGCCCTCGCCCAGATCAACAGCACGGTCGGCGATTTCGACGGCAACACCCGCCGCATTGCCGAATTCGCCGGTCGCGCGCGCGCCGCCGGCGCCCACCTGATGGTAACGCCCGAGCTGGCCCTGTGCGGCTATCCGCCCGAGGACCTCCTGCTGCGGCCGGATTTCTACCGCGCCTGCGCCCGCAGCCTCGCCGAGCTGGCGGGCCGGATCGAAGGCATCGCCGTCGTCGTCGGCCATCCCGAGGCGTACCAGGGCGACTTTTTCAATGCCGCCTCCCTGCTGCGCGACGGCAGGATCGTCGCCACCTATCGCAAGCACCGCCTGCCCAACTACGAGGTGTTCGACGAGCAGCGCTACTTCGCCGCCGGCTTCCAGCCTTGCGTGGTCGAGGCAAACGGCGTCCAGTGCGGCATCAACATCTGCGCCGACGTGTGGGAGCCGGGGGCGGCGGACGCCGCCCGCCAGGCCGGCGCCGACCTGCTGCTGGTGCTCAACGCTTCGCCCTTTCACCTGAACAAGCAGGCGGCGCGCTACGAGGTGCTGCGCGAACGCATCGCCGCCACCGGCATGCCGGTGCTGTACGCCAACCTGGTCGGCGGCCAGGACGAGCTGGTCTTCGACGGCGCCTCCTTCGCCCTCGACCGCGACGGCCGCCTGACGCACCAGCTGCCGCAGTTCGCCGAGGCGCTGGAAGTCATCGAGTACGCCGATGGCAGCCTGCGTCCCGGCGCCATCGCGCCGCGGCGCGCCCTCGAGGCGGAGGCCTACGACGCGCTGGTGCTCGGCGTGCGCGACTACCTCGGCAAGAACGGCTTCCCGGGCGCCATCATCGGCCTGTCGGGCGGCATCGACTCGGCCCTGACCCTGGCCATCGCCGTCGACGCGCTTGGCGCCGACAGGGTGCGCGCGGTGATGATGCCCTCGCCGTACACGGCGCAGATCAGCCTCGACGATGCGCGCGAGATGGCGCGGACGCTGGGCGTGCGCTATGACGAGTTCCCCATCGCGCCGGCCATGAAGACCTTCGCGGCGATGCTGGAACGGGCATTCGCCGCGGAGGGTGAAAAAAGCGCTGCCGACACCACCGAGGAGAATCTGCAGGCGCGCATCCGCGGCATGCTCCTCATGGCGCTGTCGAACCGGTCCGGCGCGATCGTGCTCACCACCGGCAACAAGAGCGAGATGGCGGTGGGCTATGCCACCCTCTACGGCGACATGGCCGGCGGCTTCGCCGTCATCAAGGACCTCTACAAGACCCTGGTCTATCGCATCGCGCGCTACAGGAACGGCCTGTCCCCGGTGATTCCCGAGCGCATCATTACCCGCGCCCCCTCGGCGGAGCTGAAGCCCGACCAGACCGACCAGGACACCCTGCCGCCCTACGAGGTGCTCGACGCCATCATCGAGGCCTACATGGAGCGCGACCTCTCGCCGCGCGAGATCGTCGCGCTGGGCCATGCCGAGGCCGACGTGCGGCGCACGGTGGGCCTGCTCAGGCGCAGCGAGTACAAGCGGCGCCAGGCGCCGGTGGGCATCCGGGTGACCAAAAGAGGCTTTGGCAAGGATTGGCGATATCCGATAACATCGGGCTACGCCGACGAGTGGTAAGGAGACACGGAAATGAAAAAGATCGAAGCCATCATCAAGCCCTTCAAGCTCGACGAAGTGCGCGAGGCGCTGTCCGAAGTCGGCGTCACCGGCCTGACCGTGACGGAGGTCAAGGGCTTCGGCCGCCAGAAGGGCCACACCGAGCTCTACCGCGGTGCCGAGTACGTGGTGGACTTCCTGCCCAAGATCAAGATCGAGGTGGTGATCGCCGACGGCGCCGTCGAGCAGGCCATCGAGGCCATCATCAAGGCCGCCCGCACCGGCAAGATCGGCGACGGCAAGATCTTCGTCACGCCGGTCGAGCAGATCGTGCGCATCCGCACCGGCGAGACCGACGAGTCGGCTATCTGAGCATTCCGCGCGCGCGCAACTGCGCGGCATCGACCAGCAGGGCGTGTTCGCCGAGGTAGGGCTGGCTGAAGTGCGCCGTCTCGCCCGGCTTCGGCGTGACGTAAATGATCAGCACACCCTCCGGATGCGCCGCGAACCAGGGCGCGATTTCCGTCGGCTCGAGCAGTTCGTCGATCGGCTTCTCCAGCCGGCCGGCGAAGTGGAACTGGGCGTGGTAAAAGCCGTTGTTCGCCAGCGGCACGCCGCGCGCCTGCAGTTTCCGGATTTCGCCGGCGATGGGGTGCACGTCGTAGCGCTGCCACAGGTTGCCGGAGGCGAAGGCGAGGGCGGCGACATACAGCGCCGCGCCCAGCAGCGCCAGGGCCGGCAGCCGCCGCCTTTCGGCCCGCCCCAGCCCGAACGCCAGGATGGCAGCCAGCAGCAGCGCCGCGCCCGGCCACCCGGGCGGGTTCTCCCACATCCCGAGTTTCCCCGGCAGGCCTTCGAGGGCGTAATACGCCATGCCGGCGCCGGCCGCTCCCGCCAGCGCGGCCGGCAGCCAGAGAGCGCCGTCGTCCCGGCCGCGCGCGTACAGGCGACCGGCAAACAGGGCGAAGGCGGGAAAGAGCGGCACCAGGTAGTGGATCTGCTTGCCGCTGATGAGCGAAAGCAGCAGCAGGACCGGCAGCAGCCAGGCCAGGCAGAAGCGCAGGCCGGCATCCAGCCCTTCGCGCTTCAGCGCGGCGAAACGCCGCCACAGCGCCGGCCACGTCAGCCAGGGAAAGAACAGCAGCGGCAGGAGCGGCAGGTACCACCAGAACGAGCGCTTGTGGGCGAAGGCGTCGGCGACGCGGCCGGCGGTCTGGCCCCAGAAGATCATGCGGGCGTATTCCTCGCCGCCCTGGATCGCCGCCGGGACTGCCCAGGCCAGGGCAATCGAAGCGCCGCCCAGCAGCGCCAGCAGCACGCCGCCGGTCCAGCGCCGCCAGGCCAGGCCCGGCCGCCACCAGGGCGCGAGCAGGGCCAGCGGCAGCAGATGCAGCAGCACCACCGGGCCTTTGGCGAGGACGCCGAAGCCGATGGCGAACGCCAGCCAGGCGAAACCCCTCTTCATCGAACCCTCCGCCGCGATGAGCAGGCCGCGCGCGCCGAGCAGGGCGAAGAAGCCCAGCATCACGTCGAACATGGCGGAGGTGGAGAACAGCATCCACAGCAGGCTGGAGGCGAGGATCCAGGCGGCGTGGCGGGCAGTGGCATCGTCGCCGGGCCAGAGCCGGCGGCCGATCGACAGCATCAGCAGCAGGCTGCCGAGCGAGAACAGCGGCGAGACCAGGCGCGGCCACCATTCGTTGACGCCGGTCACCGCCCAGCCGAGGTTGTAGAGCCAGAACAGCAGCGGCGGCTTGTGGCTGTAGGGCTCGCCGTTCTTGAACAGCACCAGCCAGTCGTCGCGCAGCCACATCTCCCAGGCGACGCTGACATAGCGCGTCTCGTCGATGGGGGTGAGTGGGCGGGCATATATGGCCGCCAGCGTCAGCAGCCCGAGCAGCAGGACGGGGCCGGCGGGGAAAGTCAGTCCTCGCGACACGGCGAAGTTCAAGATTTGGGACTCTTCAGCAGGGCGACGAGCGCTCCGGCACCGCCCTCGACGGCGCGCGCCTGGCAGTAGGCGAGCACTTCGGGGCGCTGCGTTAGCCAGCCCCGGACGAGCCCCTTGAGCACCGGCTCGCGGCCGGGCGAGCCGAGGCCCTTGCCGTGCACGATGCGCACGCAGCGCAGGCCGCGGCGCAGCGATTCGGCCAGAAATTCCCCCAG
This sequence comes from Rhodocyclaceae bacterium, assembly GCA_041396245.1. Classification (GTDB taxonomy): domain Bacteria; phylum Pseudomonadota; class Gammaproteobacteria; order Burkholderiales; family Rhodocyclaceae; genus Desulfobacillus. The sequence continues at coordinate 20,385 of JAWKYW010000015.1, read as the reverse complement.
CAGCAGGCGCGCCTCGTCGCGCGTGGCGCCGTGCAGGTCGAGCGCGTCCTGCACCACCCAGCGGCCGCGGCGCAGGTCGCGCAGCGCGCTGCGGGCGAGCCCGGGGCGGAGAAAGCTCGGCTCGTCGCCGCCTTCCAGGCTAAGCTCGAGCGGGGCGGGGGAGAGGGATTCCGTCAGCGCAGCCGCCTCGTCCTTCCAGCGCTGGATCGGCTGCGCCGGCGACGGGGGCGGTTCGTGGTGAACCTTGTCGGGCACAATCGGCTTTGCTCCGGCAACTGCCTCTCGAAACAACGCGCGCTCCTCTTCGCTGGGCGTGAGGTTTGAACGACCTTTCCCCCGCCCCCCTTCCCCGGGAAGGGGGTGACGGTCGTTCGCCGTTATGCGGCTCCGTGTCGTTGACTGCGCCATTCTTGGGGCGGCCCGGAGAATGGCGCGATCATCCAAGGTTGTCCAGGTACTTCTCGGCGTCGAGCGCCGCCATGCAGCCGGAGCCGGCGCTGGTGACGGCCTGCTTGTAGATCTGGTCCTGCACGTCGCCGGCGGCGAACACGCCGGGGAGGCTGGTCTGGGTGGCGTTGCCGGCGCGGCCGCACTGGGTGACGAGGTAGCCGTTGTCCATTTCCAGCTGTCCCGCGAAGAGCTCGGTGTTGGGCTTGTGGCCGATGGCGATGAAGACGCCCGAGAGGGCGATGTCCTTCGTCGCGCCGGTCTTGACGTTTTTGACGCGCATGCCGGTGACGCCGCTGGCGTCGCCCAGCACCTCGTCGAGCGTGCTGTCGGTTTCGAGGACAATGTGGCCGGCGCGCACCTTCTCCATCAGCTTGTCGATCATGATCTTCTCTGCGCGGAACTTGTCGCGGCGATGCACCAGGGTGACCTTGCTGGCGATGTTGGCGAGGTAGAGCGCCTCCTCGACGGCGGTGTTGCCGCCGCCGATGACGGCGACCTCCTGGCCCTTGTAGAAGAAGCCGTCGCAGGTGGCGCAGGCGGAGACGCCGCGGCCGGAGAAGGCCTCCTCGGAGGGCAGGCCGAGGTACTTGGCGGTGGCGCCGGTGGCGATGATGAGGGCGTCGCAGGTGTAGCTGCCGCTGTCGCCGACCAGGGTGAACGGCTTCTGCGTCAGCGTCGCCGTGTGGATGTGGTCGAAGACGATCTCGGTGTTGAAGCGTTCGGCGTGCTTCTGGAAGCGCGCCATCAGGTCGGGGCCCTGCACGCCGTCGGCGTCGGCCGGCCAGTTGTCGACGTCGGTGGTGGTCATCAGCTGGCCGCCCTGGGCCAGGCCGGTGATCAGCAGCGGCTTCAGGTTGGCGCGGGCGGCGTAGACGGCGGCGGAGTAGCCGGCCGGTCCGGAGCCGAGGATGATGAGGCGGGCATGGCGGGGGGCTGTGGTCATGGCGGCGTGGCTCGGAAAAGGTTCATAAGGGGTTCGCGTGGTGAAAATTATACTCGGGCCCGCCCCGGCTTTCGTGGCGCGGGAGGCGGCCGGCCGGGGCGGCATTGCCGGCATGCGCCCGGAAAGGACTTATAATTCATGCCGGGCTCAAGAGGAACACAATAACAAATCTGCTGCGGGCCGCGCCCCGTACCGGAGGAAGCCAGCATGTCGCAAGCAAGCAGCGTTACCGTCGATTCCCTGCGCTCGATGCCGATCTTCGAGTCGCTGTCCGTCGAGCGCCTGGTCCCCATCGCCCGCATCGCCGTTTTTCGCAGGGTGCCGCGCGGCTCCGCCATCCTGCGGGCGGGGGACCGCACCGATTTCGTCTATTTCATCCTCTCCGGCATCCTCAAGGTGCTGGTCTCCGACGAGGAGGGGCGCGAGGTCATCCTCTCCAACCTCGGTCCCGGCGAGTTCTTCGGCGAGATGGGCGTACTCGACGACAACCCGCGCTCGGCCACGGTGATGGCCTCCACGCCCTGCGACCTGGTGGTGATTTCCAAGGCGGATTTCAAGCGCTGCCTGGCGGAGAACTTCGACGTCTCGCTCTACATCATGCGCAGCCTGGTCAAGCGCCTGCGCAGCGCCGACCGCCAGATCGAGAGCCTGGCGCTGATGGACGTGTATGGCCGGGTCGCCCGCCTGCTGCTGGAACTGGCCGAAGAGGACGCCGACGGCCAGCTGGTGGTCATGAAGAAAATCTCCAAACAGGACATCGCCAAGATGATCGGCGCTTCGCGCGAGATGGTCAGCCGCGTCATGAAGGACCTGAGCCAGCAGGGCCTGATCGAGGAGGGCGGCGGCCGCATCCTCCTGCGCGAGAAGCTGTACCGGATCTGAGGCGCCGCGCCCCCCGCGGGCGTATAATGCGTGATCGTCCGGCCCGCCCGGCCCGCGCCCGTCAAACAACGCCAAGCGTGCAAGAAAAGACCGCCCCCCAGCCCCTGCCGGAAAAGATCGTTGCGCTTCTGCAGGAAGCGCGCTGGCTGGTGCTCGGGGTCGTGGCCTTCTACATCGGCCTGATCCTCTTCGGCTACAGCAAGGCCGATCCCGGCTGGTCGCATGCCGCCCAGGTCGAGCGCATCGCCAATCCGGGCGGCCGCTTCGGCGCCTGGGTGGCCGACCTGCTGCTCTACCTGTTCGGCCTTTCCGCCTGGTGGTGGGTGCTGTTCCTGCTGTTCCTCGTGGTCTGGGGCTATCGCCGTCTGGAAGGCCTTTTCCACGCCGACCGGCGGCCGTTCTTCATCGCCCTGACCGGGTTCGTCGTCCTGCTGGCGGCCTCCAGCGGCCTGGAGGCGCTGCGCTTCCACAGCATGAAGACGCCGCTGCCGATCGAACCGGGCGGGATGCTCGGCCTGGAAGTCGGCAGCCTGTTCTCGCAGTTCTTCGGTTTCACCGGCGGCACCCTGCTGCTGATCGCCCTGTTTGCCGCCGGCCTGTCCATTTTCACCGGGCTGTCCTGGCTGAAGCTGAGCGAGCGCATCGGGACGCTGCTGGAAGGCCTCTGGTTCGGCGCCATCGGGCTCTACCAGCGCTGGCAGGACCGCCGCATCGGCCGCGAGGTGGCGGAGCGGCGCGAGGCCGAGGTGGAAGTCGAGCGCAAGCGCTTCGAGGAATTCCACGCCGAGCCGATCCGCATCGAGCCGGCCGAGGTCGTCATCCCGAAGTCGCCGCGGCGCGAGAAGGAGCGCCAGGCGCCGCTGTTCCGCGACATTCCCGGCGGCATCCTGCCGCCGCTGCACCTGCTCGAGGAACCGGCCGACGACGTCGAGCCGCCCTCGGCCGAGACGCTGGAGTTCACCTCGCGGCTGATCGAACGCAAGCTCGCCGACTTCGGCGTGCAGGTCAAGGTGCTGGCGGCCTATCCCGGCCCGGTCATCACCCGCTACGAGATCGAACCGGCGGTCGGGGTCAAGGGCGCGCAGATCGTGAACCTGGTGAAGGACCTGGCGCGCGCCCTCTCGGTGGTGAGCGTGCGCGTCGTCGAGACGATTCCCGGCAAGTCCTGCATGGGTCTGGAACTGCCCAACCCGAAGCGGCAGACGGTGCGCCTGTCCGAGATCCTCGGCTCCAAGGCCTACCACGACATGCACTCGCCGCTGACCCTGACCCTGGGCAAGGACATCGGCGGGCTGCCGGTGGTGGTGGACCTGGCCAGGATGCCGCACCTGCTGGTGGCCGGCACCACCGGCTCGGGCAAGTCGGTCGGCATCAATGCCATGATCCTGTCGCTGGTGTACAAGTCGGAGCCGGCCGACGTTCGCTTGATCCTGGTCGACCCGAAGATGCTGGAACTGTCGATCTACGAGGGCATTCCGCACCTGCTGGCGCCGGTGGTGACGGACATGAAGCATGCCGCCAACGCGCTGAACTGGTGCGTTGCCGAGATGGACCGCCGCTACCGCCTCATGTCGGCGCTCGGGGTGAGGAACCTCTCCGGCTTCAACGGCAAGATCAAGGAGGCCGCCAAGGCCGGTTCCCCGATCGCGAATCCCTTTTCGCTCACGCCGGAGAATCCCGAGCCGCTGGCGGCGCTGCCCCACGTGGTGGTGATCATCGACGAACTGGCCGACCTGATGATGGTGGTCGGCAAGAAGGTCGAGGAACTCATTGCACGGCTGGCGCAGAAGGCGCGCGCCGCCGGCATCCACCTGATCCTGGCGACGCAGCGGCCGTCGGTGGACGTCATCACCGGCCTCATCAAGGCCAACATCCCGACGCGGATTTCCTTCCAGGTCTCGAGCAAGATCGATTCGCGCACCATCCTCGACCAGATGGGTGCCGAGGCCCTGCTCGGCCAGGGCGACATGCTCTACCTGCCGCCGGGCACCGGCTTTCCGGTGCGCGTGCACGGCGCCTTCGTCGCCGACAGCGAGGTCCACGCGGTGGTCGACTATCTCAAGCAGGCCGGCGCGCCGGACTATGTCGACGGCATTCTCGACGCGCCGGGCGGCGAGGGCGAGGAGGGCGCGGCCGGCGAGGGCGGGCCGGCGGGCGAAGCCGATCCGCTCTACGACCAGGCGGTCGAGGTGGTGCTGAAGACGCGCCGCCCCTCCATCTCGCTGGTGCAGCGGCACCTGCGCATCGGCTACAACCGCGCCGCGCGCCTGATCGAGCAGATGGAGCGCTCCGGCCTGGTCACGCCGATGGGCGCCAACGGCAACCGCGAAGTAGTCGTGCCGGCGCGGGAGGGGTGATGAGAGGCCAAACCGCTTTAGACGCAAAGGACGCGAAGACGCAAAGATCGCAAAGGAATGCTTCAGGAATCTTTGCGGCCTTTGCGCTCTTTGCGTTGAATGCGGTTTCTGCAGGCTCTGCGGAAGCTGCTGCCCTCGACAAGCTGAAGGTCTTCGTCGAGGGGACGCAGAGCGGCAAGGCGGCGTTCGTCCAGACGGTGGCCTCGAAGAGCGGCCGCAAGCCGCAGAATGCGGCCGGCCTGATGATGTTCTCGCGCCCCGGCAAGTTTCGCTGGACCTACGACACGCCCTACTACCAGCTCATCGTCGGTGACGGCGAGCGGCTGTGGGTGTACGACCGCGACCTCAACCAGGTCAGCGTCAAGAAGCTGGCCGCCGCGCTGGGCTCGAGCCCGGCCGCGCTGCTCGCCGGCGACAACGCGCTGGAGACGAACTTCGACCTCAAGGAGGGCGACACCCGCGACGGCATCGAGTGGGTCGATGCCCTGCCGAAGAACCAGGATGCCGGCTTCCTGTTCCTGCGCATCGGTTTCGCCGGCGACGCCCTGCGGGCGATGGAGATCACCGACAGCTTCGGCCAGGTGACGACCATCGCCTTCGAGCGGTTCGAGCGCAATCCGCCATTGCCCGCCGCCCTGTTCCGCTTCACGCCGCCCGAGGGCGCCGACGTCCTCGGCGAGTAGGGCTCGCATGAGCTCGGATCTCTTCACGGCCAAGCCGCATGCCCCGCTGGCCGAGCTGATGCGCCCGCGCACGCTCGACGAGGTGGTCGGCCAGGCCGACCTGCTCGGGCCGGGCAAGCCCCTGCGCCTGGCCTTCGAGTCGAAGACGCCGCACTCCATGATCCTGTGGGGCCCGCCCGGCGTCGGCAAGACGACGCTGGCGCGCCTCATGGCGGAGGCCTTCGACGCCGAGTTCATCGCGCTCTCGGCGGTGTTCTCCGGCGTCAAGGACATCCGCGAGGCGGTGAGCCGCGCCGAGCTGACGCTGGCGAGCAACGGCCGCCACACCCTCCTCTTCGTGGACGAGGTGCACCGCTTCAACAAGGCGCAGCAGGATGCCTTCCTGCCCTATGTCGAGCAGGGCCTGATCACCTTCATCGGCGCCACCACCGAGAACCCTTCCTTCGAGGTCAACGGCGCGCTGCTCTCGCGCGCGGCGGTGTACGTGCTGAAGAGCCTGAACGAGGAAGAGCTCGGGCGGCTCTTCGAACGCGCCCGCGCCGAGGCCTTTCCCGACCTGGAATTCGAGTCGGCGGCGAAGGCGCGCCTGGTCGGCCTCGCCGACGGCGACGCGCGGCGCCTGCTCAACGCGCTGGAGATCCTCAACACCGCGGCGGCGACTTCGGCGCGCCGCGTCGTGGACGCTGACTTTCTCCAGGGCGCGCTGGCGAGGAACCTGCGCCGCTTCGACAAGGGCGGCGAGGCCTTCTACGACCAGATCTCGGCCCTGCACAAGTCGGTGCGCGGCTCGGACCCGGACGCCGCGCTCTACTGGTTCGTGCGCATGCTCGACGGCGGCGCCGATCCGCGCTACCTCGGCCGTCGCATCGTCCGCATGGCGACGGAGGACATCGGCCTGGCCGACCCGCGTGCGCTGCAGATCGCCCTGAACGCCATCGAGACCTACGAACGGCTGGGCTCGCCGGAGGGCGAGCTGGCGCTGGCCGAAGCGGTCATCTTCATGGCCTGCGCCGCCAAATCGAACGCGGTGTATGTCGCGTATAATTCGGCGCGCAAATTCGTCGCCGGCGACGGCTCGCGCGAGGTGCCGGTGCACCTGCGCAACGCACCGACGAAGCTGATGAAGGAGCTGGGCTACGGCCGCGAATACCGCTACGCCCACGACGAGCCGGAGGCCTATGCGGCCGGGGAGGATTACCTGCCCGAGGGCATGCCGAAGGTGAGCTGGTACCGGCCCACCGGCCGCGGCCTCGAAGCGCAGATCGCGGAGAAGCTCGCCCACCTGCGCGCGCTCGACCGCAAGGCCGGCAAGAAGTAGGTCGGGCTTCAGCCCGAATTGGGCGGCGTCCCACAGGGATTGCCTTCGGTCATCGGCCTGAAGGCCGACCTACATCCGGCAGGCACTACACAACGAGGCTGAATAAACATGCTCGACATACAACTCCTGCGCAGCCAGCCGGCCGAAGTGGCCGCCCGTCTCGCCGCGCGCGGCGCCGCCTTCGACGTGACCGCCTTCCAGTCGCTGGAGGACGAGCGCAAGGGCCTGCAGGTGCGCACCCAGGACCTGCAGGCGAAGCGCAACGCGCTGTCGAAGACCATCGGCCAGCTCAAGGCGAAGGGCGAGGACTCCGCCGCCGTCATGCAGGAAGTCGCCGGCCTCGGCGACGAGCTGAAGGCCAACGAAGAGAAGCTCGCCGAACTGCTCAACCGCATCAACGCCTTCGTCTCGGTCATCCCCAACCTGCCGCACGAGAGCGTGCCCGAGGGCAAATCCGAGGCGGACAACGTGGAAGTCAGGCGCTGGGGCACGCCGCGCGACTTCGATTTCACCGTCAAGGACCACGTCGATCTCGGCGAGGCGCTCGGCGGCATGGATTTCGAGACCGCAACCAGGATCAGCGCGGCGCGCTTCGTCGTCATGACGGGCGGGGTGGCGCGGCTGCACCGGGCGCTGATTCAACTGATGCTCGACACCCACACCCGGGAACACGGCTACACGGAGGTGTATGCGCCTTACCTGGTCAACGCCAACAGCATGTTCGGCACCGGCCAGTTTCCCAAGTTCGCGGATGACCAGTTCGACATACAGCGCGACGGCCTGTTCCTCATCCCGACGGCGGAAGTGCCGGTGACCAACCTCGTGCGCGACACCATCGTCGACCCGGCGCAGATGCCGCTCAAGTTCGTCTGCCACACGCCGTGCTTCCGCCGCGAGGCCGGCACCTACGGCAAGGACACGCGCGGCATGATCCGCCAGCACCAGTTCGACAAGGTGGAGCTGGTGCGCATCGAGAAGCCGGAACACGCCTGGGACGCGCTGGAAGAGCTGACACGCCACGCCGAGACGATCCTCGAGAAGCTGGAACTGCCCTACCGCCGCGTCGCACTGTGTACCGGCGACATGGGCTTTTCCGCCGCCAAGACCTACGATCTCGAAGTCTGGCTGCCCGGGCAGGGCGCCTACCGCGAGATTTCCTCCTGCAGCAATTTCGAGGCCTTCCAGGCGCGGCGCATGCAGGCGCGCTTCCGCAATGAAAAGGGCAAACCGGAACTGGTGCACACGCTGAACGGCTCGGGTCTGGCCGTCGGCCGCGCCCTGGTGGCGGTGCTCGAGAATTACCAGCGCGCCGACGGCAGCATCGACGTGCCGGTCGCGCTGCGACCCTACATGGGCGGCCTGGCGTCGATCCGGAAGTAACGACCTTCCCCCCAGCCCCCTTCCCCCGGAAGGGGGTGACGGTAGTTCGCTTCGCTCCGATTGCCAGGATGCAGCCGGCTAGCGGCACCCCAAGGGTACTTCCTACGGGGCGCGGCCCGTCGCCGGCCGGAAGGCCCGAGGGCTGACCGCCGGTTTCTCGTAGCGGCGCAGGATGTCGTAGAAGGTGCGCACGTTCTCCGTCATGATGACGGCCTCGCCGCCGCGCGCGGCGCCGCTCTTCAGGCGCGCGTAGTACTCCGGCTGCGCCAGCAGCGGCAGCACCCGCTTCATCTCGTACCAGGAGTTCGGATCGCGCTTGACCAGCGTGGCGATGAAACGCGCGCCGTTCATGTGGCCCATGCCGAGGTTGTAGGCGGCGATGGCCAGCCACGTGCGGTCCGGTTCCGCCACTTGCGGCGGCAATTGCGCCTTCAATTCGACCAGGTAGCGCGCGCCGGCGAGGATGCTCTGGTGCGCGTCGAGACGGTCGGTGACGCGCAGGCGGTCGGCGGTTTCCTCGGTCAGCATCATCATGCCGCGCACGTTGGTCCAGGAGGTCGCGAGCGGGTCCCAGTGCGATTCCTGGTAGGCCAGCGCGGCGACCAGGCGCCAGTCGAGGCCATGGAGGCGCTGCGCCTCGATGAAATGCCGCCGGTAACGCGGCAGGACCGTGCGGGTCCTTTCGAGAAAGCGCGCGACGTCGTTCGGGTCGAGCCGGCGCACGTGGCCGAAGTAGCGATCGATCAGCCGCGCCAGCGTGCCGTCCCGCCGGATGCGTTCGATGAAGGTTTCGGCGCGCTGGAACAGGGCGTCTTCTCCGCCCTGCGGAAAGGCCCAGACCAGGGGGCGGCGGCCGGGCAGTTCGAGCGCCACTTCCAGGCCGGGAAAGAAATTCGCGCCGATTTCGAAGTGGGCCGAATCGACCGCGGCCAGCATGTCCCTGCGTGCGCTGACGCGCGCCAGCAGAGCCATCTCGCCGGTGTCTTCCAGCTCGACCACCCGCAGGTCCGGCGGCCGGGGCCGCAGCTGCGCCAGCGCCTCGATCTGCGGCGAGCCGGCGAGCGCCGTCACGGTGCGGCCGGCGAGATCGGCGGCGTCCTTGAGCGGAAGCGTCTCTTCGTGCTGGACCAGCAGCTGACGCAATTCCCGGATCGGGCGGCTGTAGCGCAGGCCGTCGCCGGCCTGTGGCGTCAGGGCGGCGGCGGCGAAGTGGGCGCGCCCGTCGGCCAGCGCGGCGAGGATGGCGGCATGGTCCGGCACCGGGAGAAAGCGGGCCTCGACGCCCAGCTCCCTGGCGAAAAGCACGACCAGATCGTGCTCGAAACCGGACGCCGCGCCGCTGCCGTCGACCTGATAGGTGGCCGGCCCTTCGCGCGTGGCGACGACCAGCCGGCCCAGATCGCCGTGGGGCGGCGGCGACTCGCCGCAGGCGGCGAGGAGGGAAAGCAGGAATGCGGCGAACAGCGAACGCATGCGGCCCCTTGGCAGAGGAGGGGAATCGCGATCCCCCGCCTCACGTCGATGGGGGTTTGGTGTAGAATGCGCGCCTCCGGAGAGGTGGCAGAGTGGTCGATTGTACCTGACTCGAAATCAGGCGTAGGTGCAAGCCTACCGTGGGTTCGAATCCCACCCTCTCCGCCAGGCTCCAAGCAAAAGCCGGTCATCCTGACCGGCTTTTTGTTTTTCCCGACCGCTTATTCAAGTGCTTCGGCGGTTTCCCTGACGATCAGCCAGCGGCCGTCGCGTTGTTCCCATTCCAGGGTCTTCTGCACGACGTCCTTGAATTGCGCGGAGCGGTAGGCCTGCCTGAAGACGGTGCTGGCGTGCTGGCCATCCCTGACCGCGAGCCTGATGTCGCGGATGTCGAGGGAGATGTCCCCGGCGCGGGCGAGCGCATTCTTCCGTTTGGCCGCCCAGGCCTCCCGCGTGCCGCCGTCGGCGGGAGAGAAGGTCGGGGCATAGGCGTCGAGATAGGCCTGCACATTGCGGCCCGACCAGGCGAGCGACCAGGCCTTGAGGGCCTCGGCGACGGCGCGCTCGGCCGAGACCGCGGGTGCCGGAGAGGCCGGCGCAGCAGGCGCGGCGGGAGGGGGCGCGAGTTCCTTGAGCATTTCCTGGGCGCGGGCGTCGAGCGCCTCCTTGTCGGCGACATAGAGCTGCGGATTGTCCGGCGGGCAGTTCTCCGGGGCTTCTTCGCCGGCCGCCCAGAGTTCGGGTGCCGCCGGGGCCGGGTCGCCGGCTTTCGAGACGCCGAGGGTGGCCAGCAGCGTGCCCAGGCCGGCGTGGGTGCGCATGTAGGCGATGGCCAGGTCGTGTTCGGCGTTGCCATAGGCACGCCGGGCCTGGAACAGCTCGTTCTCGCTGTCGAGCAGGTCGAGCAGGGTGCGCTGGCCGATGTCGAACTGCTTGCGGTAGGCGTCGCGCGCCTTTTCGATCGAGAGCTGGTGCTGGTCGAGGTAACCCAGTTGTTCGGTCAGCTTGCGCGTGTCGTTGAAGGCGACGGCGACGTTCTGGCGGATGTCGCGGCAGGTCTTGTCGCGGACGTCGCGGGCGACGTTGTGTTGTTCGGCGTACTGGCGCGAGCGGCCCAGGTCGGACAGGCCGTTGAAGAGATTCCAGCTCAGCACGACTTCGGCGCTGCTGGATTCGTGCTGGCCGCTGTAGCCGTTGAGGTCGTGGCCGCGCTCGCGCTTGAGCCGCAGGTCGAGGCGGGGCTGGTAGGCGGCATCCCGCACGCGGGCGGCGGAGTAGGCGGAACGGACGTTCTCGACCGAGGCGAGCAGTGCCGGGTTGCCGCGCTGGGCGGCGGCCAGCGCCTCGGCCATGTCCTTCGGCATGCCGCGGTCCAGGTTGGAGACGGGCGCCATCTCCCTGGGGGGCTGCTCGCCGACCACGCGCATGTAGCGGGCGCTGACGTCGTGCAGGTTGCTGGTCTCGGTGAGCAGGTTGGCCTCGGCCAGTGCCAGCCGGCCGGCGGCCTGTTCGAGGTCGACGCGGCGGCCGACGCCGGCCTGCACCTTTTTCTGGATCTGTTCGAAGACGGAGCGATGGCGAACGTAGTTCTCCTCGGCCAGTTCGACCAGCTTGCGGTAGCGCTGGACGTCGATGTAGGCGCGCGCCGCTTCCTGCGCGGCGGTTTCCGAGGCGTCCTGCAGCTCGAACAGGCGGACCAGGAGGGCATGGTCGAAGCGCTTCACTTCATTGCGCGTGGCGAACCCGTCGTATAGCATCTGCGTCAGGGTGAGCGTCGTCGCGCTGCGCGTATAGTCCTTTTTCAGGAGGGGATCGTCGCGGTGGTCGCGCCCCCTGCTGACGGAGAGGTCGAGGCGGGGCAGGTAGCCGCCGAAGGCGGCGTCGCGCTCGCCCTGGGCGGACTTGTAGGCATGCCAGCGCTGCAGGACTTCCGGGTTGGACAGGACGGCTTTCTGGACCGTGGCCTCAAGCGTCCTGACTTGCGCCGATGCCATGGGCGGGAGCAGGGCCAGGCACAGAATGATCGTATTGCGTCGCATCCTCGTTTTTTATTTGCGATAAATATATTGAATCACGGGCGAATGATATCCCAGACAGGGGAGGGCAGGGTATTGCGGACAGGCGGGGCATGGCCCCGCATGGCGGCGCTGGCGGTCGTTCTCCTGCTTTGCCAGATCACGCTTGCCGACGACAGCAGGATGCTGTCGACCCTGCAACGGTATGGCGGTTCGCCCGAAACCTTCCGCGGCTGGCGACAACTCATCGAGGACAGCAGGCTGCTGGAGACGCAGGACAAGCTCAGGCGCGTCAATGCGTTCTTCAACCGCAAGATCCAGTTCCTCTACGATGATTTCCAGATATGGGGCCAGACGGATTACTGGGCCACGCCGCTCGAGACTCTGGCCAAGGGCAGGGGCGACTGCGAGGATTTCACCATCGCGAAGTATTTCACCCTGCTGAGCGCGGGCATGCCGAACGAGCAGCTGCGCCTCATCTACGTCAAGGCGAGGATCGGCGGGCCTTCGAGCAAAGTGACCCAGGCCCACATGGTGCTGGCCTATTACCCGACCCCGGATGCCGAGCCGCTGCTGCTGGACAGCCTGATCACCGAGATCCGTCCGGCTTCCCGGCGCCCGGACCTGCAGCCGATGTTCAGCTTCAACAGCATGGGCATCTGGGCGAATCCGGCAGCAGGCGGCGAGCCGGGCCGGACGGGGGTGGGCCGCCTGACGCGCTGGCAGGACCTGTTGAATCGGGCGAAGGCCGAGGGATTCGATTTTTGATGGACATTTAACGCAGTACTTGTCGAAGGAAGTACGACTATGTCGATATATCGTCAACTCTGGCTGGCCGTCATCGTCAGCATGCTGGTCGCCCTGGCCGGCAGCCTGCTGGCCTCTTCCCTGAGCGCCCGCCTCTATCTTTCAGAGCAGCTGGCGATGAAGAATGCCGACAATGCCGCGGCGCTGGCACTTTCGCTCAGCCTGCGCGAGCCGGACGCGGTGGAAGTCGAGCTGGCGGTCTCGGCCCTTTTCGACAGCGGGCACTACGAGCTGATCCGCGTGACGGACCCGCGCGGCGGGATCATCGTCGAGCGCAAGGGCGATCCGGCCGTCAAGGGCGTGCCGGCCTGGTTCGTGCAATTGCTGCCCCTCGTCTCGCCGCCCGGGGAGGCGCGGATCACGAGCGGCTGGAAGCAGTTGGGTACCGTGCATCTGGTCAGCCAGAGCCGCTTCGCCTACGAATCGCTCTGGAAAAGCGTGTGGGACCTGGCCGGCGCGCTGCTCGTGGCGACCCTGGTCGGCGGCTATCTCGGCACGCTGATCCTGCGCCGCCTGCGCGCCCCCCTGCAGGCGGTGATCGGCCAGGCCAGGGCGATCGCCGAGCGCCGCTTCATCACGATCGAGGAACCCGGCGTGCCCGAACTGCGGCAGTTGGCCGCCGCGATGAATACGACGGTGGGGCGGCTCAAGAGCATGTTCGAGGAGGAAACCGTCCGCCTCGACGCGGTGCGGCGCGAGGCGAATTGCGATTCGCTCACCGGGCTGGCCAACCGCAGCCATTTCCTGGCCAGATTGCAGCATGCGCTGGAGGCGGAGGATTCCCTCGGCATCGGCCTGATGCTGGTGCGCGTGGCGGATCTGGCCGGCATCAACCGGCGGCTCGGACGCGAGGCGACCGACGACCTGCTGCGCCGCTTTGCGGCCGTCCTCCAGGCGGAGGCGGATCGGCAGCCCGACACCCTGGTGGCGCGCCTGAACGGGGCGGATTTCGCGCTGTTGCTGGCGGGACAGGCGGGCGCGCGGACGCTGGCCGAGCGCCTGCTGCCGCAGCTGGTACAGGAGGCGGCCCCCTATGTCGGCGAGGACCCGGCCGCCCGCATCGGCCTGGGCGCGTTTCCGCGCGGCACGGAGGTGAGCACCGCCTTGGCGCAGGTGGACGCCGCCCTGGCGGCGGCTGAAGCCCAGGGCGGCAATGCGGTCCAAGAGGCCGCCGGCGAAACCGGGGAAGATGCGCCGCGGAGCGCCGACGAATGGTCGCAGCTGATCCGCCATGCCCTCGACCGGCAGTGGGTCAGGCTGGTTTCGTTTCCCGTGGTGGATTTCAGCCAGCGCCTGATCCACCGCGAGTGCCCGTTGCGCCTGATGCTCGACGAACACGGCGAATGGCTGCCGGCCGGGCGCTTCCTGCCGGTCGCCGAGCGACTCAAGCTGACGGCCCGGCTGGACCTGGCGGCCGTCGCGCTGGGCCTGGACGACCTCTTGGCCCAGCGGGAACTGACGGGGCTGGCGGTCAACCTGTCGGCAAGCTCCCTTCAGGACCGGGCCTTCCGTGACGAGCTGCGCGGCTTGCTGCGCAAGAACGCCCAGGCTGCCCGTCGGCTGTGGCTGGAGGTGGCCGAGGGCGGGGCGCTCATGCACTTCGACGCCTTCCGGGATTTGTGCCGGGAACTGAAACGCTCCGGCTGCAAGGTCGGCATCGAGCACTTCGGCCGCCAGTTCAGCCAGGTGGGCCGACTGCATGACCTCGGCCTCGATTACCTCAAGGTCGATGCCAGCTTCGTGCGCGGGCTCGACGCCAATCCCGGCAACCAGGCTTTTCTCAAGGGGCTGTGCGCGATCGTGCACGGCATCGGCATCCAGGTGATCGCCGAGGGCGTGGTGAGCGTGGCGGAAATGCAGGCCCTGGCCGGCGTCGGTTTCGATGGCGCCACCGGTCCGGCGGTACAGGATCCGCCGGCATAGTTGTAGCGATGCGCCGCGACGGGCCGCGCCGTCCTGCGGCGGCTGACTTTCCCGCTTCGGCATGATGCCTGCGCGTGCGGGCACCGCCCTGCACAGGGAATTTTCCGTCAGTCGGTGATCAGCTTGCCCTTGTTGAGCAGGTCCTGGATCACCTGCTGGTCGGTGCTGAAGCCGCCGATCAGGTCGACGCCCTGCAGCAGGATCGCGTGGTCCTCCTGGTTGGGAATGAAGCCGCCACTGAAGCCGCCGGTGGTGCTGACATGCACCAGCGTGTCGCTGCCCGACTGCTCGAAGTGCAGGAAGCTGCTGAGGTTGCCGGTGCTGCCGGCGGTATGGCTCTCGTTGGACAGCAGGTCGCGCAGGTCGAGGACGTCGCCGCCCAGCACGGCCGCCGCGGGATCGAAATCCGTGACGGTGTCCGTCGCCGGATTGCCCTTGACGCCGCGGTCCGCCAGCTCCCATCTGAAGACATCCGCACCGAGGCCGCCGGTCAGCGTGTCGGTGCCGGGCCCGCCGATGAGGACGTCGTCCCCTGCGCCGCCGATGAGGACATCGTCGCCGGCACCGCCTTCCAGCCTGTCGTCGCCGTCACCGCCCATGAGCGTGTCGGTGCCGTCCTGGCCGCGCAGCACGTCGTTGCCGGCGCCGCCATCGATGATGTCGTTGCCGGCGCCGCCGGTGATCGTGTCGTCGCCGTCGCCGCCGTCGACGCTGTCGTCGCCGTCGCCGGCCTCGATGATGTCGTTGCCGGCGCCGCCGGCGATCGTGTCGTCGCCGCCCAGGCCGACGATCCTGTCGTTGGCTGCCGTGCCCGTGATGGCGTTGTCGGCGCCGTCGCCGGCGAAGTGATTGCGGATGACGTTCAAGGTCAGGGAGGAGGTCGAAGTGTCGCCGTCGCTGTCGGTCAGGGTGTATTCGATCTGTTCCGGCGCGACCGGCGCCGCAGCCGGATCGTTCAGGACCCCGTCGAACTCGACCGCCCGGATGCGGACCTGGGGCGCGGAGAAGTAGGTTGCGTCGCTGACCAGCGCGGTGACGCGGCTGACGTTGCTCAGCGTGGCCGGCATGTCGAACCAGGTTGTCGTTCCACCCGCGGCGTCGATGGCCTGCTGGCCGATCTGCTCGCCGTCGATGCCGAAGAAGGTGAAGGTGACGGCGGAGGCGTTCTGGGCATAGACCTGGAAGCGCAATCCCTGCACGCCCTGGGCATAGAGGCCCCGGTCGAAATCGATGACGAGGGATTCGAGGTCGTCGAGGTTGCTGGTGTCGTCGCCGGGGCTGGTGACGCCGGCGCCGTTGGTGCCGCTGTAGGAGACGGGTGCCGAGCCGGGTACGTTGCTGTCGCGCAGCACGCCCTGCAGCGTAACTCCCGTGCCGGCATGGGCGGCGGCCGAGGTGAAGTTGACGACGAGGTTGGTCGGGCCGGTGGCCGGGCTCGGCACGTCGGCGGCCGGCGGCGTATAGCGGTAATAGCCGTTGTCGCCGAAGACGAGCTGGCTGCCGTCGCTGGAGTGGGTCCAGGTCAGCTGACCGCCGCTGATGGTGTAGCTGCCGCCGGAGGCGCTGCCGCTGCTGTCGACCGTCAGGTTGTAGGTCACTCCCTTGAAGACGATCGAGGTGACGCCGGCATTGTCGGCCGGGACGTCGACCCCGGAGCCTTGCGGCGTGAAATTGGTGAGCTGGGCGCCGAGGGCGCTGCCGCCATCGGTGCCGACGCCGGTGACGACGTTGCCCTCGAGGAAGGTGTCGAGCGCCGTGAGGGTGTCGGTATCCGGATTGGCGATCGGCTTGCCGTCGACGACGCGGATCGTCTGCACAGCGGAAACGGCATCGCCGTCAAGGTCGTTGGCGGTGAAGGCCAGGTCGAAGGTGTCGCCCTCGCCGGCGACGCCGGCCGTGTAGTAGGTGTAGTCGCCGCTCTCGAAGTCGAAGACCAGGATGCCGTGGCTGAAGCCCTTGGCGGCGTTCAGGGTCAGCAGGTTGCCGCTGGCCGGGAACCCGGGCGGGAAGGGCCCGCTGCTGCTGATGGTGTTGGCGACGCTGTCGTAGCTGAAGGTGACGTTCTGTTCGGGCGTTCCCGGATTGCCGTCGGTATCCAGGAGGATCGAGATCGAGCTGATGTAGCCGCCATCGG
This sequence comes from Rhodocyclaceae bacterium, assembly GCA_041396245.1. Lineage (GTDB taxonomy): Bacteria > Pseudomonadota > Gammaproteobacteria > Burkholderiales > Rhodocyclaceae > Desulfobacillus. The sequence goes on along the minus strand of JAWKYW010000015.1, from coordinate 4,020 downwards.
CGCCGAAGACGATGCCCTGGCTGCTGTTGGCGGAGACCACGTTGCCGCCGTAGGCGGCCGGCACGGTGGCCAGCAGCTGTTCTTCGAGCCTGCTGACGTCGGGCACGATGATGGCCTCGTCGATGCTGCCGTCGCCGAGGCTGTCCGCGTTGTGGATCTGGTTGAGCCAGGAAGGATCGCCGATGCCGGTGCCGATGCCGACGGCGAAGGATTGAACGTTGCTGCCGGCGATGTAGTTGAGGTAGTTGGTGATGCCGGTTGCCGTGTTGTTCTCGGTCGGGTCTCCGTCGGAGATGAAGTAGACGATGTTCTGCCGGGCCGCATCAGGCGCGGTCGGGCTGCCGAGCGCCGTGCGAGCGTCATCCAGCGCCTCGCGATAATCGGTGCCGCCGGCTGCCGCCAGATTGGCCGGGTTGTTGATGAAGCCGACGGCCGCTTCCTCGGTGGTAAACCAGGCACCGCCATTCACGATTGTCGCGGTGCTGTCGAAGTCGACAATCCGGACCTGCACGTCGGCGGACTGGGAGAAGTACTCCTGGACCAGGCGCGTCAGGGCGATCCTGGCGACGTCCATGCGCGTCATCACGGTGACGGTGCCGTCGGCCGCCACCGAGCGGACATCCTCGGTCATGCTGCCCGAGCTGTCCACCACCAGGACGATGTTGTAGCTGGGCAGGTTGCTCTCGGGAATCATCACCTCGGCATCGGCGGCGATGGGACGATCGTCCTGCACGGTGACGCGCAGGGTGGCGGAGGAGGTGTTGCCGACGTAGTTGAAGACCTCGACGATGCCGGTGTCGTCGGCCGGCGCGCTGTTGTCGGCGACGTTGTTGAGTGTGTAGGTGTAGTCGCCATTCGTGCTGTTGACCACCAGCTGGCCGATGGATGTGGTCACCGTGATCACGCCGCCCACCGGGGCGATGCCGTTGATGCTGAGCACGCTCGTATTGGTTTCCGTTCCGGCGAACAGGTTGCCGCCGACGACGTTGCTGCCGGCGCCGCCGATCAGCGCCGACTCCTGCACCGTGGCCAGGTCGTCGAGCGCGCCGTGCGCCGTGAGGTTGACGGTGGCGGTGCTGGTCTGGCCGTCGTCGTCCTGCAGGGTGTAGGTGAAGCTCGCCGTGCCGGCCGCGCCGGGCGTCCAGGTGAAGTAGCTGCCGTTGTCGACGAGGCCGGGAATCGACGAAGACGAGATGATGGCAGCATGGTCGAACAGGGTGTCGTTGGCCAGCAGATCGGCCTTGCTGATGTTGATCGGGGTGCCGAGCACCGTGGTGTAGCTGTCGTCCGCCGCCAGCGGCGCCCCGTCGCTGACCGGCGTGACGGCGATCGTCGCAGCCGCCGACGGGGATACACCGCCGAGATTGTCCACGGCATTGAAGTCGAAGCCGGCACTACCGTTCCAGTCGACCGGCGGCTTGTAGTACAGCGTCAATGCATTGCCCGTCGCCGCGAGCAGGGTGCCCGTCGGCGCCAGCTGGGTCATGGCAGCGTCGAGGTAGAGCTGGCCGTAGGCCGGCAGGTTGGCCAGGGTGAAGTTGGCCACGCTGCCGTCGGGATCCGAACCGGTAAGGGTGATCGGGATCAGCGTGTCCTCGTTGCCGGACGCCGACGCGGCATCGGCGGTCGGCGCCACGTTGGCGGCGATCATGTTGATCGTTGTCACCGCGGTGTTGCTGTTGTTGCTGCCGTCCGTGACCGTCACCTCGATGCTGCGCGCAGTCAGGTCGGGAGTGCCGGCGGCGTTGTTGAAGCTCACGGCGCGAATCGCCAGCTGGTAGTCCGTGATGAAGGCGCTGCCGGAAAGGGTCACCACGTTGCCGGCCACCGTGGCCGAGATGCCGGCCGGCAGGCTGCCCACGCTCAGCACGTCCCCGGTCTGGGGATTGGTCAGCGTGATGGTCGCCCCGGTGATGATGGCGCTGTCGGCATCCGTGATGACGATGTCGGTATCGCCGACGGGCACGTCCGGCCGGGCATCGACGCTGAAGAAAGCGTTGTAGCCGCTGCCCACCGCGCTGGCATCGAGATCGAGCACCGGGGCGTCGTTGACGGCCACCACGCTGATCGTCGCCGTGGCGGTGTTGGAGGCAAGCGCACCGTCCGTCACGGTCACCGTGATGTTTCTCGGCGTGGTGTCGGGTGTGCTCGAGGCGTTGTCGAAGGTGATGGCGCGGATCGCCGTCTGATAGTCGGCGGCAGAGGCGGCACCCGACAGCAGCACGACGTTGCCGGCCACCGTGGCCGTGATGCCGGCCGGCAGGGCGCCGGTCGCCAGCACGTCGCCGGCCTTCGGGTTACCGAGCGTGATGGTGGCGCCGGTGATCGTGCTGTCAGGATCCGACACGGCCAGATCGATGTCACCGATCGGAACGCCACCGCCACCCTCTGTGAACGTGCCGACATAGGCCGTGCCTGTGGCAGTGCTGTCGTCGGTATCCAGGTCCAGAGTCGGGGCGTCGTTGGTGCCGGTGATCGTAATGGTCAGGGTGGTGCTGTTGGAGACGGCGCCGTTCGGATCCGTTACCGTGTAGCTGAAAACGTCGCTGGCGGTTGCGCCCGCCGACAGCGCATCGGCCGCCGGCTGATCGGCTACATAGGTATAACTGCCATCCGCATTCAGGGTCAGGGTGCCATAGGCGCCCGTCACGGCGGTGCCGACTCCAGCGCCCTGAGCCACGCCGCCGGCGCCGGCGACGACACCGCTGACGCTCAGCGTGTTCGTGGCGTCGTCGGCATCTGCGTCGGTGCCGGGCGCACCCTGGATCACCCCGCTTGCGGTGCTCACCGTCAGCGTGGCGTCCTCGCTGACCGCACCCGTGTCCGCGACCGCCGTCGGCGAGGCATTGGTTCCGCTGACTGCAATGGTCAGGCTGGCCGAGGAGGTCGAGCCGTCTGCGTCCGTCAAGGTATAGGTGAACACCTGGTCCGGCACCTCGGGGATGGCGTTCAGGCCGTTGAGGCGGAAGGTGGCGCCGCTGCTGGCGAAGACGATGTACTGGAAGGGCGTACCGGTGCTGATGGTGGCCGTGGCGATGTTGCTTGAGTTTCCGTCTATCGTGCCCGTGGCGACATGGGCGCCGGTGCTGTCGTAGGCGTGCCAGGTCGCCGTTTCACTGCCGGACAGGTTGGTCAATGTCACCGTTGCGGAGCGGCTCATCAGGTTCATGTCGACTACCAGCGCCTCACCGGACTGGATTCGGGTGGACGTGTTGTTGCCGGAAGTCGTTTCGACGCCCAGGCCATCGTCGCTAACCCCGCCCCTGTCGCGGAATCGTACCTTGTCGGCCGCGGCAACATCGAGTGCGGCTGTAACCAGTCCGTTTGACGGATCGCCGCCGGAATAGGGATCGCTGCCGTCGAAACCAAACAAATCCACCCCCAACGCTCTCCAGCCGTCGGCGTTGATCGTGGCCGGCACGACCAGGTTGGGCGTGGTGTTCTGGTAGCTGTATTCGCCCGTAAGCTGGTTCACCGTCAGCGTACCGCTGGAGGTGACGATGGTCCGGATGTCACCGGCGACCGTGTTGGAGATCTCGCTGCCTCCGTACGTTACGTTGCTGATGGCCGCGGCATCGGCGCCGAGGCTGTCCGCGCCCCCGCCGGCACCGGTGATCACGTTGCCGTAGGTCGTGTCGCCATGTCCGACCATATCGGTGTCGGCAACCGCCGTCGGGGCGGAGTCCGCGATGTCGAGCGTCACCGTCACCCAATCCGAAGCCAGGCTGCCGTCGTAGGCCTTGTAGACGAAGCTGTCCTGGTCCGGCGTCGCGTCGTTGTGGATGCGGGCAGGTGTGGTATAGGTGAATGTACCGTCCGTGTTCATCACCACGGTGCCGCCCAGGGCAGTGGTGATGGCGTTGCTGCCATTGACGGCTACGGCCGCGGATGCGCCGTCGGTGGCGACCTGGAATACCGTCAGTGGATCATTCTCTGCATCGGTGTCGTTTGCCAGAACATTACCCAGTATCGTCGCCACTCCCTCGGGTGCAACGTAGGTTTCGGCAGAGACTACCGGCG
>JAWKYW010000014.1:0-85554 GCA_041396245.1 Rhodocyclaceae bacterium | reverse complement strand
TATTGTATGGCAGGGCCGGGAACCAGGCCTAAGCATCAACCCGCCCCGTTCTTCCGCTCCAGCCCATACCGCGTCAGCTTCGCCCGCAGCCCCACCCGCGACAACCCCAGCTCGTCCGCCACGCGCGTCTTGTTCCAGCGGTGGCGCACCATGGCTTCCTTGAGCACGCGCGCTTCGAGCATTTCCAGGCGGTCCTTGAGCGAGCCGGCGATGCCGGAGAGCATGCGCAGCTCGGGCTCCTCCTCGATGCTGGCGGCCTGGACGACGCGGCCGTTGAGGTACTCGGCGCCGAGCCAGTCGGAATCGGCCAGCGCCAGCATGCGGTGGATCTCGTTCTGCAGCTCGCGCACGTTGCCCGGCCAGCGGTAGGCGGTGAGGCAGTCCATCGCCTCCTGCGTGAAACCCTTCACCGGCTTGCCGAGCGCGACCTGTGCCTTGTCCAGGACCTGCTGGGCGACGAAGGGGATGTCCATCGGCCGCGCGCGCAGCGCCGGCACGTGCAGCGTCAGGGTCGACAACCGGTAGTAGAGGTCCTGGCGGAAGCGGCCCTGGCGCACGTCCTCCTCCAGGTCGCGGTTGGTGGCGGAGACGATGCGCACGTCCACCGAGACGGTCTTGCTGCTGCCGACCGGGCGGATCTCGCCTTCCTGCAGCACGCGCAGCAGCTTGACCTGGAAGGCCGGCGAGGTCTCGCCGATCTCGTCGAGGAAGATGGTGCCGCCGTCGGCCTGCTGGAAGAGGCCGATGCGGTCCTCGTAGGCACCGGTGAACGAGCCGCGCTTGTGGCCGAAGAGCTCGGATTCGAGCAGGGTGTCGGGCAGCGCGCCGCAGTTCTCGACGACGAAGGCCCTGTCGGCGCGGTTGCTGCGGTAGTGCATGGCGCGCGCCAGCAGTTCCTTGCCGGTGCCGGACTCGCCGGTGATGAGCACGGAAATGTCGTAGGGGGCGATGCGCTCGACCAGGCGGCAGAGGTCGTTCATCGGGCTGTCGGGCGCGCGCACCAGGCGATCGGTGCCGAATTCGCGCTTCACTTGCTGGCGCTTGGCGTCGACGCGGCTGCGCGCCACCGGGCCGGCGGTGCGCAGCTCGATGTTGAGGCGCTGGTTCTCCTGCTGCAGGCGGTGCAGCTCGGCCGCGGCGCGCACGGTGAGCAGCAGCGACTCGGGCTGCCAGGGCTTGAGCAGGTACTGGTAGATGCCGGCTTCGTTGATGCCGGAGATGATGTCCTCGGTCTCGGTGTAGCCGGAGACGATGATGCGCACCGTGTCGGGCCAGCGCGTGCGCGCCTCCTTCAGCGTCTGCACGCCGGAGATGCCGGGCATGCGCTGGTCGCAGAGAATGACGTCGACCGGCTCGCGCTCGAGCAGGGCGAGCGCCTGTTCGCCGCTGGAAGCGGTGAGCACCTCGAATTCCTCTTCGAGCGTGCGGCGCAGGGTCTCCTGCGAGCGGACCTCGTCGTCGACGACCAGGATTGTCGGTAGCGTTGCCATAGTTATCTCCCAAAACGCCTTTGTAGGTCGGCCTTCAGGCCGACGCGGCCGCTGTTGTCGGGCTGAAGCCCGACCTACAGACCCGTTCCCCGTAGGTCGGCCTTCAGGCCGACCTACAAACCGACCTACGCTGCATTCCGCGTCTTCAGCGCGGACTGCTTCTGCCACATGTTCTGCCGGTGCCGCGCCAGGTGCAGCGGCGTCCACGCGTGCGGCACGCGGTGGACGAAGTGGTAGCGCGCGACGTGGTAGCTCGGGTCGAAGCCGTAGAAGTTGAGCTTCATGCGCGCCAGCTCCTCCTGCCGGTGAGCTTCGAGCGGCTTCGTCGCCTCATCGCGGGCGCGGGCGGCGCGCTTCTCTTCGATCAGTTGCGCCAGATCGGGGCGTGCCGCGAGTTCGATGGCCTGCCGCCGTACCTGTTCCGCGAAGGTCGGCACGTCGGCGCCGGAGCAGGCGTCGATGAGCCCCTGTTCGACGGCCTCAAGCGCGCCGATGGGCAGGCGTTTCTGCGTGACGGCATGCGCCCGCTCCCAGCCGACGCGGCGCGGCAGGAGATAGGTCCAGTACTCCGAGCCGTAGAGGTTGCCCATGCCCTTGTAGTGGGGGTTGAGGATGACGCCCTCGCGCGCCAGCACAAGGTCTGAAGTCAGCGCCAGGAAGACGCCGCCGGCGCCGGCATTGCCCTGCATCGCCGCGACGACGTAATGGCTGCCGCAATCGAGGATGGCGCGGCAGAGGTCGTCCATGGCATTGATGTTGGCCCAGGAGGCGTCGGCGGGACTGTCGGCTGCCTCGATGGTGTTGAGGTGGATGCCGTTCGACCAGAAGTCCGGTCCGCCCATGAGGACGATCACCTTCGTGTCGCGCGTGCTTGCTTCGACGAAGGCATCGCGCAGGCGCAGGCAGTCCGCGGTCGACATGGCGCCGTTGTAGAAATCGAAATGCAGGAAGCCGACGCCGCCCTCCTCCTCGTAGCTGATGTCCTGCCATGTCGAGGTGTCGCGAATCGGCAGCGCGGGCAACGACGATTCGGGTACGCCCGCCGCCGCCTCGGGCAGCGCCTGTGCCGCTGGCAGCTTGAAGGTGGGCTGGTCGGATTTGCGTTTGGCGTGGGTGAGCCACACCGCGCCGTCGATCGTGGCGCGGCACAGCGCGCCCTGGCGTTGGGCGATGATGGCGCCGGGTTGGGCGCCGCGCAGGGTGGCTTCCGGGTGCGCATTGAACAGCCAGCAGTCCACACCGGCAATGCGGTCGGCGAGGCCGGGAAAACTATCCGAAGCTCGGAGCTTGCGCAGCACCGTCGCCGTGTCGTCGCGCGTCCAGTCGACGCGGCGGTCGTCCTGCTTCATCAGCGGGCGCTCGGTGCCGCGTACATTCGGATCGGCGGTGTCGAGCGGCGTCGGCTTGAAGTTGCCTTGTTCGAACTTCTCCACTGCCTCCAGCACGGCGGCAGTGGCGGCTTCGGTCACCTCGTTGCGGTAGAGGCTGCTCTTGCGCGCCGCGCGCATCGGGAAGCTGCGCGTCGCCCAGATGTCGCCGCCGTCCATCACGGCGTTCGCCTGCAGCACGGTGACGCCCCACTCCGTCTCGCCGTTCAGGATCGCCCAGTCCAGCGCCGAGGGGCCGCGGTCGCCCGGAATCCCCGGATGCACCACCAGGCAGACGTGCCCGCGCCACACCGCCTCGGGGATGGCGCGCTTGAGGAAGGGGGCGATGACGAGGTCCGGCCGGAACAGCGCGACCGCCTCGACGGCGACGTTGTCGTTGATGTCGAACTCGATGGAGACCTCGTGGCCGCGGCGCGTCAGCTCGACGTATAGGCGCTGGGCGAGGCTGTTGAAGGAATGGGTGAGGAAAAGAATACGCATAGAACCCTTTTCACCACAGAGACACAGAGACACAGAGAACAACGAGAAAAATATTTCTCTGTGTCTCTGTGCCTCTGTGGTTAATGGTTTCGACTTTCAACATATCCGTGGCAACTGCTCTCCGGTGAGCCAGTCGACGATGCGCTTGCCGCCGAAGCCGGTTTCCATCTGCACGAAGTGGTGCGGGTCCGCGTGCACCGCGCCGATGATCGCCGCCTCCGCACCGAGCGGATGCGCGTGCATCACCGCCAGCAGTTCGTCGGCGTGCTCCGGGGCGCAGATGCAGATCAGCTTGCCCTCGTTGGCGACGTAGAGCGGATCGAGGCCGAGGAACTCGCAGGCGGCCTCGACTTCCTGCCGCACCGGGATGGCTTCCTCGCGCAGCATCATGCCGACGCCGGACTGGCGGGCGATCTCGTTGAGCGTGGTGGCCAGCCCGCCGCGCGTCGGGTCGCGCAGGGCGTGGATGTCCGGCACCGCCGCGACCATGCACGCGACGAGCTCGTGCAGCGCCGCCGTGTCGGACTGGATCGTCGTTTCGAAGCCGAGGCTTTCGCGTTGCGCCATGATCGCCACACCGTGGTCGCCCAGCGTGCCGGAGACGAGGATGGCGTCGCCCGGCCGCGCCCGGTCGCCGGAGATGTGCACGCCCTCCGGCACCACGCCGACGCCGGTGGTGGTGATGAAGACGCCGTCGCCCTTGCCCTGCTCCACCACCTTGGTGTCGCCGGTAATTATTGCTACACCGGCCTCGCGCGCGGCGTGCGCCATCGACTCGACGATGCGCTTCAGGTCGGCGAGCGGGAAGCCTTCTTCCAGGATGAAGCTCGCCGAGAGGTAGAGCGGCTTCGCGCCCGACATGGCGACGTCGTTGATGGTGCCGTGCACCGACAGGCAGCCGATGTCGCCGCCGGGGAAGAACAGCGGCGAGACGACGTGCGAGTCGGTCGCCATCACCATGCGGCCGCTTTGCACGGCGAAGCAGGCGTTATCGTTGGCCGCGCGCAGCCAGTCGTTGTCGAAGGCGGCAAGGAACAGCTCCTCGATCAATTGCGCCATCGCCCGCCCGCCGCTGCCGTGGGTCATGTCGACGCGGCCGTGCCTGAAGTCGACGGGGCGGATGTAGCCTTTTCTGACTGTCATATCAAACCCCAAAACCATTAACCACAGAGACACAGAGACACAGAGCAAACCTTTTCATTGCCGTTCTCTGTGCCTCTGTGTCTCTGTGGTAAGTGGTTTCCATCAAACCACTGCGTCCTTGTAGCGTCCATACGTGTAGTGCGCCGCGCACGCCCCTTCCGAGCTCACCATGCAGGAGCCCATCGGGTTCTCGGGGGTGCACACCGTGCCGAACAGCTTGCAGTCCTGCGGGCGCTTGAGGCCGCGCAGGATGGCGCCGCATTCGCAGGCCTTGTTGTCGGCGACCGACTTGTATTCGATGCCGAAGCGGCGCTCGGCGTCCCAGGTGGCGTACTTCGCCTTGATGCGCAGCGCGCTGTAGGGCACTTCGTTCAGGCCGCGCCACTCGAAGCTTTTGCGCAGCTCGAACACCTCGGCCACCAGGTTCTGCGCCTTGACGTTGCCCTCGCGCGTGACGGCGCGGGAGAACTCGTTCTCGACCTCGGCGCGGCCCTCATTGAGCTGGCGCACCAGCATGAGGATGGCCTGCATGACGTCGAGCGGCTCGAAGCCGGCGATCACCACCGGCTTCTCGTATTCCTCGGCGAAATGCTCGTAGGGCTGGCTGCCGATCACCGTCGACACGTGCGCCGGGCCGATGAAGGCGTCGAGCGGCACCGTGCCGTGCAGCCTGACTTCCGGCGATTCGAGGATGTTGGCGATGGCCGAGGGCGTCAGCACGTGGTTGCAGAACACCGTGAAATTCTTCAGGCCGAGTATTGAAGACTGCACGATGGCCACCGCCGTCGGCGGCGTCGTCGTCTCGAAACCGATGGCGAAGAACACCACCTCGCGTTCCGGGTTGTCCTGCGCCAGCTTCAGCGCGTCGGCGCTGGAATACACCATGCGCACGTCGGCACCGCGCGCCTTGGCCTTCAACAGCGACAGGCCGCCGGAAGCCGGCACGCGCAGGCAGTCGCCGTAAGTGGCGAGAATGACTTTGTGATTGAGCGCGAGGTCGATGGCGTTGTCGATACGGCCGATGGGCAGCACGCATACCGGGCAGCCCGGCCCGTGGATCAGGCGGATGTTGTCGGGCAGCAGGTCGGACAGGCCGTAGCGCGAGATGGCGTGGGTGTGGCCGCCGCAAAATTCCATGATGTGGTAGCGGCGGTCGGCGCGCGTCTCGGCGGCGATGACCGCCGCGATGACGCGCGCTGTCCTGCCGTCGCGGAATTCGTCGATGTACTTCATTCGGGTGAGCGGTGAGCGGTGAGCGGTGAGCGGTCGAGGGCTTCGCCCAGCTCGGCGAACAGCGCCAGCGTCTTCTCCGCCTCCTCCGGGTCGAGTTTCTGAATGGCGTAGCCGACGTGGAGGATGACGTAGTCGCCGACCGCGATGCCGTCGACCAGCGCCAGCGAGATCTCCTTGCGCACGCCGCCGACGTCGACCCTCGCCTGGTCGCCGTCGAGCAGTTCCACAACCTTCACCGGTATTGCCAGACACATAGCGTTCTCCGTAGGTCGGGCTTCAGCCCGACAATTTCCGTCAATCCACCGCTGCTGTCCCACAGGGATTCCCTGCGGTCATCGTCCTGAAGGCCGACCTACACCTGCATCGCCACCCAGGCCTGCCCCAGGCTCAGACCGCCGTCGTTGGGCGGCGCCTGCCGTGCCTCCAGCACTTCCAGGCCGGCCTGCTCGAGCCGCCAGCGCAGCACGCCGGCGATGATGCGATTGAGAAAGCACCCCCCGCCGAAGGCGACGCGTCGCAGGTCCGCTGCCTGCGCGGCGGCAATCGCCCATTGCGCCAGCGCCTCGGCCAGGGTCGCGTGGAAGCGCGCCGCGGCATAAGCCGCGTCCTGCGCCAATTCGGCACGATCGCCACGACCACCCCGTTCGCCGGCCAGCCACCCCAGCAGCGGCGACAGGTCGAGCACGTTGTTCCGGTCGATGACGAAGCCATCCGCCATGGCGTCGACGCGGCCGTAGCGGTCCGCCAGGCCTTCCAGCAGCATCGCCGCCTGTCCCTCGTAGGCGGCGATGTCGCGAATGCCGAGCAGGCCGGCGGCGGCGTCGAACCAGCGACCGCAGCTCGACGTTCCCGGAGAATTGAAGCCGGCCTCCAGCATCTGCGCCACGGTGGGGGCGGCTTCGTTGCCGAAGCGTTCCCCGATTTCATCGCCGCGGCCGAGCAGGTGCAGGGCGGCGGCGGCCATGCGCCAGGGCTCCCGCGCCGCGCGGTCTCCGCCCGGCAGGCGCAGCTCGCGCAGGCTGCCGACGCGTCGAAAGCGCGCGCCGTCCACCCAGAGCAGTTCGCCGCCCCAGGCGCCGCCGTCCTCGCCCAGACCAACCCCGTCCAGGGCCAGCCCGAGCAGGGGACCCTCCGCGCGATGCTCGGCGGCGACTGCCGCGACATGGGCATGGTGATGCTGCACCGGAACCAGCGGCAGGCCGCGCTGGCGGGCGAATTCGGAAGCGAAGCGGGTGCTGTGGAAATCCGGGTGCAGGTCGTGCGCCACGCGCTCCGGTTCGATCTGCAGCAGATCCATGAGCCGCTGTGCCGCCTCTTCCATTGCCATGCAGGTGGCGGCATTGTCGAGGTCGCCGATGTGCTGCGAGAGGAAGGCCTCGTTGCCGCGCGTCAGGCAGATCGTGTTCTTGAGGAAGCCGCCGGTGGCGAGGACGGACGGCCCGCTGCGGGCCAGGGCGATGGCCTGCGGCGTGAAGCCGCGGGCGCGGCGGATGAACTGCAGGCCGGCGCCGGCGGCCTGCAGCGACGAAGAGGCGTCCGCCGTCGCGCGCACCACCGTGTCGTCGCAGCGCACGACGATGTCGCGGTCGTGCATCAGGCAGGCGTCGGCGATCCCCTGCAGCCGCGCCAGTGCCTCGTCGTTGTCGCGCACGATCGGTTCGCCGCCGGGATTGGCGCTGGTCATCACCAGCATCAGCGGCTGTGCCTCGGCCAGCCAGGCGCTGCCCGCCGGCCGGCCGGCCGCTTCGTGAAACAGCAGGTAATGCAGCGGCGTGTAGGGCAGCATGGCGCCGAGCCATTCGAGTCCCGGCGCGACGCCCGCCAGCGTCTCGTCGCAGCGCGGACCCTTCTTGAGCAGGACGATCGGCCGCTGCGCCGATTCGAGCAGTCGCGCGGCGCGCGGCACCGCCGGCGCGACCGGCGCCGCGGATGCCGTATTGGCGAACATCACGGCGAAGGGCTTTTCGTCCCGGTTCTTGCGCGCGCGCAGGCGCGCGACGGCCTTCTCGTTGCGTGCGTCGCAGGCGAGGTGGAAGCCGCCCAGCCCCTTGATGGCCAGGATCTCGCCGCGACGAAGCCGAGCCACGGTCTCCGCCAGCGGGTCGAGGACGGCCAGCGGCGACCCCCGGGCGTCCACGAGTGCCAGCCGCGGCCCGCATGCCGGGCAGGCATTCGGCTGGGCATGGAAGCGCCGGTTGTCGGGTGCCTCGTACTCGGCCTGGCAGGCGGGGCACTGGCGGAACGGCGCCATGCTGGTCTGCGGACGGTCGTATGGCAGGCCGCGCGTGATGGTGTAGCGCGGACCGCAATGGGTGCAGTTGATGAAGGGGTAGCGCCAGCGGCGGTCCTGCGGCGTAAACAGCTCGGCCAGGCAATCCGCGCAGACTCCGCTGTCGGGCGTGACGGCGGTACGGACCGCACCGCCGATGCTTTCCTGAATCTCGAAGGCGCTTGATTCCGACAGCGCGACCTCGCGGCTTTCCACCCCGGTAATGCGTGCCAGCGGCGGCGCCTCGGCCGCCAGGCGCGCCTGCAGCGTATCCACCGCCCTGGTCGGGCCCTGCGCCTCGATCTCCACCCCTTCCGCGTCGTTGCGAACCCAGCCGACCAGATGCAGTTCATTGGCCAGCCGATAGACAAAGGGCCGGAAACCCACGCCCTGCACCTGGCCGCGGACGCGGATGCGCCGGCAGACGACGGGCCAGGCGGCGGAAGCGATCGGCATGGCGGCGCCTCAGCTCCCGCGCGTCGCGGCCACGCCGGCATCCAGCCAGGCGAGCCAGCCGTCCATGCCCTCGCCGCTCCTGGCCGAGACCTGCAGCACCTCGATTTTCGGGTTCACGCGGCGGGCATACTCGATGCACTTCGCCGTGTCGAAACTCAAGTGCGGCAGCAGGTCGACCTTGGTCAGCAGCATGAGGTCGCTCGCGGCAAACATGTTCGGGTACTTCAGCGGCTTGTCCTCACCCTCGGTGACGGAGAGGATCACCACCTTGTGCGCCTCGCCGAGGTCGAACTCCGCCGGACAGACCAGGTTGCCGACGTTCTCGATCAGCAGCAGGCCGCCCTGCGGCAGGTCGAGCCGCTCGAAGGCGTGACCGACCATGTGCGCGTCGAGGTGGCAGCCCTTGCCGGTGTTCACCTGGATGGCCTGGGCGCCGGTGGCGCGGATGCGCTCGGCGTCGTTGCTGGTCTGCTGGTCGCCCTCGATCACCGCCAGCGGATGGCGGCCGGCGAGTTTTCCGATCGTCTCGACCAGCAGCGTGGTCTTGCCCGAGCCGGGGCTGGAGACGAGATTGAGGGCGAACAGGCCGCGCGCCTTCCAATCCTTGCGGTTGGCGCTGGCGTAGGCGTTGTTCTTGGCAAGGATGTCCTGCTCGATCTGCACCATGCGGCCGGGCGTGAGGCCCGGCGCATGCGAATGTGCATGGCCGTGGTGGTGCCGCGGCGCGTAGCTGAGGCCGCCCGGCGCGTGCGGATGGGCGTGGGCATGCTCGCCGTCGTGGCCATGGGCATGGCTGTGCCCCGCAGGAAATCCCCTTGGGGGATGCGCCGTGCCGTCCGCATGGCGATGCGCGTGTTCGTGATCGCCCTCGATCTTCGTTTCGCCCTGGCCGCAGCCGCATACCGTGCACATGTTCCGTTCCTCCAGTATTCTTATGTAGGTCGGGCTTCAGCCCGACAGCAGCGGCAGATCAAGCGCCGAAGTCGGGCTGAAGCCCGACCTACAGACCTACTCCACCTCAAGCTCCTTCACCCGCATCTCCGTGCCGCCCTGCACCTGCAGCTGGTAGCCGCCGCAGCGCGGGCAGGGATCGTAGCGCTCCGCCACCGGCACCGACACGCCGCACTGCATGCACCAGCTCGTGCCGGGCACGGCGACGATCTCCAGCGCGGCGCCGTCGGCGACGCTGCCGCGCGTCACCGCATCGAAGCAGAAGCGCATTGCCTCCGTCTCGACGCCGGAGAGCGCGCCGATCTCCAGCCACACCGTCTTCACCCGCGCGAAGCCCGACTTCACCGCCTGCTCCTCGATGAGTTGCAGCACGCCTTCCGCCAGCGACATCTCATGCATGGACGACGCTTGTTTCGTAGGCGACGCAGGGATCCAGCGCATGCGCCAGCAGCCCGGCCGCGCCGCGCGCCTCGCTCTCGCTTCGCACCGCGTAACCCGTCAATCCGCGCACGAAGGCACCGGCGGGATGGAAGTTCCACTCGGTCGGGGCAACGATGCGGTAGCGCAGAACCTGCCCCTCAGCCACTTGCGCCCAGTGCAGCAGCGTGCCTCGCGCCGTCTCGACGGCGGCAATGCCGGTACCCGGCCGCGGTGAGGCACTGCGAATGCCCTGTGCCTGCACCTCGCGCAGTTGCCCGGGCAGTTGCGCCAGCTCCAGCAGGCGGGCGATCATGCGCGCCGCCGCCGTGGCGCCGTGCTGCGCGATTTCCCGCTCGACCACCGGATGCGACCGCTGCCGCGCCAGCGCTCCGGTCTCCGCCGGCCGGCCCTGCCAGTCCGGCCGCTGCGCGAAGCCCGGCTCGCTCTCCAGCCGCGCGGCCAGCGCCGGCAGATCGTCCTCATCCAGCCAGGGCAGCAGGCCGAATTCGCCGCCCAGCCGCAGCCGCCGCAGGCGCGCCAGCATGCGCGGCACGGGCGAAGCGCCGCGCGCAAGCCAGGCCTCCAGCGCCGCTGGCCGCAGCTTCAGCCAGACCCCCGGCGACATGTCGAAGACCGCCCGCTCGAGCAGATCCTCGGCAGCGGTAGCCACCTCGACCCATTTGAATTCCTCGTCGGCGGCGGCGATGCGCCGGCGCAGGTCGGCCAGTTCGCCCGGCCGCGCCGCTTCGCCGAGCAGGGCCGGCAGGTCGATCAGCATCCGCCAGCAGTATTCCTGCAGGCATTCGCCGGCAACGGCCCGCTCGCGCGCCGGCCGGATCGTCTCGCCCGCGCGCAGCCCCCGCGCCGCCTCGATCGCCGTCGCCGCGGCCACGCCCTGTGTCCGCCCGCAGACGCTGAACAGCAACGGCACCCGCCGCAGGACCTCGACGACCGGCTTGCCCTCGAGTACCCGGCTGGCCGTGACGGGACGCGTGGAATGGATGGTGGCCCCGGTAATCTGCCTGCCGTCCCGAGTGATCTCGAATTCCAGCTTGCCCTCGGCGATCATGTACTTTCCATACCGTAAGCTCACTTGGATAACAAGAAACATGCCGGCTATACCGGCATTTCTTGTTGTTATTTATCAACTAGTTAATTATTGCGTTTGATCGACAGGCAAGAGTTTATGCCGCTTTTCATGTCGAACCGGAAAGATATTAACCGGCAGGCGGATTTGCGTTCTTTGACGCAGGTCAGTCCAGGTCTTTCCAATCCACCGATAGCAGGGTTTCGACGAAGCAGGCAGCGACTTCCAGATTCGCTGCAGCCTCGGCGCCCAGGGACGCGCCGAGTTCGAAGGCCGTGCCGCGCACGGTCATCAGCCAGGCCGGCGGCGGCACGCTGCCGGTGACCTGGTGGAAAACCGCCAACAGCGCCTCGGGCTTCATGGCATGGGTGGTATAGCCGAACTCGCGCGACGGCTGCAGCCGGTCGAAGACAAAGGGCGGCACGCAGGACACGCTGGCGTCGACGAACAGCACGCGGGCATGGCCGTCGAGATCGAGCGCATGCTCGGGCTGCAGCTGGAAGTCGGTGAGCAGCGCCAGCTCGCCCCACTCCGGGTGCGCCGGTCGCGACGCCTCGATGCGCGCCACCAGGGAGGGGCCGAGGGCGTCGTCGCCGCGGGAGGGGTTGCCCCAGGCGAAGATCAGAATGGACATGGGTCCTGTAGGTCGGCCTTCAGGCCGACGCAGACGTTGTCGTCGGGCTGAAGCCCGACCTACACAGCCGGCCGACCACGCAGCCGTCGGCGTCGACCAGCTCCGCCTCCAGCGGCATCCTGCCCAGCGCGTGGGTGGCGCAGGACAGGCAGGGATCGAAGGCGCGGATGGCGACCTCGATGTGGTTGAGCAGGCCCTCGGTCAGCGTGCGGCCGTCGAGGTACTGCCGCGCCACCTGGCGCACCGCCTCGTTCATCGCCTGGTTGTTGTGGGTGGTCGACACGATCAGGTTGGCGCTGACGATCTGGTCGTCCTCGTTGACGCGGTAATGGTGGATCAGCGTGCCGCGCGGCGCCTCGAGGACGCCGACGCCGCGCAGCTGGCGTTCGCCGCGCACCACCAGGTCGCCGCCGGAGAGGTCGTTGTCGAGCAGCAGCGCCTTGATGCCCTCGGCCGCGTGCAGCATCTCGATCATGCGCGCCCAGTGGTAGCCGAGCGGCGCCGACAGCGCGGCGCCGCCGTCGAAGGCCTTGAAGGCGAGGCGCTCGGCCTCGGCCAGCTCGGTCGGAATGAAGTCGCACTGCGACACCCGCGCCAGCGGGCCGACGCGGTACCAGCCGGCCTCGGCTCCCTGCGCCACGATGAAGGGAAACTTCATGTAGGACCAGGGCTTCACTTCCTCGTGGATCAGCTCGTAGTAATTCTGGTAATCGGCGTGGTCGAAAATCGTCGCGCCGGCGCTGTCGGTGGCGCGCAGGCCGCCGTGGTAGAGATCGAGGGCGCCGTCGTCACGCACCAGGCCGAGCCGGCCCGAATCGAAGCGGCCGAAGGCGGCATAGAGCGCCGCATTTTTCTCGAACAGGCCACGCACGATGCCGACCGCCTCGCGGCTCCATTCGACGATGGTGTCGATCTCGCCGAGCAGTTCGGCCCGCTCGGCGCGGCTCAGGTTCTTGTTCACCCCGCCCGGCACCGAGCCGGTGCCGTGTACGCGCTTGCCGGCGGTGTGGCGGATGATTTCCTGGCCGTATTTCCGCAGCAGCACGCCCTTCTTCGCCACGTCCGGCGCGACGGCGGCGACGCCGACGATGTTGCGCTTCGCCACCTCGGCGTCGAAGCCGAACAGCAGGTCGGGCGAAGCGAGGTGGAAGAAATGCAATGCGTGCGATTGCAGGATCTGGCCGAGGTGCATCAGGCGGCGCATCTTCTCGGCGGTCGGCGTCAGCTGCTTCGCGCCGACGATGAGGTCGAGCGCCTTCGAGGCCGCCAGGTGGTGCGACACCGGGCAGATGCCGCACAGGCGCTGCACCATCACCGGCACCTCCCAGTAGGGCCGGCCCTGGATGAACTTCTCGAAGCCGCGGAACTCGACGATGTGCAGCCGCACCTGATGCACCTTGCCCTCGGCGTCGAGCAGGATGGTCACCTTGCCGTGGCCCTCGACGCGGGACACCGGCTCGATGACGACCCGCTTGAGGTTCTCGGGGTTTGCGGCGGTTTCGAGTTCGGCAGGCATCAAGAACAACCTCTTTCGGCGCAGAGGACGCAAAGACGCAAAGGACGCAAAGAAATCAGATCGAATGATCTTCCTTTGCGCCCTTTGCGTCTTTGCGCTCTTTGCGTTAAATGCGGCTTCATCTCAGTCATAGTGCAGCATGTCGTAGTCGAGCTTCGGCTCGCGCCCGGCGGCGAGGTCGGTGAGGAACTTCCAGATGGCGTCGGCCGGCGGCGGGCAGCCGGGCAGGAAGTAGTCGATGCGCACCACCTCGTTGATCGGGTGCACCTTGTCGAAGGGCAGCGGCAGCTCGGGATCGTTGGGGACCTGGCCCTTCTCCAGGCCGATGCCGTAGTGGTAAACCTCCTGGAAGCAGTCCCACAGGTCGACGTTGTTGCGCCAGGCCGGGATGCCGCCGGTGATGGCGCAGGAACCCATCGCAACGAGTATCCTGCAGTTCTTCCTGAACTCCTTCAGCACGTGCACGTTCTCGGCGTTGCAGACGCCCCCTTCGACGATGCCGATGTCGCACGGGCCGCAGTGCTTGATGTCGGTGATCGGCGAACGGTCGAACTCGACCGCCTTGAGCAGCTCGAACAGCTTCTCGTCGATGTCGAGCAGCGACATGTGGCAGCCGAAGCAGCCGGCCAGCGAGCAGGTGGCGACCTTGAGTTTCTTCGGCTCAGTCACGTTTGGGTCTTTCCATGCCCGCCACCGGCGCCTCGGCGATGTCGTGGTGGTCGTAGAGCCGCTGGCCGATGGGAATCGTGAAGCCGTGGCGCTTGCGTATGATGGCCCCGGTCGGGCACACCTCGGCGGCGCGGTCGGTCACCGACATGTCGGTATCGGCCAGTCGCCCGCTCGCCGAATTGACGATCAGGCGCGCCCTGATGCCGCGGCCGCCGATGCCGAAGACGTTCTTGCCGTCGACGTCGCGGCTGGCGCGCACGCACAGCTCGCACAGGATGCAGCGGTTGCGCTCCAGCAGCACGTCCGGATGCGAGGCGTCGAGGTCGCGCGCAGGGTAGAAGTGCGGGAAGTGCGGCGTCAGCATGCCGAGGTGGTAGGCCACCGCCTGCAACTGGCAGTTGCCGCTCTTCTCGCAGGACGGGCAGACGTGGTTGCCCTCGACGAAAAGCATCCGCGTCAAGGCGAGGCGGTCGGCGTTGAGCGCCTCGGTCTCGCTCTCCACTTTCATGCCATCCGCCGCCTGATTGGTACACGCCGCGCCGAGCCGGCCGCCGATGTTCACCGTGCACAATTTGCACGAGCCGTGCGGCTTGAACTCGGGGTGGTGGCACAGGTGCGGAATGTAGACGCCCGCCGCGGCGGCCGCCTCCATGATGGTTTCGCCCTCCTCGAAGGGGATGGTCCTGCCGTCGAGCGTGAAGGTCTTGGTCATAAAATCAGAACCATTCACCACAGAGGCACAGAGACACTGAGAAAAGCAGATATGAATAATTTTGCATTTCTCTGTGCCTCTGTGTCTCTGTGGTTAAGGGTTTTCGCCGTTCAATCGTTCGCCAAATGCGCCCATTCGTCGTCGCGGCCGGTGATCAGGCGCGCGGTCTGCAATGCCCCGTCGAGGTCGAAGGCCGGCTCGAAGTCGAGGCGCTTCAGCCGCTTCTCGTAGGCGTCCGGGAACTTCTCCATGGTCTGCACCACCGGGTTGGCAGCCGTGTGGCCGAGGCCGCAATGGGCCGTACCGCGCAGGACCTGCATGATGTGCTTCATTTCGTTCATGTCGTAGGCCGAGCCCTTGCCCGCCGCCAGCTTGTCCATGGCGTTCTTCAGGAGCGAAGTGCCGACGCGGCAGGGCGTGCAGAAGCCGCAGCTCTCGTGGGCGAAGAAATGCGTGAAATTGCGCGCCACCTCGAACATGTCGCGTTCGCGCGAGAAGACCATGAAGGCGCCCGCCGTGGCGAGGTCCTCGAAGGCGATGCGGCGGTCGAACTCGCGGAAGGAAATGCAGGTGCCGGACGGCCCGGAGACCTGCACGGCATGGGCATCCTCGGCGCCGCAGTCGATGAGGATCTGCCGCACCGTGACGCCGAAGGAGTACTCATAGATGCCCGGCTGCCGGCAATCGCCGGAGATGGAGACGAGCTTGCTGCCGGTCGACTCGGGCGTGCCCATCGCCGCGAACCAGGCTCCGCCGCGCTCCGCGATCTTCGCCGCGCAGGCGAAGGTCTCGACGTTGTTCACCACCGTCGGCTGGTTGCGGTAGCCGCGGCGGTCGGGAAAGGGCGGTCGGTTGCGCGGCTTGCCCGGCTTGCCCTCCAGCGATTCGATCAGGGCGGATTCCTCGCCGCAGATGTAGGCGCCGGCGCCCAGATGAATTTCGATGTCGAAGTCGAAACCCCCATTTTCGTCCGTGTGGCCGAGGATGTTCTGCCCCAGCAGGCCGGCCTCGCGCCGTCTTGCCAGGACTGACTTTAGTTTCTCCAGCAGGTTCCTGTATTCGCCGCGCAGGTAGAGGAAGCCCCGGCGCGCGCCGATGACGCGGGCGCACACCGTCATGCCCTCGAACACCAGGTCGGCGTGGCTGGCGAGCAGCACACGGTCCTTGAAGGTGCCCGGCTCGCCCTCGTCGGCGTTGCACACCACGTAGTGCGCCTCGCCCTCGGCCTTGCGGCAGCTCGCCCACTTGACGGCGGTCTTGAAGCCGGCGCCGCCGCGGCCGCGCAGGTTGGCGGAATCGATCTCCGCCAGCGTCGCCTCGACACCGCGCGCCAGCGCCGCTTTCAGGGCCGCGCCCGGGGCGAACGCCTCGCCCGTCAGCGGGCCGGACTTGCGGATGTTGTCGGGAACCTCGAACAGCATCGGCGGCCATTCGGCCAGCGGCTTCTGCGCCCGGATCAGCTCGGCGACGAGGTCGAGCCGCGCCTTGTCCAGCGACGGAATGGCATGGCCGTTCACCAGCAGCGCTGGCGCCTGGTCGGCCAGGCCGATGTCGGCCGTGTCGTCGACGTACACCAGCCCGTCCTCGGACAGCTTGCGCGGTTCCAGCCAGAGCTTCTCGCAGAAATACCGCTTGAGTTCCTCCCTGCCGGCCATGTGGTCGATGACGTTGTCGGAGAAGAGGATCTCGTAGGCGCCGTGCGACTCGGCGTGGAAGAAGGCGTAAAAGCTGGCCGTCGACTCGATACGCACGCGCGGCACGTCGAGCAGCATCGCCAGCCGGTCGAGCGTGTCGGAGGGGATCGTGCCGCAGGATTCCTGCACCTCGCGCAGGATCTGCACCAGGTTGGCGGGATCGGCATGCCAGCGGGCGACGATCCCCGGCAGGTCGCAAAGGTCCTGGCTGCTCATGTCGTCAAGTTACTTCCATTACGTTACATCCGTTTGACCTGGGTCAACCGTGGCTTCGCCGCCGATCCTCACCACCTGGGGCTCGATCCGCATGTAGAAATCCGTGCGCTTGTCGAGCAGCGGAATGGTCGTGCCCTTCAGCCGGTTCTCGTCGAGCAGGTGCAGGTCCACGTCGGCGACGACGATCTGTTCCTCGTTGATGACGCCTTCGGCGGCGATGCCGTCGCGGGCGAAGGGGAAGTCCGACGGCGTGATGATGGCGGCCTGGCCATAGTGCAGCCGCAGCCCCTCCGCCGGCAGGTTGCCGACCGTGCTGGTCATGGCGACATACACCTGGTTCTCGATGGCGCGGGCATGGCAACAGTAGCGCACGCGCAGGAAGCCCTGGCGATCGTCGGTGCACGACGGCACGAAGATGATCTCGGCCCCGAGCTCGGAGACGCGGCGTGCCAGCTCCGGAAACTCGATGTCGTAGCAGATGAGGACGGCGATGCGGCCGTGCTCGGTCTCGAAGATCTGCAGGCTGTCGCCGTGCTCGGTCTTCCACTCGTCCTTCTCCCAGCGGGTGCGGTGCAGTTTGTCCTGCGTGAACACCTCGCCGCGCGGCGTGAACAGGTAGGCCGTGTTGTACAGCCTGCCCTCGCGCAGGGTGGGATGGCTGCCGCCGATCAGGTAGTAGTTGTCGGCAACGGCGAAATCCTTCAGCAGCGCGACGTAGCGATCGGCGTAGCCGGCCAGGGTGCGCACGGCGCCATGGACGTCGTCGTTGTCCATGCAGGACAGCAGCTGGGTCGTGAAGAGTTCCGGCAGCAGGACATAGTCCGGCTTGTAGTCGGCGGCGGCGTTGAGGACGAAGGCGACCTGGCGGGCGAAGCCGTCCCAGTCGTCGATGTGCCGGAAGCGGTACTGCACGGCGGCGATGCGGACTCTCATCGGAGGCTCCTGATTTCCGGCGGCGACAGGGTCGGCCGTTTCGGGTTGTAGCGCGGATTGAGCCAGACGATCAGCGCGGCGTTGCCGAGCGAGTCGGCATCGCTGGGGAGATATCCCGGGATCACGCCGCAGTACTGGAAGCCCTCCCCGATCTGGAAGCGCAGCACCGGATCGTAGTAATCCCCCCACACCACCCGCTGCGCATACAGCTCGGCCGACATCTCGCTGGCGTGCTTGTGATAGCCCGGCAGGCGGCCGGCGGCGATGATCCGCTTGAGGTTCATCTCCCGGCACAGGCGGCGTCGCGCCTGATAGAGCAGGTGTCCGACGCCGCGCTTGCGGATTTCGGGATCGACGCACACCTCGGCGCCGTAGAGCGTGTAGCCGTCTGGGTTGTGCGTTTCGAAAGTGCCGTTCCCGGTCACTTCCGACCAGCTGTGATCCAGCCCGTAGTCGTCCCACAGCACCACCAGCGCGCTGGCCGCGCCGATGAGCCGCTCCCCCAGCTCGACGACGAACTGCCCCTGCGGAAAGACGCGCAACTGCGACGCGAGGTTTTCCCGGCGGTAGGACGGCATGTCCGGATAGACCCGCCGCTGCAGGGCGATGACCCGGTCGATGTCGTCCTCCGCAAGATTGCGCAGGCTGATATCACCCGCCGCACCCGTCATGCCCCCACCCCGCCGCCGTCATCGGCGGCACCGATCGTCACGATGGTTCCCGGAATCACGATAAACTGCATGGAGCAATGCCTTTCCTGTCCGGACATGCCGCCCGGGAAGAAGCATCGCCGGGTTGACACTACAATGTCCACTACTCTGCCTTCTGGATGGATTGAATCCTGGATCGAACGAATTGTTCCGAGCAAATTGTCCCATGAAACCGAAGCGGGCCGGAAGCCGGATTGGGCGGCGGGGATGAGCACCGTCGCCGAAACCGCCGTCGCCGCCCACAGCCTGCTCGGCGAGCACGACATCTACCTGCTGCGCGAAGGCAGCCACGTGCGGCTGGCCGGGCGGCTGGGGGCGCACCTCATCAGTCGCGACGGCCGGGCCGGCACGCAATTCGCCGTCTGGGCGCCAAACGCCGAAGCGGTTTCGGTGATGGGCGATTTCAACGGCTGGGACAAGGCCGCCCACCCGCTGCTGCCGCGCTGGGACGGCTCCGGCATCTGGGAGGGCTTCGTCGCCGGCGTCGGCCACGGCGCCTGCTACAAATACCACATCGTTTCGCGCCACCACGGCTTCCGCGTCGACAAGGCCGATCCCTTCGCGGTGTGCAGCGAATTGCCGCCGCGCACCGGCTCGCGCGTCTGGGACCTTGCCTATGCATGGCAGGACGCCGAGTGGATGGCGTCCCGCCGCGGCGCCAACGCGCTCGATGCCCCGCTCTCCATCTACGAGGTGCACCTCGGCTCCTGGCGCCGGGTGCCGGAGGACGGCAACCGCTCGCTCACCTACCGCGAGATCGCGCCGCTGCTTGCCGCCCACGTGCGCGAGCTCGGCTTCACCCACGTCGAGCTGCTGCCGGTGATGGAGCACCCCTTCTACGGCTCCTGGGGCTACCAGTGCACGGGCTATTTCGCGCCGACGGCGCGCTACGGCACGCCGCAGGACTTCATGTTCCTCATCGACACCCTGCACCAGGCCGGCATCGGCGTCATCCTCGACTGGGTGCCCTCGCACTTTCCCGCCGACGAGCACGGGCTGGCCTTCTTCGACGGCACCCACCTCTTCGAGCACGCCGACCCGCGCCAGGGCTTCCACCCGGAATGGAGCAGTTCCATCTTCAACTACGGCCGCAACGAAGTGCGCGCCTTCCTCGCCTCGAGTGCCCTTTTCTGGCTCGACCAATACCACGTCGACGGCCTGCGCGTGGACGCCGTCGCCTCGATGCTCTACCTCGACTACGGCCGCAGCGAGGGCGAGTGGATCCCCAACCCCCACGGCGGCCGCGAGAACCTCGACGCGATGCACTTCCTGCGCGGCCTCAACGAAGCGGTGTACCGCGACCACCCCGACACGCAGACCATCGCCGAGGAATCCACCGCCTGGCCGATGGTCTCGCGCCCGGTCTGGGCCGGCGGCCTCGGCTTCGGCATGAAGTGGAACATGGGCTGGATGCACGACACGCTGAATTTCTTCCGGCAGGACCCGGTCTTCCGCAAGTATCACCACAACCACATCACCTTCGGCATCTGGTACGCCTTCACCGAGAACTTCGTCCTGCCGCTCTCCCACGACGAGGTGGTGCACGGCAAGGGCGCCCTCATCGGCAAGATGCCCGGCGACGAGTGGCAGCAGTTCGCCAACCTGCGCCTGCTCTACGGCTGGATGTGGGCGCACCCGGGCAAGAAGCTGCTCTTCATGGGCGGCGAATTCGGCCAGCGGCGCGAATGGCAGCACGAGGAAAGCCTCGAGTGGCACGTCCTGCAGTACCCGCTGCACGCCGGCCTGATGCGCTGGATGGGCGACCTCAACCGCTGCTACCGCAACGAGGCCGCACTCTTCGAAAGGGACTTCTCGGCGGACGGCTTCGAGTGGGTGGATTTCCACGACTGGGAGGAAAGCGTGGTGAGCTTCCTGCGCCGCGGCCGGCGGCCCGAGGACACCCTGCTGGTGGTGTGCAACTTCACGCCGGTGGCGCGCCGGGATTACAGGGTCGGCGTGCCCCGCGGCGGCTGGTGGCGCGAGGTGCTCAACAGCGACGCCGCCGCCTATGGCGGCAGCGGCGCGGGCAACCTGGGCGGCGCCGAGGCCGGCGGCAGCGGCGCCCAGGGGCATCCGCACGCCCTCTCGCTGACGCTGCCGCCGCTGGCCATCGTCATCCTCAAGCCTGGCGCGTCCTGAACGCGGTAGCAAACACGGAAGAACCGGATAAAGGAATGAAAGCCGGCGAACGCCTGAGCCGGGCCATGCAGGCCCCGTCGATGAAGCGGATGCGGCACGAGCTGCTCTCGCCCCGCCTCTGGCTGCGCCGCCTGCTGTTCTGGGGCGGCGCCCTCTGCGTCTCCGCGGCGGCCATCCTCTTCGCCGTCGGCGCCGAGCACGCCAACAACCTGCACCACCGCCTCGTCGAACTCTCGCCCTACCTGCCGCTGCTGGTCGCCCCGCTCGGGCTGGCGGCGATCGCCTGGGTGACGGGCCGCTTCTTCCAGGGCGCGCAGGGCAGCGGCATCCCCCAGACCATCGCCGCCCTGGAGAACGAATCCGTGCGCGACCGGGTGCTGTCCCTGCGCATCGCCTTCGGCAAGATCCTCCTCTCGCTCGCCGGCATGCTCTGCGGCGCCTCGATCGGCCGCGAAGGGCCGACGGTGCAAATCGGCGCGGCCATCATGCACGGCATGGGCAAGCTGATGCACTACTCCCGCCGGCAGATGCAGAACGGCCTGATCCTCGCCGGCGGCGCGGCCGGCGTGGCGGCGGCCTTCAACACGCCGCTGGCCGGCATCGTCTTCGCCATCGAGGAGATGAGCCGCTCGCTCGAGCAGCGCACCAGCGGCACCATCCTCACCGCCGTCATCGTCGCCGGCGTGCTCTCGCTGGCGCTGCTCGGCGACTACACCTATTTCGGCTATACCTCGGCCTCCCTGCCGCTCGACCACGCCTGGCTCGCGGTGCTGGTGTGCGGCGCCGGCGGCGGCCTGCTCGGCGGACTCTTCAGCCGCATCCTCATCGCCACCTCGCGCGGCCTGCCCGGCTGGCTCGGCACGGCGATGCGCGAGCGGCCGGTGGCCTTCGCCGCGGCCTGCGGCTTCCTGCTGGCCGTCATCGGCCTCGCCTCCGGCAGCACCACCTACGGCACCGGCTACGAGGAGGCCACGCGCATCATCGAGGGGTACGAGGAGCTGCCGGCCGGCTACGGCGTGCTGAAGATGCTGGCGACCGTCGTCTCCTACGTCAGCGGCATCCCCGGCGGCATCTTCGCGCCGTCGCTGGCGGTGGGCGCCGGCTTCGGCCTCAACGCCGCCCAGTTGATGCCCTACGCCCCGCAGGGCGCCGTCGTGCTGCTGGGCATGGTCGGCTATTTCGCCGGCGTCGTGCGGGCGCCGATCACCGCCTTCGTCATCGTCATCGAGATGACCGACAACCACAACATGGTGCTGCCGCTGATGGCCACCGCCCTGATCGCCGGCGGCGCCTCGCGCCTGGTCTGCCCGCGCCCGCTCTACAAGACCCTGGCCGACGCCTTCCTTGCCCGGACGCACAAGTCCGAGCCCGGGCCGGAAGGCCCCGCAAAAAGTCCGCCCGGGCAGGCCTGAACCCGCTGGACATTTCGCTGGGAGACACCACATCGTGCCTTGTCCCGACCACTGCAATTTTTCGGATTGCATGCTCGTATTGACCGGGAGGGCCCATGGCCGGAATTGAAGAACGCCTCTCCGCGCTCGGGCTTGTCCTGCCGCCGCCGCTCCAGCCTCCCCCGGGCGTCGTTCTGCCCTTCCGGTTCGTCAGGCTGCTGGGCAACCGCGCCTTCATCTCCGGCCACGGCCCGCAGAACGCGGATGGCTCGCTGGCGCAGCCGCTGGGCAAGCTCGGCCGCGAGCTCGATGTCGAACAGGGCTATGCGGCCGCGCGCCTGACCGCCCTCGCCATGCTGGGCAGCCTCCGGCGCGCGCTCGGCGACCTCGACCGCATCACCGCCTGGACGCGCGTCTTCGGCATGGTCAACTCGGCGCCCGGCTTCAACCGGCAGCCGAACGTCATCAACGGCTTCTCCGACCTCATCCTCGACCTGTTCGGCCCCGGGATCGGCGCCCACGCACGCAGCGCGGTCGGGCTCGCCGAACTGCCTTTCGACATCCCGGTCGAGATCGAAGGCGAAGTCGAATTCAGGGATTGAGCCCGCAGCCCCGGTCGAACGCATCGGACAAGGTGGTCGACACGCGGCTGATGAACCACTACAACTTCTTCGTGCTGGAAGTGGTCAAGGCCTGGGTCGATCCGAAGGCGAAGGCGTCGCGCACCCTGCACCACCGCGGCGGCGGGCATTTCATGGTGGCGGGGAAGACCCTGCGCACGACCTCGCGGATCAAGTAGCCGAAAGTCAGTCCCTACGAGACGGCGCCGGGGTCCTTGCCGCCGGCATCGGCGCGCTCCAGGCGCCGCGCGAACACCTTCATCTCCTTCGCCGCCTGGAGGTCGCCCCTGGCCTCGGCCACGGCGATGCCCTCGCGGTAGGCCGCCAGCGCCTCCGCCGCCTGCCCCGCCTCGGCCAGCGCCTTGCCGAGCAGTTTCCACGCCGCGGAGTATTTCGGGTCCTTCTCCACCGCCGCGCGGAAATGCGCCGCCGCCTGCGCCGCCTCTCCCGCCTTCAGGTATTCGTTGCCGAGCGAAAAGCGCAGCAGCGCCCCGTCGCGCGGCGTGCCGACGAGCTTCAGCAGGTTGTCGAGTGTGGTCATGGCGCGGCGGATTCGGTCGTCTCTCAGCACTTTACCAACAGCCGGAGGTTTGCGGTATGTTTGTGGCTTCCCCTGCATCCCTTTACGGAGGTCCCATGCAGCAATTCGCCAGCGACAACTGCGCGGGCATCAGCCCCGAAGCCCTGCAGGCCCTCGTCGCCGCCAACGACGGCGATGCCCCCGGCTACGGCGACGACGACTGGACGCGGCGCGTCTCCGACCGCCTGCGCGCCCTGTTCGAAACCGACTGCGACATCTACTTCGTCTTCAACGGCACGGCCGCCAATTCGCTGGCGCTGGCCTCGCTCTGCCAGAGCTACCACAGCGTGATCTGCCACGAGCTGGCGCACGTCGAGACGGACGAATGCGGCGGGCCGGAATTCTTCTCCAACGGCTCCAAGCTGCTGACCGTCCGCGGCGAGGGCGGCAAGCTGACGCCCGAGGCCGTGCGCGAGACAATCCTGCGGCGCAGCGACATCCACTTCCCCAAGCCGCGCGTGGTGACGCTGACGCAGGCCACCGAGGCCGGCACCGTCTACCGTCCCGCCGAGGTGGCGGCCATCGCCGAGCTGGCGCACGCCCACGGGCTGCGCGTGCACATGGACGGCGCGCGCTTCTGCAACGCCGTCGCCGCGCTCGGCGCCGCCCCGGCCGAGATCACCTGGCGCGCCGGCGTCGACGTACTCTGCTTCGGCGGCACCAAGATGGGCCTGCCGGTGGGCGAGGCCGTGGTCTTCTTCGACCGCAAGCTTTCCGAGGACTTTGCCTGGCGCTGCAAGCAGGCCGGCCAGCTCGCCTCGAAGATGCGCTTCCTCTCCGCGCCGTGGCTGGGCATGCTCGAAGGCGGCGCCTGGCTGCGCCACGCCGCCCACGCCAACGCCATGGCGCAGCGGCTGGCGGCCGGCCTCGCCGCCATCCCCGGCGCCCGGCTGCTCTTCCCGGTCGAAGCCAACGGCGTCTTCGTCGCCCTGCCGGACGAGGTGCAGCAGGGGCTGCGCCAGCGCGGCTGGCGCTTCTACACCTTCATCGCCGCCGGCGGCGCCCGCCTCATGTGCGCCTGGGACACCCAGCCGGAAAGCGTCGACGCCCTGCTCGCCGACCTGCGGGAGCTGAGTTCGTGAGGCGGGGAAAGTCAGTTGCTGGGGGGCGGCGGGGAGGAAACCCAGAGCGGAAATTTAACGTGGAGGTCACCGGCGCTGCGCGGCTTTATCGCGCAGCGTCCGGTGGACCGCAGGGTTAGCCGTCACGACTTGAACCATGGCTCTGTTTGTAGAGCTGAGCGCAACGGCGTATTTACGAAAGCCGGTGCTCGCCACACATATTCGGCAGCGCCTGACTTCGCGCCCTCATCGAGAGCGCGGATATGTGCGACAGCGCTGGCAATAGAGAAGGTGCTGCCGCATACCTTTTGGAAGTTGGACGGTAGATCAGTCCAGACAACAACATCAACGCCCTTGCTTTTGGCCCACGTCGCAATAGCCGTGAGCGTGATTGGGTCCTTGGATTGATTTAGCGAGCCGTCTGCAAAGTGAATGCCAATGTTTGCTCTTGTTGTTCCCTCGCGGGACCGAAGATCGCAAATGGCATCTTCGGGGTCTCGGCGCTTGCTTCTCGCGTGCGCTACGTGGCAGATTGATCCATTGGCTGGGTCAATCACCAGCGTCAGCGCACCTCCACGGGTCTGAGAAATGCGGGAGAACTCAATCCTTAGCTCCGGGCCGTCGAATTCCCACGGACCATGTTGGTTGTCAAACTCGGGCTTTTCATCCCAGAGGAGAGAGCCCCATCCGAGGATAGCAATATGCATTGGAGTGGCTTCCAGATTATTCCGACGTTCTCGGTTTTCGCAATTCGATAGCTACCGCTCGCTGGATTAGTTGATTGCAGTATTGCTGGTCGAAGTCAGCTTGGCATTTGCTCCAGTAATCCTTTCGCCGATCCACGGCCATGCTTGCCAGCATTTGGGCAGATTGATCCGCGATCAGGGTGCCGTTGAGCTGGACACACTTATCGATGTCACCCACACCAACGACCTGACATGAACGCGCCGCAGATACCAGTATCACGGCGGTCACAGATGCATCCATTCCAGCAGCGGCGCGGGCCTTCTCCCGTTTTTCCTCAGGGGAAAGAGCGGCGTCGCAACCAGTAATTGCCGTAACAATCAGTACTGCGGCTGACAACACGAACAATTTGTTGATGCGATTCACCATGTGTGAACTCCGTTGGTATGGCGCGGCATATGACGGCTAACGACAAGCTTGAGCGGCGAGCGGAGGCGGCGCGAAGCGCCGACGTAGCGAGTCCGTCTCGAAGCGCTTGTTGAACGAAGCCGCTACGCGGAGAATCCACCCGGCGGCCGACGCTGACTTATCCTGCATCTTGGTTCCTTCATTGTGATGGAGCCGATTTTGCAATATTTCGCGAGGATAAACCAGCATGACGAAAGACTTTCCGCCGGCTTTTGCCCGGCAGTACGACAGCCATCTCAAGCACCTGAAGCTCAAGGGCTTGCAGCCCAAGACGATTGATGCCTACGCCCGCGCCATCCGGCGACTGGGCGGGTATTTCGACTATCGCATCGACGCGCTTTCGGAGGCGCAGCTGACCGAGTATTTCAGCGACCTGATCGGCACCCACTCGTGGAGTGCGGTCAAGCTCGATCTCTACGGCCTGAAGTTCTTCACCCAGCATGTGCTGAAGAAGCCCTGGGCCATGCCGGACCTGATCAAGCCGCCGAAGACGCAGCGCCTGCCGGACATCGTCACGGTCGACGAGGCGCAGCGGCTGTTTTCCGCGACGCGGGTGTTGAGCTACCGGGTCTTCTACTTCACCCTCTACAGCCTGGGCCTGCGCCTGAGCGAAGGGCTCTCGCTCAAGGTCGGCGACATCGACGCATCGCGCATGCGCGTGCAGGTGCGCGATGCCAAGGGCAACCGGGATCGTCTGGTGCCGCTGCCGCAGGCCACGCTGTCGCTGCTGCGCCGCTTCTGGCAGACGCATCGCCATGCCGAACTCCTGTTTCCCAACCGTCACGCCGGCTTGAAGGGCGCGCATCTGGCCACCTCGCCGCTCGATCGCGGCGGCGTGCAGACGACGCTGAGAAAGGTCGCAGCCGAATGCGGGTTAAAAAAAAGATCACCCCGCACAGCCTGCGCCACAGCTACGCCACGCACCTGATCGAGCAGGGTGTCGATCTGCTGGAAGTCCAGAAGATCCTCGGCCACCATTCGATCCTCACCACCGCCCGCTACACCCACCTCACCAGCCACACCAACGCCTCGGCCCGGACTTGCATCGATGCCCTGATGCAGCGCTACACCCTGGACTGGGGCGCTGTCCGATGATCGCGCTGGCCCAGATCATCAGCCGTTTCGCGCCCGACTACCGCGCCCGTCACGGCCACACGCTGAGCCCGGAACGCGCCCAGGCACTCTTGGCGATGCAGCATTGCCGCAGCCGCATGGCCCCGCAACTCATTGCCGCCTGTCCCGATTGCGCCGAACAACGGCTGATCCCGCACTCCTGCGGGCACCGGCTCTGTCCCCACTGCCAGCACCACGAGAGCGAACGCTGGCTGGAACGCCAGCGGCGGCTGCAGGTGCCGGCCGAGTATTTCCTGCTCACCTTTACGCTTCCCGGCGAACTGCGGCCATTGGCCTTCCGGCACGCCAGGCGCGTCTACGCCGCGCTCTTCAGTGCCGCCTGGGCGACGGTGCAGACCTTCTGCAGGAACGACCGGCAACTCAAGGGCGATGCCGGTGCGGTGGCCGTGCTGCACACCCACTCGCGCCGGCTCGACCTGCACCCGCATGTGCACCTCATCATGCCCGGCGCCAGCCTGGAGGCACGAAGCCGGCGCTGGCGGACGAAGACCGGCTATCTCTTCAGCCACCAAGCGCTGGCCAAGGTGTTCCGCGGCAAGCTGCTCGCCGCCTTGAAGCAGGAAGGGCTGGCCTTGCCCACAGGACTGCCGGGCAAGTGGGTGGTCGATTGCAAAAGTGTGGGCAACGGCGAGAAGGCGCTCGTCTATCTTGGCCGCTACCTCTATCGCGGCGTGATCCGGGAGGCCGACATCCTCGCCTGCGATAATGGCCAAGTCAGCTTCCGCTACCGGGACAGCCAGAGTGGGCAGACGAAGATACGCACGCTGCCCGGCGCCGACTTCCTGCACCTGCTGCTGCAACACGTGCTGCCCAAGGGCTTCCGGCGGGCGCGCAATTACGGCTTCCTGCATCCCAACCGCAAAGGACTGATCGCGCTGCTGCATCTCGTGCTCAGGATTGCCCCGCGCCCGCCGCTGCCGGACCAACCCCGGCCGGCGTTTCTTTGCCCCTGTTGCGGCAGACCGATGCGGGTGATCCGGCGGCGTATTGCGCCGACGGCGGTCAGGCAACGCGATTCCGCGCAGGCAGCGGAGACGGCCGTGTAAGCCGGGACGACCGGCAAGGCGGTGCGCCCACCGGCGCCACGGCCGCGCTCGGCCGGAAAATGCCGGGAAACCGAGCGTAGACCGCGAAATTGACCGGGTCGGCCGGCTTCAGGCGCCGATTCCGGCATTGCCCGGTAACGACACCAGGCATTCAGCCCGCCTTCGGGGCAGACAACAAAAAGCTGTTTCCAGAGAACCCGGAACCGGGCTTGTTCAACAACCGGTTCATGTCGTGGCTCGCTTCGCGATCACGACATAACCTTAATCGTTAGAGCATGACGGTAAAAGGCGTAATGCTATGTTCACCGAAGCTCCTTCGGTCGCCAGAGCTTTAGCCCGAGAACCACGATGCCGCCAACCATAACGCCTTGCATGGCGGCGATTACCGGAACTAGCGCAACAGCAAATACCATTTCTTTCGGCACGTCCGGATTCAATATGGAGACGAGCAAGAGTACGGGGGTGAGAATGACTGAAACCCCGACAAACCAGCCTCTCCAGACAAATTTGAAAACTGCACTCAAGCTCATTTTTTGGTTCCGTTAACGCTCTAACAGGCTGTTGAATTTCGCCCAATTTCACGGAATCCGGGCACGGCGATGAGACTTTCGAATGCGAATCGAGACTGAATTCGTGGCATTTCACTCGTCGCTCTGCTGGGCGGCGGCGCACCGCCGTCATTCTTGTGCCTCATGTCGCCACTCCCTGCGGCCCCGCGAACAGTATTCGGGCCATTCTCGTGAGGTTGCTCGCCGTCATCGTCAGCTTGAATTGCTGATCGACCCGCTGCAATCCCCGGAAGGCAGTCTGCCGGATGCGGCCCACCGTCTTGCCCCAGCCGAAGCGTTCCTCGATGCGCTTGCGGACGATCTGGCTCAGCCGGTAGCCGACATGCCGCGTCGTGCGCCCGTCGATGGCGCTGCCGCCGCGCCGGCCGTCGTTTTGCGCAACATGCGGGGTCACGTTTCTGCTGCGGCAGGCGGCCACGAAGTCGGCGGTGTCGTAGGCCTTGTCCGCGCCCACCGTGGCATGGTTGCCCGGCACCGTATCGAGCATGGCCAGGGCGGCGGCCCGCTCGCCGGTGCCGTCGGCATGGGTCACCACCGCACTGACCACCAGACCGTGGCGGTTCTCCATAAGCGCATGTCCCTGGTAGCACAGGATCGAGGCGGTGTTGTTGCTCTTGCGGTACAGGCGGGCATCCGGGTCGGTCGTGCTCGCGTGGGTGTCGTTGCTGCGCGGCCGGCCTTTCCAGTCGGCCTGGGCGTTGCGGCCACCGCCCGAGGGCGTCTGGTCGTCCGAACCGTCCTTGGGCCGGAAGCTCTTCTGGCTGGCCCAGGCCTGGATCAGCGTGCCATCGACCGAGAAGTGCTCCTTGGAGAGCAGGCCCTTCTCGTCGGCCAGGGCCATCACCTCGGCAAAGAACGCCTCGACCACCTCGTTGGCGAGCAGCCGGTCGCGGTTCTTGGAGAACACCGAGTGATCCCAGGTCTGCCCATCGAGCGGAAGCCCGACGAACCAGCGGAACAGCAGGTTGTAGCGCATCTGTTCCATCAGTTGCCGCTCGGAGCGCACCGAGTAGAACACCTGCAGGAGCAGCGCCCGCATCAGCTTCTCCGGGGCGATGGATTCGCGCCCGGTATCGGCATAGATCGAATTGAACAATCCGTTCAGGCGCCCGAGTGCCTGATTGACCAGCACCTGGATGGCGCGCAGCGGGTGGTCGGACGGCACGAAGTCGTCGAGCTTGGCCACCGTGAAGAGGTTCTCCTGCATTGCATCCGTCCCGCGCATTTCATTCACCCCGCCGATACCATGAACATGATATCCATAACGCATAACCCGCCAGGTTCGTTTACACGCGGGCGAATTTCAACAGCCTGCTAACGTCGAAGTTGAGCGGCCCGGAGGCGGCATGGCCGCCGGAGGGTCGCGCTCGAACGACGGGTTGGGCCTCGGCGGCCCAGAAAGGGAAGGAACATGACGCCAAAGGTTTTCAACAGGGTAATGATCGTGTTTTGGATCATCTTCATTTCCGTCGCAGAACTCTTCGCGACGGGGGCTACGGGCGGATGGCTGGAGTGTTTGTAGTCCTCGCCGTGATGGTATGGATGGGGTGGATGGAACCGCCGATACCATGAACATGATATCCATAACGCATAACCCGCCAGGTTCGTTTACACGCGGGCGAATTTCAACAGCCTGCTAACGTCGAAGTTGAGCGGCCCGGAGGCGGCATGGCCGCCGGAGGGTCGCGCTCGAACGACGGGTTGGGCCTCGGCGGCCCAGAAAGGGAAGGAACATGACGCCAAAGGTTTTCAACAGGGTAATGATCGTGTTTTGGATCATCTTCATTTCCGTCGCAGAACTCGGCGCGACGGGGAGCTACGGGCGGATGGCTGGAGTGTTTGTAGTCCTCGCCGTGATGGTATGGATGGGGTGGATGGAACGCGACAACTCAATGCGAGAAGTGATCGATGAGGTGTTCGACGAAGCGCACAAGATCAAGAGGCCCAACGTAAAGTGGAC
Source organism: Rhodocyclaceae bacterium (assembly GCA_041396245.1). GTDB lineage: Bacteria > Pseudomonadota > Gammaproteobacteria > Burkholderiales > Rhodocyclaceae > Desulfobacillus. Next base: position 55,901 of record JAWKYW010000014.1, on the reverse strand, counting down.
AGCCTAAATGACGGAACGTTTTCCGTCACTTCTGATGAATAACAGGGCTTGTTGGTATTCGAGTATCGACACATCAATCGATTAGCCATATTTCGTAGGTCCCAAAGCGCAAACGAAATGGGGCGCCCCCACCCTTTGCTGATTGCTGCCCAGCATGCTGCCACTACGCATATGGAATGGCAATAACAATGCTGCTCCGGGTCGAAAGCTCCCCCTCCAGAAACATCTCGCCGACCTGCAGCGACTGACTTTTCCCGATCCGCCTGATCCCGTTTCGCAAATTCTCCGCCCTCGCAGCCGTCAGCATGCGCCCGCTGCGCAGGAGGATCCAGAACACGGCCAAGGGCAGGACGGGGTCTGCGACAGGGTTCTGCTTGTCGCAGACTCATGTCGTCTCCCACAGGGCGCGGATGGGAACGGCATGCAAGCCGTCGCCGAATCCGGCGCACATTTCTCCGTCGTGCAGCACGATGCCGCCGGCGAAGCGCTTGCCCGCGGCGTCCTTCAGCTTGCGCAGGCCGCGGAAGTCGGCCGCGGTCACGGTGGCCGACGCCTTGACTTCCACCCCGGTCACCCGGCCGGCGCCGTGCTCCAGCACGATATCGACTTCGGCGCCGTCCTTGTCGCGATAGTGGTGGAAGCGGATCTCCTGTGCGTGCCAGCTTGCCTGGCGGCGAAGCTCCTGCAACACGAAGGTTTCCAGCAACTGGCCCAGCGCGGCACGATCCTGCATCAGCGCGTCGGCGTCGAGACCCAGCAGCGCACAGGCGAGCCCCGTGTCGCCGACGTGGAGTTTCGGCGTCTTGACCAGGCGGCTCAGGCGGTTGCTGTGCCACGGCGGGAGTTCTTCCAGAAGGAAGACCCGCTCGAGTAGCGTGACGTAATCGCGGATGGTGGGCCGGCTCAACTGGAAGTGGCTGGCCAGGTCGCTGATGTTGATCAGCCGCGCCGTCTGGCCAGCGGCAAGCGCCAGCAGCCGGGGCAGCGCATCGAGCGAGGCGATGCGCGCCAGGTCGCGCACATCGCGCTGGACGAGCGCCTCGATGTAGTCGCGATACCAGGTGGCGCGGCGGCGCGGGGTTGCCCGAGCCAGCGCCGCCGGATAGCCGCCGGCGGCGACGCGCCCGGCCAGGGCCTTGCCCAGGCGTTCGGCCTTGCGGGCCTTGAAGGCGCCGGCGAACAGCGTGTCGAGAAAGCGCGGGCGGCGCCCGGCCAGTTCGCACTGCGCCAGCGGGTGCAGCCGCAGGATGCCCATGCGCCCGGCCAGCGATTCGGCCAGGGTCGGCAGCAGCAGCACATTGGCCGAGCCGGTGAGCAGGAAGCGACCGGCAATGCGTCGCCGGTCCACCGCCGACTTGAGGGTGCTGAAGATGCCCGGCGCCCGCTGCACCTCGTCGAGGATCACCCGCTCGGGAAGGTCGGCGATGAAGCCGACCGGATCGGCCGTCGCCGACGCCAGCGTCAGCTCGTCGTCGAAGCTGAAATAGGCGTAGCCCCGCTTCTCGCCCGCCATCCGCGCCAGCGTGGTCTTGCCGCACTGGCGCGGTCCATGGATCAGGACCACGGGCGTATCGGCCAGCGCTTCGACCAGGCCGGGTTCGGCAAAACGGGGATAGATGGGGTCGGCGGACATGGCGGCCAATTGTAAGCTTCATGTACGGCCAATTGCAAGGTTAACTGTCGGCCAATTGAAAGCTTTGCCCCGGGGACGCTGCCAACGTCCGGCCCGTCATGTACCCGCCGCCGCCGTCAGCATGCGCCCGCTGCGCAGGAGGATCCGGAACACGACGAGAGCAGGACCGGATCGGCGGCATGAAGATGACGATTCCCCTCGAACGGAAAGCCGCCCGCGCTGCCGTTTATTGCAGGCTGTCGATGAACTGATCGGCGCTGAGGATGGGGCAGGCGAAGCCGCGGGCGAGGCTGAGCAAATCCCGGTCGCCGGTCACCAGCGCACTGGCCTTGCCGGCCAGCGCCAGTTGCAGAAAAGGCACGTCGAAGGCGTCGCGGCAGGCTGGCGTTTTCGGCGGCGGCGCGGGGATGCGCACGGTCTCGCAGTAGGGCAGGTAGTCGGCCAGCAATTCCTGCCGTTCCTCCGGCGAGAGCCTGAATTTCGGATAGGCGAGGACGCGGATCAGCTCGGCCGCGGTGACGCGGGAAACGAGGGGCCGGATGCGCTGCGCCTGCCAGGCCTGGCGCAGCGGCGCCAGGCGCCCCTGGGCGAACACCAGCGCCGACAGCACCAGGTTGGTGTCGATGACGACCCGGGGCGGGCCGGCCGGGCGCGTCATTTCTTCTTGCGCACAGTCTTGGCGGCCGGCGCCTGCCGCGCCCATTGCACGGCGTCGGCGATGTCCTGTTCCTGCAGGCCCAGTTCCGCCAGCTTGGCGCGCACGGCGTCGCCGCGCTGGATGCGCACGGGCGTCAGCACGATCTGGCCGTTGCGGGCCTCCACTTCGAAATACTCGGGGGAATCGACGGCCGCCGTGATGCTCTTGGGCAGCGTCAGTTGGTTTTTCGAGGTCATCTTGGCGAGCATGTCCGCCTCTTGCGTAAGGTAAGGAATCCTTACTTTACGCGATTGAATGCCAGGCTTCAAGTCGTCGTCGCCCTGCTCGCCGACCTGCGCGCGCTGACTTTATGAGGCCGGCGCATCGCGATGCTGCGTTTTTCGGAACGTTCAGCACGCATGCCACCACGGCACGGCAAGCACCCGCCGCGTGACGGGAAAAATCTCCTTGCCGCCATACAGCAGCAGCCCGCCGTCGGCGAGATCGGGATATTCGTCGAGGAAGGCTTCCAGCCCCTTGGCATCGCCGGTCGTAACGCGGCCGGCGGCCTTGACTTCGATCGGCAGCAGCCGCCGCGGCGTTTCGATGACGAAGTCGACTTCGAGGCCGCTCGCGGTGCGCCAGTACAGCACTTCCGGCCGCCGCGCCTGCACGTCGCGCCAGATCATGAGATCGACGAGCACGAGGTTTTCCAGGTGGGCGCCGCGCGGCTCGCGCTCGCCGGCCAGATGCAGCGCCAGCGCCGTGTCGCTCCAGTAGAGCTTGGGCGCCTTGATGAGGCGGCGCGTGCGGTTGACGGCATAGGCTTGCAGCCGGATGGCCTGGTAGCTGGCCTCCATCAGATTGAGGAAGCGATGCACCTGCGGCTGCACGATCCCGACATCGCGCGAGAGCTCGGTCTGGTTGAGCAGGCCGCCGATGCGCAGGCAGGCGGCGCGCATCAGGCGGCGGAAATCGGGCAGGTTCTCCACCGCCCGCAGCGCCTGGAGGTCGCGCTCGAGATAAGTCTGCACATAGCCGGAAAACCACAGCGCGCGCGCCTCGTCGTCGGCCAGGTCATGCGCGGGAACCGGCAGGCCGCCCAGCCGCGCCGCCGCGCGCCAGTCTTCCTCGCCGCCCGGATCGGCGGCGAGGATCGCGCGCCATTTGGCAAACGGCGCCGCCAGCAGTTCGCTCCACGGCCCGGTGCGGCCGAGGCCCTGGCGCTCGCGCCGGGAAAACGGCCAGAGCGTGACATACACCGCCCGCCCGGCCAGCGTTTCCGAGATCCGTTCGAGCATCAGCAGATTGGCCGATCCGGTGAGCACGAAGCGGCCCGGTTCGCGCACGGCCCCGGCATCGACCGCGCGCTTGACGGCGATGAGCAGATCGCGGCTGCGCTGGATTTCGTCGAGCACCAGCGCCGGCGCACGTGCCAGGACGGCCTCCGGATCGGCATCGGCCGCGGCGCGCAGGTCGAAGTCGTCCAGCGTCAGATAGGGGCGGTCCGCCAGTTGCGGCAGCGCGCGCACCAGCGTGGTTTTGCCGGTCTGCCGCGCACCGAGCAGCACGACGACCGGGGCGACGCCCAAGGCGCGCTCCATGGCGGCGGTGGCGGCACGCGGCAGGAAGGATGAAGGTGGCTTCTTTTTCATGTATGTATGATTATCATACATTGCAGGAAATTGGAAGGGGTTGTGCCAAGGCGGCTGGCGCTTCTACACCTTCATCGGCGCCGGCGGCGCGCGCCTCATGTGCGCCTGGGACACACGGCCGGAGAGCGTAGACGCCCTGCTCGCCGACCTGCGCGAGCTGAGTTCGTGAGTCCGGGGAAAGTCAGTTGCTGGAGGACGGCGGAGGGGAGCTCTCGACCCGTTGCGGCCGTATGTTTGTAGGTCGGCCTGAAGGCCGACTTTGGCGGTCACGCAAGCACCCAAGTCGGCCTGAAGGCCGACCTACAAGTCATTGCCATGGCCGCTCCTGGCCGAAAGGGTGAATTCCTACTGTATTGTCGCCGTATCCCAGCAACTGACTTTTCCCGATCCGCTTGATCCCGCTTCGCAAATTCCCCCCCGGCGCCGACAAAGCGAGGATAGGAACGGCATGCAAGCCGTCGCCGAATCCAGCGCACATTTCCCTGTCGGCCAATTGCAAGGTTAACTGTCGGCCAATTGAAAGTCTGGCACCGGGAGCGTCGCAAACGTCCGGCCCGTCATGTGCCCGCGCCCGACGCCGCCAGCATGCGTCCGCTGCGCTGGAGGAAACGGATATCAATAACGACCGACAACAATCGGCGCTTCCTGCTCGATACCGCGCAAGCGATCGCTCCAGGCATCGAGCCACGCCTTCCTTTCCGCGGGTTCGACGCGCACCGGTTGCCAATGCACTTGCGGGCGAAGCACGGAAAAGCCCGTGAATTCCAGGATACCGCGCTGCATCGGGCGAAGGATCGCGTCCAGATCACCGTTGAAGCCATCGGGCGTGTACGCTTCCTGCGGGCCGCCGGTGGTCAGCGACAGGAGCGCGCGCTTGCCCTTGAACACCCCCGTCTCGTAGATGTGGCCGTAACCGTAAGTCCGGCCCATGGCGAACACCCGATCCGCCCAGCCTTTGAGAATCGCCGGCATGCCGAACCACCACAGCGGAAATTGCCAGATCATCAGGTCTGCCGCTTCCACTTTCCGGAGTTCGGCCTCGATATCGGGTGCAAAACCGCCGACTTCGGTCGCATGCATTTCCTCGATCTGGAGCTTCAGGAATTCCGCCTCTTTCACCGACGTGAAGTTGCGACGGTCCGAAACCGGGTTGAAGCCCATGCGGTAGAGATCGCTGGCGGCCACGCCATGGCCGGCCTCGCTGAGCGACTTGACCGCCGTGTCGAACAGCGCGCCGTTGAAGCTTTTCGGTTCCGGGTGGGCGAATACGATCAGTACATTCATCGCCGCTATCCTTGAAGACTCATGCGGGCGCCGCCATCGACATCCAGCAGCGCACCGGTGGCGAACGTGTTTTCCAGCAGAAACTCAACCGCTCCGGCAACGTCTTCGGGAATGCCCGTGCGTCCTGCCGGCAGGCTCCTTGCCGCCGCTTCAAACAGGCCCCGTTTGGCTTCCGCAGGCAGACCGTCGTAGGCAGGGGTGTCGACCAGGCCCGGAGACACGACATTGACGCGCAGCGGCGCCAGTTCCTTGGCCAAGGTCATCGCCATCTGCGCGATCGCGCCATTGACCGCGGCAAGTCCGGCCGTTCCGGGCATTGCCGTGCGCGCGGCGGCGCCGGTCAGCATCACCACCGAGCCGTCACGGCGCAGTATCGGCAGCATCGTCTGAAGGGCCTGCCAGTAACCGAGCAGCTTGCCTTCAAGGGCGCGGCGCAGTGCGTCGGCCGGGATCTGCGCGAAAGGCCCCCAGGCGGCATCGCTCGACGCCGCAAGCACCAGGTGATCGATCCTGCCAAGCCGCTCGCATGCGGCAGCGAGGGATGCCGGGTCCGTGAAGTCGAGAACGAGTCCCTCGGCACGGCCGGCGATCGTGACCAGCGCCGTATCGAGTTTCGCCTGCACACGGCCCGCGATGAACACCTCGGCATCGGCGCGAGCCAGTCGTTGGGCGGTGGCCAGCCCCATGCCATTGCTTCCACCGAGGATAAGAATGCGTTGCTGAGCCAGTGACATGGCGAGTCTCCTGCGCATTGATGGTTTCGAGGTTTTCATTCTAGGAAGTGACCACCAATTCATAAAATGGATTATCGTTATACGAACAATCCATGAATTGGATAGCTATGCCTCCCTCCAGACTCGACCTCAATCTCCTGGTCTCGCTCGACGTGCTGCTTGCCGAAGGCAATGTCACCCGCGCGGCCCAGCGTCTTGGCCTCTCGCAGCCGGCACTGTCGGCGCAGTTGAAACAGTTGCGGAGCGCCTTCGGTGATCCGCTCCTGATCCCCGCCGCACGCGGCATGACGCTGACCTCCGGCGCCGAAGCGCTGCGCGAACCCTTGCGTGAAGCGCTCGCCCGGATTCAGGGACTCGTCGCCAGTGCGCGTTCATTTGATCCAGCCTCCGCCGAACAGACCTTCAGGATTGTCGCCAGCGATGCAATCCACAGCGTGGCCGGCGCCGTGCTCGCCGCACGACTCGGGCGTGTCGCTCCGGGCTGCAGGATCGCGCTGTTGTCCTATGACGGCGCGCGGACACAGGAACAGATGGCGACGGGCGAGATCGACCTGTGGCTGGGATCAAGAACGGCAACACCGCCCAACCTGCGAGCCAGGACGCTCTATGAAGAACGCTTCCAGTGCGTGATGCGGCGCGACCACCCGCTGGCCGGCCAGCCGCTCGACCTTGACCGGTTCTGCGCGCTGGAACACGTGCTCGTTTCGCCGAGCGGCGGGGGGTTCATCGGGGTCGTGGACGATAGCCTGGCCGCACTGGGTCGCAGCCGGCGTGTGACCGTCTCCCTCAACAGCTTCCTGCTGGTGCCCAGCGTCATCGCGGCGAGCGACCTCGTCGCCACCGTGCCCGCCCGTCTCGCCCGCGCCTGGGCACAGCAACTCGAGGTGCTTGCGCCGCCCTGCGAAATCGCCGGTTTTGCCATCATGATGGGATGGCACGCGCGCGCGCATGCGGATCCGGCGCAAGTGTGGTTGCGGGAGCAACTGGCGGGGGTGCTGGTTTGAGAGACGGCGAGGTCGCCCTGGCCCGACGGCAGCAGACTGATTGCCGCTTCTGCGTGGATTCCGGGAAATCATCGACGTATCCCGGCGACTGACTTTCTCCCGATCCGACCGTTCCCGCTTCGCTAATTCCCCGCGCCCGCCGCCGTCAGCATCCGCCCGCTGCGCAGGAGGATCCAGAACACGGCCAGGGGCAGGATCAGGGTCTGCAGCAGGAAGACGACGATGAGGCGGATGGCGTGCTCGACGGTCTTGTCGATGGTGTCGCCGAGCTGCTTGATGTGCCTGTCGAGCTGCCACCACTTCTTGTCGGCGGCGCCGTCGGCGGGAGCGAGCGCGCCGATGGCCTGCGAGGCCTGCTCGATGCCCTGCTGGCCGGCGGCGTACTGTGCCTGCATGAAGCCGCGGTAGACGACGTCGCTCGCCATGCCGGCGGCCGGCACGATGAAGCGCACCAGCAGCAGCGCCACCAGCACGCGGGTGAGCAGCGCGGGCGACTGTTTGCGTTTCAGGTAGGGCCATGCCCAGGCGAGGGCCGCCAGCGTCAGCGCCAGCGACATGCCCCAGTGCACGCCGACCTCGATCAGCAGCAGTTGCACGCCGAAGGCGACGCTCGCCATGAGCATGAGGTCGGAGAAGCGCTCGACGAGGTCGTTCAGCGGGTCGAGCATCTGGCCGGGCGTGAGGGTGACGCCGACGCCGAGCGGCTGCACGGAGAGCTCGGTACCCTGTACGACGGAGATCACGGCATTCAGCGCCCGCGCCGTGGCGAAGCTCGCCACCGCGCGCTTGAAGCCGGCCTGCGCCTGGGCGCCGGCCAGGTCGTCGAGCGGCCTGAGCCATGCACAGGCGACGGCGACGGCCAGCAGCGCCAGCAGCAGATTGCGCCGCAGCGCTTCGATCCTGACGGAACCTTGCTCGTCCATCCCTCCGCCCTCCCCTTTTCCGTTGCGCGTTCCGGCACTTTACCGCAGACGGCGACGGCTATACTGCGCGCTGGCATTGGCAACAGGGCAATCGCATTTGAACCTGCGAGGTTGCCCATCGGAGGGTCCCCTCCTTTGCAAAAGGAGGGACAGGGAGGATTTGAAGTGGTTGGTTCCTGGCATGGGCCGGTAAATCCCCCCTGGCCCCCCTTTTTCAAAGGGGGGATGCGATTGTCTTGGTATTAGCGAGGATCCTGGATGTCACACGGCAACTGGTACGAACGCAACGTGCTGCCCTGGCTGATCGACTTCGCCTGCGGCATGAAGTCGGTCGGCGAGCAGCGGAAGAAGGTGATCCCGCTGGCGCAGGGCCGCGTGCTGGAGATCGGCCTCGGCACCGGGCTCAACCTGCCCTTCTACGACACCGGCCGCGTGGTCGAGCTCGTCGGCGTCGAGCCGTCGCTGCGCATGCACCATCTGGCGCTGAAGCGCAGCCGCGCGGCGCGGCTGCCGGTGGAGATGGTCGGCATCACGGCCGAAAAGCTGCCGCTGGCGGACGCCGCCTTCGACACGGTGGTCAGCACCTATACGCTGTGCACCATTCCCGATCCGGTGGCGGCGCTGCGCGAGGTGCGCCGCGTGCTCAGGCCCGGCGGCCGGCTGCTGTTTTCCGAGCACGGCCGCGCGCCGGATGAAAACGTGCGCAAGTGGCAGAGCCGCATTCAGCCGTTCTGGAGCCCGCTCGCCGGCGGCTGCCAGCTCGACCGCGACATCCCGGCCATCCTGAAGGAAGCCGGCTTCGACCCGCAGGTGCAGTCGATGTACATCCCCGGGCCGAGGATCGTGTCCTACCACTACTGGGGCGAGGCGATTGCCGTCTAGCTGCGCCTGAACACGCCGCCGAGGAATTCGCGCTTGCTCATCGGGCGTTCGAGGGCCGCTTGTTTGGGGTCTTCGAGGGCGGCGGCGTTCGGCGCGATGGCGACCTGTGCGGCGGCCGGTTCGCGCAGGAGCGCTGCCAGCGCGGCGTGTGCAACGTCACGGGCGCCGGCCTGGTCGGCAAACTGCGCCATGGGGGAGAAGAGCGAGCAGGACTGGAATTCGCCGATTTCGGGCTCATTGCTGCCGAGGAAGGCGAAGTCGCCCGAGGGGAAGTTGCGAAACAGGCGCTGTCCCGGCGCCACGCTCTGCCACGACACGGATGCCCCCGGCACCAGCACCAGGTTCATGAACCAGGGCGTGATGACGATGCCGAGCCAGTGCTCCTGCCGGCGGGTGAAGCCGAGGGCTTCAACGGTGAGCGCGGGATTGAGGATCGGCACGTCGGCCATCGTCTCCGCCTGGATGCGGCGGAAGGCGGCTTCGAGGAGGCGCGAGGGGTCTTCGGCGTGGATGCGAAGGGTTTCCGGACTACCAGGCGCGGACATCGGCGGAGCCCTGGGCGAAGATTTCGTCCATCAGCGCCAGGGTCTCGCGGGCGCGCTCGGCGTCGACACGCTCGTAGGCGAACTGGCCGTGCTGGATGAGGACGTAGTCGCCGACGGCGACGTCCTCGTGCATCAGCATGAGATTGACCTGGCGCCGTTCGCCGGCGGTGTCGACCACCGCCGTCAGGTCGTCGATCTCGAGGACGCGCGAGGGGATGGCGAGGCACATGGTCGTAGGTCGGCCTTCAGAGCCTGCCCTCGACCTGATCGGGGGCCGGCAATGACGGCTGTTGTCGGGCTGAAGCCCGACCAACAGGTTCGAGAACGATGCCGCGCGCGGCGAGCTGCGCCACGGCGGCGGCGACCATCTCCGACACTTTCTCCGCAACGGTCGGCGTCAGCTCGGTGCCGAGCTCCAGGCTGAGCGGCTCGCAGCCGATCAGCACCAGGTCCTTCGGCGGATCGCCGGCGAATTCGAGGCTGGCGAGCACGTCGCAGATGCTAACCTGGTGCGGCGAGAGCTTGCTGCGGAAGAACACCGGCACTTCCTTGCCGGTGAGCGTGATCACCGTGCCGGGCGCGCGCTTCGCCTTGACGGCGTCGAGCACCACCAGCAGGTCGACGCCGGCAAGCGGGTCGAGCAGCTCCATGCCGGCGGTGCCGCCGTCGATGACTTCGATGTTCTCCGGCACCGCATAGGCCGCGCGCAGGGCCTCGGCCGCATGCACGCCGACGCCCTCGTCGCTGAGGATGGTGTTGCCGATGCCGAGGATGACGATGCGCATGTTGTTCATTGAGGACAGAAGGAAAGCACAGTATAGAACCCTTCACCACAGAGACACAGAGGCACAGAGAACTACAACATCGGCATGCTTTTGCCTTCTCTGTGTCTCTGTGCCTCTGTGGTTAGAGGTTTTGCTGCCTTATTTGGCCTTGACGGTGATCGCGCTGCCGTTCTCGGTGTCGGTGACGTGGATGGCGCAGGCGATGCACGGGTCGAAGGAGTGCACCGTGCGCAGCACTTCCAGCGGCTTCTCCGGATCGGCGATGGGGTTGTCGGCGATGGACGCCTCGTAGGGCCCCGGCTCGTCCTTGTCGTTCCTCGGGCAGGCGTTCCAGGTCGAGGGCACGACGCACTGGTAGTTCTTGATCTTGCCGTCGTCGATGACGACCCAGTGCGAGAGCAGGCCGCGCGGCGCCTCGTGGAAGCCCTGGCCCATGATCTCGCCCTTCGGGAAAGTCGGCTTGTTGAAGGTGACGACGTCGCCCTTCGCGATGTTGTTCACCAGCAGCTGCCACTGGTCGGCGAGCATGTCGACCTGCACCGCGCAGGAGACGGCGCGAGCGGCATGGCGGCCGATGGTGGAGTGCATGGCGTCGAGCCCGACCTTGGTCTTGGCCAGCGCCGAGACGGTGTCGAGCGCGGCGGTGGCGTACTTCTTGGTCGGCTCGTGGCCGGCGGCCAGCATGCACAGCACGCGCGCCAGCGGGCCGACCTGGGCCGGCTTGCCGTAGAAGGTCGGCGACTTCAGCCAGGAGTACTTGCCGTCTTCCTTGAAGTCGGTGTACTGCGGCTTGGTCTCGCCCTTGTAGGGATGCAGCGGCTTGGAACCCTCGTACCAGGAGTGCTTGGCGCTTTCCTCGACGCCCTTCACCCAGTACTCGTCGTTGAAGGTCTTGATGGGCTTGAAGGCGGCCAGGTCGCGGCCGGCGATGTAGCCGCCGGGCAGGGCGAACTGGGTGCCCTTGGTGTCGAGCGGGATGTCCGGCGCGGCAAGGTAGTTGGTGACGCCGGCGCCGTATTTGGTCCAGTCGGCGTAGAAGGCGCCGACCGCGGCGACGTCGATCAGATAGACGTTCTTGACGAAGTCGGCCAGCTCGTCGATCCAGCCCTTGATGGCGAGCAGGCGCTCGACGCCGAGGGTGGAATAGCTGTCGGTGGAGATGGCGTTGGAGACGCCGCCGACGGCGACGTTCTGGATGTGCGGCGTCTTGCTGCCGAGGATCGAGACGATCTTGTTGGCCTTCCTCTGGATGTCGAGGGCCTGCAGGTAGTGCGCCACGGCCAGCAGGTTCACTTCCGGCGGCAGCTTCATCGCCGGGTGGCCCCAGTAGCCGTTGCTGAAGATGCCGAGCTGGCCGCCGTCGACGAAGCCCTTCAGGCGCTCCTTCACCGCGCGCATCTCGAACTTGCCGTTGCCGTGCCAGGAGGACAGGCTCTCGGCCAGCTTCGAGGTGGCGTCCGGGTCGGCCTTCAGGGCCGAGACGACGTCGACCCAGTCGAGCGCGGAGAGGTGGTAGAAATGCACGATGTGGTCGTGCACCGCGTGCGCCAGGATGATCAGGTTGCGGATGTACTGGGCGTTGAGCGGCACTTCCATCTGCAGCGCGTTCTCCACCGCGCGCACCGAGGCGATGGCATGCACCGTGGTGCACACGCCGCAGATGCGCTGGGTGATGGCCCAGGCGTCGCGCGGATCGCGCCCGAGCAGGATGAGTTCCACGCCGCGCCACATCTGGCCCGAGGACCAGGCCTTGGAGACCTTGCCGCCATCCACCTCGCAGTCGATGCGCAGGTGGCCTTCGATGCGGGTGATCGGATCGATCGTTATGCGTTGTCCCATTTTTCAACTCTCCTTTAGCGCGTGGCCGGCTGCGCGGCGGGCAGCACGGGGAATTTTCTGACGATGACGATGTAGGCCAGGATCTCGAAGGCGATGATGCCGACGGTGACCATCAGTTCGGCAAGCGAGGGGAAATAGTTCCAGCCCTCGCCCGTCATGTAGCCGACGAGGAAGCCGTTGATGCGCAGGAGCATGCCGCCGAACATCAGCAGCACGGCGCCGACGAACAGCTTCGCGGCGCTGCGGCGCGATTCCTCCGTCGCCAGCAGCACCAGCGGCACGACGAAGGCGGCCATCTCGATCCAGAACCAGAAGGCCTGCCAGGTGGCGGCGAAGGCCGTGCCGAGCGCGCCGCGCAGGACCAGGTCCAGCACCCGCACAACGACGTAGGCGGCGAGCAGCCCGAACATGATCTTCGACAGCGGCGTCAGCACTTTCGTCTCCAGCGGCCGCTTGAAGCCGGTCGAGGACAGCGTCGCCTCGAAGATCACCACGGCGAAGCCGAGCAGGATGGCCGTCATCAGGTAGATCACCGGCAGCATCCAGCCCGACTGCCAGAGCGGGTGGATCTGCTGGCCGAAGATCACCAGCAGCGAGCCGAGCGAGGACTGGTGCATCGAGGGCAGCAGCACGCCCAGCGCGATGAAGAAGAACAGCAGCTTGTTGAGCTTCTGCTTGACGTCCTTCATGCCGAGCTTCTCGAGGAAGGCCGGCGAGAACTCGATCCACATCACCACGATGTAGGCCGAGATGCAGACCGCCACCTCGAACATCACCGAGTTCACCTGGGCGTAGCCGGGCCAGAAGATGTGCCAGAAGTTCCACCAGCGGCCGAGGTCGAAGATGACGGAGACGCCGGCCAGCGTGTAGCCGAACAGGCTCGCCAGCAAGGCCGGCCGCACCAGCGGGTGGTACTGCCCCTTGTTGAAGATGTAGACCAGCAGCGCCATGGCGTAGCCGCCGCAGGCGAAGGCCGAGCCGACGACGACGTCGTAGGCGATCCAGATGCCCCAGGGGTAGCCGTCGTTGAGGTTGGTCACGGCGCCGAGGCCGTAGATGAATCGGTAGAGGAGGATGGCGGCGGCGATCGCCGAGAGTACGCCGAGCAGCAGCGTGAAGGGCGTGAACGCGCTGCCGCCGAGCGGGCGCGGCGCGTGGGCATGATCAGCCATGGCTGCCTCCTTCTTCGTTGTCGGGCTTGACGTTGCGCTTGGCGATGAAAGTCAGCGCCCCCAGCACGGCGATCGGCGCGATGAGGCCGCCATAGAGCGTGTGCTGCAGGCCCTCGGAGAGCGCAGCGTCGGAACGCGGCGGCAGGTCCGGGTAGCCCAGCTTCTCGAAGGAGACGCCGGAGAGCATCAGCATCTGGGTGCCGCCGAATTCCTTCTCGCCATAGACGTGCTGGAGATACTGCGCCGCCACGCCGGGATATTTCTGGCCGGAAGAATCCGTCCAGCCCTGCCGGCGCATTTCGCCCTTGCCTTCGGGCGCGCCCTGCAGGGCCTTTTCCTGCCCTCCGCGCAGGTGGCCGCGCGGGAACTCGACCTTCTCGCCGGGCTTCATGGCCAGGCGCCGCTGCGCCTCCTCGCGCAGCACCGAGACCTTGCCGTACAGCGTGGCGCCGGTCGGGCAGACTTCGGCGCAGGCGGCGTACTTGCCGTCCTTGTGGCGATGCACGCAGAGCTGGCACTTGCTGATCTGCGGCGTGGCCGAGTCGTAGGTGAAGCGCGGCACGCCGAAGGGGCAGGCGGCGACGCAGTAGCGGCAGCCGATGCAGGCGTCCTTGTCGTAGCTGACGATGCCGGTCTTCGGATCCTTCTTCATGGCCGAGACCGGGCAGGCCGAGACGCAGGAGGGATCGACGCAGTGCATGCACGACTTCTTGATGAAGGCGAAGCCGTTCTCCTCGCGGTCCTTCACCGCCATGGTGCCGTTGCGGTAGGCCTTGATGACGTTGAGCGTCTTGCCGGAGATGTCGAGCGGCGTGTCCCAGTACTGGTCCTTGGTGGAAAACTCCAGCGGCATGCCGTTGGCCTGCTTGCAGGCGGCGACGCAGGCCTTGCAGCCGACGCAGAGTGTGGAATCGAACAGCAGCCCGACGGCCTCGGGCGGCATGGGATGGGTTTCGCGCGCCTGCGCCGGACAGCTGGCCGCCCCCGTGGCGAGGGCGGCGCCGCCGGCGAGCGACGCCTTGAAGAAGTTTCGCCGGTCCATGGTCACTCGCCTTTCTTCCGGGCGGCGGATTCGTCCTGCTTGCCGAGGTTCTTGGCCAGCATGGCGGCGCCGCCGGCCGCCGCGCCGGCGATCGCCGCCAGCGCCGCGGCGGAGGCGAAGCTCGACTTGCCCTGCTGCTCGACCACGCCCGGGTAGGAGGCCGGCGGGCTCATGCCCTTCAGCTGCGCCGTCATGTGGATCGGCTTGGTGAAGCCGACGCCCTTCTCGCTGCAGCCGATGCAGGGGTGGCCGCAGGCCACCGGCCAGTTCGATTCGCCGACATCGCCGAAGCCGATGGTCGAACAGTTGGCGTAGGTCTCCGGCCCCTTGCAGCCGAGCTTGTAGAGGCAGTAGCCCTTGCGGTGGCCCTCGTCGCCGAATTCGTGGGCGAAGCGGCCGGCGTCGAAGTGGGCGCGGCGCTCGCAGTGCTCGTGGATGATGCGGCCGTAGGCGAATTTCGGCCGGCCGAGCTGGTCGAGCTCGGGCAGGCTGCCGAAGGTGAGGAAATGCACCGCCGTGGCGAGGAAGTTGTAGGGGTTGGGCGGGCAGCCGGGAATCGTCACCACCGGCTTGCCGAGCACGTCGGCGACGCCGGATGAGCCGGTCGGGTTGGGATCGGTCGAGGGCATGCCGCCCCAGGAGGCGCAGGAGCCGATGGCGATGACCGCGGCGGCGTCGGCGGCGCATTCCTTCAGCATGTCGATGGCGGTATGGCCGCCGATCTTGCAGTAGATGCCGTTCTGGGCGACGGGGATGGCGCCTTCGACGACCAGGATGTACTTGCCCTTGTTGGCCTTCATGGCGGCCTTGCGCGCCGCCTCGGCCTGGTGGCCGGCGGCGGCCATCAGCGTCTCGTGGTAGTCGAGCGAAATGACGTCGAGGATCAGCTTCTCCAGCGTCGGATGCTCGGCGCGCAGCAGCGATTCCGAGCAGCCGGTGCATTCCTGGAAGTGCAGCCAGATGACGGAGGGCCGCTTGGCCTTCTCGACGGCCTTGGCGATGGCCGCCTCGGCGCCCGTCGACAGGCCCAGGGTGGCCGCCGTGGCGGCGCAGAACTGCATGAACTCGCGCCGGTCGATGCGGAGCCGGCTGGCCACCGTGGCGGCGGCTTCCGTCGTTTCTTCGATATAGGTTTCGCTCATGTCCTCGATCCTTCCGATTGGCCCAGTCCTCACCTCCGGCGGCGGCCGAAGATCCTCCCAAGACGATGTTCCGGTGGCGGCCGGTGCCCGCCTCGACGGGCTGCCGGCCGTATCCAAAACAGGTGCTGCCTGAACATGCCCCCTCGCCGGAACGGGTCCGCCGGGAAGCACTTCGGTAGCTCAATTACAAGTTTTATGCCTGCGCAAAAAACTTTTTAAATCCGTTTTCCATCAATGGCATGGAAATACTCCGCAAAACCTTGGCTGATTTTGCGCACGAAGGAATGACCGCCCGACCTGCCTGAGCGGAAAGCAACTTGCCACCCCGCTTTTCGTTTTCTTTTAATTTTCAATTGTTTATGTATTAGGTTCCGGCCGGCCGGCGGCAGCGGCAATGAATGGCGTGCAGGACGCGACGAACGGGCGGAAAACGTGAATTTGTACTCTGGCGCATTGGCCGGGCTTATGAGATTCTCCGCGCATGAAATTGATGAACGGTCTGCTTCCGCATGGCGGCAATGCTGCCGCGTTCGACCCGGAACGCTTCCGGGCCTGGCTCGCCACCCTGCCCGTCGAGCGGCCCGGGGTTGCCGCCCAGGCCCTGATGCACGAGCTGCAACGCCAGCGCAGCGCCAACAGCCGGACGCGAATCAAGCTGCTCGAGGCTTCGCTCGACACCGTCCACCACCTGGTGCGGGACGTGGAGCGCCAGCTGGCCGCCAGCGCCCTGCCCCTCGGGCAGGACGTGCAGCTGGTTTTCATCGCCACCCATGCCCTGATGAAAACGCTGGCCGGCTGCTATGCCGGCATCGCCGACGAGATCAGCCACAAATGGATCGGCCTCGGCTTTGCCAGGCCGCTGCGCCTGGCGACCCTGCGCGCCATGGAATTCCAGGCCCAGCGCCTCGATCTGGCCTACCGCGTCTACGCCCGCGGCTCCAAGTCGGCCTGGACGGAACTGCATCGCCTGTATCGCATCGCCCGGGAAAACGGCTTCGCCGCGCACAAGCCGTCGGGCTTTCGCGCCAGTGCCGAACAGATCTACCTGAACGCCCTGCTGCTCGATTTCGCCGAGCCGACCAAGCTTGCGCCGGGCCAGCTGGAAAGCGTGCGCTTCTATGTCGAGCGCCATGCCAAATACGTCCGGCTCGAAGAGGCGCAAGCCGCCATGAAGGGCAAGGACGCCCTCGACGCCTGTTTCCTCATCAAGCCCCGGGACGCCCGCGCCGGCCGCTCGCTGGTGCGCATCGGCAACACGCCGGTGGAGGCGGGTGACCTCGTGCTGCGCTGCAGCCACCTGCTGACCAGGCTGCAGGGGCAGATCGGCGGCATCGAGAAAGGCGTCGAACCGGCCCGCCTCGGCCTGCCCCTGGCGGCGCGCCAGCCGCAATACGTGGCCCTCATGCGCAACCTGCACCGGCTCTGGAGCGCGCCGCCGATGCGCCGCTTCAGCCGGCAGAAGTTCAAGCCGCGCGTGGATCTCGTCGTCGGCTTCGACCTGCTGTGGACCTACCTCGCCGGTCCGGCCAACCGCCGCCGCACCGACGACCTGCCGGTGAAGATCGATACCAGTGAATGGGCCATCGGCAACGAGAGCCCGGGCGGCTTCTCCCTGCAGTACCTTGCCGGCAACGCCGCGCCGGTGCGCGTCGGCGAAGTCGTCGGCCTGCGCCCGCGCGACCAGGGCGTGGTGCACATCTGCCTGACGCGGCGCGTCGTTACCGGCGACCTGCAAAGCCTCGAGCTGGGCCTGCAGAAACTCGCGCCCGGCGGCATGCCGACCATGGTCTCGGTCGAAACCACCGACAAGCGGGGCCGCACGCAGGCCAGGGCGGTGCGCGTGATCGTCCTGGCCAGGCTGCCTTCGGCCGGCGACGGGCCGGCCCTGCTGGCGCCGGCGCAGGCCCTCCAGCCCGGCGTCCCGGTCTACCTGCAACAGCGCAAGGGCCCGCTGCGCCTGTCGGTCGGCAAGCCGGTCGAGCAGTGCCCGGGCTGCGAGGTCTTCGCCCTCGTTCCCTTCGTCCCGGCGGGCCAGCCCGCCCCGTCGCCGGCCGTCGCCGTCGCAAGCTGAACCCCGCGGCCCGCCGCCCGGCGGCGGGCGCAGGCGACGGAAGGGATTGGCGACGTGCCCGTCTTATGCCATCCTTGTAAGGTTTTCCGCCAACACCCTTCCACGGGAAAGGAATCCCGGGCGTGTTTCCGCTGCATTCATTGGTGTCCCTGTTGCCCGAAGGCGGCCAGGCCTTCGCCGCGGGCCTGCATCCGGAAATGCTGCGGGCCTGGCTGGCGTCGCTGGCCGGCGCGCCGCCCGAAGAGGCCGCCGCGGCGATCAGGGAGCAGTTGCAACGCCCGGGCGCGTCATCGGGCGTTCGCGCCCGCCTGAAGATGCTGGACATCCTGGCCGACGAAACCCGGCGCATCACTGCCGCCTTCGAGGCCGGGCTGGACCAGGCCCGCCACCCCCTCCCGGCGGCGCAGCAGCACAAAGTGGTCGTCGGCAACGACCTGCTCAAGGCCCATGCGCGTGGTTACAGGACGGTCGCCGGCAGGATCCGGGCCGGCTGGCGCCGCTGGGGCAATGCCGATCTGCTGCCCGGGGCCCTGGCCAGCGCCATGGAGATGGAGCGGCGGCGGCTGGTGCTGGCCTATCGGGCCTACGCGCCGGGCTCCAAATCCGCCTGGCACAGCCTGCACCAGCTGTACCGCATGGCACGCGACGCGGGCACGGCGACCGGCGAGGCGCCTCTGGCAGCCGGTCGTTCGCCGAGGCTGCTGTACCTGAAGACGATCCTGCTGGGGCTTGCCGAGCCGGTGCAGTTGGCCCCGGGCGAACTCGACCGAGTGCGCTTCTATCTGGATCGCTTCGCCGGTCTGGCCGAGTTGCGGGATCTGACCTTCTTCCACGGCGAACCCGCCCCCGGCGAGGGATGCTTCCTGATCCGGCGCAACGCGGACGGACCGGGGCGCTCCCTGCGGAAATGGCACAACATCGAGCGCCACGACGGCGACCTGCTGCTCGACTGCACGCCCCTGCTGAAGACGCTGCGCAGCCAGATCGACGCGCTCGAGCACGGCGTGCTGCCTTCGAAAATCGGCCTGCCGAGCGTAGCCCATCGCCCGCAGTATCTGGTCATGCTGAGGAACCTGCTGGCGCTGTGGAGCACGCCGCCCCTGCGCCGTTTCCCGCGCCAGCATTTCAAGCCGAGGGTCGAACTCGCCGTCGGCCTCGACGACCTCTGGTCGCTCCTGTCTGGCACCACGCTGAAGCGCCGCCGCGACGACTCCTGCGATCAGGAAGCAGGCGCCATCGAACTGAGCGAATGGTCCGTCAGCAACGAGAGCCCGACCGGTTTCGCCCTGCAGTACCTCAGCGGCGAATGCAGCGCCCTGTCCGTCGGCGCCCTGGTCGGCGTGCGTTCTCCGGACCGCAGCCAGGTTCACCTCTGCCTGGTGCGTCGCCTCGTCAGCGGGGAATCGCGCCGAACCGCCCTCGGCCTGCAGAAATATGCGCCCTTCGCCGTGCCGACCACGATCTCCTGGAGCGGCAGCGCCGCCAGCCGTCCGCCCGCCAGGGCGATCGTGCTGCCCCATGTCCCCTCCCTCGACGACCAGGCGGCGGTCATCGTGGCGCCGCACGTGCTCAGGCCCGGCAAGCGCGTTCCCTTCGTCCTGGACGGCCGCAGGCTGACCCATGTCGCCGGCGCGCCCATCGAGCGGGGCGCCGCCTACGATATCTTCTCCCTCGGCAAGCCCGACTGAATCGCCTCAGGAGCGGTCCGGGTCGGGCACGAAACCGCCGGGAAACGGCTGCGGATCGGCATGGTGCGGCAGCCGCGGGATGATGCCGCGCGCCACCAGGTTTTCGCGCGAATCGTAATGGATCGTCAGCACTTCCGCCGGCGCCTTGCCGGCGCGGCGGAAATCCGTATGGCGGGTCGGATCGTTCAGGCGCTCGCCGTGGCCGGTGCCGAGCCGCTCCGCCTCCTGCCGCGCCCGTCCCTCGCCCAAGGCGTCCTGCGCCGCCGCGGCCGGCGCCCGCTTCGACACGGCGCCGTAGGGCAGCGGCGCCGGGCGCGGCGCGGCACGTTCCCGGAACAGCGCCACGCCGATGACGCCGACGTTGTCCGGGCGCCCGGTGCGCGCGGCATAGGCGTCCGGCAGGGCGGTGAAGTAAAAGGCCGCCACGTCGTCGAGGCTCTTGCGCCAGCCGCGTATTTCAGCCGACTGCCATGGGCCCAGCACATAGCCCGACTGCCGCACCGACGCCGTCTCGCCGCTGACGGCATTCACGCCGTCGACCGAGAGCACCGCCAGCAGCCGCCCGCCGCTGCGGTTGACCAGCCGCACGCCATAGCGCTCGCCCGGCGTGCCGGCCACATACAGGCGTCCGCCGTGGCGCCAGGTTTCCAGTTTCTGTCCGCTCGTGCTGCTGACGATTTCCACCTCGGCCAGGCGGCCGGCATCCGCCACCGAAGCACAGCCTGAAAGAATCGACAGCGCGAGGAGCGCAAGAAGTTTTTGCATGTCAGCCTCCGAAAAAATGGGTTTGCATGCCCTCAAACGGAGGCGGAAGACAATCGGGGTTAGGAGATTACTGGCGCTGGCCGTGCTGCCTGCCGCATGCCTCCCTGAAGCGTGTCTTCCCCCCTCACGCCACTTGTGTTACGGTGGTGCAGGATTTCATAAAAAGATAAACAAGGAGGGGGAACCGTGACGGCACCATGCTATTCCTGCGGGGAACAGATACGCCTGGGCGACATCGTCGGCGTCGGCTATGTCATCTTCGGCAAGATCGTTTACATGATCGCGCACGGCAAATGCAGCGACGCCTTCAGGATGGACGACTGGGCGCACCTCGACTGCGGTTACGTGATCCAGACGGCCGAAGGCGCGCTGTTTCACTGCGAGCACGAAGCGGAAATGGCCCTGCTGGACCGCGCCAGCTAGGTTGGCCATCCCCCGCCCCCTTCCCACGGAAGGGGGCGACGGTCGTTCGCTTTGCCTTATTGACGCAAGTCTTCCGGCAGCCGGTAGTCCGGATAGGCCTTCCTGAATTCCGCCAGCGCCCCGGCGGCTTCCTCATCCTTTCCCTGCTGCTTCAACTGGCGGATCTCTTCCAGCCACTGCCCAGGTGCGCGCGCCAGCGCGGCGCCGACCGCTTCCTTGCGCAGCGGCGCGGACTTGGCGCGCGATTCGACGGCATCGACGGCATCGGCGGCAGGCGCGGCCTGCCGACGCATGACGGCCGCCGGCCTGGCCGGGGCCACCGACTCGACGGGCTCCGCCATGGGCGCACGGGGCGCGATGGCGCCTGCCGCCGGCCGGGATTTGGGTTCGGCAACAAAAGGGCGCGGGACGGACGCAGGTGCAGGTGCAGGTGCAGGTGCAGGTGCAGGGGCGGGAGCAGGTGCGGGGTCCGCCGGGCGTTCCGCTTCGCTCGGCACGGCTTCCCGCTTCGCGCCGGGCGACGGCGCGGCCGGTTTCTCGGCGAGACCGGCGGCATCCGCCTTCCTTTCCTGCGGCGCGGCAACCGGCGCGACGAGCGGCGCGCCTTCCGTCGCCGCCTCGGGCGCCGGCCGTTCCTGTTCCCGCTGCACCATCAGTGTCAGCGTCGCCGTCAGTACCACCGTGGCGGCGACGCCCATCGGCAGCGTCCAGGATTGCCACCAGGTGCGGCGGCGCGGCGCGGCGGCCGCCGCGGCGGCGCGCGCGGCGGCGAGGATGGCCGCATCCAGCGCCGCCGGCGGTTCGGCGCCGCCGGCCTCGCGGTAGAGGCGGGACAGCTTTTCGTCGCGCAGTTCGTCGTTCATTTCAGATCCTTCAGTGCGGCCCGCAGCTTGTTCACGGCATAGCGCAGGCGGCTCTTCGCCGTCTCGCGGTTCGTGCCGGTGGCGGCGGCGATCTCCTCCAGCGTCAGTTCGCCCTCCTCGCTGAGCAGGAAGGTTTCCCGCTGCGCCGCCGGCAGCGCCTCGATGTGCTTCACCAGTTCCTGCGCCAGCGCCTTGCGCTCGATCAGAACCTCGGGCTGCTCCTGGGCGCGGGCCGGGAGCGCCGCGACGGCATCGGCGTCGTCCGGGTCGTCGTCGTAGCTGACGAGGGCGGCGCGTCCCTGCGCCCGGTAGTGGTCGATGAGGCGATTGTGGGCGATGCGGAACAGCCAGGTGGAGAATTTCGCCGCCACCTCGTAGCCCTTGCGCGCATTCACCACCTTGAGCCAGATGTCCTGGAACAGCTCGTCGGCGAAGGCGGCGTTGCCGCACTGGCGCAGCAAATGGCGATAGAGCCGGCTGCGCCAGCGCCGGTAGAGCGCCTCGAAGGCGGCGGCGTCGCCGTCGCGGTAGGCCAGCATCAGCGCCTCGTCGCTCATCCCCTCGTGCATGTCCGCAGTCTATGCGGGTTTAAACGCCGCCGGCAAGACGGCGGGGTTATCATGCCGGCCATGAAGCGTCTGCTGCCCCTGCTCTGCGCCCTGCTGCCGCTCGCCGCCGCGGCGGCCGAGTTGCCGCTCGACCGGATCAAGCTGCCGCCGGGCTTCGGCATCGCGCTGTTCGCCCGCGTCGACAACGCGCGCGGCATGGCGCTGGGGGCGGAGAACACCCTGTTCGTCGGCTCCATGCGCGCCGGCAAGGTGCACGCACTGAAGTTCGACTCCGACTACAAGGTGACGCAGACCCGCATCGTCGCCGAGGGGCTGCAGCTGCCGGCCGGGGTCGCCTTCCGCGACGGCGTCCTCTACGTCTCGGCGGTGAGCCGCATCCTGCGCTTCGACGGCATCGAGCGGCGCCTGGCCCGCTTGCCCTACTCGCCGCCGCAACCGTCGGTGGTGCGCGACAGCTTTCCGCGCGAAACCCACCACGGCTGGAAATTCATCGCCTTCGGGCCCGACGGCAAGCTGTACGTGCCGGTCGGCGCGCCCTGCAACATCTGCGAACCGGACCCGGACCGCTACGCCAGCATCCTGCGCATGAATCCGGACGGGTCGAATCTGGAGGTGTTCGCCCGCGGCGTGCGCAACACGGTTGGCTTCGCCTGGCATCCCGAAACGCAGGAACTGTGGTTCACCGACAACGGCCGCGACCGGCTCGGCGACGACCTGCCGCCGGACGAGCTCAACCATGCGCCGCGCGCCGGCCTGCACTTCGGCTATCCCTACTGCCACGGCGGCACGCTGGCCGATCCCGAATTCGGCGGCAAGCGGCCCTGCGCCGACTTCACGCCGCCGGCGCAGAACCTCGGCCCGCACGTGGCCGCCCTCGGCATGCGCTTCTACGACGGCGCGATGTTCCCGCCGGCATACCGCAACCAGGTCTTCATCGCCGAGCACGGCTCGTGGAACCGGACAAGGAAGATCGGCTACCGCGTGTCGCTGGTGCGCCTGCGGGACGGCAGGGCAGTGAGCTACGAACCCTTCGCCGAGGGCTGGCTGCAGGGCGAATCGGCCTGGGGCCGCCCCGCCGACGTGCAGGTGCTGCCCGACGGCTCGCTGCTGGTCTCCGACGACCTGGCCGGGGCCATTTACCGCATCACTTACAAACATTGACGAAGCGCAATGACTTCGTAATCTCCGCAGCCTAGTGTCCCGAGTTGGAAGTTCGTTGAAAGGTGTCAGCAAGAATATGAGGGCGTTCCGAATTCGTGCGCAATCGGCGACAGGCAAGGCGCGAACCGCAGCCAGGTTGAACACCTGGCGAGGATTCGCAACGCCGCATGGCGGCGATTGCACACGAATTCAGCAACGAACTTCCAACTCGGGACACTAGATTCCCGGGCATCGCATCGCTTTCCCACCAACACCCGTCATGGACACCATGGAGTACATAGAGAACCGCACCTTCGACGAGATCCAGGTCGGCGATTCGGCCACGCTGGCGCGCACCCTGCAGCCGCGGGACATCCAGCTCTTCGCCATCATGTCGGGCGATGTCAACCCGGCCCACGTCGACCCCGAATACGCCCGCAGCAGCCTGTTCCGGGAAGTCGTGGCCCACGGCATGTGGGGCGGCGCGCTGATCTCGACCGTGCTCGGCACCCAGTTCCCCGGGCCCGGCACCATCTATGTCGACCAGACGCTGCACTTCTCGCGCCCGGTCGGCCTCGGCGACACCCTCACCGTCACGCTCACTGCGACGCGCAAGTTCGAGCACAACCACCACATCCTCTTCGACTGCGTGTGCACCAACCAGGACGGCCAGGTGGCGATCCGCGGCACCGCCGAGGTGCTGGCGCCGACGGAGAAGATCAAGCGCCCGCGCATCGAGATGCCGGAGGTCACCCTCTTCGACCGCGAGGCGCGCTACCAGCACCTGCTCGAACGCGCCCGCGGCCTCGAGGCGATCCCCATGGCCGTGGTGCATCCCTGCGACCGCGAATCCCTGCTCGGCGTGATCGAGGCGACCGCAGCCGGCCTCATCATCCCGACCCTGGTCGGCCCCGAGGCGAAGATCCGCGCGGTGGCCGGGCAGGAAGGCATCGACCTCGCCGGCATCGCCATCATCGACGTCGAGCACAGCCACGCCGCGGCGGCGCGGGCGGTGGCGCTGGCGCGCGAAGGCCGCGCCGAGGCGCTGATGAAGGGCTCGCTGCATACCGACGAGCTGATGGGCGAGGTGGTCGACGCCGCCACCGGCCTGCGCACCGAGCGGCGCATCAGCCACGTCTTCCTCGCCGACGTGCCGACCTACCCGAAGCCGCTGCTCATCACCGACGCCGCCATCAACATCGATCCCGACCTCGAATGCAAGGCCGACATCGCCAGGAACGCCATCGACCTGGCGATCGTGCTGGGCATCGTCGAGCCGAAGGTGGCGATCCTCGCCGCCGTCGAGACGGTGACGCCGAAGATGCGCGCCACGCTGGATGCCGCCGCCCTGTGCAAGATGGCCGACCGCGGCCAGATCACGGGCGGCGTGCTCGACGGCCCGCTGGCCTTCGACAACGCCATCTCCATCGTCGCCGCCAAGACCAAGGGCATCCTCTCCGCCGTGGCCGGCCGCGCCGACATCCTGCTGGTGCCCGACCTCGAATCCGGCAACATGCTGGCGAAACAGCTCGAATACCTGGCCGAGGCGCTGATGACCGGCGTGGTGGTCGGCGCCCGCGTGCCGATCGTGCTGACCAGCCGCGCCGACACTGCCGAAACCCGCGCCGCCTCCTGCGCCATCGCGCTGCTGATGGCGCATGCGAAGCGGAAAGCCGCGAAGACCACCTAGTCATCCCCGCTCAAGCGGAGATCCAGGGTCGGACAGACTGCTGGATTCCCGCTTTCGCGGGAATGACGGATCGATCACCATGACCGACGCCATCCTCACCATCAACGCCGGCTCCTCGAGCATCAAGTTCGCCCTCTTCGCGCTTGCCGACCCGCTGCAACAGCAGGCCGTGCTGCGCGGCGAGCTCGACGGCATCGGCGCCCAGCCGCGCCTGAAGGCCAGGGACGCCGGCGGCGCCGTGCTGGCGGAACTGACTTTCGCCGAGCTGGCGGGTCTCCCCGCCGAAGCGCAGCACCCGCGCAGCCTCGACCTCCTCGTGCGCTGGCTCGACGAACACGATGACCGAAGGAAATCCCCGTGGGATGACGCCTGGCGGATCGCCGCGGTCGGCCACCGCGTCGTGCACGGCGCCGAGCGCTACGCCGCGCCGGTGCGGCTGACGCCCGCCGACGTCGACGCGCTGGCCGGCTTCATCCCGCTGGCGCCGCTGCACCAGCCGCACAACGTCGCCGGCATCCGCGCCCTCTCCCGGCTGCTGCCCGGCGTGCCGCAGGTGGCCTGCTTCGACACCGCCTTCCACGCGGCCCAGCCCGAACTGGCGCGCCGCTTCGCCCTGCCGCGGCGCCTGTCGGAGGCCGGCATCAAGCGCTACGGCTTCCACGGCCTCTCCTACGAATACATCGCCCACGTGCTGCCGCAGCACCTGGGCGGGCGGGCCGAAGGCCGCATCGTCGTCGCCCACCTCGGCAACGGTGCCTCGATGTGCGCCATGAAGGACAGGCGCAGCGTCGCCACGACGATGGGCTTCACCGCCCTCGACGGCCTCATGATGGGCACCCGCTGCGGCGCCATCGACCCCGGCGTGCTGCTGCACCTGATGACGTTCCACGGCATGGATGCCGACGCCCTGACCCGGCTGCTCTACAAGGAGTCCGGCCTGCTCGGCGTCTCCGGCGTCAGCCAGGACATGCGCGCGCTGCTCGACAGCGCGACGCCGGAGGCGGCGGAGGCGGTCGATCTGTTCTGCTACCGCATCGCGCGCGAACTGGGTTCGCTGGCGGCGGCGCTCGGCGGCCTCGACGCCCTGGTGTTCACCGCCGGCATCGGCGAGCACGCCGCGCCGGTGCGCGAAAAGGTCTGCCGTCAGGCCGCGTGGCTCGGCCTGCGGCTCGACGAAGTGGCCAACGCCCGCCAGGCCCGCTGGATCGCGACGGCGGACAGCACGGTCGACGTCCTCGTCCTGCCCACCAACGAGGAATGGATGATCGCGCAGCATGCAACGAAACTGCTCGCCCAGTAAGGATAAAAGCCTGAACCACGGAGCACACGAAGGGCACGGAGAGAAGGGGAAAACCCGGATTTGCTTTTGTGGTTTTCTCCGTGCTCTCCGTGTCCTCCGTGGTTAAATGCTTTCGATTCCATGAACCACGACCATTCCCACCATCACCACGGCCACGCCGCCTTCCTGCCGCTGGCGCTCGGCGTCACGCTGCTCTACGCCGCGGTGGAAGCCGGCGCCGGCTGGTGGGCGGGCTCGCTCGCCCTGCTCTCGGATGCCGGCCACATGCTCACCGACGCGCTGGCGCTGGCGATCGCCGCCTCCGCCGCCTGGGCGGCGCGGCGGCCGCCGACGGCGCGGCTGACCTTCGGCCTGCAGCGCATCGAAATCCTCGCCGCGCTGGGCAACGCCGGTTTCATGCTGGCGGTGATCCTCGGCATCGCCTGGAGCGCGGCCGACCGCCTGCTGCATCCCGTGCCGGTGCAGGGCCTGGCGGTGACGGCGGTGGCCCTCGTCGGCCTGCTGGTGAACCTCGGCGTGGCCTGGCTGCTGGCCCACGGCGAGAAGACGCTCAACACCCGCGCCGCCCTGCTGCACGTGCTGGGCGACCTGGCCGGCTCGGCGGCGGCGCTGGCCTCCGGCCTCGTCATCCACTTCACCGGCTGGACGCCGGCCGACCCGCTGCTCTCGCTCCTGATCTGCGCCCTGATCCTTTTCTCCACCCTGCGCCTGGCGCGCGAGGCCGTGCATGCCCTGCTCGAAGGCGTGCCGCCGGAGCTGACTTTGACGGAGGTCGGCCGCCGCATGGCCGCCGTCGAGGGCGTGGAATCGGTGCACGACCTGCACATCTGGTCGCTCTCCTCGCGCCAGGCCGCCCTCTCCGCCCACATCGTGGTGCGCGACCTCGCGGCCTGGCCGCGCATCCTGGCCGACCTGCGCGAACGGCTGCGCGATGACTTCGATATCGGCCACGCGACCCTGCAGCCGGAGCTGTCGCGGCCGGTTTTATATGACATCGGCGAGCCGGAGGCGTCCCGAAAGGGCCCCTGAATCGCCGGAATCCCGCGCCAGTCCTTGTGTGCGGTGCGACATACTATATCTAGTGGGCATTTCTCATTGATTACACAAGAGAATTCCGTATCCTATTGTTATATATAGGATAAATATTTTGAAAAACCTGTTCACATGACCGGATCGAAGAAGTATATTGAACCCCGGTCAGAATCAACCCGAACTACGGAGAAAAAAACAGATGAGCACGACTCTGTCTTCGAACCACCACCAGACAAAGCTACGCGACGACAACACCCTACCTGCAGAACAAGAGATTTCCGGCGAAGTCCTGCTCGAGAAATACGCCAAAGGCAACGAACAGAACGTGCATGAGGTGCGCGCCCGCGTGGCGCGCGCGCTGGCCGCCATGGAGGCGGAGGACAAACGCCACCAATGGGAAAAACGCTTCCTCGAGGCGCAGGAGCATGGCTTCGTGCCGGCCGGCCGCATCAACTCCGCCGCCGGCACCGATCTCCAGGCGACGCTGATCAACTGCTTCGTGCAGCCGGTGGGCGACTCCATCTCCGAGATCGTCGACGACCGCCCCGGCATCTACACCGCCCTCTCGCAGGCGGCCGAGACCATGCGCCGCGGCGGCGGCGTCGGCTACGACTTCTCCTCGATCCGCCCGGTCGGCGCCTTCGTCAAGGGCACGCACTCGCGCGCCTCCGGCCCGGTGTCCTACATGCGCGTCTTCGACCGCTCCTGCGAGACGGTCGAATCCGCCGGCGCCCGCCGCGGCGCCCAGATGGGCGTGCTGCGCTGCGACCATCCCGACATCGAGATGTTCATCCACGCCAAGGACAAGGGCGACCTCTCCAATTTCAACATCTCGGTCGGCGTCACCGACGTCTTCATGGAGGCGGTCGAGCGCGACGGCGATGTCGAGCTGGCGCACAGGGCCGAGCCCTCGGCCGACATCAAGGCCGCCGGCGCCTACCGGCGCGAGGACGGCTGCTGGGTGTACCGCAAGGTGCGCGCGCGCGAGCTGTGGGACCAGATCATGCGCTCGACCTACGACCACGCCGAGCCGGGCATCCTCTTCCTCGACCGCATCAACCGCGACAACAACCTCAACTACTGCGAGACCATCGAGGCCACCAACCCCTGCGCCGAGCAGCCGCTGCCGCCCTATGGCTGCTGCTGCCTGGGCTCGATCAACCTGACCCGCTTCGTCACGCACTCGTTCACGCCCGAGGCCGAGTTCGACTACGCCGGCTTCGGCCGCGTCGTCGAGCTGTCCACCCGCATGCTCGACAACGTCCTCGACGCCACCCACTGGCCGCTGCCGCAGCAGCAGGCCGAGGCCGCCGCCAAGCGCCGCATCGGGCTGGGCTTCACCGGCCTCGGCGACGCCCTGATCATGCTCGGCCTGCGCTACGACACGCCGGAAGCGCGCGCCAAGGCCACCGAGATCTCGGCCTTCATGCGCGACCGCGCCTACCTCGCCTCGGTCGAGCTGGCCAAGGAGCGCGGCGCCTTCCCGCTCTTCAACGCCGACCTGTATCTCTCCGGCGGCAACTTCGCCTCGCGCCTGCCGGCCGAGATCAAGGAGCAGATCCGCAAGCACGGCATCCGCAACTCGCACCTGCTGTCGATCGCCCCGACCGGCACCATCTCGCTGGCCTTCGCCGACAACGCCTCCAACGGCATCGAGCCGCCCTTCTCGTGGACCTACACGCGCAAGAAGCGCATGGCCGACGGCACCCACAAGCAGTACTCGGTCGAGGACTACGCCTGGCGCCTGTACAAGTACCTCGGCGGCGACATGGAAAAACTGCCGCCCTACTTCGTCACCGCGCTGGAGATCTCGGCGCAGGCGCACGAGTCGATGGTGGCGGCCGTGGCCCCCTACATCGACACCAGCATCTCGAAGACGGTGAACGTGCCGGAGGACTACCCCTACGCCGACTTCGAGGACCTCTACCTCGCGGCCTGGAAGTCCGGCCTCAAGGGGCTGGCCACCTACCGGCCCAACAAGGTGCTCGGCGCCGTGCTCTCCGTCGAGAGCGGCGCCAGCGCCGAGAAGAAACAGCCGCAGGACGTCAAGCTCAGCGACGCCAACCGCCGCCTCGTCATCAAGAGCCTGCCGGCGCCGGTGCTCTCCAGCCTGCGCTGGCCCGGTCGCCCGCGCATGACCGACGGCAACTCGGCATGGACCTACATGATCGAGACGCCGCACGGCGAGTTCGCCCTCTTCGTCGGCCACATCGAGCAGCACGCCAAGCCGGTGCCCTTCGAGGTGTGGGTCAACGGCTCCGAGCAGCCGCGCGGCCTCGGCGCCGTCGCCAAGACCCTGTCGATGGACATGCGCGCGCAGGATCGCGCCTGGCTCAAGCTCAAGCTCGACACCCTCGCCCGCACCCGCGGCGAAGAGATGTTCGACATGCACTTCCCGCCCCACGGCGAGAGCAAGCGCATGCCCGGCGTCGTCGCCGCCGTGGCGCAGGTGGTGCGCTACCGCGTCGAGCAGCTGTGCGGCAGCCTCGACGCGGAAGTGCCGACGCCGGTGCTCGATTCCATGTTCAGCCTGCTGGAGCCGAAGACCGGCACCGACGGCACGCTCTCCTGGACGGTGGACATCCAGAACCCCGCCTCGGGCGAGGACTTCGTCCTCGGCCTGAAGGAAATCACCCTGCCCGACGGCGTCACCCGGCCCTACTCGATGTGGCTCTCGGGCAACTACCCGCGCGCGCTCGACGGTCTCTCGCACATCCTCTCGCTCGACATGCGCGTGATGGACCCGGCCTGGATCGGCATGAAGCTGCGCAAGCTGCTCAACTACCCCGAACCGCTCGGCGACTTCATGGCCTTCGTGCCCGGCACGCGCAAGCAGCAGAACTGGCCCTCGACCGTGGCCTACATCGCGCGCCTGATCATGCACCGCTACGCCATGCTCGGCATCCTCGACGAGAACGGCTACCCGACGCGCGAGATGGGCATCCTCGAAGCCCCGCGCGAAGCCAGCGCGCCGAAGGTCATGCAGGGCGCCCTCTGCAAGGAATGCGGCAACTACACCGTGATCAAGAAGGACGGCTGCGACTTCTGCAGCGCCTGCGGCGCGGTGGGGGCTTGCGGGTAAGTCGCGCCTGACCGGCCATGAGGCCGGCTTTCGACCATTCCCCTGGCTCACCTGTTGAGCCAGGGGAAACTTAGAATGGGTGCCGTTATTACCGGATCACGATAGAAACCCATGCCAACTCATATCGAGATAGCCGAGGGCGATTGCCTTCGTGTGCTGCAAGGGCTCCCCGATAACAGCATAGACCTGATTGTCACCTCTCCCCCCTACGCAGACCAGCGCAAGCATACCTACGGTGGCGTGGCGCCCGACGAATACGTCGCGTGGTTTCTGCCAATCACCCGCGAGTTGCTTCGCGTACTGAAACCGACTGGCACGTTCATCCTCAACATCAAGGAGCGCGTCGTCAGCGGCGAGCGGCACACCTACGTGCTGGAACTCATCCTCGAAATGCGGCGCCAGGGCTGGCTGTGGACGGAGGAACTCATCTGGCACAAGAAGAACTGCTATCCGGGAAAGTGGCCCAACCGCTTTCGGGATGCATGGGAACGCCTGCTCCAGTTCAACAAGGCACGGCAATTCAATATGTACCAGGAAGAGGTCATGGTTCCCATGGGAGATTGGGCCAAGGCGCGCCTGAAGAATCTTTCGACGACTGATCGTGTTCGCGACGAATCGAGGGTTGGCAGCGGCTTTGGGAAAAAAATTGAGAATTGGATTTCGCGCAGCATGGCTTTCCCGACCAATGTGCTGAATCTCGCCACAGAGTGCTCAAATCGCAAGCACAGCGCGGTTTTTCCAGAGGCATTGCCGGAATGGTTCATCAAGTTGTTCACTCAAGAAGGCGATACGGTTCTGGACCCCTTCATGGGCTCAGGCACCACTATCCGCGTCGCCAAGCGCCTGGGTCGAAACGCCGTAGGGATCGAGATTCAGCCTGAATATGTCGAACTGGCGCGCTCTGAACTGGCCACGCCTCAGCTTGTTCTGCTTGAAGAAAGGCGCAAATACGATGTCCGGAAAAGCCGGCAAACAGCATGAGCCGGAATCCGCTTGACCTCAATGAGGTGGCACGCTTTATTCAAGACCACATTGGCCCGGTATTTCACGACAAGAAGCTTGCCAAGCTCCAAGCGCTGACTTTGGAAAACATCCTGAAGAGGAAGAACCCCTATCTCTTCAAAGCGAAGCGCACACAAACTGCCAACGATTTCATCAAGGCCATTTTGGATGCCACGGTTTCATCAGGTGAAGAAACGGTATTTGGCAACTTCTTGGAGATGGTCGCGATTCACGTTTGCCAGCAAGTATTCGGAGGACGTAAATCCGGCACCCGGGGGATCGACCTCGATTTCGAGGATGGGTCGGACAAATACCTCATCAGCATCAAGTCAGGACCGAACTGGGGCAACGCCAATCAGATCAAGGCCATGATACGGAATTTTCACGATGCGAAGAAAACCCTGCATACTTCCGGCGGCGGTAGAAGCCTGAACATCAAGTTTATAGAAGGCTGCTGCTACGGCAAAGACAACGCCTGCGAGAAAGGTACGCATCAGAAACTGTGCGGGCAGCGGTTCTGGGAACTGATTTCGGGGGGTAGCACAACCCTCTATACAGACATCATTGAACCCATCGGCCATCTATCCAAGGAAAAGAACGAAGCGCTGGAAGAGATATACACCGCGAAGCTCAATGACTTTACTGCGCAGTTCGTGACGCGCTTCTGCCCAAACGGATTGATCGACTGGATGAGGCTCGTCGAATACAACTCCGGCAAGCTTCAATAATAAGACCGCAACCGATGAACACCGAAAAAATCAAAGTCAGAATCACCCAGTCCGGCCAGACCATGGACGTCGTCGTCTTCAACAAGCGGGCGAGCGGCATCACGGTGGTGATCGGCGAGGGCCAGCACAGCATGAAGTGCGAGCTGTCGCCGACGCGCAACGGGCTCGCCTACGCCGGCAGCGTGATGGGGCGCGAGATCGTCTACGAGCGCAGCCGCGAGCAGGTGCAGGCGGACATCGACCGCCTCAACCCGGCGATGCGCGAGTATCGGCGCTGATGGCGCCGTCCTGCGCAGACTGACTTTTCCCGCCACGCCACATCCATGTTCAAGCGCACCCTCTACGTGCAGATTCGCGAGAACCGCATCGATGTCCGCAACGTCGGCGAAGACCGCACGGTCCAGGCCGTCGCGCAGACGCCCTTCTCTCATCCGCGCATGCTGGTTGGCGACTTCACGGCGGCGCAGGCCTGCCTGAAGGCGCTCGCCGACCGGGCGCGTGGCGCCGGCCTGGCGCTCAAGACCGAGATGCTGGTGCATCCGATGGATAAACTCGAAGGCGGGCTAACGCAAATCGAGGATCGCGTGTTTCGGGAATTGGCGGCGGGCGCCGGTGCATCCAAGGCGATGGTGTGGGCCGGCGCGCCGCTGAGCGACGCCGAGGTCACCGCGAAGCTCAAGGGCGGGTGAAGCGCCGTCCCGCCGGGACTGACTTCCCGGCCACGCTCATGCGACTGGCACTCCATCTGCGGGCGAGAGTATGATTTCCCCGTGAGCCCGACCGTATTTCGCGCAGGCGGCTATCGTTTCTGCTTCTTCTCGCGCGAGGAGCCCAGGATGCACGTTCCTGTCATGGGCCCGAACGGGGAGGCGAAATTCCGGATTGAGCCGGTTATCGAACTGGCGCGGAATTATGGCCTGTCGCAGAGGGAGATTGGCGAAACGCTTCGCCTGGTTCAGGAGCACGAACATGACATCCGCAGCGCTTGGCAAGGGCATTTCGGCGGTTGAGGTCACCAACGTCTCAAGGCACGGCTTCTGGTTGCTGCTCGGCGAGCGAGAGGCCTTCCTGCCCTTCGAGCAGTTCCCCTGGTTCCGGGATGCCCCGATCGGCAAGCTGGTGAACGTCCGGCTTCCCTCCAGCCAGCATCTCTACTGGCCCGATCTCGACGTGGATCTCGCGGTGGAGTCGGTCTTCCACCCCGAACAATATCCGCTTGTCAGCCGGCTTTAATTCGCCGACCCGCAGCGACTGACTTTTCACTCCGGCGCCGCCACAGGAGGCAACTCAATGGCAATCGGCTGGCTCACGATCCTGCAAAGCGTCCCCTGGACCGAGGTCATCAAAAATGCGCCGAAGGTGGCCGAGGGTGCGAAGAAGCTGTGGAACGCGGTGGGCAAGCAGCGCGCTGAGGGCGAGGACCCGGATGCTGGCGCGCAGCCGGCCGTAGCGCACGAGCCGCATACCCTGGAGGCATTGGAGGCCCGCGCCGCCGCGCTGGAGGCGGCGGTGTCCGACCTGAACCAGCAGATGCTCGCCTCCTCCGAACTGATCAAGGAACTCGCCGAGCAGAACGCGCAGCTCATCAAGCGCATCGAGGCCAACCGCAAGCGCACGCTCTGGCTGGCCGCGGCAACCCTGGTGCTGGCGATTGCTGTATTGTCCGCAGTACCCTTTTGATTTGGAAAACCGATGAAAAAACTGGTCGTCAAGATACATGCCGAGCTGGAAGTGCCCGATGACTGGGAGGTGACCCGGCATCCTTCGGGCATCACCGTGCTGAAGATCGGCGACACCTTCGTCGACTTCGACCTGGCGCCCCTGGCGACGACCTCCGGCGACACCGAAGCCGAATGGTCGGACGTCGATGTCGAGGTCGTCGAAAAGGTGCTGGATGCCGTCACCGGCCTCGATACGGACCTGGAATTCATCACGCACCACTGATGCGCCTGGACAAATGGCTCTGGGCCGCGCGCTTCTACAAGACCCGCAGCCAGGCAGCCGCGGCGGCGGAGGGCGGCAGGGTGAAGCTGAACGGCGTCGCCGCCAAGCCGGCGAAGGAACTGAAGCCGGGCGACCGGCTCCACATCCGCACAGAGGGCGAGGATTGGGAAGTGGACGTGCTGGGCTTCAACGCCCAGCGCCGCCCCGCCGCCGAGGCCCGGCTGCTCTACCGGGAGACGCCGGAGGGCGCGAGGAAGCGCGCGGAGGCGGCGGAACTGCGCCGGCTGGCGCCGCTGCCGCAGGCCGACATGAAGGGGCGCCCCACCAAGCGCGACCGCCGGCAGCTGAACCGGCTGCGCGGCGGCAGGTAGCCGCAAAGCGCTCGCCGGGGCACAATGTCGCCGCAGCGCAGAGACCGATTTTCCCCCTGTCCCGGGAGCGCATCATGGCAATCCGCATCGTCAGACTTGGAACGCCGAGGGCGAAAGGCGAAGGCCTGCGCATCGGCACGGTGCGGCGCCCGCCGCGCGGCGTGCCGAAATCTGAATTCGCCAGCGGCGACTGGTACGACGTCTGGTTTCCCAACCTCGCGCCGGGCGCGGAGACGGTGAAGTTCGCGCAGGAGGCGAAGACGCCGGCGCAGTGGGCGGCCTTCGCCAGGAAATACCGCGCCGAGATGGCGGCGCCGGAGGCCGCCCGCGCGCTGGATCTCCTCGCCGCGCTTTCGCACACGGCGGACTTCTCGGTCGGCTGCTACTGCGAGGACGAGGCGCGCTGCCACCGCTCGACGCTGCGCGAACTGCTCGCCGCGCGCGGCGCCCGGTTTGCCGCGCCGTCCCGCGGCGGCTGACTTTCGCCATGAAACCCACCGACAAGGTCGATCGCATCGTGCTCGCGGCGCGCCGCGCGGCGGAGCAGCGCGAACAGGGCTACCGCGAGCGGGCGCTGAAGATCTATCCCTGGGTCTGCGGCCGCTGCGCGCGCACGTTCACGCACGCCAACCTGCGCGAGCTGACGGTGCACCATCGCGACCACAACCACGACAACAACCCGCCCGACGGCAGCAACTGGGAGCTGCTCTGCCTCTACTGCCACGACAACGAGCACCAGCGGCTGCTGGAAGCGGCGGGCGGCGGCACGAGCGGGCAGGCGGGCGGCGGCGCCACCCACTCGCCGTTCGCCGACCTCAAGTCAATGCTGGCGGGGAAAACCCGGAAGGATTAGCCGCACCCTGCCCGCGATCCGGCGGCGGGAGGGTCTGGCCTGCCTCAGTGCCGATCGCGATGATCGTTGCGGCCGTGGCGATCGTGCCGGTCGCGCCGGTCGTCGTGCTTCTCCCAGCGGCCGGGATGCTCGCGCCAGTGGCCGTTGTGCTTTTCCCAGCGATGCGGCACATAACGGTGGCCGTGGCGCGGGGCCGCCCAGTGGCCGGGGGCCCAGTGATGCCTGTGGCCGTTCCAGGTCCAGTAGCCGCGGATCCAGACGTAGCCCGGATAGGGCGCGACGCCGATCACCTCGACGCGCGGCGGCGGCGGCGCCGCCACGACGACGACCGGGCCGTGGCGGACATGGCCCGGCGTGCTGGCCGTGACGACGCAGCCGGCGAGGGCCGGCGCGGCCAGCACGGCGGCGAGCAGTGCGATGTTTGTCGGAAGTCTTGGCTTCATTTGCGTTCTCCATTGCGCCTGCGCCGGAATCGGCGCAGCGTGCGCAAGGAGTTCAACGCGCGGCCAGGGCCTGAAACGACCGATGATTTGTAAAGTGTGTAAGGATTTGTTTCCGGCGGCCCTGCTTCAGGGATGCAACCCGCGCAGCGCGCGTGCTTCCAGCACCCGGTTGCAGCCGACAACGAAGGCGGCGGTGCGCAGCGGCAGGCGGCGCGCTTCGGCCAGCGCCCAGATGCCGTTGAAGGCTTCCGTCATGATGCGGTCGAGGCGCTGGTTGATCTCAGCCTCGCTCCAGAAGAAGCTGGAGATGTCCTGCACCCACTCGAAGTAGCTCGCCGTGACGCCGCCGGCGTTGGCGACGACGTCGGGCACCACGACGATTCCGCGCTCGCTCAGAATCCGGTCGGCGGCCGGCGTGGTCGGGCCGTTGGCGCCCTCGACGACGACCCTGGCGGCGACCGCGCCGGCGTTATCGGCGGTAATCTGGTTTTCGACCGCTGCAGGAATCAGAAAGTCGCAGGGCAGACGCCAGAACTCAGCAGCGGTGATCGCTTCGGCACCGGCGAACCCGGAGATGCCGCCAGCGCAAACGTGGTGGGCGGCAAGCGCACCCGTATCGAGGCCGGCCTCGCAGTGCAGCGCACCGTTCTCATCGTGCAGCGCGACGATCTTTGCGCCGTGATCGGCAAAGATCCGTGCCGCCGCCGCACCGACGTTGCCGAAGCCCTGCACGGCGACGCGGGCTCCCGCTATGGAAATGCCGAGCTTGCTCGCCGCCTCGCGCGCGCAGATGAAGACGCCGCGGCCGGTGGCATCGTGCCGGCCGAGGCTGCCGCCGAGCGAAAGCGGTTTTCCGGTGACCACTCCCGTCGCGGTGCGGCCCTGGTTCATGGAATAGGTGTCCATCATCCAGGCCATCACCTGCTCGTTGGTGTTCACGTCGGGCGCCGGGATGTCGCGGTCGGGGCCGAGCAGGACGTTGATCTCCATGGTGTAGCGCCGCGTCAGGCGTTCCAGTTCGTCCGGCGAGAGCTTCTTCGGGTCGACGCGCACGCCGCCCTTGGCGCCGCCGTAGGGCACCTGCACGACGGCATTCTTGATGGTCATCCAGGCCGCCAGCGCCATCATTTCCGACAGCGTCACGTCGGGATGAAACCGAACACCACCCTTGCCAGGACCGCGCGACAGGTTATGGTGCACGCGATAGCCCTCGAAGTGGGCCACCTCGCCGCCGTCGAGCTTGATCGGCACGTCGACGATGAGCGAGCGCTTGGGCCGGCGCAGGGTCTCGATCCAGGGCGTGAGATGCCGGTCGAGGTGGGGCGCGACGCGCTCGACCTGTTCGAGATAGGTCTCCCAGGGGCCGACGTTCTCGCGGGAAAGATAGGATGGCGGGGTGTAGGACA
Source organism: Rhodocyclaceae bacterium (assembly GCA_041396245.1). Taxonomy (GTDB): domain Bacteria; phylum Pseudomonadota; class Gammaproteobacteria; order Burkholderiales; family Rhodocyclaceae; genus Desulfobacillus. Next base: position 19,254 of record JAWKYW010000014.1, on the reverse strand, counting down.
TCGGCGTCTTCGTATCAGCTCATGTGTTTAGGCAACCAAGTGATGATGTCCGGGAAGAAATAGATCAGCAAGACGGCGGCGGCCATCAGCGCGAACATCGGCGCGGCCTGTTTGCCGACCCAGGTGATCTCCTTCCTGGTCATGCCCTGCAGCACGAAAAGATTGAAGCCCACCGGTGGCGTGATCTGTGCCATCTCCACCACCAGCACCAGGTAGATGCCGAACCAGATCAGGTCGATGCCGGCGCGCTCCACCGTCGGCAGGATCACGCCCATGGTCAGCACCACCATCGAGATGCCGTCGAGGAAGCAGCCGAGCAGGATGTAGAACACCATCAGGGCGAGGATCAGGGCAAGCGGGCTCAAGCCCAGTCCGCCGATCCACTCGGCGAGCCGGCGCGGCAGGCCGATGTAGCCCATGGAGAGCGTAAGGAAGGCGGCACCGGCGAGGATCAGGGCGATCATGCAATACAGGCGGGTGGCGCCGAGCAGGCTGTCGCGGAAGTTGGACCAGCCGAGCACGCCCTGCGCGGCGGCGATGACGAGCGCGCCGACCACGCCGAGGGCCGCCGCCTCGGTGGCCGTGGCCAGGCCGGTGTAGATCGAGCCGAGCACGGCGGCGATCAGCGTCACCACCGGAATCAGATGGCGCGAGGCATGCACCTTCTGCAGGAACGTCAGGCGCACATCGGGCTCCGGGATGGCGCCTGGGTGCGTCAGCGCCCAGACGATGGTGTAGGCCATGAACAGTCCGGCCAGCAAGAGGCCCGGCAGCACGCCGGCGATGAACAGCCGGGCGATGGAGACGTTGGCGGTGACGCCGTAGACGATCATGATGATCGAGGGCGGAATGAGCAGCCCCAGCGTGCCGGCGCCGGCCAGGGTGCCGATGGTGATGTCCTCCGGATAGCCGCGCTTCTTCAGCTCGGGCAGGGTCATCTTGCCGATGGTGGCGCAAGTGGCGGCCGACGAGCCGGAGACGGCGGCGAAGATGGTGCAGCCGATGATGTTGGTGTGGAGCAGCCGGCCGGGCAGGCGCTCCAGCCAGGGCGCCAGGCCGCGGAACATGTCCTCCGAGAGCCGGGTGCGGAAGAGGATCTCGCCCATCCAGACGAAGAGCGGCAGCGCGGTGAGCGTCCACGACGAGGAGGCGCCCCAGATGGTCACCGCCATGCTGTCGCCGACCGGGCGCGAGGTGAACAGCTCCATGCCGATCCAGGCCACGCCGGTGAGCGCCAGCCCGATCCACACGCCCGAGCCGAGCAGAACGAAGAGCAGGACGATCAGCGCAACGGTGATGAAGAGTTCCATTATTCGATATGCGCCGGCGTGTCGCCCTCGCGCGCGGCGCGCAGGGACTGGCCATGCAGGAGGTCGAGCATATCCTGCGCGAAGGCCAGGCAGAACAGCAGCGTGCCCGCCGCCATGCCGAGTTGCGGAATCCACAGCGGCGTGGCATCGAGGCCGGTGGAGATGTCGTGGAACTGCCAGGACTGCCAGGCCAGGCGCGCGGAATACCAGGCCAGCGCACCGGAGAGCGCGAGCGCCGCGGCATGGCAGAAAATCTCCAGCGCGCGATTCGCCTTCGGCCCGAGGTGGTTGAGAATGAGGGTAACGCGGATGTGCTCGCCGCGGCGCAGGGTGTGGGCGAGCGCCAGGAAACTCGATGCCGCCATGCAATAGCCGGCGTAGGCGTCGACGCCGGTCACCCTGATATTGAACAAGCGACCGAAGATCGAGGCCAGCACCGTGGCCAGCGTGGCGATCAGGAAAAGCCCGGCAAGCCAGCCGGCCCAGGTGAAGAGGCGGTCGAGGCGGGGACGCATGGGCTTTTCTCCTGATCGAGCGCCTATTCTGCCCGAAGGCCGTCAAATCCCCCCTCGCCCCCCCTTTGTCAAAGGGGGGATGGGGGGATTCCCGGCGTACCTTATTTGCGGAACGCGTCCAGCACCGCCTTGCCGTCGGCGCCGGCCTGCTTGACCCAGTCGGCGATCATGGCATCGCCGACCTTCTTCAAGTCGGCCTTCAGCTGCGCCGAGGGCGCCGCGACCTTCATGCCGTTCTTGGCCAATTGATCGAGGTAGAACTTGGTCTTCTCCTCGCTCGTTTTCCAGCCGCGCGCCTCGGCCGCTGCGGCGGCCTTCAGCACCGCCTCCTGCGCCGGCTTGTCGAGGGCGTCGAACGCCTTCTGGCTGACGATGATGAGGTTCTTGGGCAGCCAGGCCTGGGTGTCGTAGAAATACTTGATCTGCTCCCACACCTTGCTGTCGTAGCCGGTGGCGCCGGAGGTGATGAAGGCGGTGACGGCACCGGTGGCCAGCGCCTGCGACAGTTCGGCGGCCTGGATGGTCACCGGCTGCGCGCCGACCAGCTCGGCGATGCGGCTGGTGTTGGGATTGTAGGCGCGCCACTTGGCGCCCTTGAGATCGGCGGCGGCGTTCACCGGCTTGGCGCTGAAGATGCCCTGCGGCGGCCACGGCACGGAGTACAGCACCTTGATGCCCTGCTTCGCCAGGCGCGATTCGGTCGCGGCCTTCGAGGCGGCCCACAACTTCTTCGCCTCCGCGTAGCTGGTGGCGAGGAAGGGAATGGTGTCGACGCCGTACAGGGCGTCCTCGTTGGAGAAGTTGGAGATCAGCACTTCCCCGATCTGCGCCTGGCCGCCCTGCACGGCGCGCTTGATCTCGTTGGCCTTGAACAGCGAGCCGCCCGGATGCACGGTGATCTTCAGCTTGCCGCCCGTCGCGCGGTCGACGTCGGCGGCGAACTGCTGGATGTTCTCGGTGTGGAAGTTGGCCGCCGGGTAGGCGGTCGGCATGTCCCATTTGGTCTGCGCCGCGGCGCCGGACGCGGCCAGCGCCAGGGCGGCTCCGGCCAGCAGCGACATCACGCTCCTCTGCTTCATAAATCCTCCTCGTGTCGTTCGGGTGAAAGGGTTTTGTTGTAAAACGTGTGCGAAACGTTAATAATTTATTGACACGTTGTCAACTTCATTTTTACAATGCGGACGACCCCGCATGAAAGGAGCCGCCATGGCCCGCGAGCGCAGCCCTGCCCGATCCGCGCCCGCCGCGACGAAGTCCCTCGCCGAGGCGGCGCAGCGCATCGTTTCCTCCTCGCACCTCGTCTCGGAGAAATCGCCCGAACTCTCGGAGTTCGAGTTCGGCATGATCATCGCCGGTCACGCCTTCGACCGCTGGATGATCCGCTGCATGGCCGCCGCCGGCTACAAGGACATGACGCCGACCGACGTGCTGGTGCTGCACCACGTCAACCACCGCGACCGCGAGAAACGCCTGGCCGACGTCTGCTTCGTGCTCAATATCGAGGACACCCATGTCGTCTCGTATTCGCTGAAGAAGCTCGCCGCCGCCGGGCTGGTCGGCGGAAACAAGCGCGGCAAGGAGGTGTTCTTTGCCACCACGCGCGAGGGCGCGGCATTGTGCCTGCGCTACCGCGAGGTGCGCGAGGCCTGTCTGATGCCCGGCTTCTCGGGCGCCGAGGAGGAAAACCGGCGCCTGGCCGAACTGGCGCGCGTGCTGCGCACGCTGTCCGGCCGCTACGACCAGGCGGCGCGCGCGGCGACTTCCTTCTGATCGCATGCCCAGGCTTCTGCCTCTCGGCGACGCGGCATGGACCGTCGAGTTCGGCGACGCCGTCGACCCCGCCCTGCATGCCCGCGTGATGGGCTTCGCGCAGGCCCTGGAACGGGCGGCGCTGCCGGGCGTGATCGAGTGGGTGCCGACGTTCCGCTCCTGCACGGTGCATTTCGATCCGCTCTTGCCGCAAGCCGACAGGCTCGGCGAACGCCTGCTGGAGATCGCAGCCGGCGCGCCCGCCGCCGCCGTCGCGGGGCGGCGCTGGCGCATCCCCGTCCTTTTCGGCAGCGAGGCCGGGCCGGATCTCGCGGCGCTGGCGCAGCACGCCAGACTGAGCGAAGAAGCCGTGGTGGCGCGCATGTGCGCCACGGTGTTCCGTGTTTACATGCTCGGCTTCATGCCGGGCTTTCCTTATATGGGCGGACTGCCCGAGGCCCTCGCCATGCCGCGCCTGGCGACGCCGCGCAAGACCGTGCCCGCGCGCAGCCTGGCGGTGACCGGCACGCTCGCCGCCATCTACCCCTTCGCCAGCCCGGGCGGTTGGCGCCTGATCGGCCGCACGCCGCTGGAACTCTTCGATCCGGACGACGCCGACGCGCCGGCCCTCTTCGCGCCCGGCGACGAGGTGATGTGGCAGGCGGTCGAGGCCGCCGCTTTCGCCCGGCTGGAGCGCGAGGCCCGCCTTGACCGCGCCCGCTTCCTCGTCGCGCCGGAAGCACCATGGCCGCAGTGATCGAAGTCGTCGACGGCGGCCTCGGCACGACAGTGCAGGACGCCGGCCGCCCCGGCTTTCGCCGTTTCGGCATCGCCCTCTCCGGCGCGCTCGACCCGCTCTGGCTCGCCTGCGCCAATGCGCTGGTCGGCAACGCGCCGGGTGCCGCCGCACTGGAGTTGCGCCTGGCCGGGCCGCGGCTGCGCGTCGTGGGCGGCCGCCTGCGCGTGGCGCTGGCCGGAGCGGCCGAGGGTGAAGTAATGCGCGCCGCCCCGGGGAAGCTGACTTTTCGCCCGTGGCAGAGCCTGACGCTGGAGGATGGCGAGGAGCTGAGGATCGGCACCGTGCGCGGCGGCATCGCCTACCTTGCCATTGCCGGCGGCATCGACACGCCGCCGCTGCTCGGCAGCCGCGCCACCCACCTGCGCGCCGGCATGGGCGGCCTTGATGGCCGCACGCTGGCCGCCGGCGACCGCCTGCCCGTCGGCGCCGCTCAGGCCGCGGGCAGCGAACGGCGCCAGTCGGCCTTCGCGCATGCTGACGGCCCGATCCGCCTGCTGCCCGGCCCGCAGGACGATCATTTCACGGCGGAGGCGCGGCGCGCGCTGGTCGAGCAGACATTCCGCGTCAGCCGCGAAGCCGACCGCATGGGTCTGCGGCTCGAAGGGCCGCCGCTCCTGCACGACGATCGCTTCGGCGATGAAATAATCTCGGACGGCGTCGCGCCCGGCGCCCTCCAGGTGCCGCCCGACGGCCGGCCGATCCTGCTGCTGGCCGACTGCCAGACGGTCGGCGGCTACCCGAAGATCGCCACGGCGATCCGCGCCGACCTGCCGCGCCTCGCTCATCTGCTGCCGGGCGACACGCTGCGCTTTGCCTGCATCCGCCGCGAAGAGGCCGCCGCCGCCCTGCGCGCGCAGCAAGCGCGGCTGGCCGCGTGGATCGAGGGCATCGCGCCGTACGCACCGGCCGGCGGCCTCGACGAGGCGGCGCTGTATTCGGCCAACCTGATCAGCGGCGCGTATTATTCGGGGGAACCATGAAGATCGACCTCAATGCCGACCTCGGCGAAAGCTTCGGCGCCTGGAGCATGGGCGCGGACGCGGAACTGCTCGCCATCGTCTCCTCGGCCAACATCGCCTGCGGCTTCCATGCCGGCGACCCGCTCGTGATGCGACGCACGCTGCGGCTGGCGAAGGCACGCGGCGTCGGCATCGGCGCGCATGTGGCCTATCCCGACCTGCAGGGCTTCGGCCGCCGCCGCATGGACATGGCGCCGGATGAACTGGAGGCGGCGATTCTCTACCAGATCGGCGCGCTCGCCGGCCTGGCGCAGGCCGAGGGAATGCGGCTCGCCCACGCCAAGCCGCACGGCGCGCTCAACAACGCCGCCTGCGCCGAGCCGGAACTGGCGCGCACGGTATGCCGCGCCGTCGCCGCCTTCGACGCCTCGCTCATCCTGCTGGCGCCGGCGCTGTCGCAGCTCGCCGTGGCCGGACGCGAAGCGGGCCTCCCGGTGGTCGAGGAACTCTTCGCCGACCGCGCCTATCTCGACGACGGCCAGCTGGTGCCGCGCAGCCGGCCGGACGCCATGGTCCACGGCGCGGAAGCGTCGCTCGCCCACGTGCTGCGCATGCTGGAAGAAGGTTCAATCGTCAGCGTGAACGGGCAACGGCTGCCGGTGCGGGCGGGCAGCGTCTGCGTGCATGGCGACAATGCCGAGGCGGTGGCGACGGCGAGAAGGCTGCGCGAAGGACTCGAAGCCGCCGGCTACGCCGTCGCAACGCTGAAGGATTGTCTGACCTGAGTTACCGCGCCGGCCAGAAGGGCGTGGCGATGCCCTCGCCCAGATCCGCCTCGATGAAGCGCCGGCGCACTTCGAGCAACTGCTCCAGCAGCTGCGGCTCGGCGCGCGCATAGGCGTCGGCGTCCGGCACGCGCTTCACCACCACGCCGAGGAGTTCCGTGATGGCGTTGCCGATGGAATTCTGGCTGATCGTGACGATGAGCTGGCCCGCGTCGTTGCGGTAGATGAGCTGCTTGAAGGCGGGCTGCCAGCGGATGGCGTTGGCGTAGCGGGCGTCCTTGATGCAGCGGTCGCGCACCATCTTCGCCGTCTTCAGGAAATCGTTGTCGAAGAGCAGCCGCTCTTCCACCAGCGCCGGGAAATGCAGGTCGGGCAGCATCGGCGCGTTGCGCGTCGACACCTGGCTGAAGAACGTGCGGTAGAAGTCGAGGAAGCCCTTCAGCAGGGTGTCGTATTCGTGCCAGAAGCGCACCTCGGCCAGTCCCGCCGCGCCGCCCTTCACCTCCCAGCTTGGCAGGCCCTGCGGGTAGCCGGTGAGCGCCAGGCGGCATTCGCCGCGCTCGCACGGCGCCAGCAGCCTGAGCTCGAGTCCGGCGAAGAAGGCGCGGTAGGCCTCGCGCATGTGGGTCTGGAAGAGCGAGTGCTGGCCGCCGTCGGTGAGGTTGGGGTTGTCGGGGTCGGCATGGGCGGCGGCGGCGAGGTCGTCCTTGTCGAAGACGATGAAGTGGTTGTGCAGCATGCGGATCGAGGGCACGCCGGGGGCGGTCAGCGGCCAGGTGGCGTCGAGGCTGGCTTCGCCGGCGAGGACCAGGTGGCGCGCCGGATCGGGATGGCGCTCGAGCATGAAGGCAATGGCGATCGCGTTCATGCGGTTCCAGACGCGTCGCACCGGCTCCGGCACCTGGGTGCGCCGCACCGGCCGGCCGAGCGGGTCGAGGATCTTCTGCGAGGTGTCGTAGATGATCGAGCCGTCGAACAGGTTGGAGTGGCCGATCGCCTTGCGGTAGAACAGCAGCCCTTCCGGATTCGCCAGCAGGCCGTTGTTGTGCACCAGGTCGGCGAGGTTCTCGGCCGAGTTGAAGAACTCGTTGGGCTTCATGCCCTCCGGCACCTCGAGCGGAATCGGCCGGTAGGGCGTGACGATTTCGCGCGGTGCCGACTGCATGGAGAAGTCAGTCGCCGCGGGGCGGCGAATCCACGATGCGGTCGTAGTAGCGGGCGCGGTAGAGCAGGCGCTTTTGCGTGTCCGAATCGGCGAAGGCGGCGCGGTCGTGCAGGACGTTGTTGCTGACCAGCCCCATGCCCGGCTCGAGGCGGCCGCGGAAGACGTACGGGCTGTCCGCGTCGGCGAGGAGGCGATCCAGCGCGGCGACGGCGGCGCGCGTGCGGGCGTCGTCCTTCCACTCGATGCTCACCGTGCGCGCCGTGTAGCGCATGTGCAGGTAGCCGTCCGGATAGACGCTGAATACCGGGCCGGCCTGGGCCGCACGCGCCACTTCGCCCTCCTCCAGCCGCGGCGGGATGGTCATGGCGTCCGGCGCCATGAAGGCGCGGATGTGGTCGGGATTCTCGTCGCGCAGCAGGATGTAGGCGATCTCGTGGTCCATCAACTGGTTTTCGCCGCCGGATTCGGCGCTCTGCACGCAATGCAGCAGCAGGCCGCGCACCTGCCGCTCGAGGGTGTTGTAGTAGCCGTCGGTATGCCACTTGATGCCGCGGTCGGTGTAGGGGATGAACTCGGTGCGCGTGCCGGCCGGCGCCACCGCCAGCGGCGAGATGCCGTCGTCGTCGGCGAGGCGGTTGGCGTCGAGGTTGAGCAGGCCGAGCTGGCGGCTGAGCAGGCGCGGGATATCCTTGTCCGGGTCGGTGCCGGTGCCCGAGGCGTAGAGCGCCATGTTGGCGACGGCGCAGCGCGCCAGCAGCGCTTCCTTCTCGGCAGAAGTCAGCCTGCGCGGATCGGCGATTTCGACCAGCAGGTCTTCGAGGCGGCGCGGATGGGCGGCCAGCTTGGCCTCGCGCCAGGCGGCGTAGGCGGCGTAGGCGGCGGCGTTATCGAGATCGAAGTGGGCGGGAATCATTCTCCGGAAACGCCTTCGCGTGCGCGGCGCGAAGGCCGCTCGCCGCCGCCGAAAAGACCGTCGAGCGTCTTCCTGATCGCCTGCACGCCTTCCGGCGCCTCGATCTCCATGACCTGGTCGTACACCCAGTTCCTGTCCTTCTCCGGCATGCCTTCGCGCACGCGCGCGGCATAGGCGCGGCGGAAGCCGAAATCCGGACCATTCTCGTCGCAGGAATAGTCGGCATAGTCGGCGCCGGCGGCATTGAAGACCTCGAGGAAGCGCCTGCCGCAGGCGCCCGGCTCGGTCGCCGCCAGCAGCATGTCGGCATTGTCCTCGATGGCCTCGGCCATGCGCCGCGCCAGGGCGGTGGTGAATTCGCCGCGCTGCTCCGCCTCCAGCTTGCCGAAGGCGACGCGGTCGGCGTAGTGGGCGTGGAAGGCCATGGTCTCGACGACGTAGTCGAAGTAAGGCTGGCCGAGGTCGATGTCGAACTTCGCCTCGCGCATGCGCTGGATGGATGCGACGGCAAGCTTCCACGACAGCATGGCGACGACGCTGGCGAGCTCCGCCATCGTGCGTTCGCGCCCGCCGGCATGGAAGCGGCTTCTTATGCGAATGGCCACGAAAACCTTTCACCACAGAGACACAGAGGCACAGAGAAATGCGTCACAAAGTTTTCCTCTGTGCCTCTGTGTCTCTGTGGTTAATGGTTCTCAATGTTCGCCCTTGGTACGGCGGATGCCGGCGAGGCGGTTGCCCTGCTTCTGCGGTCCGCCGCGCGGGAAGAGCTCGTGCAGGTAGTGGTTGCTGCCCTTCTCCTTGCCCCACTTTCCGGTGAAATGGGTGATCATGACGCGCACCTGCGGCTGCACGCGGTGCTCGGCGTGGTAGTCGCGGATGAAGCGGATCACCTGCCAGTGCTCGTCGGTCAGCGCGAGCCCCTCCTCCTGCGCCAGGGCGCGGGCGAAGTCCTCCGACCAGTCGTCGAGGTCGATCAGGTAGCCTTCGGAATCGACCGGGATGCCGCGCCCGTCGACCACCATCTCGCGCGCGGGGGTGTCACGGTAAGCGTCGCCCATCAGTAGCCGGCCTTGCCGAAGGGCTTGGGCAGGCCGGCGATCTTCACCGCCTGCTTGGCCGGGCCGTCCTTGGGGAAGAGGTCGTACATGAGCTTCGAATCGGCCTCCGGCATCAGCTCGACAATGTCCTTCATGAAGTTGCGGAAGTTCGGCGTGTGGCCGTCCTCGCGGTACTTGTCGCGGAAGTAGTTGATGATCTTCCAGTGGTCGTCGGTCAGCGCGACGCCTTCGGCCGCGGCGATGACCTGCACCGCCTCCTCGCTGAAGTCCGGTTCGACCAGGTAGCCGTCGGCGTCGGTTTCCTTGTCCTCGCCGTTGATGGTATAGCCCATTGCTCCATTCTCCTGACAGGTTCGATGAAAATCACTTCTTGCGCAGATAGAACTCGAAGGCGCCGCGGGCGACCTCGATGCGGTCGACCAGTTCGAGCGGCGTGTTGTTCACCCAGGCCTCGATGTCGGCGGGCGTGCCGGGGCAGTTGCTCGCCAGCATGAGGACCTCGCCCGGCTTCATGCCGTCGAGCACCTTCTTCGCCTCGAGGATCGGGCCGGGGCAGGTGGCGCCGCGCATGTCGAGCGTGACGTTGGCCTTCGGCGCCGCCTTGCGGCCGCTGCCGCGGGTGACGAGGTAGGCGGTGCGGTCGCCTTCCAGCTTCTCCTTGACGGCGACATCGTTGCCGGTCTGCCGCGCCCAGGCGATCAGGTCGTCGGGGGTGCCGGGGCAGTCGGAGATCAGCAGCATGGTCTGGCCGATCTCCATGTCATCGACGATTCGCTTGGCGCCGATCAGCGGCGCCGGGCAGGACAGGCCGCTCATGTCCAGTGTGACGGTGGGTTTCGTGCTCATGGCTCCCCTCTCGATTGTCCGGTTGTTTGCTTCATTCGGCGGCGCCGACGGCGACCACCGACTTGTGCGGTATGAAAATGCCGCAGCCGAGCTTGCGCCCCCGGCCGAGGCCGCTCGACTGCACGGCGAGCGATTGCGCCGGCGTCAGGCCGTGCAGCAGCAGGCTGAAGCCGCGCAATTCGCCCTCGGGCGTGGCGGCGGCGTGCGCCCTGCCGGGGATCATCCGTTCCGGCAGCCCGGCCGTCCTGAGCTGCGCCGCCGCCTCGCCGAGGAACGCGGCCTCGTCTCCGGCGCCGGTGCTGACGAAGTGCGAATAGACCGTGGCGTAGGGCATCAGCGTGCGCACCCGGCCCGGCCCGACCTCCAGCCCGCTGCCGACATCGAGGCGGCGCCCGGACAGGGCCAGCGCCTGTTCGACGCGATCTTCGTCCAGCCGCAGCATCAGCCGCCCGCGCGGGCCGAGCAGCAGCGCGTCATCGGCGGCCGTGGTGCCATGCAGGGGATGGACGCCGGCCCCGGCGTCTTCCTCCAGCCAGTCGAGCGCGTCGGCCAGGGCGCGGTACAGCGCATAGCCGTAGTCGCGCGGCAGGCGCGCGCAGCGGACTTCGAAGCTGACATCGACGGTGCTCATACCTGCTTTTTAGCCCATTCCTGCATGACCTGCCCCCAGCGGGCGGCCGTCTGGGCGTCGATGTCGAAGATGGTGAAACGCCTTTTCTCGCGGATGCGCACGCGAAGCATGGGCGTGCCGCCGGCCAGGTACTCGACCTGCTGCAGCTCGATCTCCTGCCCCCAGATGGGGGCCGTGAACTTGTCGAGAGCGGACAGCTTTTCCTTTTCGTCCATACCGGCGCGGGCTATATATAAGTATTTGACGCAATATGCCTTTACCCACTGCTTCCGCCTATCACCGCCATGGCGTGGCGCGAACTACTCCTTTCGGGTAGGTACGGCCTACCCCCACGGGAGGGGAGCGATACCCTGCGGGAGGTATAGGAGATCGCAGTGCAGCATGCGTAATATCAGCGCCATCTTATGAAGGATCGACTGCCCCCAGCAGCACCGACAAACCTTAGCACCGGAGACAAAACCATGGCGAAGAAACCGCACGACACGCCCAACCTTGATCAGCTGGAATCGGGCCCCTGGCCCAGCTTCGTCACCGGCATCAAGCGCCTGGCCAAGGACAAGGACATCATGGTCGACCTGCTCGGCCACCTAGAACACTCCTACCAGACCCGCAAGGGCTACTGGAAGGGGGGCACGGTCGGCGTCTTCGGCTACGGCGGCGGCATCATCCCCCGCTTCACCGAGATCAAGGACGAAAACGACCAGCCCGTCTTCAAGGATGCGGCCGAGTTCCACACCCTGCGTGTGATGCCGCCGGCCGGCATGCACTACAACACCGACATCCTGCGCAAATTCTGCGACATCTGGGAGAAGCACGGCTCCGGCCTGATCGCCTTCCACGGCCAGTCCGGCGACATCATGTTCCAGGGCTGCTCGACGGAGAATGTGCAGAAGGCCTTCGACGAGATCAACGAGCTGGGCTTCGACCTCGGCGGCGCCGGCCCCGCCGTGCGCACCTCGATGGCCTGCGTCGGCCACGCCCGCTGCGAGCAGTCCTGCTTCGACGAGGGCAAGGGCCTGCGCAAGATCGTCAATGCCTTCCTCGACGACATGCACCGCCCGGCCCTGCCCTACAAATTCAAGTTCAAGTTCTCCGGCTGCCCGAACGACTGCATGAACTCCATCCAGCGCTCGGACATGGCCATCATCGGCACCTGGCGCGACAACATCCAGACCGACGAGGCCCTGGCGAAGAAGTGGTTCGCCAGGCACGGCATGAACGAACTGGTGAACGACGTCGTCGGCATGTGCCCGACCCGCGCCATCCAGCTCAAGGAAATCAAGGACCTGCGCAAGGGCGATGGCATCTCCAGCGTCGCCGTCAACGACAGCCAGGCCCTCGAGATCGACAACAAGGACTGCGTGCGCTGCATGCACTGCATCAACGTCATGACCGGCGCCCTGGCCCCGGGCAAGGACCGCGGCGCCACCATCCTGGTCGGCGGCAAGCGCACCCTGAAGATCGGCGACCTGATGGGCACCGTGGTGGTGCCGTTCATGAAGCTCGAGAGCGACGAGGACTACGAGCAGCTGCTCGACCTGGCCAAGCGCATCGTCGACTTCTTCGCCGAGAACGCCCTCGAACACGAGCGTACCGGCGAGATGATCGAGCGCATCGGCCTGATGAACTTCCTCGAGGGCGTCGAGGTGGAAGTCGATCCGAACATGGTATCCAACCCGCGCACCAACCCCTACGTCCGCATGGACGGCTGGGACGAGGAAGTGGCCCGGATCAAGGCCAGCAAGGCGGCCGCCTAAGCTGCCGCAGGTCGGGCTCCACAGCCCGACTTCGGCGCCGGCGTCGGGTTGAAGCCCGACCTACGAACATACAAAAGGAGTCATTGCAATGTCGCAACCTCAAATGCGCAAGCCCATCGAGAGCGGCGTGCCGGACCACATGCAGTACCTGCACCCGACCCTGCGGAAAAACTACGGCAACTGGAAGTACCACGACCGGCCCCGCCCCGGCGTGCTGCACCACGTCTCGAAGAGCGGCGATGAAGTGTGGACGGTGCGCGCCGGCACCCAGCGCCAGATGGACGTCTACACCATCCGCAAGCTGTGCGACATCGCCGACAAGTTCGCCGAAGGCCATGTCCGCTTCACCATCCGCAGCAACATCGAGTTCATGGTCGCCGACGAGAAGAAGGTGGCCCCGCTCATCGCCGAACTGGAGAAGAACGGCTTCCCCGTCGGCGGCACCGGCAACTCGGTGTCGATGATCGCCCACACCCAGGGCTTCCTGCACTGCGACATTCCCGGCACGGACGCTTCCGGCGCGGTGAAGTCCCTCATGGACGAGCTCTACGAGGAGTTCATCCACGAGGAAATGCCGAACCGCGTGCGCCTGTCCACCTCCTGCTGCGAGATCAACTGCGGCGGCCAGGCCGACCTGGCCATCGTCATCCAGCACACCAAGCCGCCGAAGATCAACCACGACCTCGTCGCCAACGTCTGCGAGCGTCCGGCCGTCGTCGCGCGCTGCCCGGTGGCGGCCATCCGCCCGGCCATGGTGAACGGCAAACCCTCGCTCGAGGTCGACGAGAAGAAATGCGTCTGCTGCGGCGCCTGCTTCCCGCCCTGCCCGCCCATGCAGATCAACGATCCGGAGCACTCCAAGCTGGCGATCTGGGTCGGCGGCAAGAACTCCAACGCCCGCCTGAAGCCGCAGTTCATGAAGATGGTCGCCGCCGGCCTGCCCAACAACCCGCCGCGCTGGCCGGAAGTCTCCGAAGTGGTGAAAAAGATCCTGCGCACCTACAAGGAGGACGCCCGTCCCTGGGAGCGCATGGCCGACTGGATCGATCGCATCGGCTGGCCGCGCTTCTTCGAGAAGACGGGACTGCCCTTCACCAAGTACCTGATCGACGACTGGCGCGGCGCGCGTTCCAACCTGAACGCCTCGACCCACATCCGTTTCTGACCCGCCCAACCTGGAGAGGCCATGAATTTCGCCATCCTCATCAACGAAGGCCCCTACACGCACGAGGCGACCGACAGCGCCTATCTGTTCGCCCGTGCCGCCATCGAAAAGGGCCACCAGGTCAGCCGGGTGTTCTTCTACCACGACGGCGTGAACAACTCCTCGCGCCTGACCGAACCGCCGCAGGACGACCGCCACATCGTCAACCGCTGGTCCAAGCTGGCCGAGGAACACAAGGTCGACCTGGTGGTCTGCGTCGCCGCCGCACTTCGGCGCGGCATCAAGGACGAAAACCTGGCGCCGGGCTTTCGCATCTCCGGCCTGGGCCAGCTGATCGAGGCCGGCATCCAGGCCGAGCGCCTGGTCACTTTCGGAGACTGATCGATGAGCGAAGGACAAATCAAGAAATTCATGTACGTGAACCGCAAGGCGCCGCACGGCACCATCTATGCCCTGGAGTCGCTGGAAGTCGTGCTGATCGCCGCCGCCTTCGACCAGGACGTCAGCCTGGCCTTCATGGACGACGGCGTGTACCAGCTGAAGAAAGGCTGCAACACCAAGGGCATCGAGGTCAAGAACTTCCAGCCGACCTACCGCGCGTTGGACGACTACGACATCAACAAGCTCTACGTCGAGCAGGAGGCCCTCGAAGCGCGCGGCCTGACGGCGGAAGACATGTGCGTCCCGGTCGAGGTGCTCACGCGCGCCGAGATCGGCAAGCTGATGGAGAGCCAGGACATCGTCCTGAGCTTCTAAGGGGAAGGAAACAGGAATGCTGCATATCGTAAACAAGTCGCCCCTCGACCGGCCCTCGCTCGATACCTGCCTCGCCACGGCCCAGCCGGGCGGCGCACTGCTCCTCATCGAGGACGGCGTCTACGCCGCGACGACAGGCAACAGCGCCGCCGGCAGGCTCACGCAGGCGATGGGCCAGCTCAAGGTCTATGCGCTGAAACCCGATCTGGAAGCGCGCGGCATGGCCGAGCGCGTCCTGGAAGGCGTCAATCTGGTCGATTACGGCGGTTTTGTCGATCTCGTGACGGAACACGCCACCTGCCAATCCTGGCTGTAAGCGAATTTTTTAGGAGACCCACCATGGCTATCGAATTGAACGGCAAGACCTACGAAACCGACGAAGAAGGCTACCTGACCGACATCAGCGAATGGAACGAGGATGTCGCCAAGGTTCTCGCCGAGCAGGAGAACGTCAACATGACCGACCAGCACTGGGAGGTCATCAACTTCCTGCGCGAGTACTACAACGAGTTCCAGATCGCCCCCGCCGTGCGCGTCCTGACCAAGGCCATCGGCAAGAAGCTCGGGCCCGAGAAGGGCAACAGCCAGTATCTCTACGAGCTGTTCCCCTACGGTCCGGGCAAGCAGGCCTGCAAGATCGCCGGCCTGCCGAAGCCGACCGGCTGTATCTGAGGGAAAGCGATTAACCACGGCGAGCACGGCGACACGGCGAACCCCGCGTCTGCTCCTTATCGCCGTGTCGCCCAGTGCGCCGTGGTGAAGGACTTTTCATGACCATTTTCTTTGCAGTGCTCTTCTACGTAGCGACGGCCGTCTTCGTCGCCGGCCTGGCGTACAAGATCGCGGACTACTTCCGCACGCCGGCGCCGCTGAAGATCCCCACCACGCCGGCGCCGACGACCAGGGGCGGCGTGGTCCTGCGCATGCTGCGCGAGGTGGCGCTGTTCGAGAGCCTGTTCAAGTCCAACCTGTGGATCTGGGCCTTCGGCATCCTCTTCCACGGCGCGCTGCTGCTGGTGCTGCTGCGTCACCTGCGCTATTTCACCGAGCCGGTGTGGTTCTGGGTCGGCTGGGTGCAGCCCTTCGGCCTGTATGCCGGCTTCGCCATGGTGGCCGGCCTCGCCGGCCTCTGGGGCCGCCGCTTCCTGGTCGAGCGCATCCGCTACATCTCGACGCCGTCCGACCACCTGATGCTGGCCCTGCTGGCCGGCATCGGCGCCTCGGGCCTGGCCATGAAGTTCCTCATGCACACCGACGTCGTCGCCGTGAAGGCCTTCTTCCTCGGCCTGATGCGCCTCGACATCCAGCCGCTGCCCGCGCATCCGGGTCTCTACATCCACCTGCTGCTGGTGGCAGCGCTGATGATCGTCTTCCCCTTCAGCAAGCTGCTGCATGCGCCGGGCGTATTCTTCTCGCCCAGCCGCAACCAGGCCGACGACCCGCGCGAGAAGCGCCATCTGTCGCCGTGGGCCGCCGAACTGGAGAAGAACTGAGACCGACATGGCCGACGCCGAATTCACCACGCCCGAACTCCAAGGTTCCCCTCCCGCCATTCCGGCCCTGCAGCCGGGCGCCATGGCGCACAGCAAGCCCTTTGTCGCCGCCGAAAAGATCAACGAGGCGCTTGGCTTCCCCGGCGAACTGGTGCCGGACTGGGAAGCGAAGGCCATCGACAGGATGGGCGAGCTGCTGAAGAAATACCGCTCGCTCAAGGTCTACCTCGACGCCTGCGTGCATTGCGGCGCCTGCACCGACAAGTGCCACTACTTCCTCGGCACCGGCGACCCGAAGAACATGCCGGTGGCGCGCCAGGATCTGATGCGCGGAGTGTACCGCCGCCACTTCACCCTCGCCGGCAAGCTGTTTCCGAAACTGGTCGGCGCCACCGACCTCACCCGCGACGTGCTCGACGACTGGTACAAGTACTACCACCAGTGCTCCGAGTGCCGCCGCTGCTCGGTGTTCTGCCCCTACGGCATCGACACCGCCGAGATCACCATGGCCGGCCGCGAGATCCTCGATTCGATCGGCTATGGCCAGAAGTACGCCAACGAGATCATCGGCAAGGTGCACAAGGTCGGCAACAACCTCGGCCTGCCCGGACCGGCGCTGGCGGACACCCTGGAAGGGCTGGAAGAGGACGTCAAGGAAGACACCGGCCTCGACGTCAGGTACCCGCTCGACGTCAAGGGCGCCGAGGTCCTGCTGGTGACGCCCTCGGCCGATTTTTTCGCCGAGCCGCACATCGACAGCCTGATCGGCTATGGCAAGGTCTTCCACGCCGCCGGCATCTCGTGGACGCTGTCCTCGAAGGCCTCTGAGGCCGGCAACTTCGGCATGTTCATCGGCAACTACGAGCAGCTGCGCAAGATCGCCCTGCGCATCCGCGAGGCGGCGCTGGAACTGGGCGTCAAGCGCATCGTCGTCGGCGAGTGCGGCCACGCCTGGCGCGTCGCCTACAGCTTCTGGAACACCCTGACCGGCGTCGGCGCCGGCGGATCCGATCCCTTTGCCATCGAGCTGCAGAAGCAGCTCGACCACCGCCACAAGCAGCCGGCGCATATCTGCGAAGTGACCTGGGACCTCATCCAGCGCGGCGCCCTGCAGTTCGACAAGGATGCCAACGACCACCGCATCGTCACCTTCCACGATTCCTGCAACGTGGCGCGCGCCTCGCGCATGGGCGACACCCCCGGCGGCCAGTTCGAGATTCCGCGCAACATCATCAAGGCGGTCGCCAACAAGTACGTCGAGATGGCGCCCGGCACCACGCACGAGGCGACCTTCTGCTGCGGCGGCGGCGGCGGCGTGCTGACCGACGACCTGCTCGAACTGCGCGTCAAGGGCGCCCTGCCCCGCATGGAGGCGCTGAAGCAGGTGGTCGACATGAACGGCGTGAATTTCATGGCAACCATCTGCGCCATCTGCAAGGCGCAATTCACCAAGGTCCTGCCCTACTACAAGTTCAACCGCGGCATGGTCGGCGGCGTGCATCAGCTCGTCAGCACGGCCATCCGGCTCGGCGACAAGTAACGAGACATACCAGGAGACAACCATGTCGGCCACTACAGAGAAGCCCGAAGCCCTCAATTTCCGTCGCTACAAGGACGGCGACAGCAAGCACGTGCCCTGGAGCAAGCACATCTTCCAGGCCAGCCACTCCTACAAGTGCCCGACCTACATCCAGTCGACGCCGCCCTGCCAGGGCAGCTGCCCCTCGGGCGAGGACATCCGCGGCTACCTGAACATCGTGCGCGGCGTGGAGAAGCCGCCGGTCGGCGCCGATGGCAAGCCGGTGATGCCGGCCTTCGAATATGCCTGGCGCCGCCTGACGGATGCCAACCCCTTCCCCTCGGTGATGGGCCGCGTCTGCCCGGCGCCCTGCGAGACCGGCTGCAACCGCAACGCCCTGGAGGACCATGTCGGCATCAACTCGGTCGAGCACTTCCTCGGCGAGTACGCCATCCAGAACAAGCTGAAGTTCGCCGCGCCCGCGACCAGGACCGGCAAGAAGGTGGCGGTGATCGGCGGCGGTCCGGCCGGCCTCTCCTGCGCCTACCAGCTGGCGCGCATGGGCCATGACGTGACGATCTTCGACGAGCACGAATTCCTCGGCGGCATGATGCGCTACGGCATTCCCGGCTTCCGCACCCCGCGTGAAGTGCTGGACGCAGAAATCCAGCGCATCCTCGACCTCGGCGTGCAAACGCGCCTGAAGACGCGCATCGGCCGCGACATCACCATGGAGGAGATCCGCAAGCAGTTCGACGCGGTGTTCCTCGGCCTCGGCGCCCAGGGCGGGCGGGCGCTGCCCTGCGACGGCAACGACGCGCCCAACGTGGTGACGGCGACCTCCTTCCTGCGCGCCTTCAACGACGGCCGCATGAAGTACGTCGGCAAGCGCGTGGTGGTGGTCGGCGGCGGCGACACCTCGATCGACGTCGCCACCGTGGCGCGCCGCCTCGGCGCCATCGACAACCCGAAGCCGACCGACCGGCCGGAAGACGTCATCGGCGGCCGCGCCGCCCACGACGTCGCCGAGATCTCCGCCCGCCAGGGCGCCGAAGTCGTGCTGACCTCGGTCTTCCCCGTCGACAAGATGCAGGCCAACAAGCACGAGATCGAGCAGGCCCGGGCGGAAGGCATCGACATTCGCGGCGGCTGGGCGCCGGTCGGCGTGGTGCGCGGCGCCGACGGCCGCGCCACGGCGCTGCGCGTGGCGCAGTGCGAAGCCAAGTTCGTCGGCCCGAAGCTCGAGATCAAGATGATCGAGGGCTCCGAGCAGGACATCGAGGCCGACCTGATCGTCTCGGCCATCGGCCAGGCCGTCGACTTCACCGGCCTCGAGGAATTCGACTCGGGCAAGGGCAACATTGCCGCCGACAAGAACTACCAGGTGCAGGGCAAGCCCGGCGTGTTCTCGGGCGGCGACGTCCTCCGTCCGCATCTCCTGACCACCGCCATCGGCCACGGCTGGATCGCCGCCGAGGGCATCGACCGCTTCCTGCGCGGCGAGGAGCAGGACAAGCGCGCCAAGATCGACGTGCACTACTGGGACATGCAGCGCAAGCTGATCGAAAGGGGCAAGCAGCCGCAGCCGGCCACCGAGCCGCTGCGCGGTACCGACAGCTCCAACGTCGCCGTGCACAACTACGACAACCGCTCCGACCGCTACGTCATCACGCACAAGGAGCTGTTCCTCGGCCACTTCAGCTACACGCCGCGCCTCATCCGCAACGTCATCACGCTGAACAAGGAGCAGGCCCTGGGCAACTTCCAGGAGCGCCTCGACCCGCTCGACGAGAAGCAGGCCATCGCCGAAGCCAAGCGCTGCATGAGCTGC
>JAWKYW010000013.1:0-92288 GCA_041396245.1 Rhodocyclaceae bacterium | reverse complement strand
GGACTCATAATCCCTTGGTCGTTGGTTCGAATCCAACAGGGCCCACCAGGCAACACGACGGCTTACGAGTCATCTCTCACAGCTACCTGATTCCCACCGCAAGCAAAACGCAAAGCAAAATTGCGGATGCCGTCCAGCCTGCCCTTCCAGCATCTTCACCGCACATGGTTCAGGGGAACGCCTCTCGGCATTCCATGTTCCGTCTGGTCAAGCCAGGCATTTTCCTCCAGCCCGAATTCGTCCCCATTCAGTGCAGGTTGATCCGCGTCGGGTCTCCCGATTGATCCAAAAGATCCATCGGCCGCTCTTTAGCCAGAGAGTTACGAATGAAAGCGGCAACGCTATCGTCCTCGATGAAGCTGGCTGAGGATTCGGCAAGCAACAACTTGCCTGGTTCCTGAGGCCTGGCAATAGCGAATCCCTGAACGAAATCGACGCCTATCTGCGACAAAGATTCGACGGTGGCGCAATCTTCCGCCCACTCGGCAATGCTCTTCATGCCCAGGTTGCGGGCAAGTTCAACAATGGCCTCGACAATGGCCAGATTGGCTGGATGGGCGTTAACGCCCCTGACAAAGGCACCGTCAATCTTGAGAGCATCAGCCGGAAGTTCCTTGAGGTAGGAAAACGAAGTGTATCCCGCGCCAAAATCGTCGAGTGCGATCTTCGCTCCAAACCCGCGCACGCCATCTATGAAGCGTCGGGTGTTGTCCAGGTCGTGCAGTGCCACGCTCTCGGTAATCTCGATGCACAACCGCTCCACGGTGCGCCCATACTGCGCCAGTATTGAAAAGGCATCCTTGACGAATTTCTCGTCATTCAGGGATCCCCCGCTCAAATTCAGGCAGACGAATTGCGTGTTCTTCAGATGCTCCTGGTGGATGCTGACCCACTCAAGCGTATTGATAAGCACCCATTTGTCGATCACTGCGATGCGCCCGTTGCTTTCAGCCGCGGAGATGATTTTCCCGGCCGGGGTAATCGAACCGTCGGCCTCCCTCATTCGGAGCAGCACCTCGAAATTGAGGGAATCATAGGGCGCGCGCAAAGACATGATGGGCTGCATCAGCTGAAACAGCCCCTCCGGAGCTGCATTGGTGCCAAAGCGCTCGATCAGGCGCAACTCCTCCTCGCGCTCACGGAACACTGAAGAGAATCTGTCGTACACGACAGGATTACCGTGATTACCATTTTTTGCTTCCCGGCAGGCGCGATCTGCCACTGAAATGGCATCCTTCACCCGCATGCTCCGAACGATTTCGACCAAACCTATCGAGCCCTTGACCTGGAAAGCCCGGTCTCCGATCTGATAGGGCTGGGTTCCGATTCTGTCAACGATCCCACGGCAAATCCATGCGGCGGACTGGATGGGTGTACCCTTGAGTACGATCACGAACTCATCCCCGCCCACCCGGCCTATGCTCTGCCCTTCGGTCAGCATGCCCAGAATGCGTTCGCATACCTGCTTCAGGACCTCGTCACCGGCTATATGGCCGAACAGATCGTTGATCAGCTTGAATCGATCAAGATCCAGATAGGCCAGAGCCATGGAATTCCCCTCGGCAAGTTCACCAGTTGCTTCGTCGAATTCCTTTTCGATGCCACGCCGGTTCAAAATTCCCGTTAGCGGATCGTGCTCGGCAAGAAAGAGAAGCCGTCCGGTTGCCTTGACCTTGTCGGTAATGTCCTGCAAAGAGCCCTCGATCTTGTCCTTGGCCATGGCAGCTTTCACCATGAACCATTTCTGATCCCGGCCTCGCCGGGTGATGCTTCTGATTTCCATCTCCTGCCCAGCACCGCTCAAAACCAGTTTTTGCAGCTTGTCCCAGGCGCCCAGCTCGAAATGATCGCTCCAGTGATCTCGATGCACACTATGCACGCCAAGCATCTCCCGCAAAGCCGGATTGGCCTGGGCAAACTGGCCCTGCGACGACAGGGTGAATAGTCCGATCGGAATCGCCTCGTAGGCGTTGCGCAGTTCGGTCTGCGCCTTGACGCGCGCCTCCCTCTCCAGCCTCATTTGTTCGGCAATGGCAAACGCCGCCATCAGGCTTGAGGATAACGCCGCCGTAACGCTATTCACAGTGCCAATAAGGCCTTTGAAGCCGAGCGCCGCCGAGATGACTTCATAGAGATTTGCGAAAACCGCTATTCCAAGAGACGCTCCATACCACATCGCAACCTTTGACCGCGTCTCCAATAGGATGCGGCTCATAAGAAACATCAGCACCAGCACACCAACTGCAGCTGTCAGCCACATTGGGGGGAGGAAATATTTAAAAGGAAGTATCAATGCGTAGCCAAGAATCAACAGGCATGTCCACTGCGCTACGCTGAGCAGTTTGTCATTTGCGAGGCGCTTCAGGTCTTCGCCGAATAGCCTTCGGAAGAGGGCGTAGGTGAGTATGTAATATGCGGCGATCGTGAGTTTCCGCATGGGGGCGACAAAGTCCGGTGGTATGCTCTTTTCCAGCCACTGAACATCCCAACCGGCCGACAAAGCACCGAGACGTAGATTGGCGACGAGCCAGGCTGCAAAGAGTACGTACGTCCATTCCTTGTTAATGATCGCGGTTACCAGCACAAATACCGCAAGTACGATCAATCCTCCGTCCAGAAGCCCGGCATTTCTATGAAACTTCTGAACGGAAATGTCGAACTGCGGTTGAGGCCATTGGAGAACCGTAATGCGTGCCGGACCTGTGTGCTCCACTGAACAGACGATCTCGGTTTCGGAGCGAAGCGCCCCCACCGCGATCGCGAAGCCCGTTTTCTCCGCCTTGATCGCGCCCGTCCAGCCGGAACGGTCAGCTTTGCCCAACTGAGAGAGTCCGCCAGCTTTCCAGCATTCGATTTCAACGCCATGCCTTGATGGAATTTCAACTATCGAGGCATCATCGAATCTTGTCGGGCTGACCGAGAAACTTATCCAAATAGGGAATTCCGATAACTTCGTGTCGTGATGCCACATGGGCGCTTTTGTATTGAGTTGCCGAAGCGCCTCTTCAGGCGACATGGAGCCATTCGTCTGTTCCAACACCTTGAACGCGAGAGGATCCTGACCGTCGAACGGATACTGATTCTCGAGGACGATCAACGCGTAAAGTGAAGCCATTCCGATAATAAGCGGTACTGCGTACAGAGACAGCCCATTGAGCAGGGAATCGATCGCTGCACTGATTCCCTGGCGTCTAAGATGAGTTTGTCTCATTGCGAATACCAACAACAGTGGTGCAGAACATACATGTCTTTACGACACATTCACCAAAGGGTTTAGTCCGGAATGCCGGTACGCAGCAGGCAGCCTGGCGACTACGGCCTCTATCGACGCATCGCGGTTTGCAAGCTGGAGGTCAGGGTGATGCGTTCCACACATAAAGTTGAATAGCGGGTGATCGGCGGTTGTCCATCTTTCATAGGCATTTGCCACATCGAAGGCCAGGACGCGGTGGGGTATGTTTCCCGCATGCCGCATGGGGATAAACCCTAGATCCGGGAAAACGTCCTGAAACATCAGCTTCTCGTATTGTCTGTCAAGCGGCGACCTTGCTGCGATGACCAGCCAATCAATATCATTGAGCAGACAGTACTGAAACCCCGCCTTGACCAGAACGGTCTTGACGAGTCTGCCAATGCGCCCATCTGCAACACCGAATCTGGCTATTTCAATCTTGCTCTCGTCTCGCAACCACTCGGGAAGATCTACGGAATGCTCAAGAGCAAGCTTCTTGTTGTGATTGTTCTGTATCCTCATTGTGCCGATTGGCGTTCCATCCAATTTTGACTCCGCCAGGACCACAACCGTACCTTCCTCCCGATCAAGGGATTCCGGTCTGTCCAATGACGCAGCGACCGCCGGCAAGTGACGGGCATACGCCTGATATCTTATTGACACCGCCTTGGCGAGATCCTCCTCACTGGTAGCCAGTTTGACTGTGAATGGCAGCCATTCCGTTTGCACGCCAGTGACCCGGGGTGCAAGGTCGGATGTGCTGGCGTAGGGCTTGGTAACACTGATAGTTTTCAAGCAGTCTTGCGTTTCCATTTTCATAGTCCTTTCTGTGAAATAATTCACGGTCCTTATTCGAGGGCTGACCGGCCACATAGCCCGGCTGCACAACAAGTCTATTCCGATCATTGAGTTAGCTAAAGTAATTAATTCTATCGACAACATTTCGATACATTATCGAAATGAGTAAAGAATCGTTATGCCAAACGGCCGTCATCCCTAAGGGCACGCTTCTCCCTCGAACTGGTCGCTCGACAGGAAAAGCGCTCGTCGGATGTATGCCGCCCGGTGGGCGGCGGGAGATGTTTGCAGGTTGCGCTTCAGCGCACCTTCTTTTGAATCAGCTCAATCTTGTATCCGTCCGGATCCTGGACGAAGGCAATGACCGTGCTGCCATGCTTCATCGGGCCGGCCTCGCGGGTCACCGTGCCGCCGCGGCGCTTGATCTCCGCGCAGGCGGCGTAGGCGTCGTCCACTTCCAGGGCGACATGGCCGTAGCCGGTGCCGGGGTCATACTTGTCTACGCCCCAGTTGAAAGTCAGTTCCAGCACGGCGCCGTCCTTCTCGTCCTGGTAGCCGACGAAGGCCAGGGTGAACTGGCCGTCCGGATAGTCGGCGCGCCGCAGCAGTTTCATGCCCAGCACCTCGGTGTAGAACCTGATCGAACGGTCGAGATCGCCGACGCGCAGCATGGTGTGCAGGATTCGCATGATTTTCCTTTCCCTCTATAACTGCGGACAGGTCGCGGCCAGCCGCCGCAGTTCGGTGCGTACCGTCCGGTAATCCGGGCACAGCCGTTCGACGACCTTCCAGAAACGCTGCGAATGGTTCATCTCGACGAGATGCGCCATCTCGTGCGCTACGACGTAGTCGATGAGCCGCGGCGGCGCATGGATCAGCCGCCACGACAGGCGAATGCCGGTCTTCTCGCTGCAACTGCCCCAGCGTGTCTGCGCATTCGACAACGCGATGCGCGGCAGCGGCCGGTTCAACTTCGCGGCGTGATGGGCCGCCCGCGCCGTGAACACTTCTAGGGCCCGGGCGCGAAGGGCGCGGCGCGCCAACTGGCGCAGGTCGGCATCGGGGCGTGCCAGCAGGATCAGCGCGCGCTCATCCCAGCGTACGCGGTTGGCGCCCGGCTCGATGCGCACCGCGCAGGCGTCACCCAGCACCGGAATGAGGGCGCCGTCGCAGATTGCCAGGTGGCGCGTCTCGCCGTGGCCGTGCCATTGGTCGAGCTTCTTCAACACCCAGGCGGCGTTTGCGCGCAGGAAGCGCTCTATGTCGGCAAGCGAGGTGCGCGGCGAGGCGCCGACGCGCAGACCGCGCTGGTCGATGGTCATGCCGAGGGTACGACGGCTGGAGCGGATCAGGCGGTAGTCGACGATGCGTACGCCCAGCAGGATGTGGCGGACCTGTTCGGCCGGCGGCGCGGCGCGGCGGAACAGCGGCAGTTCAAGCTGGAAAAGCCGCAGCATCCCAGATGTCGCGCGCGCCGGCGCGAGAGCGCATGGGTTCGAGTAGGCGCAGCAGCCGCCGGTCGATGTCCTCCGGGGCGAGCTGGGTCAGACGCCAGGGCAGGCGGAAACGCCCGGCGGCATCCACCTCGACGGCCAGGCCGGCCGTGAACGCCAGCTGCCAGGCCGGCATCGGCAAGCCCAGGCCCCGCGCGCAGTGCTCAAGCCGCTCGCCGAGCAGGCGGCGCGCCTCGCCCTGCAGCCAGCCCTCGGCACGGTCGCGGATCTGCCCCTCGCCGGCATCCGGCGGCAAAGGCAGATAGAGGGTTTCGCCGATCTGCTCGGCGCGATCGCGGGCGCCGTCCAGGCGCAGGATCACGCGCCGGCCGAGGTACGGCATGGCGGCGGCGTCGCCCCACGCCTGCGCCGGCGAAGCCTTGCGCGGCCGGCGGCGGGCTGGCGCCTGCCGGCCGAGCGGCAGTTCAAGCTGGCTTTCGCTCTGCATCGTCATCGTATTTGTGCGGGCTGATGCGGCGCATTTCGTCTTCCATCCACGCCTCCGCGCGCGCGCTCACATCATCCGCCGTGAGGCCGGTCGGGTCAATGGCCGGCCCGATGCTGACCGTCACCGTGCCGGGATATTTTATGAAGGCGCGCCGGCTCCAGAACTCGCCGGCGTTGAGCGCCACCGGCACCACCGGCACGCCGGCTTCCACGGCGAGGTGGGCACCACCGACCTTGTAACGGCGATGGGTGCCGACGGGCGTGCGCGTTCCCTCGGGGAAAATGATCACCCAGTAGCCCTGGCCGAGCCGCAGGCGTCCCTGCTCCACCAGCTGTCGCAGCGCCTCCTTGCCGGCGCCCCGGTCCACCGAGATCATCGGCGTGGCGGCCAGCGCCCAGCCAAAGAAGGGCAGCATCTTCAGTTCCTTTTTCCAGACGAACAGCGTCCACGGAAAAATCATCTGCAGCACGATGGTCTCCCAGGCCGACTGGTGCTTGGAGAGGATCACCGAAGGCCGGTCCGGGATGTTCTCGCGCCCCAGCACGCGATAGTCGATGCCCAGCAGGTGCTTGATCAGCCAGGTGGCGCCCGCCACCCAGGGCACCACCGAGCGGCGTCGCCAGCGGTGCGGCAGGGGGAAGCAGAGCATGACGCCGAGGGCGTAGGGCGGCGTCAGGAGCGCGAGCAGCAGCATGAACAGGGCCGAACGCAAAATGACCGACAGGGTTGGCCTCGGGGCCGCGGGCATCCTGTTCATGCGGCGATGTATGCGACGGCGGCAGCCAGGTCGGGAAACGCCAGCGTCCCGCGCGGCAGGTCGGGATGGTCGTGGGTCTTCGCCCCCTTGCCCGTCAGCACCAGCATGGGCTGGGCGCCCATGGCGGCGGCGGCCTGCAGGTCGCGCAGGCTGTCGCCCACCGCCGGCACGCCCCGGAGGTCGGTACTGTAGCGCTGCGCGATCTCGCGCAGCATGCCCGGGCGCGGCTTGCGGCATTCGCAGGTCGCGTCCGCCGCATGCGGACAGAAGAAGATCGCGTCGATGCGCCCGCCCGCCAGCGCCACGGCCTTGATCATCTTGTCGTGGATGGCATTGAGGGTGTCCATGTCGAACAGGCCGCGGCCGATGCCCGACTGGTTGGTCGCCACCACCACCCGATAGCCCCATTGCGTCAGCCGCCCGATCGCCTCCAGGCTGCCGGCAATCGGCCGCCACTCGTCCGGCGACTTGATGAACTGGTCGCTGTCGTGGTTGATGACGCCGTCGCGGTCGAGAATGACCAGTTTCATGCGCTCAGGCGGGACAGGTCGGCGACGCGGTTCATGGCGCCGTGCAGAATGGCGAGGAGGCCGAGGCGGTTGGCGCGCAGGACGTCATCCTCGACGTTGACCATGACGTTGTCGAAGAAAGCGTCGACCGGACCCTTCAACGCGGCCAGCGACCGCAGCGAAGCGGCGTAGTCGCCCTGCTCGAAGGCGGCGTCGGCCTGCGGCTTGACGCGCTCCAGTGCGTCATTCAGCGCAACCTCGGCCGGCTCCTTGAGCAGTGCCGCGTCGACCTTCGCCGTCACGCCGCCACTGACTTTCTTCAGGATGTTGCCGACGCGCTTGTTGGCGGCGGCAAGGCTGGCGGCCTCGGGCAGCGCGGCGAAGGCGCGCACGGCAGCCAGCCGCTTCGGGATGTCGCCGAGACGCTGCGGTCGCTGGCTCACCACCGCATCGACCTCCAGCGCCGAATAGCCCTGCTCGCGCAGGCTGCCGGCCAGGCGTTCGTAGATGAAATCGGCGAGTTGCACGACGATCCTGTCGTCCGCCAGTCGCGCCGCCCCGAACAACCAAGCGAGGTCGAGCTGAAGGTCGCGTTCGATCAGCATGCGGATGACACCCAGCGCATGGCGGCGCAAGGCGAAGGGGTCCTTGTCGCCGCTGGGCAGTTGCCCGATGCCGAACAGGTCGACCAGGGTCTGCAGCTTGTCGGCCAGCGCCACGCACAGGCCGACCGGCCCGCGCGGCAGCGCGTCGCCGGCGAAGCGCGGCCTGTAGTGGTCCTCGATGGCGTCGGCGATCTCGACGGGTTCGCCGTCGTGCAGCGCGTAGTAGCGGCCCATGATGCCTTGCAGCTCGGGGAACTCGCCGACCATGTCTGTCAGCAGGTCGGCCTTCGACAGCATCGCGGCGCGGTCGGCCTGGTTCGCCAGGGCCTCGCCGCCCAGCTTGTCGCCGATCGCCCGGGCCAGCGCGGCGACGCGCTCGACGCGCTCGCCCTGGGTGCCGAGCTTGTTGTGGTAGACGACCTTGGCCAGGCCGGGAATGCGATCCATCAGGGACTTTTTGCGGTCCTGATCGAAGAAGAACTTGGCGTCGGCCAGGCGCGGCCGCACCACGCGCTCGTTGCCGCCGATCACCGCGGAGGGATCGGCCGGGCGGATGTTGCTGACGACGAGGAACTTGTTGGTGAGCTTCCCCGCGGCATCGAGCAGCGGGAAGTATTTCTGGTTGGCCTTCATGGTGAGGATCAGGCATTCCTGCGGCACATCCAGAAACTCTTTCTCGAACTTGCAGGTAAGCACGTTCGGGCGCTCGACCAGCGCCGTCACTTCATCGAGCAGTGCCTCGTCCTCGATGGGCTTCAGCCCTTCCCTGGCGGCGGCAGCCTTGAGCTGCTTCTCGATCTCGGCGCGGCGTACCGCAAAACCGGGAATGACGGCGCCTTCACCTTCCATCTGTTCGGCGTAGCTGTCGGCATCGCGAATCGAGACGATCGGGTTCTTCGCCTCGAAGCGGTGGCCCTGCGTCTCGCGGCCGGCCTGCAGGCCAAGAACGGAGACCGGCACCACCTCGGCGCCGTACAGCGCGACGAGCCTATGTGCCGGGCGCACGAAGTTCACGCTGCTCCAGCCATCAGCAAGCTGGTAGCTCATCACTTTGGGGATGGGCAGGCCAGCGAGCGCGGCTTCCAGTGCCGTCTGCAAACCTTCGGCCAGTGTCGCGCCGGGCACGATGCTGTCGAGGAACAGGGCCTCGGCCTTGCCATCCATGGCCCGCTTGAGCTTTGGAACGGCGGAGGCATCCGCGCCCAGCGCGGCAAGTTTCTTCAGCAGTGCCGGCGTGGCATTGCCGGCGGCATCGAGCGCCACGGAAACAGGCATCAGCTTTTGCTGCACGGCCTTGTCTGCCGCCTTGGCGGCGACGACCGTAACGTGGGCGGCAAGTCGGCGGGGTGACGCGTAGGGCGTCACCACCGAGTCGGCATCGAGCAGGCCCTGCGACCGGAGACTCGCCGCCAGCGCGGCAGAAAAAGACTCGCCCAGCTTCTTCAGCGCCTTCGGCGGCAGTTCCTCGACGAACAGTTCGACGAGCAGGTTTTTCGTCGTCATCTCAATCCGCCCTCTTCGCCAACTGGGCCAGGGTTTCCTCGGCCCAAGCCTTAGGCGCCATCGGGAAGCCGAGGCGAGCGCGGCTGTCGACGTAGCTTTGCGCCACGCTGCGTGCCAGGTTGCGGATGCGGCCGATATAGGCGGCGCGCTCGGTGACCGAGATGGCGCCGCGCGCATCGAGCAGGTTGAAGGTGTGTGCCGCCTTGAGGATCTGCTCGTAGGCCGGCAGCGCGAGCTGCTGCGCCATCAGGTGCTTCGCCTGCTTCTCGTGGGCGCCGAAGGCGCCGAGCAGGAAGTCGACGTCGCTGTGCTCGAAGTTGTAGGCGCTCTGCTCCACCTCGTTCTGGTGGAAAACGTCGCCGTACTTGAGGCCCGGCGCATAGACAAGGTCGAAGACGTTCTCCACGCCCTGCAGGTACATCGCCAGCCGTTCGAGGCCGTAGGTGATCTCGCCGGTGATCGGCTTGCAGTCGATGCCGCCGACCTGCTGGAAGTAGGTGAACTGCGTCACTTCCATGCCGTTCAGCCAGACTTCCCAGCCCAGGCCCCAGGCGCCCAGCGTCGGGTTCTCCCAGTCGTCCTCGACGAAGCGCACATCGTTCTGCTTCAGGTCGAAGCCGAGCGCTTCGAGCGAGGCGAGATAGAGCTCGAGGATGTTCTCCGGCGCCGGCTTCAGCACCACCTGGTACTGGTAGTAGTGCTGCATGCGGTTGGGGTTCTCGCCGTAGCGGCCGTCCTTGGGCCGGCGCGAGGGCTGGACGTAGGCGGCCTTCCACGGCTCGGGGCCGAGCGCGCGCAGGAATGTGGCGGTGTGGCTGGTGCCGGCGCCGACCTCCATATCGTAGGGCTGCAGAAGGGCGCAACCCTGTTTATCCCAGAAAGCCTGGAGACGAAGAATGATTTCCTGGAACGTGGGCATGAAACCGACGGGGATAAAGCAAAAACGCGATTTTACAGGCTTTCCGCCAAGCCCGGCCTCGCAATTGTCGGGCCTGCGACTGTGAAAACGCGGGGGATGGGGTAACATGCGCCCGTTCCAACATTAGCGGAGCCAGCGATGGGCTGTCACGTCACGGTTGTCACCGGCAACGGCGAGCGGCACGAGTTCGAGCTGCACGACGCCGATCTGGCCGGCATGGATGCGCGCCAGGCGCAGGAATGGCTGGGGAAGGAATTCGAGGCGGCCGGCTGCGTGCCGACCAACCCCGTCGGCAAGCTGCTGCTGGCCGACAAGATTCTCTGCCTCGCCAAGACGCAGAAGGATTCGGCTTACGCCGAGCCGGCGCCCTGGGTGAAGCACTTCGTGCGCACCGCCGCCGCTGCCATCGGCCGCCCGGTACTCACCATCGACCTCGGCAACCATTCCCTCGGCTACTGAATCGGGCCACCAAAAAAGAACGGGGGCCGAAGCCCCCGTTCCCCCTCCTCCCACGGCAGACTTGCTGCCTGCCTCGCCTTGTCAAATCCGGCCGGTTTCGTTATCGGGTGCGCGGATTGTCCACATTTCCCTGCCCCGGGTCAATGTGCACTGCGGCGTAAACCCAACAGGGGGCCGGCCAGGCCCGCCGCCACCAGCAGCAGGGCGGCGGCATTGCCCCAGCGCACATAGGGCGTGGCGCCGGTGTGGCCGCGCACCTCGCCGGCCAGCGCCCCTTCCGTGAAGGGCGGCAGCACGCGCTCGACGCGCCCGCGCGGAGTGACGATGGCGGTCATGCCGGTGTTGGTGGCACGCAGCATGCTGCGGCCGGTCTCCAGGGCGCGCATCTGGGCGATCTGCAGGTGCTGCGGCTGGGCCAGCGAATCGCCGAACCAGGCCGTGTTGGAGAGATTCACCAGCAGCGTCGCCTCGGGCAGTGCCCGGATGATTTCCTCGCCGAAGACGTCCTCGTAGCAGATATTGACCGCCACCTTCTCGCCGGCAATGGCCAGCGGCGGCTGGACGGCGGGGCCGGGCGTGAAGTTCGACATGGGAATTTTCAGCAGGGCCAGCGTCCAGGCGAAGGCCGGCGGCGTGAATTCACCGAAGGGCACCAGGTGGCGCTTGCTGTAGGCCTGCGGGCCGTTCGCCGAAAACGCCACGGCGCTGTTGGTGTAGCGCCCCTGCGCGTCCTGTGCGGCGATGCCGAGCAACACGCCGTCGCCGGCCGAGCGGCGCAGCGCCGCGAGGTAATCGCGCGGCAGCTGGTCGAGCATCAGCGGCAGCGCGGTTTCCGGCAGCACGACGAGCTGCGCCGGATGGGCACGCGCCAGGCGCAGGTAGGTGTCGAGCGACTGCTGCAGGCGCTCGGGCTTCCACTTCAGGCTCTGTTCGATGTTCCCCTGCAGCAGGCTCACGCTGAGCGATGCACCGGTCGGCTGGGTCCATTCGATGCGCAGCAGGCCGGCGCCGACCGCCAGCAGCGCGGCGATCGCGACGCCCGACTGAAGCCCATGCCGGCGCTCGCCGAAAGTCAGTCCCGCCAGGACGGCGATGAGCGCGGCAACGAAGCCGACGCCATACACGCCGAGCACGGGGGCGAAACCGGCCAGCGGGCTGGGCGGCGTCTGGGCATAGCCGAAGGCCAGCCAGGGGAAGCCCGTCAGCAGCCAGCCGCGCAGCCACTCGGCCAGGGTCCAGGCCGACGCGGCCAGCAGCGCGTCGGGCAGCAGGCGGCTGCTGCGCAGGCGCGCAAAGAGAAAGCCCGCCAGGGCCGGGAACAGCGCCAGCAGGCAGCAGAACAGGAAAGCCGCCAGCCCGGCCAGCAGCGGCGGCATGCCGCCGAAGACGTGCAGGCTGACATAGACCCAGGAGACGCCAGCCAGGAACAGGCCGGCGCCGAAGGCGAAGCCGAGGGCGGCCGCTCGCCGCGGCGAGGCATTGCGCCACAGCCATGCCAGCGCCGCCAGGGCGAGAATCGGCAGCGGGAAGAGCTGGAAGGGCGCGAAGCCGAGCACCGACGCCGCGCCGAGCAGGAAGGCCGCAGTGAAATGCGGCACAGTCCGGCTCATGCCGCCGCTTGCGGCCGGTTCACCAGCAGCGTGTGCACCCGGCGGCTGTCGGCGCGCAGCACCTGGATGCGCAGGCCGTCGACCAGCACGATTTCGCCGCGCTTGGGCAGGCGGCCGAGCTGATGGATCACCATGCCGCCGACGGTGTCGAATTCAGCGTCGCCGAACTGCGTGCCGAAGGCGGCGTTGAAGTCGGCGATCTCGGTGGTGGCCTTGACGCGGTAATGCCCGGCCTGGTCGAGCAGGATGTTGTCGGCGGTCTCGTCGAAGTCGTATTCGTCCTCGATGTCGCCGACGATCTGCTCGAGCACGTCCTCGATGGTGACCAGCCCGGCGACGCCGCCGTACTCGTCCACGACGATGGCCATGTGGTTGCGCGAGGCGCGGAACTCGCGCAGCAGCACGTTGAGGCGCTTCGAGTCGGGGATGAAGATTGCCGGGCGCAGCATGTCGCGCACGCTGACGTCCTCGCCCGCAAGCAGGCGCAGCAGGTCCTTGGCGAGCAGGATGCCGATGACGTCGTCCTTGTTCTCGCCGGTGACGGGGAACCGCGAATGGGCCGTCTCGATCGCCTTGGCGGTCATGGCCGCGGCGGAGTCGGCGATGGAGATCAGCTCCATCTGGGCGCGCGGAATCATGACGTCGCGCACCTGCATGTCGGCGACGGCCAGGGCGCCCTCGATGATGGAGAGGGCGTCCGCGTCGAGCAGGTTGCGCTCGAAGGCCGAGTGCAGCAGGGCAATCAGCTGCTCGCGGTCCTCCGGTTCGCGCATCAGCAGCGCGGAAAGGCGTTCAAGCAGCGACGGTCGACTCGGAGAAGGTTCCATTCGGAATCAATAAGGATCGGGGTAGCCAAGGCCGGCCAGGATTTCGCGCTCCCTGTCCTCCATGGCGCGGGCATCGGGGCCCGTCTCGTGATCGTATCCCAGAAGGTGCAGCATACCATGCACGACGAGGTGGGCGAAATGGGCGGCAACCGGCTTGCCCTGCTCCTGCGCCTCGCGCAGCACCACCGGCAGGCACAGCACCAGATCGCCGACGAGCGCGGGTTCGCGTGCATAGGGAAAGCTCAGCACATTGGTGGCGCGGTCCTTGCCGCGATATTGCGCGTTGAGGGCGCGGCCCTCTTCCGCATCGACGAAGCGCACCGTCAGCTCGGCCGCGCCCGGATGCGTCGCGCGCACCCACCTGCGCACCGCGCTGCGCGGCGGCAGGGCGACATCCCGCACGGCATGCTGCACGGCCAGGCGTAGGTCGGCCTTCAGGCCGACGGCGGCGGCCGGTGTCGGGCTGAAGCCCGACCTACGAATCCCGCTGTCCTTCGCGTTTTTCTTCGTGCTTCTCATAGGCGGCGACGATGCGCGCCACCAGCGGGTGGCGCACCACGTCCTCGGCGAGGAACTCCGTGAAGGCGATGCCGCGCACCTCGCGCAGGATGCGGGCCGCCTCGATCAGCCCGCTCTTCGTGCCGCGGGCGAGGTCGATCTGGGTGACGTCGCCGGTGACCACGGCGCGCGCGCCGATGCCGATGCGGGTGAGGAACATCTTCATCTGCTCCGGCGTGGTGTTCTGCGCTTCATCCAGGATGATGAAGGCATGATTGAGCGTGCGCCCGCGCATGTAGGCGAGCGGCGCGATCTCGATGGCCTGGCGCTCGAAGAGCTTGGCCACCTTGTCGAAGCCCATCAGGTCGTAGAGCGCATCGTAGAGCGGCCGCAGGTAAGGGTCGATCTTCTGCGCCAGGTCGCCCGGCAGGAAGCCGAGGCGCTCGCCCGCCTCGACGGCCGGGCGCGTCAGCACGATGCGGCTGACCTGGTCGCGCTCGAAGGCGTCGACCGCGGAGGCGACGGCAAGATAGGTTTTGCCGGTGCCGGCCGGGCCGATGCCGAAGGTGATGTCGTGCTCCTGGATCTGGCGCAGGTACTGCACCTGGCGCGGTGTGCGGCCATGCAGCTCGGGTTTGCGCGTGAGCAGGCCCGGCTGCTGGACCGAGCCGCGCTCGGCCAGTTGCCCCAGCTCCACCAGGCCGAGCTGGATGGCATCGATGGACAGATGCCCGGCCGCCTCGGCATAGAAGTGCTGCAGGGCATTCGCCGCCTGCGCCGACTGGGCCGGATGGCCGCGCACGCTGAACCGCTCGCCGCGGCGGGCGATGGCGACGTCGTAGGCGGCCTCGATCTGGCGCAGGTTCTCGTCGAGCGCGCCGCACAGGTTGGCCAGGCGCTGGTTGTCGACGGGCGACAGGACGAGTTCGAGCGGCCGGGCTTTCACGATGTCGATTCGCGGGTGACGATCCGGCCGCGCAGCGAATGCGGCAGGGCACTGGTGATGGCGACGTCGACGAAGCGGCCGACCAGACGTGGATTGCCGGCAAAGTTGACGATGCGGTTGTTGTCGGTGCGGCCGGCCAGTTCGCTCGCGTCCTTCTTCGAGGCGCCCTCGACCAGGATGCGCTGCACCGTACCGACCATCGCCGCGCTGATGGCCTGTGCCTGCGCCTCGATGCGCTTCTGCAGGCGCATCAGGCGCTGCGCCTTGACCGCCTGCGGCGTATCGTCGGCCAGTTCCGCCGCCGGCGTGCCGGGGCGCGGGCTGTAGAGGAAGCTGAAGGAGGCGTCGAAGCCAACCTCATCGATCAGTTTCATCGTGGCCTCGAAATCGGCCTCCGTCTCGCCGGGAAAGCCGACGATGAAGTCGGTCGACAACGAGATGTCGGGACGCACAGCACGCAGCTTGCGCACGACGGACTTGTATTCCAGCACGGTGTAACCGCGCTTCATCGCCGCCAGCACGCGGTCGGCGCCGGACTGTACCGGCAGATGCAGGTGCGACACCAGCTTGGGCAGGCGCGCGTAGGCTTCGAACAGGCGCGGCGTCATCTCGCGCGGATGCGAAGTCGTGTAGCGGATGCGCTCGATGCCGGGGATGCCGTGCACGCACTCGAGCAGGAAGGCGAAGTCGGCAGTCTCGCCGTCGTCCATCGCACCGCGCCAGGCATTCACGTTCTGGCCGAGCAGGGTGACTTCCTGCACGCCCTGCGCCGCCAGCCCGGCGATCTCCGCCAGCACGTCCTCGAGCGGCCGCGAGATTTCCTCGCCGCGCGTGTAGGGCACGATGCAGTAAGTGCAGAACTTGCTGCAGCCTTCCATGACGGAGACGAAGGCCGAGCCGCCCTCGACGCGCGGCGGCGGCAGCGCGTCGAACTTCTCGATCTCGGGGAAGGAGACATCCACCTGCGGCCGGCCGGAGGCGCGGCGTGCGCGGATCAGTTGCGGCAGGCGGTGCAGGGTCTGCGGCCCGAAGACGACATCGACATAGGGCGCGCGGCGCACGATGGCCTCGCCCTCCTGGCTCGCCACGCAGCCGCCGACGCCGATGACGAGATCGGGCCTGGATTGCTTGAGCAGGCGCACGCGGCCGAGGTCGTGGAACACCTTCTCCTGCGCCTTCTCGCGCACCGAACAAGTATTGAAGAGGATGACGTCGGCGTCCTCGGGGGAATCGGTCTTCTCGATCCCCTCGGCGGCGAGCACGTCGACCATGCGGTCGGAGTCGTACTCGTTCATCTGGCAACCGAAGGTCTTGATGTAGAGCTTTTTGACCACTAATTTCTTGCGGCGGATTTCTTCTGCCTGATGAGCTCTTCGGCGACTTCCGCCTCTTCCTGGGTGAGCACCCAGACGCGTTGCACCGTGCCGTAGGCGTCGAGCTTGTAGAGCACGGGCACCGGTTGTTGCATCGCCATCGGCAGGACGATGCGGTTCTGGACATCACGAATCTGAAGGCTGGCCGACAGTCGCAGCGTCTCGCTGTCGAACTGGGCAAAGCCGTTGCTGGGCGGGGTCATCACGGCCAGCGGCCCGTTCTCGAGGGACGGCCGCACGACCCCCGTCGGCGCGGTGGGGGGCATCATCGGTGCCGGCGCCATCGCCGACTCGAGAATGCTGTCGATGATGCTGCTGATGATGGCCGAGACGATCGGGTTCATGCAGGCCTTTTTGCCATAATATTAGGCAATTATAGCGAACTGCCAAAGCATTGCCAGAAAGTGGTGGTGGTGATGGGCAGAATCGAACTGCCGACCTAGGGGTTATGAATCCCTCGCTCTAACCGACTGAGCTACATCACCACTGGGGAAGGGGGCGAATTATCGTTGCGGCGCAAGGCCTTGTCAAGGTTGGCGGCGGGGCCTCACAATGCGCGGACGCGCCCTTTCCGAGACCTCGATTGCACTTCGACGCCGCTGCCTTGCCACGCCTCCCGGCCATCGGCTCCGCCCGGGCCGGGGCGGTCGCCCTGCTACAATGCGCCGCGCATGTACTGCAAGGGTTACACCGGCCGCAGCGGCCGCGACATCCGGCCGTGGCGCGCCATCGCACACCGGGATTGAACCTCCCCGACTGCCCGCCTGTCCTAAGTAGCATGCGGGTGCGCCAGGCGCTCGGCTGACCCTTTCTTTCCTCTGGAGACATCATGATCAAGACCCTCATCTCGAGCGCCCTCTTAGCCCTCATCCTCGCTGCCGGCGCCGCCCGGGCCGGCGAAGCCGAGGTCAGGAAGTCGGTCGAAACCTTCCTCGGCGGCAAGACGGAAGGGGTGCGCAAGACCGGCATCCTCGGCCTCTACGAGGTGCGCGTCGGCAACGAGCTCATGTACACCGACGAGAAGGTCACCTACCTCCTCCTCGGCAACATCATCGACACCAAGACGCGCACCAACCTGACGCAGGAGCGCATGAACAAGCTCTCCGCCATCAAGTTTGCCGACCTGCCGCTCGAATTGGCCATCAAGCAGGTGCGCGGCGACGGCAGGCGCATCTTCGCCACCTTCGAGGACCCGAACTGCACCTACTGCAAAAAGCTGGCGAAGGACCTCGCCGGCATGGACAACGTGACGATCTACACCTTCCTGCTGCCGATCCTGTCGCAGGACTCCGCCGACAAGGCCCGGGCGGTGTGGTGCGCGCCGGATCGGGTCAAGGCCTGGAACGACCTGATGATCGGCAACACGCCGCCCGCCGCCGGCAGCTGCGACACGCCGATCGAAAAAGTCCTCGCCCTCGCCCGGAAATACAACATCCGCGGCACCCCGACCATCTTCCTCTCCAGCGGCGAGCGCATCCCCGGCGCGGTTCCCCTGGCGCGGCTCGAGCAGATGCTGGCGCAGGTCAAGTAGCCGGCCGCCGCCCTGCGGGGACTGACTTTCGATGACAGGAAGCAATAAAGTCTGTCGGAGAGGCGGTGCCTGTCCATTCTGTCCATTGATTCTGAGTGCTACGGCAATTTGCAGGAATTCGAGGAGACCGTCGAAGGCAGCGACGAATTTTTCGTCCACATTTCCGAGTTGCTGCATGGCCCGTCGAGGCCAATAAGCACGCGGGGGTCAGACGGCGCTGTGGCATCAGGGTCGGACCGGCTCCAGATGCGCTCCGGCGAAGCGAAGAACCGGGGAGCGCGTTGCTCGAGCACGCGGGGCACGCCCCCGTCTGGAAAGGCCGCCAGACCGGTGGCTGGCCGAGAGCGCTCGTACTTCACGATGGCCGCGAGGACTCTTCCGTCAGACCGGAGAGCGACGTTCCGGACCAGAAGCAGATCCTCGGCGGGGCCGTAGGTACACCCAAGTGTGGCCATCGCAAAGATCGTGACCGCAGCAGTTCGCATCCGTGCGCCGCCTAACGTTTGCGTCCACCCGAGTGCGGAAGCGGGCAAGGCCCGGAGCGAACCGGCAAGCGCAGCTTGCCGGCGGTCCCCTGGAACGAGATGTTGAACGAAGCCGCTACGGCTCATCGATGAGCTCAATGCCGTTTTCGAGGCACCAAAGGCGCAACGCCTTCTCTGTCTCGCGGGATTCGAATGCGTACCAGCGTTCGAGCAGGTTTCGAGCGTCAAGCAAGCCTTTGAAGCGAGCGTAGGCGCCCTTCTTTCGGAACAAGGCAGCGATGGTCTCGTGCTCGCCGGGAATCTCTTCGGCGGCAAATGACAAAGCCAGATCACGTCCGAGGGTCAGGTCATTCTTGTGAGGGACTTGAATGTACCTATCCGAGGTTTCCAGGTCATCAGGCCGTTCTTCTTCAGTCTGCATCTCGGACGAAAGGCAGTAAATCGCTCCGGTGTCCGGATCGATGAAAGCACAGTGCTCAAGAGGCGGGCCGAAACTCACGAACTCGAATGCGTCGAGCAGCTCGGAGTACCCGATTCGTGCGATGGGCGTTGGCGCGGGCATATCTATGCGGCCCAACCGTAGAGTTGAGCGGCCTCGCGCGGCGTTATGCGCGAGGTCCGCTCGAACGCCGGGTTGGGGCTTGGGCATCAACATAGGCGTCGATGAGCCGACGAATCATGCGCTGGTACTGCGTGTGATGCTTTGTGGCCTCGGACTTGAAGAATTCGATGCTCTTCTTGCTCAGAGCCAGGGTTACTTTTACGCCTTCTTCCCGAAATGCCAATTCGGCGGGCGAAGGGAGGAAGTCTGCAATCACCTGAACCTTGCCAAGAGGTTCATCGGTGTATTTGATTTTAGTTTCGGCATAACGCCGGCTTCCGCCGGCATTAACCTTCTCTGAAACTCCGCTACGCTGCGTTTTAGCGAAACTCGCTTTGCTCGTTTTCGCGCTCATAAATCGCCTTTCCTTTGCGCCAATAACCGGCGCCGATGATTCGAATTACCGAAGCGCGGTAAGTGAACCGCACCGTGAGCACACCACCACCAACTTCGCCAAAGCAATAGAACCGTTCTTCGGTCTGACTGTGTGTCTCGTCCTTGGCAATCACCCGCTGCGGGTCGGCAAAGGCGTATTGGGCACGGGAGAAAGAGACCCCGTGCTTTTCCTGATTCTCGGCGTCCTTGTCGGGATTCCAATCGAAGCGAGTTTCTGCCATGGGCAAAGAGTAGCACTAGTCCATATAATAAGCCATACGGTGATATGGGTAGCCCCAACGTTCAAGCTCAGGGGCGCGGCGCGGCTTTATCGCGCAGCGTCCCTTGGAGCGCAGTGTTAGCACTGCTGCCCGGAAGGGCAATTCTGATTCGCGATTTGTTGATTGTTGGGTTTCTTGTCAACCACGACAGACTCCCCCATCTTTACCGGCAATTGATCTGGGTAGTCGTACCCTGTACCTTTGCTGTGATCGATGAGTGCTCCAATACCACCCCCGAAGATAATGTTTCCAAACATCGATCCGGCAGCGCGCGAAATGGCTTTTAGCAAGCCGTCAGGCATGCCCTCTTTTTTGCAAGTAACCTCAAGATCTTCATTGGACTTGCGAACAGTTACATTGGTAGGAGCTTTGACTTCGGTGCTGCCCTTGTCATTTTTGACCTGACAGACCGGATCAACTGGCTGGCCTTGATAGGTAGCAGTAAGCGCCAATGACTGGCTTTCGCTTTGCGTGATAGTGGAACATCCGGTGCCAGCAACTGCTGCTGCCAAAACGATAACGTACATGCTTGCTTTCATAAATGCTCCTATGAGTGGTTGATGTGAATGGGGGGCTAACGTGCCCGGTAACCGGCGCGCGCAGCGCGGTTGACCTGCTCCCCATTTTCAGTACCAGCCTGAAGTTAGTAAAGTCCGCTTTTGAAGGGAGAAGCGGGCATGAAGAAGCGGTTCACGGAAGAGCAGATCATCGGTTTCCTCAAGCAGGTCGAGGGCGGGGTGGCGGTCAAGGATCTGTGCAGGAAGCATGGCTTTAGCGATGCGGCGTTCTATACGTGGCGGCGCAAGTTCGGCGGCATGAGCGTGCCGGACGCCAGGCGGCTGCGCGAGCTGGAGGCGGAGAACGCCAAGCTCAAGAAGTTGCTGGCCGAGTCGCTGCTCGATAGCGAAGCGTTGAAGGTTGCCCTGGGCCGAAAGCGCTGACCCCGCAGGCCAAGCGCCAGGCGGTTGCCGCGATGCAGGAGGAGATGGCCATCTCCCAGCGTCGCGCCTGCCGGCTTGTGGGGTTGTCGCGCACGGTGTTGAACTACGCAGCCAAGACCGATCCGGCGAACCAACTGCTCGCCGGCCGCATGGTGGAGCTGGCGGCTGAGCGGCGGCGCTTCGGCTACCGACGCCTTCACGTGCTGCTGCGGCGCGAAGGCCACCAGGCGAACCACAAGCGGGTGTTCCGCCTGTACCAGGACGAAGGGCTGGCGGTGCCCAAGCGCAAGCGGCGCAAGGGCGTGGCGCTGGAACGCCAGCCGCTGACGCTGCCCGAGGCGCCGAATGAGGTCTGGTCTATGGATTTCGTGATGGATGCGCTGTCCTCGGGGCGGCGCCTGAAGTGTCTGAACATCGTCGACGACTGCACCAAGGAGTCCGTGGACATCGTCCTGGACCACAGCATCAGCGGGCAGTACGTGACGCATGTGCTGGACCAGGCAGCGCGCTTCCGCGGGCTGCCGGCGGCGATCCGCACCGACCAGGGGCCGGAATTCACCAGCAAGGCGCTCGACCAATGGGCCTACCGCAACGGTGTCGAACTGAAGCTGATCCAGCCGGGCAAGCCGACGCAGAACGCCTACATCGAGTCGTTCAACGGCAAGTTCCGCGACGAGTGCCTGAACGAGCATTGGTTCACGAGCCTGGCCGAAGCTCGCGTGCTGGTAGCGGCCTGGCGGCGCGACTACAACGAGTGCCGGCCGCATAGCGCGCTGGGGTATCTGACGCCGGCGGAGTTCGCGGCGCGCTGTCGGGCAAGCTTGCCCGACAGCGCAACAGAACTGGAAATCGGATAGATTTATGTTTCGGACTTTGCTAACCACGAGCTGGCACTAAAGACGGGGGCAGGTCACGGTGGCTAGCAGGCGCCGGCACGTCCGCGCGCGTCCGCGTTGACCGGGAGGTTAGATTGCTAGTCACGTGTGATCACAACAGCGATGGCAAGAAGGGGCGCGGTTATCACTGCGGCACCGAGCGCGCCGTCTCGAAACTGCTGCCAAGGGCCCCAAGGCTGCGCACGGAAGCCGCCGACGGTTTGAGATGCGACGAACATTGCCACCAGCAGCACCCAAAACGCGGGCATGGATAGCCAAGCAAGAAGGCCGAGCCCGATAGAGCAGCCGAAGAACCACAATAGCGTGCGGGAGTTCGAGCCGGCCGGGGGAGGGCCGAACTTCGCGTAGTGCCGCCTTCGAGACAGATGAGCAATTGCGAACACCGCGACTCCCAACAGCACGACTGCGGCGATTTGTAGGGCGGGGTGCACGCTCTAGCAATCTAACGTCGTAGTTCAGGGGCTGAATGCAAGCGCAGCTTGCAGACAGCCCCCTGGAACGAAGTGTTAAGCGTCACTGCGCGCATTGATACGCTTGCTCCTTATGAGTGCGACGCCTAATGCCAATGCTGCGATTGAAAGCACTGACTCCTCTGCTTTGAATATTCCGAGTCCAGCCAAAACGATCAGGATTGCGGCTGGGGCAAGAGCTGTCTTGTAGCTCCGCAGCTTAGCGAGAAAAGGTACGGCAAGCCAGGGTAACCAAGTTAACCATTTACCCCCTTCGCGTGCATCGAGGAAAAATTGATGTGCTGATTTCTTCCTGGTCTTTTCCCTCAAGCACTCAAGTCTCCTTTTTACTTCGGCTTCTGCGTGATCGAGTTCATTGGGGGTGTAGTAGCCCTTTGATTCGTTCCTTTGGTTTTTTTGTGGCAAGCAATCAGGATCATGCACCGTAACTGGAATGTAGGTTCCCAACACCAGTCCAAAAGCATAACTAAGTACGATGGCAACGATGGAGATATAGGCTAGGCGTTGCATGAGTGATGCTTAACGTTCAAGGTCAGGGACGCTGCGCGGCTTTATCGCGCAGCGTCCCCTGCACCGCCGGGTTAGCACTCTTAGGCGACATGTTTCCCATTTCGCCAAAGTCGAAAAATGTCTTTACCGGGAACGGTTTCCGCAGCCTTCTTGAACGCTACCGTAGTGGATTTCCCGTGAAGCAATTGCCAACACATATAGGTCTGGAGAAACTGCGATGCGATTGCGCCGTGGATGGAGTGAAATGGTGCGATCAAGTGTCCACACGACGACAGCCCAGAAAACTTTTTGGAGAATGCCGCCTTCCCCGTTTCACAGCAGAGAGAAATAACGGTCTTCTTCTCTGTGGCGATTGAAAATACGCGCATACCGAAATGCTCTGGCGTTCTTGCGCCGCCATATCCGAAATGAATGCTATCCGGTGCGCCATGGCCAATGAACACAATGTAACTGTACGCAGCGTGATTAAGCTTCCACCATTTCCCCAACTCGCCAATAGCTCTAACCCGAAGATGAGTGACAGACGAATCATCAAGCAATAGGCGACAAAACTGAAGGACGCTCTTCGATAGAGGGTTTAGCAGGGTCTCTTCAGTACCGAAGTCTCCGACAGAGACAATGACAATGCCGGCATTCCGATGAAGTTTTGACGTTGCAATCCAATCGGAATCAGCGCCATCGCGGAGTCGTACTTTCGCTGAACGATCTTGTACAGCCGTGACTGGCGTCTGGTACAGCGATGTCGGATAGCGTTCGCCATCCGGGAGTAACGAGACAGGGACATATACCGTTGTTCCAACTGGATAAGTCACGTGATGTCCATTTGAGAGTGCTAACGTAGAGGTGACCGGCGCTGCGCGGCTTCATCGCGCAGCGTCCAGCGACCGGAGGGAGCGAGGTCGACCGCCAGGTTAGAACTGCGAGTCACTTGGCGACCACCTTGAATGCCCTGCTCTCGACAGTAGATGTTGAACTCTGCCCTTGAGCGGACAGAGGCGTAAATAGTTGGATTGCCTTCGTGCTTGGGACAATGAACTCGGCCTCCAAGGTTGCTTTTCCACTCCCCTTTGTTACTACCTCGAAGTTCTGAGAGATGGCCGAGTTGTCGGCAGCCTGCACTATCAGAGCAAGCGTTCCTGATTCGCCAGTGAGCGTGTAATTGACATCAACCTTCAGCTTCACTTTCTCTCCGACATGGAGCGGCTCTCCAACGCTTGGCGAGACCGAAGCGATTTGCACAGACGAGCCAGTTGGCGCAGGAGTGCCGAAGTGCGGGTCGCTTCGCTGGCAACCGAGCATGAGCAACGCGGCTGAAACAGAAACAAGAATCTTTGCAATCGAGTAGGTATGGGTCATAGCAGTTCTAACGTGCTAGGTGAGGGGCCGCCGGAGCGGCGAAGCCGCGGAGGGAACCGGCAAGCCCTGCTTGCCGGCGGTCCCTCTCGACCGGCGGGTTAGGCCTTTCTTGTCTTGGCATAGGCACCCATTCCATAGGCTAGGCACGCGAGGGCGAGAAAGACCCAGAAGGCCACTACTCCGTTCGTTCCAGCAAGTGCGTAGGCGGTCCTTTCAAGGCGCCAGAGTTCCGTTGTTGGGTTGGTGTAACGGTCCCAGGC
This sequence comes from Rhodocyclaceae bacterium, assembly GCA_041396245.1. Lineage (GTDB taxonomy): Bacteria > Pseudomonadota > Gammaproteobacteria > Burkholderiales > Rhodocyclaceae > Desulfobacillus. The sequence goes on along the minus strand of JAWKYW010000013.1, from coordinate 68,605 downwards.
TTTGTAAATGCCGTATGCAGCACCAAGGAAATTGACGACATAGATGGCGACCTGTTGATCGTCAGTGGGAAGCTGCAATTTCCACTTCTGACTCCAATGCTCGATGTGTTCCTGGCTGGGCCACCACGGACCAAGCACAAGAATAATCACGACGAAGAATGCCAGCATTCCGAGGTTGGAAGCGTAATCTGCGTTTGGTGCCCTGAGAAAGACAAAAATTACGAGCGCGGAGAGAAGCCCAAAGATTATTTGAAGAAGTATGCGAATGGCGCGCACGTTCGAAAGGCCTAACGTAGAGGTGAGGGGCGGCCGGAGCGCGAAGCGCGGAGGGAACCTGCAAGCGCAGCTTGCAGGCCGTCCCTCTCGACCGCCATGTTGGGCATAGGCGTATGGGATAGCGCGCGAAGGCGAGAAAAATGAAAAGTCAGTCTCCGCGACATGGCGTGGATTGGCATGTTAAGGCGCGAACCCTTCAAGAGACCAAACGGTGTAGGTGAAAGCAACCGGTATGCAAGGCATGAGCATAACTGCACCGATTAGAACCGGATAAGCAAACCGAGATATTGAGCCTTCTCGGCGAATGAACAGTACAACGGGCCAGATGAGCCAAAGCCAGGCAAAGGCAAGCCATGTTTTGCCTGAGAGAAGATCGAGGTCAGCCAGAAACGTGGCAGCCCAGAGAGCCAAGACAACAGCGGAATGTACGACACATGCGGCAGCAAACATTCGATAGCTGTTACTTGCTGGAGAGTGTGTCGTTGTATGGTTCATTGATGTGATGCCCAACGTCGAAGCTCAGGGGCGCGAAGCCGGCTTGCCGGCGGAGCGTCCCACTGGAGCGCAGTGTTAGGGTTCGGTTGGCAAAGCATAAGAAACCTTTGTGCCCTCTACCTTGACGATGCCGCGTTTGCATAGCTCAGAAAACAACGTGGCAAGCTGCTGCTCGGAAAGCTCCTTCTTGAAAAGCGCGTGAAGTGTGCTCAGTAAGGTTTTTTGCGTTCTCGGCTTCGATGCTTTGCGGCGAACAAGATCGGCAATCACAGCCTCTACTTGGGCCTCGGGTGCGGCAGGAAGCGTAGGTTTGAAATAGGGAATGTCTGCAATGCAGGTGGACCGTTGGGCGAAGATTTTCCTCCCCTTGAGGTATTTCAGCAGCGGGTCGAACCCAGAATCCTTCGAGATGACGTGGAAGAAAGCAGTTGGTTCGAAAGCAGACAAAACCCCGATGTAATAAGCGATGTGAAAATCAAGGGCATTGTTTCCGGCAGATTCAAGAATGATGTATTCGGCACCTTCGCCAAGCGATTGAAGTGCCGCAGCTAGAGAAACGGGAATCTTGGATTGATTGGGGCCGAGGAAAACCTTGACCTTGAACGGGCCATCCTTGAGCAAGCCAATGTCCTTTGGCTGGACATTCTCAAAGTCAACGAGGACGAAGTTCGTGCGTGTTGTCACGGGAGAACCCTAACGTAGAGCTAACCGGCGCTGCGCGGCTTTATCGCGCAGCGTCCGGTTGAGCGCCGGGTTCGGGAGCGGCCTAAAAATTGCCATGTTTTGAGATGACTCCAAGGACAACCAAGAATAGAAGTGCGCCGATGAGGGCGTAGTCGATTAGTGAAACCGATTTAAGCGAAATATACTTCTGCGGAGCTTGAAAGACGCGATACCCGTAGATTACGACTACCGGCACCAAAACAATTCCTTGGACGATCGCGACGGATGTTGCTGCCGCGTAACCGGCGGTGCCGCTAGGGATTAGCCCAAACTCCTGGCCAAAGAAGAAAAGAATTGGCGGGATAACGATAATCGCCAGAATCAATTTCATGCAGATCCCGAACGTCTGAATTCACCGGCCTTGCGCGGCTTTATGCGCAAGGTCCGGTGGAATGATGGGTTCGGCGTCATCGCTACCGCACCTCTTCCCAACCGTTCTCGGTCCAGCGGAACAATGAGGTTGAAAGCGGCCGATCCGTCTTGCGGACGGCATCGCGGACAAAGGCGCGAATGGCGTCAACGGCAAGCTCGGAATCTCCGCGACCGTAAACGAGCAGGTTGGACGACGGGACGCCGACAATCAGTGAGCCACCCAGCGCTTTCGCCACAGGCGCCCATTCGGAATGCAGGATCATTCGAGATGACTCGTAGGGACTGTCACCCAGATAGCGAAAAGATTGCTCGGCGGTTGGCGGGGGAAAGTCAGAGATTGGTTTGAGTGTTGCACGGAGGTTGTTCCGTCCGATCTCAATGGCCTGATCTTCGCTCATCCCAAGTTTCTTCGCATCCTCGTTCGTAAACATTCGCATAGCCGTTGGGAAGTCGAGGACGGCAGTAAGCGCAAGATCGCCAGCGAACGGGCGCAGGACAATGCGCGGCGCATCGGGCGGAAGTTGCTGTTGAGCCGATTGCAGGCCTTTGCGTGGCCTGACGTTGAGGCGAATCATCGATGGCTCGATAGGACGGATGCGATCCTTCACCGCACCCGAAACACCCGCAATGTACTGAGATGTGGCAGCGTCACATTGCTCCGCGGCTTTGGAACAAAAGGCAAAGATACGATCCAGATTGGCCTGAAGGATGTGGGCCCCGTCGGCCTGGTTGATCTTCAATGTCAGAGGACTGGCAATTTCGACCTGTAGGCCGGGTAGCTCCCGCAACAAACGATCCGCAATTTGCTTTGTGAACGATGCTTCGTCGGCGCAAGCATATCCCGAGGGAACTAGCAGAACAGCGGCAGCTGCAACCACTTTCAGGACGCGAAGTAGGCTGAGATTCAAGAACGTGCTCCGAAAAGAGTATGACGCCGAACGTCTGACATAACCGGCGCTGCGCGGCTTCATCGCGCAGCGTCCGTGTTGATGGATGGGTTGGGCGTCATTGCGCGAACGGTGTGATCTTCCCAAAGTCCGCGCTAAGCTTTGCGGACAGCGTCTCTGCTTGAACACGCGCTTGGTCAGAGATTCGGGCACGCACTTTTGCGAGCAACTCAGATGCTTCCCTCGATATCGGTTCGTGACGTGATGCCGTCAAGAGCAGCCATGCATAGGCCTTGCGGTCATCTCCGACCGGCGGAGGTACGAGCGAATAGAGAATGCCGAGCTGCAACTCACATCCACGGTGACCGAGCCGAGCACCTTCAAAAAAGTGGCCTTCAGCCGATGTGAAATCCTGATTGCCAGCCGCGACTATTCCAAGGTTGTAGCGCGCAGGCGCATAGCCAAGACTCGCAGCCTTCAAATAGAGATGAACTGCCTGCTTCCCGTCGCCGGGCATACATTTTCCCGTGCTGAGGTATCGAGCCATAAGGTAGATTTGCCTGGGGTCACCCCGGTCGGCACCTTGACGGGCTTGCTCCTGTAAGTCGGCATCACATTGCGGCGAGGCTCGTTCGAGTTCTTGCCCGTAAGCAGCACAGAGGTTCAGAGCCAATGCAGTGGCGATGAGTATCTTCATGAGTGGGTAAATAGGGTTTGTCTGTGACGCCCAACGTCTGAATTGAGCGGACTTGCGCGGCTTTTCGCGCAAGGTCCGCTCGAATGATGGGTTGGGCCTCAGGTCATTGTGTGACACGAATATCTGCCTTGGCTGTGAACGGACGTGCGCTTGGCGGCAAACCAAATGTTGCATCCTTCGCTTGCTCCAGGATGCACTCTGCAATGGCCCCCTCGGGCTGAACAAGAGCGTTGTCGAGCTTGCCGTTTGCACCAACGACAATGAAGAACGTGAGGCTCCCACGAAATGGTTTGGTTGGAGGTAGGCACGCGCGGAGAACTTCGCCCTGGCGAAGGTATTGCTGTAGCGCTTTCTGCTCGAAATCCTTTCCCTCGGTAGATGCCGTATCCGTCGCATTTGCCGCGGAGAGTTCAGCTAGCAGCGTAGATGGGGCAAGCCTGTAGAAACGAGCCGACTTGTCCTCACGCCACTCGAACTTAAATAGAGGTTGCGCCTCCGTAGGCGTTTCACCTTCCGTTGCGGGCCTTAGAACAACGCGACTTGAATCCGAAAGGTCAAAGACGACTGGAACTCCGGGATTGACACCAGCAACGATGGACAACCTCCGACCAGGAGGAAACGTCGGTGGTGCCCCGTAGAAACTGATGTCGAAGCCGGCGGCCTCAACCACGAGACTGGCAACGGAACTTGCGAAGAGCAGAACTGCGGATCGTAAGCGCATCTTATGAGGCCCAACAGTTATTAGAAGGACCCATGGGTCCGTATATCAATTAATAATGTTGCAGTCATATTATGATGTTATCCATCTGATTTGCAAGTATTCAGGTGAATTTGCGCCCGCCTATTAACCCCCAATAGTACGGACAGCTTGGCAAGGCCGCGCTCACCGGCTAGGTTTCTGCATTTTCATCAACAAGGAGTGACACTTATGGGGTCAGCCGAACCCCAACCGCCCTCGCCTGCTCGACCAGGTTTCCGCCACCTGCCGGCGCCGTCATTACAGCCGGCGCACTGAGGAGGCCTACCGTTTCTGGATCAGGAAATTCCACATCTGTCCGGTAGATTTCAGAACAAAAACATCTGGTTATCCACGAGGTGGTCGTCGAAATTCAATACTGCGCTGGCAACCAGTTGATCGATTGGGATTTTCTCGAACATATTGACCTCGAAAATGTTCAGCAGGAGCTGTGGCGAAGCGGGGAGGTTCAGTCGCTTGCGCGCGATGATGACGATGAGATAGACGCAGACGGCGATCCAGATTTGCGACTTGACGGCGTTGAGGGAGTTGCCGAAGAAATGCTTGATCGACAGGTTCTGCTTGATCCACTTGAAAAAGGTTTCGACCTGCCAGCGCTTGCGATAAATCTCGGCGATGGTGAGCGCCGGCAGATCGAAGCGATTGGTCAGGAAGACGAGGAACTTGTCGGTTTCGGGATCGCGGAAGGATACGCGGCGCAAGCGGTCGGGGTAGGCGAGTTTCGATTTCGGTGTGGCGAGCAGGATGCTCTGATCGCTGCGCAGACCCGTCGATTTGTCGACCGCGCGAGGCGACCCAGGTGTAGCGCAGATTGTCCTTGGCACGGATGACGAAGGAGACTTGGCGTTGATGCAGCGATTGCAGCCTGGCGAAATCGAGGTAGCCGCGGTCGACGACGGCGATCGCGCCCGCCGGCCAGTGGATCAGGTCGAGCACATTGACGTCGTGCACCTTGCCGGTCGTGATATGGACGAAAACGGGAATGGCGCCACGCAGATCGACGATGGTGTGGGCCTTGACGGCCGCCTTGGTCGAGCGGAAGTCCGCCCACGGGAACAGCGTCAGACACAGATCGATGGTCGTCGAATCCAGCGCGTAGAGTGGTTCCTTCAGACCCAGACCGACGTCCTCGTCCTGATGCAGTTCGACCGCGATGGCAATCAAGCGATGGCCGAGCGCCTCGAACAACCGCCAGTCGCGTCGCTCGTTGGCATCGGCCAGGGTGGAGCGGGATATCCTGCCGCGAATTCCGATGTGGTAGAGCTTGGCTCGCTGCGAGTTCAGGCAAGCCACCAGATCGCGCAAGCCCTCGCGCCGGGTGAGTTGGGAATAGGCGATGCAGATGAAATGGTTCCAGGCCGAGAAGTGCCTGATCCCGCGGTTCGACGCAAAGCGATCGACCAGATGCTCGAAGTGGCCGAAAGGCACAAATCCCAACAGCTGCGCGAAAACCGACTGGCCGCGATTCATGGCGTTGCCTCGTTTGCCGGGAAAACCGGCAACGATACGGGGCAAAAACCGCTTGCGATTTCAAATCGTCGGAATCGAGCATCACGTCAAAATCCGCGCCATTATTGGGTTGCAGCCAAGTGACATCAAAAACTACCGGACAGATGTGAGGAAATTCATCTTCTTTCACGGCAAGCAGCACCCGTGCGATCTGGGAGCCATTGAGGTCGAATGCTTTCTGAACCACCTGGCCGTTGAACGACGGGTGGCGGCCTCCACCCAGACCCAGGCCCTGAATGCCCTGGTGTTTCTGTACGACAGCGTGCTGCACAAGCCGCTTGGGCAAATGGCCGGGTTGAAGCGCGTGCAGCACCGGCATCGCGTGCCAGTGGTGCTGACTCGGGATGAGGTGCGCGCAACCCTCGGCCTGATGACGGGATCCTGCCGCCTGATGGCCGAACTGATGTATGGCGCCGGCCTGCGCGTGCATGAGTGCGTCACGCTGAGGGTCAAGGATATCGACCTGGGCGCACGCACGATCTCTATCCGGAACAGCAAGGGAAGCAAGGACAGGACGACGGTGCTGCCCGAATTGGTGGCGTCATCGATGCAGCAGCACCTGCTGCGGGTGGCTACCCTTCACAAGGAGGATCTGTTGCGCGGGGCGGGGCTGGCGCCGATGCCGGATGCGCTGGCGAGGAAGTATCCTGCTGCGTCGGCATCCCTGGCCTGGCAGTACGTGTTCCCATCGGCAGTTTTGCGGCCGTGGGGCGAGAGCGGCCGGCTGGTGCGTTGGCATGCGTCGGATTCCACCATCCAGCGCGCCTTCAAGCAGGCAATCGCAAGTGCAGAGATTCGCAAGCACGCCAGCGTGCATTGCCTGCGCCACAGCTTTGCCACGCATCTGCTCGCCTCCGGGACGGATATCCGGACCATCCAGTTGCTGCTGGGGCATCGCAGCCTGCAAACCACGATGATCTACACCCACGTCCTGGAGGTGACCCGGGCCGTGAAAAGTCCGCTGGACCGGCTTTAAGGGGGTGTTGCAAGGAGGGATCGAGGCGGGTTACTCCGCCTCGGTCTCGACAGACTTTATTCCCATCCGACAGACTTCATTGTTTCCTATCACAACGCGCTACCAGAGGGTCTCCCGCTCGGCAGTGGACGATATCTTGTGGATGCTCAGGTCGGCGCCGTTGAATTCCTCCTCGGCATCGAGGCGCAGGCCGACCGCCTGCTTCAGCGCACCGTAGACGATAAGGCTGCCGGCCACGGCGATGCCAATGCCCAGCAGCGTGCCGACGAGCTGCGACATGAAGGCGACGCCGCCCATGCCGCCCAGCGCCTTCGCGCCGAAGAGGCCGGCGGCGATGCCGCCCCAGGCGCCGCACAGGCCGTGCAGCGGCCAGACGCCGAGCACGTCGTCGATCTTCCAGCGGTTCTGCGTCCAGGTGAACAGGTAGACGAACAGCGCGCCGGCCACCGCGCCGGTCGCCAGCGCGCCGAGCGGGTGCATCAGGTCGGAGCCGGCGCAGACGGCGACGAGGCCGGCGAGCGGGCCGTTGTGCACGAAGCCCGGGTCGTTGCGGCCGGCGGCGAGCGCGGCGATGATGCCGCCGGCCATCGCCATGAGGGAGTTGAGGGCCACCAGCCCGCTGATGCCGTCGATCTTCTGCGCGCTCATGACGTTGAAGCCGAACCAGCCGACGGTGAGCATCCAGGCGCCCAGGGCGAGGAAGGGAATGGAGGAAGGCGGGTGGGCGGCCACCTGCCCGTCCTTGGCGTAGCGGCCGCGCCGCGCGCCGAGCAGGACGACGGCGACCAGGCCGATCCAGCCGCCCACCGCATGCACCACCACGGAGCCGGCGAAGTCGTGGAATTCCGCGCCGAAGGCCGCCTTCAGCCAGGCCTGGATGCCGAAGGCCTGGTTCCAGGCGATGCCCTCGAAGAAGGGGTAGACGAAGCCGACGAGGAGGAAGGTGGCGGCGAGCTGCGGGTTGAAGCGGGCGCGCTCGGCGATGCCGCCGGAGACGATGGCGGGAATCGCCGCGGCGAAGGTGAGCAGGAAGAAGAACTTGACCAGGTCGTAGCCGTTGTTCAGCGACAGCGTCTCGGCGCCGGCGAAGAAATGCATGCCGTAGGCGATGCCGTAGCCGATGAAGAAATAGGCGATGGTCGATACGGCGAAATCGGCCATGATCTTGACCAGGGCGTTGACCTGGTTCTTCTTCCGCACGGTGCCGAGTTCGAGGAAGGCGAAACCGGCATGCATGGCGAGCACCATGATGGCGCCGAGGAGGACGAACAGCACATCGCCTGAGGAGATCTTGACGGGGTCCATGGTGCGCTCCAGATATGAATTGAGCACAACTGGTGCAAAATCCGTTCCAGCCGGATAGGCGCATCGAATCAGGGAAGTAAAGTCAGTCCGTGCAACACGGCGCACCAACGCGGTGCGGCAACGCGGTGGGCGCGCACCGGTGCGGTGCGCCTTCGCCCCGCGGGCACTATCTTGCGCTGTCGTCGGGAACGAGGCCTTCGGGCAGCAGCGCCCACATCCGGCCGCGCTGGCGCATGCGGCCGGCCAGCGCGCCGGCATCATTGCCGAAGCCCCAGAAGAAGTCCGCCCGCACGGCGCCCTTGATGGCGCCGCCGGTGTCCTGTGCCAGCACCAAGCGGCGCAGCGGCGTCTCGCTGTTCGGCCGGGTGGTGGCGAGGAAGACCGGCGCGCCGAGCGGCACGGCGCGCGGGTCGACGGCGATGCTGCGCCCGGGCGTGAGCGGCACGCCGAGCGCGCCGAGCGGCCCGCCGCCGTTGTCCGGCAGTTCGCGGAAGAAGACGAAGCTCGGGTTGACGCCGAGCAGTTCGTCCAGGCGCCTCGGGTTGGCCCGCGCCCAGGCCTGGATGCCCTGCATCGAGGCCTGCTCCAGCTTCAGCTCGCCCTGCTCGACCAGCCAGCGGCCGATGGAGCGGTAGGGGTGGCCGTTCTGTTCGGCATAGCCGACGCGCACGCGCGTGCCGTCGGCCAGGTCGACGCGGCCTGACCCCTGCACCTGCAGGAAGAACAGCTCGATCGGGTCGGCCACCCACAGCAGCGCCTTGCCGGCGAGCGGCGCCTCCTGCCGCGCCAGTTCGGCCCGCGACCAGTAGGGCACGATCCGGCGTCCCTCGATGCGGCCGCGCAGGCGATAGCGCTTCAGTTCGGGATACAGCTCGCCCAGATCCACCACGAGCAGGTCGTCGGGCACGCCGTAGAGCGCATGGCGGTGCTTGCGGCTGCGCGTGCGGCTGCCCTCGAGCAGCGGCTCGTAGTAGCCGGTGACGAGGCCTTCACGCGTCTCGTCCGGGTTCACCACCTGCCAGGGGCGGAAGCGCGCCTCGAAGAAGCGCCGCATGGCGACGGCCTCCGCCGGCAGCGCGCGCGCCGCTTCACATACGCCTTGCCAGGCCGGCTGCTTCGCCAGCGCGTCGCAGGATGCGAGCAGCGCACCGTGCGCCTCGGCGAGATTGTCGTCGCCCCAGCCCTCGATGTCCTGCCAGCGCGCTTCCTGCAGCGGCTGGGCCGGCGGCTTGGCCGGCTCCGCGGCCGGGCAGACCGGGCAGGCGGGGCAAGGCTGCGGCGCCGGGCAGGCCGGCGGCGTACCGGCGGACGGGGGCGTCGGCTGCACGGCGCAGCCGGCGAGCAATAACAGGGCGGTGAGGGCGGGAAGGAAATGGCGTGTCGGCATGAATTTCGTTACAGTCGGATTTTTGCGCAAGTATAGCAACCGCGATGAAGGACCTTGCCCGACTCGTCTGCCGCGCCGAAGCCCTGCTCGGGCGCATCGAATCCCTGCTGCCGCCGGCGGCGGCCGCCCCCGACTGGAAGGCCTCCACCGCCTTCCGCTGGCGCAAGCGCGGCGGCCGCGGCTTTCTCGAGCCGGTGGCGCGGCCGCACCGCATCCGCCTGCAGGACCTGCGCAACGTCGACGAACAGAAGCGGCGCATCGAGCGCAACACGCGCCAGTTCGTCGAGGGGAATAGCGCCAACAACGTGCTGCTCACCGGCGCGCGCGGCACGGGAAAAAGCTCGCTGGTGAAGGCGCTGCTCACCCGCTACGCGGCGAAGGGGCTGCGCCTGATCGAGGTGGACAAGCACGACCTCATCGACCTGCCGGACCTCGTCGACCTGATCGCCGGGCGCAATGAACGCTTCATCGTGTTCTGCGACGACCTCTCCTTCGAGGCCAGCGAGCCCGGCTACAAGGCGCTGAAGAGCATCCTCGACGGCTCGGTGGCGAGCACGCCGGACAACGTGCTGCTCTACGCCACCTCCAACCGCCGCCACCTGATGCCGGAATTCATGGACGAGAACCTGGCGACGAAGCACGTCGACGGCGAGATCCATCCCGGCGAGACCACCGAGGAAAAAATCTCCCTCTCCGAGCGCTTCGGCCTGTGGCTGTCCTTCTATCCCTTCGACCAGGATGCCTACCTCGCCATCGCCGGCCACTGGCTGCGCGCGTACGGCGTGCCGGCGGCGGCCGTCGCCGCCGCGCGCGAGGAAGCGCTGCAGTGGGCGCTCGAGCGCGGCTCGCGCAGCGGCCGCGTCGCCTGGCAGTTCGCGCGCGACTACGCGGGGCAGCACGGACGCACGGCCAAATCAAAATCCTGAACCGCGGAGAGCACGAGAACACGGAGAATTCTCTTGTTTTCCTCCGTGAACTCCGTGTCCTTCGTGGCTGAAGACTTTTCGTTCCCATGACCAAGATCGTTGAAGCCGCCGCTGCCGTCATCCTCCGCCCCGACGGCAGCTTCCTGCTCGGCCGCCGTCCCGCGGGCAAGCCCTATGCCGGCTACTGGGAGTTCCCCGGCGGCAAGATCGAGCCGGGCGAAACGGCGGCGCAGGCACTGGTGCGCGAGCTGCACGAAGAGCTCGGCATCGAGGCCGACCGCTACACGCCGTGGCTCACGCGCGAATTCGTCTACCCCCACGCCCATGTGCGGCTGCACTTCTTCCGCGTCGGCGGCTGGCACGGCGATATGCGCGACCTCCACCACGACGCCCTGGCCTGGCAGCGCGCCGGCCAGGTCGATGTCTCGCCCATGCTGCCGGCCAACGTCGCCGTGCTGCGGGGACTGACTTTGCCGGACTTCTACGCCCTCACCCACGCCGGCGAGATCGGCATCGAAACCCAGCTGGAGAAGCTCGAGCAGGCGCTGGCCGGCGGCCTGCGCCTGCTGCAGGTGCGTGAGCCCTTGCTGGCGGTGGAACGGCGCGAGGCCTTCGCCCGCGAGGCGACGCGGCTGGCGCACGCGCACGGCGCGCGCGTGCTGGTGAACGGCGACCTCGCCCTGGCGCGGCATGTCGGCGCCGACGGCGTGCACCTGCCCTGCGTGCAGCTCATGCAGCTCACCGCGCGGCCCGAGCTGCCGCTGGTGGCCGCCTCCTGCCACAACGCGCCGGAACTGGCGCGCGCCGCCGCGCTGGAACTGGATTTCGCCGTGCTCGGACCGGTGAAGGAGACGCTCAGCCATCCCGGCGTCGCCGGCCTCGGCTGGGAGCGGGTCGTGCACCTGCTGGAAAACGTCCCGCTGCCGGTGTTCGCGCTTGGCGGGATGCGGCGGGACGACATGGACGCGGCGAAACTGTCGGGCGCACAGGGCATTGCCGCCATCCGGGCCGCATGGACGTAGTTCTGTAGGTCGGGCTTCAGCCCGATGACCGAAGGCCGGCCTACTGCTCGTCCGGAAGCGGCTTTCCCTGTTCGGGCACGCGGTATTCCTCCGCCGCCCAGGCACCCAGATCGATGTTGCGGCAGCGCTCGGAACAGAATGGGCGGTAAGCGCTTGCGGGCGTCCACGGCACCGGCTTGCCGCAGGTGGGGCAGTTGACGATGCGCGCAGCGGCGGTCTGCGTCACGACGCCATCCGATGGAAGCCTACAGGTTGCAGAAGGTCAGCTCGAAGACGACGTCGCTGTCGGCCTGGCGCGGGCGTGTTTCGGTGCCGGCCGTGGTGAAGCGGATGTTGAGGGCGTATTTGTTGGCGCTGATCTCGGGCACGTAGGGCTCGTCGCGCCGGATGCGCAGGCGCACCATCTGCGCGGTGCGGCCGCCGAGCATGAGCTGGTAGGCGCCGTGCTGCGCCACCTGCTCTTCCTGGCGGCCGGAGGCGCGCAGCAGGCGCAGCACGATGGCCAGGCCGTCGCGGATCGGCAGCATCGGGTTGAGCCAGCCGGCGAGGTCGCGCTGGCGCGAAGCCGGATCGTGATGCAGCCAGTAGTGGTAGGTGGGCAGGTCGAATTCGCACACCCCGCCGGGGATCGAGGCGCGGCTCTTGATGCTCATCAGCCAGTCGTTCTCGCGCAGGTGGTGGCCGATCCTGCCCTGCATGTTGAGCAGCGCGGCGCTGGCCTGCTCGATCTCGTAGAGGGCGCCGGAGAGGGCCGCCTCGGAAATGTCGGGATTGTTGCGGAAGGAGAGGAGGATCTGGCGCTGCCGCTCGAGTTCCTGCACCAGATCGAACTTGAGATCGGCGCGGCCGGCGACGTCGAGGATCTCGAACAGCGTCACCAGCGCGATGTGATGCTCCAGCGCGCCCTCGGCACCGATGAAGTGCCCGGCCTTGTCGAACAGGTCCTCCAGGCGCAGCAGGGTGCGAATGCGCTCGTTCAGAGGATATTCGTAGGTGATCACGTCTCGCGTTGCCGGGCCGGAGGGTAAATGCGGGCAATTCTGAACCATTCACCGACAAAGTACAACAAGAACCCCCCGGAAACCTATGAAACTGCGGCCATTTCCAGATACCGCCGGTGCAGGGCTTCGATCTGGGGGCGCAATGCGGCCAGGTCGCCGCCGTTGTCGATGACGTCGTCGGCCGCGGCCAGGCGCGTTTCGCGGGCGACCTGGGTCGCCATGATGGCGCGGGCTTCCTCGGCGGTGAGCCCGCTGCGGGTCATGACGCGGGCGACCTGCGTCTCCTCCGGGCAGTCCACCACCGCCACCCGCTGCATGCGGCTGCGATAGCCGGCGGACTCGACCAGCAGCGGCACGACGAGGACGACATAGGGCGTCTGTGCTTCGACGCAGCGCCGGTCGGCTTCGGCGCGGATCAGGGGGTGCAGGATGGCCTCCAGGCTGAACTTCGCCTGGGGGTCGGTGAAGACCTTGCGGCGCATGGCGGCGCGGTCGAGCGCGCCGCGGGCATCGATGACGTCGTCGCCGAAGGCGGCGCGGATGGCCGGAATGGCGGCGCCGTCCGGCGCGGTCAGCGCGTGGGCGATGGCGTCGGTATCCACCACGGCGGCGCCGAGCGCCTCGAAGATGGCCGCCGCCGCGCTCTTGCCGCTGCCGATGCCGCCGGTAAGGCCGACGATGAAGGTCATGGCCTGGCGGCCGCGCAGTCCGTGTCGGACAGGCCGGAAAATTCCGGCGGCAGTTCGGCCAGCGCCTTCGCCAGCTGCTGCGGGGTTCCCCGTACTTCGACGACCGATTTGTCGCCTGCCGCCTCGCGTACCTGGATGCGCGCCGATTTGACGTTCTTACTGCCGAGCGCCTTCAGGCGGGCATTCGCGCTTTCCTCGCTCTTGTACAGGCCGAGCGAAATGGCATGCCGGTTGGGTCCGTTCGTTCGCACGACATAGAAATCCTGGACGCCGAGGCCGGCGAGTTCGGCGGCCTTCTTCTCGGCCAGCGCGCCGTTCGGCAGGGGCGGGATGTGCACCCACCAGGAGCGGGGTTCGTCGAGCGCGCGCTGGGTGACCTGCAGTTGCGCGTCGCGGCCGGAGAGCAGAACGGCCAGCCTGTCCGCCGACGCCCGCTCCAGCCCCGCCAGTGCACGGCACGCCTCCCGGGCGGGCGGCGCAACTTCAGGCGATGCCGCCGCCCCTGCGGGCGGCGCGCCATTGCCGACGATGCGCAGCTTGCCGGGTTCGATCTGGGCGGCGAGGCGCTCGGCCTCGCCGTCGGCGGCCGTCGCGCCGAGATAGCCCTGCCCCCGGGCGAACAGCAGCAGGTTGCCGAGCACCAGCAGAAAAAAAACGGTGCGCAGAACCTGCATGCCGTCCGACCGGCCCGGACTCAGGCGGCGATCTTCGGCAGGCGGGTGAGGGCCTCCTTGACCGCGGCTTCCGGGTATTCGTAGTCAACCAGTTCGCCGGCGAAGTACTTGTCGTACGACGCCATGTCGAAGTGGCCGTGGCCCGACAGGTTGAAGAACAGCGTCTTCGCCTCGCCGCTCTCCTTGCAGCGCAGCGCCTCGTCGATGCAGGCGCGGATGGCGTGGGCGGACTCCGGCGCCGGTATGATGCCCTCGGCACGGGCGAACTGCACGCCGGCTTCGAAGGTGGCGATTTGCGGCACCGCCACCGCCTCGATCAGGCCCTCGTTGTAGAGCTGGCACACCAGCGGCGAGTCGCCGTGGTAGCGCAGGCCGCCGGCATGAATCGAGGGCGGCATGAAGTCGTGGCCGAGGGTGTACATCTTCATCAGCGGCGTGTAGCCGGAGACGTCGCCGAAGTCGTAGGCATACACGCCCTTGGTCAGGCTGGGACACGATGACGGCTCGGCCGCCACCAGGCGCACCTTCTTGCCGGCCGCCTTGTCGGCGAGGAAGGGAAAGGCCGTGCCGGCGAAGTTGGAGCCGCCGCCGCAACAGGCGAAGACCATGTCGGGGTAGTCGCCGACCTTCTCGAACTGCTTCTTGGCTTCCAGCCCGATCACCGTCTGGTGCAGGCAGACGTGGTTCAGCACCGAACCCAGCGAATAGTTGGTGTCGGCCCGCGAAGCCGCTTCCTCCACCGCCTCGGAAATGGCCAGGCCGAGCGAGCCGGGATTGTTCGGGTCGGCCGCCAGGGCGGTACGGCCGGCATTGGTCATGTCGGTGGGCGAGGCAAAGACTTCCGCCCCCCAGGTCTGCATCATCGAGCGGCGGAAGGGCTTCTGGTTGTAGCTCACCTTCACCATGTAGACGCGCACCTCGAGGCCGAACATCTGGCCGGCGAAGGCGATCGAGGAGCCCCACTGGCCGGCGCCGGTCTCGGTGGTCAGGCGCTTGATGCCGACCATCTTGTTGAAATAGGCCTGCGGCACGGCGGTGCTCACCTTGTGCGAACCGGCCGGGCTGACGCCCTCGTACTTGTAGTAGATCTTGGCCGGCGTGCCGAGCATCTTCTCGAGGCGGCGGGCGCGGAACATCGGCGTCGGCCGCCACTGGCGATAGACATCCCGCACCTCCTCGGGGATCGGGATCCAGCGCTCGCCGGACATCTCCTGCTCGAGCAGCGGGCCGGGGAAGATGGCCAGCATCTGCTCGGGGGTGACCGGATTGCCGTCCGGCGCCAGCGGCGGCAGCGGCGGATTCGGCATGTCGGCGACGACGTTGTACCAGTGGGTGGGAATATCGGATTCGTTGAGCAACACCTTGACGTCAGACATCTCGTTTCTCCTCCTCGTTATGTATGGATGGATTGCCAGGCCCGTCCCCCTCCCGCAGCCTGATCGATACCGTCTTGCAGAATCACCTTAGCCCAAGTGAGGGGAAAATAATAGCCCGGGTATACTGCATACACAAGTAGGTCCGCCCCATCAGCCCGATCCGCTTCCGAGGTTTATGGGCCTGCTCACCAGCGCATCCTGACAGTGTATTCGAGCACGGCCTTGCCCTGGGCCGGCACCGCCACCTGCCAGAGGGCGGAATGGGCATCCCCCTTGGCGTGCCTCTGGCTTTCCGCGACCATTTCCCAGTCGCCCGGCACCGGCTCGACCACCTTGACCGTCACCGGGACGTCCTTGGCATTGGCGAGCTCGATGCTGAAGGCGCTCTCGTACACCCTGTCGGCAACCTTGCGGAAGCTCGTCTGCCTGCGCGCGGCCTTGACGTCGAAGGCATCGCCCAGCTTGAGGCGCACCACTTCGTTCTTCGCCGTATGGTCGATGCGATCCTCGCCGATGAAGAGGGCATTGCCGCGCGAATCCTTCTTGTAGACCCGCACGACGCCCTTCGGCAGCGGCATGCCGAGCCCGCCGCCCTTGTTGTCGAACTCGACGAAGACGCCGACCTTGTGCCGGCGGCCGAGGTCGGGATGGGTACCGCGGTAGTACCAGTCCTGGCCGGCCAGGCGGTATTCCTTGCGCACCCGCACGCCCGCGGCGGAGAGCAGCGCCACCTGCTTGGTCTGGTTGTCGAGAATCGTCGTCGGCCGTTCGAGCGAATAGAGGTGATATTCGAAGAGCTGCTCGCGCGCCATCTCCGGCGCCGGCGCCGCCATGGCCTTGGCGGCGAACTGCTGCACGCGCACCTCGTCGCGGACGCGATTCACGTCGCCGGCCACCAGCTGCAGGCGGGCGTTTTCGTAGCCCGCCCCGCTCTGGTTGGTCAACGTCACCCAGCCGGCGAGGTCGAGCTTCGATTCGTCGCCGGACAATTCGGCGACATAGTCGGCGCGCCAGGACAGCCCGCCGGTCAGATACGACAGCTCCGCCGCCTGGCGCCCGGACGCGGTGCTCTCCAGCTGCACCACCAGCGTCGGCCGGTCGCGCAGGTTGGGCGGGATCGCGTCGTAGGCGATGCGGCCCGGCACGCCGGTCTCGATGCGGTCGGCGTACTTCAGCACCACGCCGCCATTGGTCGCCAGCACTTCCGCCGGTTCGCGCGTTTCGGTGCCGGTGGCGGGGTTGGTCCTGATCACCGTGACGCTGCGGCCGACGTACTTCTCCAGCAGCTTCTGCGGCGTCAGCAGGTCGAAATCGAAGTTCTGCTCGATCAGGCGCAGGCTGCCGCCGGAGAGCGCGCGCAGGCTGGCCGTCTCCGGCCGCATCTTGGCGCTGACGTCGCGCAGGGCGATGCTGTTGGCGCCGCGCTCGAAGGGGATGCGGCGCACTTCCTTGATGAGAGCGAGGGAGTCGTTGTAGATGGTGACGGCGATCGCCTCGCGCTCCTCGGCGCGGCTGACCGTCTCGGCGGCGGCAGGCAGGGAAAGGGCGGCGAGGATCGCCAGTGCGAGGGCACGGTGCGATGTGCGGTTTTTCATGGGGGCTCCTGTTGTCGTGACGGTGGCGTTAACGCTGCGGCTGCCGATCCGGGGTCAGACCATGCGCACCAGACCCTCCAGCACGAGGTTGTCGACGCGCCGCTTGGGCAGGCGCAAGAGTTCGAAGAGCTGCCCCGCGGCGCCGCCGCCGACCAGGCAGAGTGCGCCCGGATGCTGCGCGACCTGCTCGAACATGCGTTCGACGGCGCCGGCCTGGGCATGCAGGCAGCCGCTGACGATGGCGTCCATGGTGTTGCGCGGCAGGCCGGCGAAGCGGCCATCGGCCAGCGGCAGCCGCGCCGTGTGGTCGGCCAGGGCACGGCACATCAGCGCGACGCCGGGCAGGATCAGGCCGCCCTGGAACCTGCCCGCGGCATCGAGCACGTCGGCCGTCGTCGCGGTGCCGGCGCAGACGACCAGGCAGGCGCCGTCGTGCAGGGCGTGCGCGCCCAGCAGCGCCGCCCAACGGTCGGCGCCGAGCTGTTCCGGCCGTTCGTAGAGGTTGCGCACGCCGTCCTGCGCGGACTGACTTTTCGCCCAGCGCAGGGGGGTGCCGAGCGTCGCCACGGCGGCCGCCACGCTCTCGCCAACCCTGGCGCCGGCGACGTTGCAGGCGATCGCATCGGTAGCGCGCGGCTGGGCGTGCAGCAGATCGGCGAGGCCGGCGAGTTCCGCGTAGTCGAGCACGCCCTGGGCGACCCAGCGCACACCGTCGTGCACGCCCCACTTGAGGCGGCTGTTGCCGCAGTCGATGGCCAGGATCATGGCCGCCTCAGTGAAACTTCGCCGCTGACGATGCGGCGCAGGCCCGTCGCGGTTTCGAGCAGCAGCGCGCCGTCGGCATCGACGCCGGCACAGCGGCCCTCGACCGGCGCGGCGCCCTCGGCAAGAATGCGCACCCGATCTCCGGCATGGGCGTTGCGCGCCCGCCATTCCTCGATCAGGCCGGCGAAGCCGCTGCGGGCGAATTCGTCGAGCATGACGGCCAGGCCGTCGAGCAGGCCGGCCAGCAGGAGATTGCGCGAGGGCGCGAAGGGCATCAGCGCCTCGAGCGCGCCGGCGGGCGCATCAACGGCGGCGGCGATGGCGGACGGCAGCCGCACGTTGAGGCCAATGCCGATCACCGCCAGATGGCGACCGCCCGCCGATGGCCGCTGGACATCCCCCTGGGTGAGGGTCTCGATCAGGATGCCGCCCAGCTTGGCGCCGTCGGCGAGGATGTCGTTCGGCCATTTCAAACGCACGCCGGCCGCGCCCAGGCCCTCGAGGGTGCGCGCCACGGCGACGCCGGCCGCCAGGCTCAGGCCGGCGGGCGGCGGCGTGCCGGCGGGAAAGCGCCAGAGGAGCGAAAACGTCAGGCTGTCGCCCGGCGCCGAGAGCCAGCTGCGGCCGCGCCGGCCGCGGCCGGCGGTCTGCCGCTCGCAGGCAACGACGCTGCCGGACGGCTCGCCCCGCTCGGCGCGCGCCAGCAGCAGCGTGCTGGTCGACGCGCAGCTGTCCAGCACCTCGAGGGCAAAGCGCTCCGGCGCGGTCAGCGCGGCCGCCACGATGCGGGCATCCAGCGGCTCATGTGCGTTCGTCGCGATCGTCTGCAAACGATCTGTAAGATTGCGGGGCATGTTCATCGCATTATGCTGGAATCGACCGATTTTCGCCGTGACTTGACGGCGGGCCTCATCTACACTCCGCCCCATGCGCCAGACCGAAGCCGCTCTCGTCCCTCTCGCGCGCATGGCCCTGCCGCTTGCCTGCGCCGCGCTGCTTGTCGGCTGCACCACCTCCCCCACCAGCGGGCGGTCGCAGTTCAACATCCTCCCCGGAGCGCTCGAGACCACCGTGCCGGACCTGCGCTTCGAGGTCAACACGCTGCTCACCGCCGCCGGCGATTACTGCCCCGAAGACGAAAACCCCTGCCCGGCCCGGGAAGCCGCCGAGGGACTGGCGCGGCGCATCGCACCCATCGCCGAGCGGCTCGGCACCAGCGCCGCGCTGCTCAGCCCCGAGCTGGTGTCGCGCATACCAAGGGTGGAGGTCTTCGTCGTGCCCGGCGATTCGCCCAAGGTCAGCTCCAGCGCCGGCGGCAAGATCGCCGTCGGCGCCGGCCTGTCCCGGCTGGCGCTCGGCGACACCGATCTGGCGCTGGCCCTGGCGCGCGAATTCGGCCGTCTGGCGGCGGCGCACCACCGCGAGAGCGCCTCTGCCGGCCTGGCCGTCTCCCTCATCGCCGGCTCGCCGCTGACCAGCGCCTACCTGGCCACCTCGATCCTTGCCGACATTCTCTTTCCGATGGGCGCCCTCGCCAAGATCGGCATCTCGCTGCTCGCCTCGATGGGCACCGAACAGCTGGTCGAGTCTTCGCAGCAGGACGAGGCGGACGCGTTCGCGGCCAAGCTGCTGCTGGCGGCCGGCTACGATCTGCAGATGCTGGCCGTCCCGCTGCCGGAGGCGCCGCAGGGCGGGCTGCAGATCGGCTGGCTGGCAAGCTATTCCGCTTCACGCGCCAAGGTGCTTGGAATGGGGCAGCCCGACCCGTGGCCCGACGAAGCACCGGCGCCGGTCCTGGCCATGGCGCCGGACCCGTGGCCGGATGAGGCGCCGCCTCCGGTCAACCTGGCTGCGGCCCCCGAGCCGTGGTCCGGCGAGGCGCAACCGCTGGTCATCGTGACCCTGGTGCCCGAACCGTGGCCCGACGAAGCGCCGGAAAAGCCGCAAGCGAAGGCGGAAACTCCCTCAACCGGTCCTGAAACCGTGGCCCGGGTCAGCGCACCCGATCTTGCGGACAAGGACGCGCCGTCAGGGCAGGCCGCGCCGCCCGCGCGCGTCGCCACTGCGGCGCCGGCCGCGACGAAACCGGCCGTGAAGAAAACCAGGAAAAAACCCCGCAAGACCCAGAAGGTTCGCAGGACTTCGAAGAAGAACAAGCGGCGCTAGCCCGGCCCCTGGCGCCGCCCCTCAGCGGCTGACTTTCCCGGGCGCTTCAACACCCTCGCTTCCCATCCCCAATTCCTGGATTTTGCGCGTGATGGTGTTGCGGCCGATGCCGAGCAGCTGCGCCGCCTCGATGCGCCGCCCGGCGGTGGCCAGCAGGGCATGGCGGATCAGGGTGCGCTCGAACTCGCGCGCCAGGCTTTCCCATACCGCGCCGGGCCGCCCCGCGAGCAGGCGGTCGGCTTCGGCGCCGAGCGCCACCTTCCAGTCGGCCTCGGTCTCGCGCGGCGCCTGCGCGCGCAACTCCGGCGGCAGATCGGCGATCTCGATCGTCTGGCCGGGCGCCATGACCGTCAGCCAGTGGCAGAGGTTCTCCAATTGGCGCACGTTGCCCGGAAAGACCAGCGCCGAGAGGAATTTCAGCGCCGCTTCCGAGACCCGTTTCGGCTCCACGCCGAGATCCTGGGCACTGCCGGCGAGGAAATGCCTGACCAGCAGCGGAATGTCCTCGCGCCGCTCGCGCAGGGGCGGCAGGCGCAGGCGAATGACGTTGAGGCGGTGGAACAGGTCCTCGCGGAACAGGCCCTGCTTGACGCGCTCGTCGAGGTCCTGGTGGGTGGCGGCGATGACGCGCACGTTGGCCCTGATCGGCTGGTGGCCGCCGACGCGGTAGAAGTTGCCGTCGGAGAGCACGCGCAGCAGGCGCGTCTGCAGTTCGGCCGGCATGTCGCCGATCTCGTCGAGGAACAGCGTGCCGCCCTCGGCCTGCTCGAAGCGGCCGCGACGCATGGCGGCGGCGCCGGTGAAGGCACCTCGTTCGTGGCCGAACAGCTCGGATTCGAGCAGGTCGCGCGGGATCGCCGCGGTGTTGAGGGCGACGAAGGGCTTGTCGGCGCGCGGGCTGTGGCGGTGCAGCGCGCGGGCGACGAGCTCCTTGCCGGTGCCCGACTCGCCGTTGATGAGCACCGTGGCGTGCGACTGGGACAGGCGGCCGATGGCGCGGAACACCTCCTGCATCGAGGCCGCCTTGCCGAGGATTTCCGGCGCCATGGCGGCCGACTCGGGCACGGACTCCTGCCGCGTCGATTCGTCGATGGCGCGGCGCACCAGGTCGAGGGCCTGGTCGATGTCGAAGGGCTTGGGCAGGTACTCGAAGGCGCCGCCCTGGAAGGCGGACACCGCGCTGTCGAGGTCGGAGTAGGCGGTCATGATGATCACCGGCAGGGCCGGATAGCGCGCCTTGAACTTCTGCAGCAGCGACAGGCCGGATTCGCCCGGCATGCGGATGTCGGTCACCAGCACCTGCGGCGGCGGCGTGCCGGCGTCGAGCGTGGCCAGTGCCTCGGCCGCCGAGCCGAAGCTCTTGAAGGGGATTTCCTCCCGCCCCAGGGCCTTCTCGAAAACCCAGCGGATGGAGCGGTCGTCGTCAATGACCCAGACGGCATTCATCGTGATTCCTCGGTGTTGTCGTGCAGCGGCAGCATCACCGTGAAGCAGGTGCGACCGGGCCGGCTCTCGGCCTCGATGCTGCCATGGTGCTGCTGGATGAAGTTCTGCGCCAGGGTCAGGCCGAGCCCGCTGCCGCCCTCGCGGCCGGACACCAGCGGATAGAACATCTGCTCGCGGATGGCCTCGGGGATGCCGGGGCCGTTGTCGATCACCTGCAGCTCCAGCGCCAGGCGATGGCGCCGCTTGGCCAGCGTCACCTGCCGCAGCGCGCGCGTGCGCAAGGTGATCTCGCCGTGGCCATCCAGCGCCTGGGCGGCATTGCGGACGACGTTGAGCAGGGCCTGCAGGAGCTGCTCGCGGTCGCCCGTCGCCTCGGGCAGGCTGGTGTCGTAGTCGCGCCTGACGCTGACATCGGGAAACTCCGCCAGGATGAGCGCGCGCACGCGCTCGACAATCTCGTGGATGTTAACCGGCTGCGGCTGCATCAGCCGGTGAGAACTGAGCAGGCGGTTCATCAGTTCCTGCAGGCGGTCGGCCTCCTTGATGATGACCTGGGTGTATTCGTGCAGTTGCGGGTTGGGCAGTTCGCGCTCGAGCAGCTGGGCCGAGCCGCGAATGCCGCCGAGCGGGTTCTTGATCTCGTGGGCGAGATTGCGGATCAGCTCGCGGTTGGCCTGCTGCTGCTCGGCCAGGCGTTCCTCCCGGGCCGTCTTCAGCTGGGTGTCGATGGGCCGAAACTCCAGTAGCAGGCGGATGCTGCCGGCCTCCACCGGGGTCACCGTGCAGTCGATATGCAGCGGCGCCGCACCATGATGGTGCGTTATCAGGTTCTGTCCCGTATAGCTCCAGTTGTTGGCCAGCGCATTGGCGAGGGCGGCGGTCAGCCCGGGTGGCTCCCCGAGCAACTGCGCCAGGGGCCGGCCCAGCAACTGCCGCGCACTGCTTGAGAACAGGTTCTCGGCGGCGGGATTGAGATACTGGATGATCAGGCCGGCATCCAGCAGGATGACCGCCGAAGAGAGCAGGTCAAGCCCGGCGAATGTCGTGACGGGGAGTTTTTCGGGAGCGGCCATGCAGTCAGGTTAGCAAAAACCGCTCCATCGGGCCGGGGGCGGGCTCGCGCCCTATCTGAGATTGCCAATTTCCTTCTTCAGGGCCTCGATGTTGCGTTCATGAAGCGCCACCTTGTCCTTGTAAGGCTGCAAACGATCCAGCACCCTCTGGTAGTTGCGTTCGTCACCCGTGCGAATCGCCTCCTGCTCGGCGAGTTCCTTCCTCGCCTGATCAAGGCTTTTCTGTTCGGTAGCCAGTTCCTGCTCGAGAATCTTGCGTCGGTCGTTGTCGCGCGCCTTTTGCGCATCGCCGCTGACCTTGGGGAAACTGGCGGGCGAGGGCGTATTGGATGCACGGCCGGGCACGGTAGACACGCGCTGGTCACGGCTCAGCGCGGTGCATTTGGATTTTGCCCTGGGAGAGGGCCGGGCGTTGGTATAGGTGACGTGCCCGTCCTCGTCCACGCATTTGTAGACATCCGCCCATGCCATCGGGACAGCCAACAGGCCGAACAAGGCAACGATGAATTTCAACAAGATATTCATGATGTTCCGCCGCAAATCCAGAACCGGCTTCAAGTGTATGCGAAGACCTGCTCTTTTACAAACGCTTTCAATCCCGGAAAGTGGACAAAAAAAGGACGGCCGCAGCCGTCCTTTTCCGCCGATCCGGCGAATCAGAGCGAGTAATACATGTCGTACTCGACCGGGTGGGTGGTCATGCGGAAGCGGGTGACCTCCTCCATTTTCAGCTCGATGTAGGCATCGATCATCTCGTTGGAGAAGACGCCGCCGCGGGTGAGGAACTCGCGGTCCTTGTCGAGGTAGTCCAGCGCCTGGTCGAGGCTGGAGCAGACAGTCGGGATCTTGGCATCCTCTTCCGGCGGCAGGTCGTAGAGGTTCTTGTCGGCCGGATCGCCGGGGTGGATCTTGTTCTGGATGCCGTCCAGGCCGGCCATCATCAGGGCGGTAAAGGCCAGGTAGGGGTTGGCGGTCGGATCCGGGAAGCGCACCTCGATGCGGCGTGCCTTGTCGCTCTGCACGTAGGGAATGCGGATCGAGGCGGAACGGTTGCGCGCCGAGTAGGCCAGCTTCACCGGGGCCTCGAAGCCGGGCACCAGGCGCTTGTAGGAGTTGGTGCCGGGGTTGGTGATGGCGTTGAGCGCGCGGGCGTGCTTGATGATGCCGCCGATGTAGTACAGGGCGAACTCGGACAGGCCGGCGTAACCGTTGCCGGCGAAGAGGTTCTTGCCGCCCTTCCAGATCGACTGGTGCACATGCATGCCGGAGCCGTTGTCGCCGACGATCGGCTTCGGCATGAAGGTGGCGGTCTTGCCGTAGCTGTGGGCGACGTTATGCACGATGTACTTCAGCACCTGGGTCTGGTCGGCGCGGCGCACCAGGGTATTGAACAGGGTGCCGATCTCGCACTGGCCGGCGGTGGCCACTTCGTGGTGATGCACTTCGACATCGACGCCGCAGGCTTCCAGCGCCAGGCACATGGCGGCGCGGATGTCGTTCAGGCTGTCGACCGGCGGCACCGGGAAATAGCCGCCCTTGACGGTGGGACGGTGGCCGGTGTTGCCGCCGTCGAACTTGTCGGCGGAGGCCCAGGCGGCTTCCTCGGAAAAGACCTTCGAGTAGGAACCGGACATATCAACCGACCACTCGACGGAATCGAAAATGAAGAACTCGGGCTCGGGGCCGAAGTAGGCGGTGTCGCCCAGGCCGGTGGACTTGAGATAGGCCTCGGCGCGCTTGGCGATGGAACGCGGATCACGGTCATAGCCCTTGCCGTCGGCCGGCTCGACCACGTCGCAGGACAGCACCAGCGTGGTCTCGTCCATGAAAGGGTCGATGTAGGCGGTCGCGGCATCCGGCATCAGCAGCATGTCGGAAGCCTGGATGCCCTTCCAGCCGGCAATCGACGAGCCGTCGAAGGCGTGGCCGGACTCGAACTTGTCGGCGCCGAAGTGCTTGACCGGCACGCCGACGTGCTGCTCCTTGCCGCGCGTGTCCGTGAAGCGGAAATCGACGAATTTGACTTCCCTGTCCTTGACCAGCTTGAGAACCTCTTGAGGGGACATCACTTTCTCCTAGCGAATTGAATTCGGATCACCTAAACCCACAACCAAAGATACCTGGAATTACTGCATGCAGAAGGCTTTAGCAGAAAATGTGCCAACGCCCGAAAAAGGGGAGGTCATTGTGACACAAGGAAGAACCCGGCAAAGCGAAAACGAGGGCGCACCATAATGAGGCAAAACAAATCCATGACGCACTATTTTGGTGCAAATCGGCCATTCAACGTGATGGCGCGGAAGATGGCGTTGCCGCCCAGCTGTGCGGCGATACGCTGCTCCAGCCTGCTAATGCGTGCCGCATCGAGGCAGACCTCGAGCGGCAGGAAAACCTCCGCCTCGACCCGGTTGCCCAGGTAGTGCAGCACCGTTTTCTCGATCCGCGCCGCTTCCTCCCCCAGCAATTCATGCAAATGCGCCATGAGGACGTCGCGGTCGGGCAGGTCGGCGCTGCTGCTCCTCATGGCCTGGTCCTCTTCGGCATCGATATGCACCAGCACGTCGGCCACTTCCGGATGGGCCTCGAGCACGCGCTGTCGCGCGTGCTCGCCCATGCGGTGGCCCTCGGACACGCTGATGCGCGGATCGACCAGCACGTGCGCATCGACCAGCGCCTGGTGGGCCATGCGCCGGGTACGCAGCTCATGCAGGCCCAGCACGCCGGGGGTGTCCAGCAAGGTCCGGCGGATGGCCTCGACCTTTTCCTTGTCGAGGCCGGTGTCTATCAGTTCCTGCAGGGATTCCCAGGCCAGCTTCAATCCCATGCGCAGGATCATGAAGCCCATGATCGCCGCCGCCAGCAAATCGAGGAATTTCCAGCCCATCAGGGCGCCGGCGATGCCGACCACCACCACCAGTGCCGAGGCGGCATCGGCACGCGTATGCCAGGCATTGGCCGCCAGCATGGGCGAGCGCAGGCGCTCGGCAACGCGCAGCAGATAGCGGAAGAGGACTTCCTTCGAGGCGGCGGTGACGATCGCCACCCACAGCGCGATCCACTCGATCGGCGGCAGGTCGGCGACATGCTGCAGGCGCAGGGTCGCCTCCCACAGGATGCCGAAGCCGATCAGCGACAGGGAAGCGCCGAGCACCAGCGTGGCCGCCGTCTCGACACGGGCGTGGCCGTAGGGGTGCTCGCGGTCGGCCGGATGGCTGCCCTGGCGATTGGCATAGAGCACGAGAAAGTCCGACAGCAGGTCGGAGAACGAATGCAGGCCGTGGGCGATCAGCGACTGCGAATGCGCCAGCCAGCCGACGGCCAGCTGGGCGATGGTCAGGGCCAGGTTGAGCGCCGCTGAAATCCAGGTGGCGCGGCTCGCCGCGCGGTAGCGCTGCGGATCCAAAGGCCCGGCTTGCCGCGGGGTTTCTTCAACGGACATGGAGTCATCACTTATACTTGAGTCGTTATTCTAATCGCGGCAGCCGCAATGGGAAAACTCGGCGAACTCCTGGCCCTGGCGCAGAAGCGCGCGCTGGAGCTCGGCCTGCCTTATGAGGGCGCGCTCACGCCGGCCGAAGCCTACGGGGTGTTGCAGATGGCTCCCGGCGCGAAACTGGTGGATGTGCGCACCCGCGCCGAACTCGACTTCGTCGGCCGCATCCCCGGTGCCGTCGAGATCGAGTGGCAGTTCTACCCGGGGTTCGCGCCGAACAGGCATTTCATGGTGGAACTGAAGCAGCAGGTCGACCCCGAGTCCCTGGTGTTGTTCATCTGCCGCAGCGGCCACCGTTCGCACCGCGCGGCGGCACTGGCCACCGAATCGGGCTATCCGGACTGCTACAACGTCCTGGAAGGCTTCGAGGGCGACAGGGATGCCCGCGGTCAGCGCGGCAAGGTAGGAGGCTGGCGGGCCGCCGGCCTGCCCTGGCAGCAGAGCTAGTTTATAGTTTCGGGTTTCGCATTCACGCGCATTCGCATTCACGCCGGGTCAAGCCATGTCATCCACCGTTGTCCAGTTCGACCGTTTCAATGCCCTTGCCGACGATCAGGCCCGGGAACGCATCCTCGCCGCGCGGGCGCGGCTGGGCAGCCGCGCCGTGCTGCTGTGCCACCATTACCAGCGCGCCGACGTCTATCGCCATGCCGACCTGACCGGCGACTCGCTGAAACTGTCGCGCCTCGCCGCCGAGTCCGCTGCCGAGTACATCGTCTTTTGCGGCGTGCATTTCATGGCCGAGGTGGCCGACATCCTCTCCAAGCCGGAGCAGGTCGCCATCCTGCCGGATCTGGCCGCCGGTTGCTCGATGGCCGACATGGCCAGCCTGGCCAAGGTCGAGCGCTGCTGGCGCGAACTGGAGGCCGTCGCCGGCGATCCCGACAAGCTGATCACGCCCGTCACCTACATCAATTCCGGCGCCGACCTGAAGGCTTTCTGCGGCGAGCACGGCGGCATCGTATGCACCTCGAGCAACGCGCCGAAGATCCTCGAGTGGTCGTTTGCCCGGCGCGAGAAGGTGCTGTTCTTCCCCGACCAGCACCTCGGCCGCTGGAGCGGCCACAAGATGGGCATCCCGCTCGACGAGATGGTCGTGTGGGATCCCGACCTCGAGAACGGCGGGCTCACGGCGGAACAGGTCCGTCGCGCCCGCATCCTGCTCTGGAAGGGCCACTGCTCGGTGCACCAGATGTTCCAGGCCGGCCACATCCTGCGCTTCAGGAACGAGCACCCCGACGGCCTGGTCATCTCCCATCCAGAATCGAATTTCGACGTCTGCCGCCTGTCGGATTACGTCGGCTCGACGGAGTTCATCATCAAGACCGTCAAGGCGGCGCCGGCCAATACGCGCTGGCTGGTCGGCACCGAACTGAATCTCGTCAGCCGCCTGGCCGAGGAGGTGAAACCGGAGGGCAAGGTCGTGCAGTTCATGGCACCGATGGTCTGCATGTGCTCGACCATGGGCCGCATCGACCCGCAGCACCTGGCCTGGTGCCTGGAGAATCTGGCCGAGGGCAATGTCGTCAATCGCATCACCGTGCCGGCGCACGAGGCCGCCCTGGCGAAAGTCGCCCTCGATCGCATGCTGGAGGCGTCGTGACGGCCTTCCCCCCTGCCCCCGTCCCGAGGGCAGGGGAGGACGGGTGGGGGTGTCCATGCATGTTCCGCGACGGCGCGATCGGCCAGGCGGGCTGAGCATGGTCAAGCCGGCCATCACCTGCAGGGGCAAGGTCGCTTCGCCCCGGGCGAAGGGCGACGTGCGCAAGCTGCATGTGTGCACCTACAACATCCACAAGGGCTTCTCGCAGTTCAAGGCCCGCATGATGATCCACGAACTGCGCAAACGTCTGCACGGACTCGACCCGGACATCGTCTTCCTGCAGGAGGTGCAGGGGCTGCATGCCGGCCATGCCGGACGCCACCGCGACTGGCCCGAGGCGGGCCAGCACGACTTCCTCGCCGACGGCGTCTGGCCGGACACGGCCTACGGCGGCAACGCCATCTACGACCACGGCCACCACGGCAACGCCATCCTGTCGCGCTTTCCCATCCTGTCCTCGCACAACCAGGACATCTCCGAGCTGAGGTTCGAACGGCGCGGCATGCTGCACACCGAAATCGCCGTGCCCGGCTGGGACCGGCCCCTGCATTGCGTCTGCGTGCATCTCGGTCTGACCGCCGCCGCGCGACGCCGACAGATGCTGGCCCTCGCGGCGCGCATGGAAGAAGTCAGTCCCGGCGACACGCCGCTGATCATCGCCGGCGACTTCAACGACTGGCACAACCGCGCCGGCAACCTGATCGCGGAGCGGCTCGGCATGATCGAGGTCTTCGGCGGCATCAACGGCCAGCCCGCGCGCAGCTTCCCGGCCACCCTGCCGGTGTTCCGGCTGGACCGCATCTACGTCCGGGGCTTCACCATCGAGCGCGCCGAAGTGCATTTCGGTCGCCCCTGGTCGAAGATCTCCGACCACGCCGCGCTGTCGGCCCGCGTCTCGCTCGGGTAGCATTCCCCCGCATGAGGGCGGAATTCCTTCCCGGCAATCGCATCACGCTGCTCGAAACCGGCAGCGCCTATTTTCCGGCGCTGTGCGCGGCCATCGACGCCGCCACGCAGGAAATCCACCTCGAGACCTACATCTTCGAAGACGACCAAACCGGTCGCCTGATCGCTGCGGCGCTCGCGCGCGCCGCCCGCCGCGGCGTGAGGGTCCGCGTGCTGGTGGATGGCTTTGGTGCGCGCGAATTCCCCGCAAAGCTGATGCCGGCGCTGGAAGCGTCCGGCGTGCGGACCCTGATTTACCGCAGGAAGATTTCACCCCTGACGCTGCGCCGTCAGCGCCTGCGCCGGCTGCACCGCAAACTGGTCGTCGTGGATGCCCGCCTGGCCTTCGTCGGCGGCATCAACATCATCGACGACGCCCATGCGCCGGGCCAGCCGCCGCGCTACGACTATGCGGTGCGCGTGGAAGGCCCGCTCATCGCCCCCATCCACGCCTCGGTCCACCAGCTCTGGAAGCTCGTGGCCTGGGCCAACTTCCGGCGGCGCCTGCGCGTGCTCGTGCACGCTCCGGTCATGGCCGACCCCTGCGGCAGCATGCGCGCCGCCTTCCTGGTTCGCGACAACCTGCGCCATCGCCGCGACATCGAGGAAGCCTACCTGGAGGCCATCAGGACGGCGAGGAAGGAAATCTTCCTTGCCAATGCCTACTTCCTCCCCGGCATCCGCTTTCGCCATGCGCTCACGCATGCCGCGCAGCGCGGTGTCCAGGTCACCATCCTGCTGCAGGGACGCATGGAGTACCTGCTGCAACACTATGCCTCCCAGGCACTCTTCGACGCGCTTCTCGGCGCCGGCATCCGCATCTTCGAATATCACCTCAGCTTTCTGCATGCCAAGGTGGCGGTCATCGACGGCCAATGGTCCACCGTCGGGTCCAGCAACATCGACCCTTTCAGCCTGCTGCTCGCACGCGAAGCGAATATCGTGGTGAGCAACGAAGCCTTCGCCGCCGAATTGCGCGCCAGCCTGGACGCCGCCATCATCGGCGGCGCCCGCGAGTTGCGGCGCGAAGACTGGCAACGCAAGTCCTGGCTGCACCGCCTGGCCAGCTGGCTGGCCTATGGCCTGGTGCGTCTGATGATCGGCTTCGCCGGCTACGGCGGAAAACATTAGGAAAGAGGTCCGAAACGCCGTCCTCGGGCGGCTGACTTTTACGGACAGGGCGGCCGTTGCGAGGAGACGATGCCGGTGTTCACGCCGAACCAGTTCAGGCCGCCGAAGAGGCGCGCGTACTCGATCTTCACGCAGCGGTCCATCACCACTTCCAGGCCGGCCGCCTCCGCCTTGCGCGCGGCCGCCGGGTTGATCACGCCGAGTTGCATCCACAACACCCTGGCGCCGATGCCGATCGCCTCGTCCGCGATGGCGGGAATATCCTCGGAGCGACGAAAGCAGTCGACCATGTCCACCTTCTGCGGCACGTCCCGCAGGGAGGGATAGCAGGCCTGGCCCAGCACTTCCTCGTAGGCCGGATTGACGGGGATCACCGTGTAGCCGTGTTCGAGCATGTATTTGGCGGCGAAGTAGCTCGGCCGGTGCCAGCTGGCGGACAGGCCCACCACCGCGATCGTGCGGTTCTGCATCAGGATGCGGCGCAAGCCGGCGACATCATCGATCATTCGAGCCCCTTCGGTTCAGGAGTATGCGGCCGGGGCCGCGGCAGCGCGGCTGCCTGGCAGCGCGCTCCGATTCCAGTGCATTATCGCCCAGCGCCACAGGCTGTCCAGATCGGCTTCCGCCAGGGCATCGGGGGGTTGCTGGCCGAGAAATGCCAGTGCGGCAGCAAGCACAGCCTGCGGACGGAAATCGTCGACCTGCCTAGCCCGCGTCTGTTTCGACAGCTTCCCGCCCGCGGCATTGACCGCCGCCGGCAGGTGCAGGTAGGCCGGTCGCGCCAGGCCGAGGCGCTCCTGCAGGCAGATCTGGCGTGGCGTCGAGTCGATCAGGTCGGCGCCGCGCACGACATGCGTGATGCCCTGGTCGGCATCGTCGACCACCACCGCCAGCTGGTAGGCGAAATGGCCGTCGGCGCGCAGCACGACGAAATCCCCCACCTCGGCGGCGACCGCCTGGCAAATGCGGCCCTGCAGGAGGTCCTCGAAACAGACCTGGCCCGGCTCGACCCGCAAGCGCCAGGCGCGCCCCTGCCGCCCGGGCGGCAGGCCGTTGCGGCAGGTGCCCGGATAGCGCGGCGCGCCATCCGCCCCGAGTGTCGAATCCGCCACCTCGCGGCGGCTGCAGGCGCAGGCGAAGACGGCATCGTCCAGGCGCAGCCGCTCGAACGCCGCCAAATAATGCGACCGGCGCCTGCTCTGCCAGGCGACCTCGCCGTCCCAGGCGAATCCCAGCCGCTCCAGCGTGCCGAGGATGGCGGCCGCGGCGCCCGGAACCGTGCGCGGCGCGTCCACGTCCTCCATGCGCAACAGCCATTCGCCGCCGGCAGCGCGCGCGTCGAGATAGCTGCCCAATGCGGCGACGAGGGACCCGAAATGCAGCGGCCCCGTCGGCGAGGGCGCAAAGCGTCCGCGATAGGGCGCACCGGCAACAGGGGTTCGAGTCATGCGGCGATGATAACGCAGGCTGCCGGCCCGATTGTCGGACGGAACATGCCGCCCGTATCGTAAGCGTGACGCACTTCACGACTCGTCGGGAGGAATGCGTTTAGCATTCGCACTCCGTCGAGACCCGCGGACAACTACTACAGGGGGGGGGCGTGTCGGAACCGTACCGGCTCGAAAACTGGCATTCCGGCATCGGCATGGCCTGCCATGCCGAGCGCGTGCGCCTGCTCATCGCGCTTTCACGCCATTCGGCCCTGGCCACATTCGCCGCCATGCTGCTGGTCGCGGCCTGGCTGTGGCCGGAGGAAGGACACTTCACGCTGCTGGCCTGGCTGGCGTTGATGGCGGGCAATGTCGGTGCCTCGGCCTGGATCTGGCTGCGCTATCGCACGCGACCGCCGCAACTCGAGGACGCGCCGCGCTGGGAACGCCGGTTTTCGCTGAGAACGGCGGCGAGCGGCTTGCTCTGGGGCCTGACAGCCTGGCTGCCCGCTCCGGAGGCCGGCGAATTCGGCCAACTTTTCCCCGTCCTTGCGCTGGGCATGGTCTGCCTGAGCGCGAGCGCCATGCTCTCCCCTTCCCGCCGCGCCTATTACGCATTCATCGCGGCCCTGGCGCTGCCTGCCCTCGCCTTTTTCTTTTTCAGCCGCCACGACGGCCTCGCCGCGGCCGGCTGGGCCATGCTCGTTTATCTCGCCGTGCTGGCCGCAGTGCACGACGCCTTGTATCGCAATCTGGTCGCCACCCTGCGCGGGCGCTATGAGAGCGAGGCCCTGGCCGCGGAGCGCAAGGTGATTTTCGATTCCGCCGCGGAAGCCATCGGCCTGATCAGGCCGAACTACCTGGCGAAATGCAATCGCCAGTGGTGCACCCTCTTCGGCTACGGATCCGACGAAGCCGTCGGCAAGCCGGCCTGGGCCTGGTGGCCGAGCTACGAGGACTGGAGCCGGTTCGCCAGTGCGTGCATGGCCCCCATCAGCGAGGGCAGGGTCTACAGCGCCATCGTGCAACTGCGCCGAAAGAGCGGCGAACTGTTTTGGGCGGAAATCAGCGGCATGGCCGTCGATCCGGCCAACCTCGACCTCGGCGTCGTCTGGATGGGCACCGACATCAGCGAGCGGCAGCGCACCGAGGCGGCGCTGAAGGCCAGCGAGCAGCGCTTCCGCGACCTGGTGTCACTGTCCACCGACTGGTACTGGGAGCAGGACGCCGCGCTGCGCTTCACCCGTCTGAGCGGGCCGGCCCTGGAAAAGTTCGGCATCGATCTCGAGTCGCTCCGGGGAAAGTCGCGCTGGGAAATTCCCATGTTCGACGGCGTCACGCCGGAACAGTGGCAAGACCACCGCAAGGCCCTGGAGGCGCATCTGCCCTTCCGGGATTTCACGTACAAAATCCGGGTGCCGTCGGGAGAGCAGCGCTGGTTTTCCATCAGCGGCAACCCGGCCTTCGACGAAAACGGCGACTTCGCCGGCTATCACGGCGTGGGCACCGACGTCACCGAGCGGGTTCATGCCGCAGAGGAATACCGCCATCTCGCCCACCACGACACACTGACCGGCCTGCCCAACCGGCGCCTGCTCGCCGACCGTCTCGAACAGGCATTGGCGCTGGCCAGGCGAACCGATCACCTGGTCGCGCTGCTGCTGCTCGACCTCGACGATTTCAAGACCATCAACGACACCGACGGCCACTCGGCAGGCGACGCCGTCCTCGTCGCCATCGCCGGGCGCCTGAACGGCCTGGTACGGAAGATCGACACCGTCGCACGACTCGGCGGCGACGAGTTCATCATCCTCCTCCAGGAAATGGGCCACCCGACGGATGCTGCGCGGGTGGCCGAGAAGATCGTCGAGGCGATACGGCAGCCGGTCGAGGTCGGTAACCGCCAGTACCGGCTCGGCGTGTCGGTCGGCATCGCGCATGCCCCCGACCATGCCGTCGACATGGAGGGCCTGATGCAGAAGGCGGATATCGCCATGTACCGGGCCAAGCAGGCTGGCGGCGGGGCCTATCGCTTCGCCGACGGAATGCCGCCGGCCTAGACGTTGAAGCGGAAGTGCATGACGTCACCGTCGTGCACGACGTAGTCCTTCCCCTCCAGCCGCATCCTGCCGGCCTCCTTGGCCCCCTGTTCGCCCTTGCAGGCAATGAAATCGGCGAAGGAAATAACCTCGGCACGGATGAAGCCGTGCTCGAAATCGGTATGGATGACGCCGGCCGCCTGCGGTGCGGTATCGCCCACGTGTATGGTCCACGCCCTGACTTCCTTCACGCCGGCGGTAAAGTAGGTCTGCAACCCCAGCAACTGGTAGCCGGCACGGATGAGGCGGTCGAGTCCCGGTTCCTCGAGTCCCATGTCCGCCAGGAACAACGCCTTGTCCTCATCCGGCAGGTCGGCGATCTCCGCCTCCATGGCCGCGCTGAATGCCACCACCGGTGCCTTTTCCTTCGCTGCGTGGTCCGCCACCGCCGCCAGCAACGGGTTGTCCGTGAAGCCCTTCTCGTCGACATTGGCGGCATACAGCGTCGGCTTGGCCGTGATGAGGCAGAACGGCTTCAGGTTCGCCCATTCCTCCTTCGACAGGTCGAGCGCACGCACCGGCTTCGCCTCGTTGAGTTGCGCCACGCACTTGTCGAGCACCGCCACCAGCAGCTTCGCCTCCTTGTCGCCGGCCTGGGCCGGCTTGCGGTAGCGCGCCAGCGCCTTCTCCACCGTGGCCAGGTCGGCCAGCGCCAGTTCGGTCTCGATGGTCTCGATGTCGGAGAGCGGCTTCACGTCGCCCGCCACATGCACGATGTTCTCGTTGTGGAAGCAGCGCACGACATGCACGATGGCGTCGGTTTCGCGGATGTTGGCAAGAAACTGGTTGCCCAACCCCTCTCCCTTGCTCGCCCCCGCCACCAGGCCGGCGATGTCCACGAACTCGACGATGGCGTTCTGCACGCGCTGCGGCTTGACGATGGCGGTGAGCTGCGCCAGGCGCGGATCGGGCACCTCGACGATGCCGACATTGGGTTCGATGGTGCAGAAGGGATAGTTCTCCGCCGCGATGCCCGACTTGGTCAGGGCGTTGAAGAGGGTGGACTTGCCGACGTTGGGCAGGCCGACGATGCCGCATTTGAGGCTCATGGCTTTCCTTCGGGGGCCGGCGGCGCCGGCACGGTGTTGATCTTCTGCATGGCGGCCGGGTATTCACCGCGCGCCAGCAGCGGCCAGGTGGCGAGCGCGCGATCCAGCGCATCGATGATCCGGGCACGCTCTTCGCTGCGCGGCTTCTTCAGGACGTAATCGACCACCTGGTTGCGGTCGCCGGGGTGGCCGATGCCGATGCGCAGACGCCAGAAATCCTGCGTGCCGAGGTGTGCGGCGATGTCCTTGAGTCCGTTGTGGCCGCCGAGGCCGCCACCGAACTTCAGGCGCAGCGCGCCCGGCGGCAAGTCGAGTTCGTCGTGCAGCACCAGCATCTCGGCGGGAGGAATGCGATAGAAGCGCGCCAGCGCCCCCACCGCCTGCCCCGAGGCGTTCATGAAAGTCTGCGGCATCAGCAGCCAGACCTGCTCGCGCGTGCGGCCGGCGAGCCCGTGGAAACGGGATTCGCGCCGGAGTTCGGCGCCAAGCATCGAAGCCAGCCGCTCGCACAGCCAGTAACCGGCATTGTGTCGGGTGTCTTCGTACTCGGCGCCCGGATTGCCCAGGCCGACGATGAGTCGCGGCGCGGCCACGGCGGAAGCGTAGCGTTGCGGCGGCACGGGCCGCCGCAAGCGCGCTTACTTCTTCTCGGGCTGCTTGGCCGGCTCGGCGGCTGCCGGGGCAGCGGCCGCGGCAGCCTGCTCGCCTGCCGCCAGTTCGGCCTCGGTCGTGCCGCGGGGCACGGTGATGGTCGCCACCACCGGGTTCTCGCCCCGGTGCAGCACCGCCTCGACCCCCTGCGGCAGCTTGAGGTCGT
The DNA here is from genome assembly GCA_041396245.1 of Rhodocyclaceae bacterium. GTDB lineage: Bacteria > Pseudomonadota > Gammaproteobacteria > Burkholderiales > Rhodocyclaceae > Desulfobacillus. Next base: position 33,921 of record JAWKYW010000013.1, on the reverse strand, counting down.
TGACATGAACCGAGTGGCCGACGGAGACGTCCTTCATGTCGACCTCGATGAATTCCGGCAGGTCGGCAGGCAGGCAGGTGACGTTCAATTCGTTGAGGACGTGGCTGACCACGCCACCCTGCAGCTTGACGCCCGGGGCGATGTCCGTATGAATGAAATGCAGCGGCACCTTCATGTGGATCTTCCTGTCGGCGGCGACCCGCTGGAAATCCGCATGCAGCACCAGCGGCCTGAAGGGATGCATCTGGTAGTCGCGCAGCAGCACCTGCTGCTTCTCGCCGTCCAGGTCCATGTTCAGAACGGAGGCATGGAAGGCCTCCTGCTTCAGGCTGTGGAAGAGGGCGTTGTGGTCGACCTCGATCGGCTGGGCAGCAGCTTCGCCGCCGTAAAGAATGCCGGGGACCCGGCCGGCGCGACGCAGGCGGCGGCTCGCTCCGGTGCCCTGCAGTTCGCGCTTGTTAGCGATGATTTCAGTTTTCATTGGCTTGCTCCATAAAAGCCCGGCCGCGACCAGCCGGGGGTTGTCAAAACTACTCCATGAACAGCGAGGAAACCGATTCCTCGTTGCTGATGCGCAGCATCGTCTCGGCCATCAGCTCGGCGATGGAAATCTGCCGGATGCGCGGGCAGGCCCGGGCCTCCTCGTTCAGCGGAATGGTGTCGGTCACCACCAGCTCGTCGAGCACGGATTCGCCGATGCGCTGCACCGCGCTGCCGGAGAGCACCGGGTGCGTGCAGTAGGCCAGCACCTTGGCGGCGCCGTGGTCCTTCAGCGCCTGCGCCGCCTTGCACAGCGTGCCGGCGGTATCCACCATGTCATCCATGATGACGCAGGTACGGCCGTCGACTTCGCCGATGATGTTCATCACCTCGGACACGTTCGCTTTCGGCCGCCGCTTGTCGATGATGGCGAGGTCGGATTCCAGCCGTTTCGCCAGCGCCCGCGCCCGCACCACGCCGCCGACGTCGGGCGAGACCACCAGCAGGTCCTTGTGCTGGTTCTTCCAGATGTCGCCGAGCAGGATCGGCGCCGCATAGACGTTGTCGACCGGTATGTCGAAGAAGCCCTGGATCTGGTCGGCATGCAGGTCTACCGTCAGGACGCGGTCCACGCCCGCCGCCTGCAGCATGTTGGCCACCACCTTGGCCGAGATCGCCACGCGCGCCGAGCGCGGGCGGCGGTCCTGGCGCGAATAGCCCATGTAGGGAATCGCCGCGGTGACGCGCCCGGCCGAGGAACGCTTCAGCGCATCGACCATGATGATGAGTTCCATCAGGTTGTCGTTGGTCGGCGCGCAGGTCGATTGCAGGATGAAGCAGTCCTTGCCGCGGACGTTCTCCATGATCTCGACGTTCACTTCGCCGTCGGAGAAGCGGCCCACCGTGGCCCGCCCGAGCGAGATGTTCAGCCGCCTGACCACGTCGGCGGCAAGCTTGGGGTTGGCGTTCCCCGTGAAGACCATCAGGCTGTCGTAGGCCATGCGTGCCTCTGGCGCGGTTCCGTTCTTGCAAACGATGCGGGCAGGTGATTCACCTGCCCGCATTCTAGATATTGGCTGGGGAGGAAGGATTCGAACCTTCGCATGCCGGAATCAAAATCCGGTGCCTTAACCAACTTGGCGACTCCCCAAGAGTCTCAGTCAGCGAGTGCCCGCAGGGGGTGTTCGTCCAAGCCTCGCGCTATCCAGCCGACCATGTCTTCCGGCATCCGCGCCAGCACGGCACGCGCGTCCTGCTCGGCGGCAAAGGAGGCGAAAACGCAGGCCCCGGAACCGGTCATGCGCGCTTCGGCATGCTGCCCGAGCCAGGCCAGCGCCCGCGCCACCGCCGGGTAGCGCCCGCACACGACGGGTTCGAGATCGTTTCGGCCGGGCAAACTGCCCCGTCCCGCACCCCAACCCGCTGAAAAGTCCGCCATTTTGATGGCTTTCGTATCCCGTGTCAAATTCGGCGCGGCGAAGATTTCGGCGGTCGGCACGCGTGCCGGCGGCTCGATGACGAGGTACCAGGCCGGTGGCAGGGCGAACGCCTGGAAGCGCTCGCCGACCCCCTCGACGAAGGCGCTTTGGCCGTAGACGAAAAAGGGCACGTCGGCACCCAGCCGCAGCCCCAGCGCCAGCAGGCGCTCGCGTGGCCAGTCCAGTTCCCACAGGCGGTTCAGCGCCAGCAGCACGGTGGCTGCATCCGAGCTGCCGCCGCCCAGTCCGCCGCCCAGCGGCAACCGCTTCTCCAGCGTAATCTCGACGCCCAGTCGGCAGTTCGACGCTTCCTGCAGGAGCCGTGCCGCACGCAGGCACAGATCGTTGTCCTCGGGCACGCCCTCGACCGGACGGGTGCGCAGGATGCGGCCGTCGGCGCGACGGCCGAAGCGCAGCACGTCGCCGCGGTCGACCAGGCGGAACAAGGACTGCAGCAGATGGTAACCGTCGGCGCGGCGGCCGATGACATGGAGAAAAAGATTGAGCTTGGCCGGCGCCGGATAACGGTCGTCCCAGCCCGTCATCTCGCCACGGCCCAGTTGTCGATGACCAGCCTCACCTCGACGTCCTCGCGCCGGGCTTGCAGCAGTTCCGGCAGGGCGTCGGGTGCGTTGCTCTCGTAGCGCAGGTATTCGATCATCCAGCCCTGCTCGGAAAGTCCCGTCAGTCGGCCGGCCGCATCCACACTGGCGGCCCCGCCGAAGGCGGAGCGCCCGAGCACCCAGCGCCCCAGCCCGGAAACCGGCAGGCGGACGCCGAACACCTGTTCGGACAGGGCATCCAGGTCGGCGGCGAGGTAACGCTTGCGGTCGGCGGTTTCCAGCAGCGCAGAACCGCCGCCGGCGGTCAGGCGGGCAAGCCCCTGGCCGAGCGGTCCGCTGACGACGATCTCGTCGGACTGGGCGTCGTGGCGCCAGTCGATGCCGGCGGAAAAGCGCTCGTCCGCGCGGCGCACGGCAATCCTTCCCTCGATGTGAAAGGACACGATCGCCTCGCGCGCGGGCCGCGACAGCGGCTGCGCCGGCTCCAGCAGGGCGCAGCCGGATGCCAGCACGGCCAGGAGTGCCAGGAAAAGACGCGCCATCAGGGCACGAAACGTTTGATGACGTCGGCGAGAACCGCGTTGCCGGGATGGGCCTTCGCCGCGTCCTGCCAAGTCCTCTTGGCCTCGTCGCGGCGGCCGAGCGCCCACAGCACCTCGCCGAGATGGGCGGCAATTTCCGGATCGGGCCGGATCGCGTAGGCACGCTGCAGGTGGGTCAGCGCGCCGGCGCTGTCACCCTTGCGATAGCGCACCCAGCCCATGCTGTCGATGATGAAGGGGTCGTCGGGCGACAGCTGCAGGGCCTTGGCGATCAGCGCCTCCGCTTCGTCCAGCCGCTCGTTGCGGTCGGCAAAGGAGTAGCCGAGCGCGTTATGGGCGTGGGCATGATCCGGCTTGATGCCGATGAGCTTGCGCAGGCCGGTCTCCATCTCGTCGTGGCGGCCGAGCTTCTCCGCCAGCAGCGCGGATTCGTAGAGCAGTTCCGGCTGTTCCGGCTGCGCGGCGAGGCCTTCGGCGAGAAGGGCGTAGGCCTCTTCCGTCATGCCGGCGTCCCGCAGAAGCTGACTTTCGGCCAGCAGCAACTGGAGCCGCTCGGCCTCGCCCTCGGTGCGCACCTCCCGCAGGTGGCGGCGGCCGGCCTCGAGCTTGCCCTGTCTGGCCAGCAGCTGCGCAATGCGCAGCTGGGCCGCAAGGTACTGGTCGCCCGGCGCCACTTCGGCATAGCGGCGCAGCGCCTCGTCGAACTGCTTGCGCTCCTCGGCAATCTGGCCGAGGTAGAGTCGAACGGTATCGATTTCGACGAAGTCCTTGCCCAGCAGTTTCCTGAAATTCTCCTCCGCCGTCGCCCAGTCCGAGAGCTGCATGGACAGCACGGCGACGGCATAGATCACGTCGAGGTTGCCGGGGAAGTCGCCCAGCAGGCGCTGGAATTCGGCGCGGGCCTGCGGGAACCGCCGCACTCCGATCAGGCTGCGCGCGTACTGCAGGCGCACTTCGCGCGCCTGCGGATGGCCGTCAAGGTAGGCGCGCAGGGTCTCGATCGCCGCCTCGGGCGATTCGGCGCGCTGCAGCTGCGCCTTGAGCATCACCGCGATGTCCCAGTCGGGCCGCAGGCCGAGCGCCCTGTCGGCCTCCGCGATGCCGTGCTGCCACTCGGCGGCATTCAGGGCAGCCTGGGCACGGGCGAAGTGCGCCTCGGGCATGCCGACATAGGGCAGGGTGAGCTGCTCCACGATGACCCGCACGGCCTTCTTGTCCGGATGGCGTGCGAACAGGCGATTCAGGCGCAGCAGCCCGTCCCCGAGGTTCTCTCCTTCCTGCGCCAGCAGCCTGGCGACATGGGGCTGCAGTTCGTCGAGGCGATTGGCGCTGACCAACAGGCCGGCCATCATCTGGCGCGCCGGCGACGAATCGGGGTCGATCTCCACCCACAGGTTTGCCGCCTGCAGGGCCATGTCGAGATTGCGGCCGTGCAGGGCAATCTCGGCGGCACGCCTGGCCAGGCGCGGATCGCGCGTCGAACGGGCCAGGTCCAGGTAGGCCGAGGCCGACAGGCCGAGGTTGCCGCGCTGGCCGGCGATTTCGGCGAGCAGGGCCTGATAGACGATCTGACCGGTCAATTCCTGGTTCGGCAGCGGCTCGACATGCGCCTTCGGTTTCGCCTCGCCCACGGCTTTCGCCGGGGGCTGGACAGGCGCCTGGGCACAGGCCGAGAGCACGAACGCCGCGGCAACCGCGGCGGAATACAGCAGGGGGCGGGTCAAGTCGATCATGTCGGGGTCGGAACGGCGCAGCGTAGAATGGATTTCGTCCGACTCATGTTAGGGGGTTTTGCCACCCCCGGCAAGCGCGCTCCCTCCCGCTCACTCTATTTCGCCATGCCCGAACTGCCCGAAGTCGAAATCACGCGCCGCGGCCTGCTGCCCGGCCTGGCCGGCCGAAGCGTTACCGCTGTCGTCGCGCGCCGCACCGCCCTGCGCTACCCGCTGCCTCGCCAGCTTGCCCGCCTGCTCGCCGACCAGACCCTGCACGGCATCGACCGGCGCGGCAAGTACCTGCTGTTCCGCTTCGAACGCGGCACTTTGATCGTGCATCTCGGCATGTCGGGCAGCCTGCGCCTGGTGTCCGCCGCCGCGCCGCCGGGCACGCACGACCACCTCGACCTCGTCTTCGGCACGGAGGCCCTGCGCCTGCGCGACCCGCGCCGCTTCGGCGCCGTGCTATGGTCGAAAGACAAGGCCGCAGCCCACCCCCTGCTCGCGGCGCTCGGGGTAGAGCCGCTGTCGGAGGCCTTCGATGGCGGCTGGCTGCATGCCGCCACGCGTGGACGCACGGCGCCGGTCAAGCTCTTTCTGATGGACAGCCATATCCTCGTCGGCGTCGGCAACATCTACGCCTCGGAGAGCCTGTTTCGCGCCGGCATCGACCCGCGCATCCCGGCCGGCCGGCTCTCCAGGGCGCGTTGCGACCGTCTGGCCGCCGCCGTCAAGGCCACACTGGAGGCGGCGCTCGCCGCCGGCGGCAGCACCCTGCGCGACTTCATCCACAGCGACGGCGGCAGCGGCTGGTTCCAGCAGCAGCACTGCGTCTATGGCCGCGAGGGCGAACCCTGCCGCATCTGCGGTGCGAAGGTGCGCGCCCTGCGCCAGGGTCAGCGCGCCACCTATTACTGCCCGCGCTGCCAGCGCTGACGAACGGGCGATCCCGGCCTCCGGGTTGCCTTGCTTTAGCAGGAATGTGTGCTAAATTGGCGTTTTTCAAGCACTTTCCGGAGTCGCCATGGGGCTAGTACAGCACTTTTCCGCCTACAGCGAGTGGCGCTCGGCGGTATCCGGGCATCTGCTCGGCCTGCACGGCTGGCTGGCCGAAAACGAACTCGGCGACGCGCAAAGCGATCTGCGGCTGCAGCAACTGCTCGAGCGCCTGCGCGAGGACAAGCTGATCATCGCCTTCGTCGCCGAGTTCTCGCGCGGCAAATCGGAGCTGATCAACGCCATCTTCTTCGGCGACTACGGCAACCGCATCCTGCCCTCCACGGCCGGGCGTACCACCATGTGCCCGACGGAGCTCCTGTTCGAGGCCGGCAAGCCGCCAGCGATCGAGCTGCTGCCCATCGAGACGCGCGCGACCAACGCCAGCGTGACGGAGTTCAAGCGATTCCCGGAGGAATGGCGCGTCGTCGATCTGGACACCGCCTCGGCCGCAGCCATGCACGCCGCCCTGGCGCGCGTCGGCGAGCAGAAGCACGTCTCCCGGGAGCTTGCGGAAGACCTCGGCTTCGCCATCGACGAGGCGGGCAAGGCCGGCCTCAAGCCGGATGCCGAGGGCCGGGTCGAGATTCCCTGCTGGCGCCACGCCGTCATCAATTTCCCCCATCCCCTGCTCGAGCAGGGCCTGGTGATCCTCGACACGCCGGGCCTCAACGCCATCGGCGCCGAGCCGGAGCTGACGCTCTCGCAGCTGCCCAATGCGCACGCCGTCCTCTTCATTCTCGCCGCCGACACCGGCGTGACCCAGTCCGACCTGGCGGTGTGGCGCGACCACGTCAACGGCGCGCGCACCCGCCAGAAGGGCCGCCTCGCCGTACTCAACAAGATCGACGGCCTCTGGGACGGCATCCGCAGCGAAGCGGAGATCGATGCCGAGATCGCGCGCCAGGCGGCGACCACCGCGGAGATCCTCGGACTGGATGCCGGCCACGTCTATCCGGTCTCGGCGCAGAAGGGTCTGCTCGCCAAGATCAGTCGCGACGACGCCCTGCTGGCGAAAAGCCGCCTGCTGGCGCTGGAGCGGGCTCTCACCGCCGAGCTGATCCCGGCCAAGCAGGACATCGTCTGCGACAACACCGAGAGCGAGGCGGCGGACCTGATCGCCCGCACCCGCGCCCTGCTGGAAACGCGCCGCGGCGGCGTCGCCGAGCAGCTTGCCGAACTGTCTGAGCTGCGCGGCAAGAACCAGAGCGTCATCGAGTACATGATGCGCAAGGTGAAAAGCGAGAAGGACGAATTCGAAAAGGGGCTGCAGCGCTACTATGCGGTGCGCAGCGTGTTCTCCCAGCTCACCAACAACCTCTACTCGCACCTCGGCATGGACGCGCTGCGCGACGAGACCCGCCGGACGCGGGAAGCCATGCTGGAGGCGCGGTTCACCAAGAACCTGCGCGACGCGATGAAGGCGTTCTTCCGCCATGTACGCGACAACCTGGGCAAATCGGCCGGCGAAATCGCCGAGATCACCCGGATGATGGAGGCGATGTACGGCCGCTTCTCGACCGAGCACGGCATGAAGCTGGCGGCGCCGGCGCCCTTCTCCCTGCTGCGCCACGAGAAGGAAATCGACCGCCTCGAAGCGGGCTTCAATGCCCACTTCAACACCCTGCTCAACATGATGACGCACGCCAAGCGCGGCCTGACGCAGCGCTTCTTCGAAACGGTGGCGATCCAGGTGCGGCGCACCTTCGAACTGATCAACCGGGACGTCGACCACTGGCTGCGCGCCGTCATGGCGCCGCTGGAGACCCAGGTGCGCGAATACCAGCTGCAGCTCAAGCGCCGGCTGGAGAGCGTCAAGCGCATCCACCAGGCCACCGACACGCTGGAGGACCGTGTGCGCGAACTGGCGCAAATGCAGGCGGCGCTGGAAACGCAGCTGGCGGAACTCGAAGGCCTCGCGACGGCCCTGCGCGCGACGCTGCACGCCGAGGCGCGGGAAGACGCCGCCCTGTCCCGGGCGGCCTGAGGGGGCGGTCCGGCCGCGGGCCGGACCGGGCGGCTTACTTGGCGGCGGTCAGCTTGAGGAATTTCTGCTGCAGCCGGTCCTTGTCCTCGACGTGGTTCGGATCGGGAACGATGCAATCCACCGGGCACACCTCGATGCACTGCGGCGTATCGAAGTGGCCGACGCACTCGGTGCACTTGTTCGGGTCGATCTCGTAGATTTCCTCGCCCTGCGAGATCGCGCTGTTCGGGCACTCGGGCTCGCACACGTCGCAGTTGATGCATTCGTCGGTGATCATCAAGGCCATCTTGCTTTCCTCACTTGCTTGAAATCCTCTGCTTGAGCCGCTCGTGCACGCGCGGCTGCACGAACTTGCCCACGTCGCCGCCGAGGGTGGCGATCTCGCGCACCATGGTGGCGGAAATGAACTGGTACTTCTCGGCCGGTGTCAGGAACACCGTCTCGACATCCGGATTCAGGCTGCGGTTCATGCCGGCCATCTGGAACTCGTACTCGAAGTCGGACACGGCGCGCAGTCCCCTCAGGATGATGCGTGCGTTCTGGCTGCGCAGGAAATCCATGAGCAGGCCGTCGAAGCCCTCGATGCGCACGTTGGGATAGGGCGCCAGCAGTTCGCGCGCCATGGCGACGCGCTCCTCCAGGGTGAAGAAGGGGCGCTTGCTGCGACTGTCGGCCACCGCCACCACGACCTCCTGGAACAGGCGCGAAGCGCGCCGCACCAGATCCTCGTGCCCCAGGGTGAGGGGATCGAACGTACCCGGGTAGATGGCGACGCCATCGCTCATGTTTGCCCCCGCTCCAGCAATTGGTAATAAACCTGCCCCGCCTGCCCGCTGCGCACCGCCTGCCATTCCCCGATGCGCGTCAGCGGGCATTCCGCCTCGGCATAGATGCGCGCATCCCGGGCCAGCACCGCGTCGAGCCGGGGCGCGACGCGCTCGATCCAGCCCTCGCGATAGGGGGGGTCGAGAAACAGCAGGTCATAGCGCCGCACCGCGCGGGCAAGGAATTTTACCGCATCCGCGCGCACCGGCTCCAGCCGGTCGCCGCCGAGGACGGCTGCATTATCCCTCAGCGCGGCGAAGGTGCGCGCATCGCGTTCGACCAGGGTAACGTGGGCAGCGCCGCGCGAAGCCGCCTCGAAGCCGAGCACGCCGCTGCCGGCGAAGAGGTCGAGGCAGGCGAGCCCCGACAGGTCCTGGCCCAGCCAGTTGAACAGGGTTTCGCGCACCGCATCCGGTGTCGGGCGCAGGCCGGGTGCGGCATGGAAACCGATGAAGCGGCGCCGCCACTCGCCACCGACGATGCGAATGCGGCTCACTCTCCTGCCACGATGACGGTCACCATGTGTTCCGGCCGGACGTGCTTGCGGAACGCGGCCCGGATGTCGGCGGCGGTGACCGCCTCGACCTTGCGCGGGAAGTCGTCGAGGTAGGTCGTCGGCAGCCCGTAGAAACCGATCACCGAGAGATACTCGAGCAGCTTGCGGTTGCTGTCGATGCGCAGCGGAAAACCGCCGGCCAGGTTGCGCTTGGCCGCCTTCAGTTCCTCTTCGCCCGGTCCGTCCGCGAGGAACCCGTCCAGTACCTGCTCGACCACCTTGAGCGCGTCCTGCGCCTGTTCGCGCTTGGTCTGCAGGCCGATCTGGAACGGGCCCCGTTCGCGCTGCGGCTGGAAGTAGCTGTAGACGCTGTAGGCATAGCCGCGCTTCTCGCGCACCTCCTTCATGAGCCGCGAGACAAAGCCGCCGCCGCCCAGGACATAGTTGCCGACCAGCAGCGGGAAGGTGTCGGGGTCGCCGCGCCGCAGCGTCGGCAGGCCCATGCGGATGTGCGCCTGCTGCGCCGGATGCTCGACGCGCACGGTGTCCCTCGCCGGCAGCGCCGCCTCCGGGAGGCTGACTTTCCCCGGCGCCTCGGGAAGGTCCGCCGTCAGTCGCTGGGCGATGGCCTCGGCCTCGCCGCGCGAGAGGTCGCCGATGATGGAGACGACGGCGCGGCGGGCGCCGTAATTCGCCCGATAGAAAGCCACCAGGTCCTCGCGCACGATCTTCTCCACGCTCTCCGCCGTCGGCACGCGCCCATAAGGATGGGCAGGGTAGAGCGCGGCGGCGAAGCGCTTGGCGGCGATGCTGCCCGGGCGCGTGTCGGCCTCGCGAATGCCGGCGATGACGCGCGCCTTCTCGCGCTCCAGCGCGGCGGCGGGGAAGGTCGGCTTTTGCAGGACCAGTTGCATCAGCGCCAGCGCCGCCTCGCGCTCGCGCGGCGAGGAGAGCGTGCGCAGGCTGACGCTGGCGCGGTCCTGGTCGGCGCCGCCGCCCAGCATGGCCGCACTGTCGGCCAGGCGCTCGGCGATCTGCTCCTCGTCGAGCTCGCCCGCGCCCATTTCCATCAGGCTGCGCGTGAGGCCGGCCACGCCGGCCTTGCCCTCGGGTGCCTCCGGGACGTAAGCGCCGCCGGCGGCGAAGTCGATCTGCACGTCGACGATCGGCACGACGCGGCTCTCGATGAAGAACACGCGCGCGCCGGAAGGCGCGGTCCAGTGCTCGATCCCGGGGCCGGCCTGGGCAAGGCCGGCGAACAAGCCGAGCAGCCCGACGAACAGGTATCTCATCCTGACTCCCATCTCAATGCCGTCCTGCGGAGGCTGACTTTTTCGGCGCGGCGCCCTCCGACAGCGGCTGCGGATCGAGCACGGCAACCGTGAGCGTGTCGTCGCCGAAATATTTCCCCGCCGCCGCCTGCACTTCCGCCGCGGTGACGCCGCGCAGCTTTTCGATCAGCGTGTCGATGTCGCGCCAGTGCACGCCGGCGGCTTCCAGGCGGCCGATCTCCATCGCCTGCGCCATCATCGAGTCGCGCTTGTACACCTGCGCGGCGATGAGCTGGGTGCGCACACGCTCCAGCTCCTCGGCGCCCACGCCCTCCTCGGCCACGCGCGCGATCTCGCCGCGCAGGGCCGCCTCGAGCTCGCGCACCGTCCTGCCCTCGGCGGGCGTGCAGGCGACGCTGAACAGCGCCTCGCCGCGCACCGCGGCGTCGTAGCCGGCGCCGGCGGAAACGGCGATCTTCGATCCGCGCACCAGGCGCTTCGCCAGGCGCGCCGCCTCGTGGCCGTCGAGCACGCCGGCCAGCATCTCCAGGGCGTAAGGCTCGCGATCCTTGTCGATGTCGCGCAGCGCCGGCACCTTCCAGGCCATCGACAGGTAGGGCAGCCTGGCCGGCGCCTTGACGACGAGGCGCTTGAGGCCGACCTGCGGCGGTTCGTCCTGCGGCTTGCGCACGGGCAGCGCCCGGCGCGGAATCTTGCCGTAATGCTTTTCGGCCAGGCGGAACACCTCGTCGCGGTTCACGTCGCCGACGACGATGACATAGGCGTTGTTGGGGACGTACCAGCGGCGGTACCAGTCGCGTGCGTCCGCCGCCGTCATGTTCTCGAGATCGTTCATCCAGCCAATGATGGGGCGGCGGTAGGGGTGCGCCTGGAAGGCCGCCGCCATCTGCTTCTCGTGGAGCAGCGAATGCGGATTGTCCTCGGTGCGCAGGCGCCGCTCCTCCATGACGACCCGGATCTCCTGCGCGAACGCCTTCGGGTCGAGCACCAGGTTGGCCATGCGGTCGGCCTCCAGGGCCATCATCCCGGCCAGGCGCTTCGCCGGCACCTGCTGGAAATAGGCGGTGTAGTCGAGGCTGGTGAAGGCGTTGTCGCGCCCGCCGGCGGCGGCGACGCGCTTGCTGAATTCGCCCGGCCCGAGGGTCCTCGTACCCTTGAACATCATGTGTTCCAGCACGTGGGCCACGCCGGACGTGCCGTCCACCTCGTCCATGCTGCCCGCGCGGTACCAGACCATGTGCACCGCCGTCGGCGCGCGGCGGTCCTCCTGGACGATGATGCGCAATCCGTTGGCCAGGGTTTTCTCGTGGGGGCCGGCCAGCGCGGCCGTCGCCGACAGGAGCAGCGCCGCCGCTAACAACAGTGTTCTCGTCATGGGAATTCGTCCGCTTCTGCTAAAATCGTTCGTGCCATTTTCGCACGGGGATCGTCCCCGCGCCGATTCAGACTGGCTTATCCATGTTTGGTTTCCTGAAAAAGAGCGATACGCCGGACACGCCGCGTCCCACCTGGGCCGAACGCCTCAAGGCCGGCCTCTCGCGCACGCGCGTCCAGCTCGGCGGCCTCTTCGGCCGGCGCATCGACGAGGAAATGCTGGAAGACCTGGAAACCACGCTGCTGATGGCCGACGTCGGCGTCGAGGCGACGCAGTACCTGCTCGACGCGCTGAAGGCCGCCGTCCGGCGCGACAAGCTGGAAACCGGCGAGCAGCTGCGGCATGCGCTGGGCGAGCTCCTGCTGGAACTGCTGGCGCCGCTGGAGCAGCCGCTCGACGTCTCCGCCCGCAAGCCCTTCATCGTCATGATCGCCGGTGTGAACGGCTCGGGCAAGACGACCTCCATCGGCAAGCTGGCCAAGCACTTCCAGGCGCAGGGCAAGTCCGTCCTGCTCGCCGCCGGCGACACCTTCCGCGCCGCGGCGCGCGAGCAGCTGGCCATCTGGGGGGAACGCAACGACGTCATGGTGGTCGCGCAGGATTCGGGCGATCCGGCCGCCGTCATTTTCGACGCCGTGAATGCCGCCAAGGCACGCGGCATCGACGTCGTGCTGGCCGACACCGCCGGCCGCCTGCCGACCCAGCTGCATCTGATGGAGGAAATCGCCAAGGTCAAGCGCGTCATCGCCAAGGCCGAGCCGACGGCGCCGCACGAGGTGCTGCTGGTGCTCGACGCCAACATCGGCCAGAACGCGCTGGCGCAGGTAAAGGCCTTCGACGCCGCCATCGGCGTCACCGGCCTCGTCGTCACCAAACTGGACGGCAGCGCCAAGGGCGGCGTCATCGCCGCCATCGCACGACAGCAACCGAAGCCCCTGCGCTTCATCGGCGTCGGCGAAGGCATCGACGACCTCCAGCCCTTCTCGGCGCGCGAATTCGTCGACGCGCTCTTCGGCAGGTCATGATCCGTTTCGACCAGGTCGGCAAGCGCTACCCGGGCGGCATCGCCGCCCTGGCGGAACTGACTTTTACCATCGAGTCCGGCGAGATGGTGGTGCTCTCCGGCCATTCCGGCGCGGGCAAGAGCACGCTGCTCAAGCTCATCCCCGCCATCGAGCGGCCGACGCAGGGTTCGGTCGTCGTCAATGGCCAGAACGTCTCGGCGCTGAAGCGCGCCGCCGTGCCGTTTCTGCGCCGCAACCTCGGCATGATCTTCCAGGACCAGAAGCTGCTGTTCGATCGCAGCGCCTTCGACAACGTCATGCTGCCGCTGGCCATCGCCGGCGTGGCGACGCGCGATGCCGGGCGGCGCGTGCGCGCGGCGCTCGACAAGGTCGGCCTGCTCGATCGCGAAAAGGCCATGCCGGTGGCGCTCTCCGGCGGCGAACAGCAGCGCCTGGCCATCGCCCGCGCCGTGGTGGCGCGCCCCGCGATCCTCGTCGCCGACGAACCGACCGCCCACCTCGACGACGACACCGCGCGCGACATCGTCGCCATGTTTCGCGCCTTCAACCAGGTCGGCGTCACCGTGCTGGTGGCGACCCACAACGAAACCCTGTTCGCCCCCTGCATGACCCGGCGCATCACGCTCTCGCACGGGAGACTGCAGCCATGAAGGGCTGGCTGCTGCATCACAGGCAGGCTTCGGCCCAGGCGATGCGCCGCCTGGCAGGCACGCCGCTCAACACCCTGCTCGGCGCCCTGGTCCTCGGCATCGCGCTGGCCCTGCCGGCCGGCGGTGAAATGCTGCTCGCCAATTTCCAGCGGCTGGCGCAGCGCGTCGCCGCCACGCCACAGCTGTCCGTGTTCATGGCGCTCGATGCCACCGAAAAGGAGGTCGCCGATGTCGCCTCGCGCCTGCGCAAGCACCCGCAGACCCTTGCAGTGCACGAGGTGCCGCGCGAGGAAACCCTGCGCCGTTTCAAGGAAAGCGAGGGCCTGGGCGAAGTAATCGAAAGCCTGCCGCGCAACCCCTTCCCCGATGCCTTCGTCGTGGTGCCGCGCGACGAGTCGCCCGAGGCGCTCGAGGCCATGCGCGGCGAGTACGCCGCCTACCCCCGCGTCGAGCACGTGCAGCTGGACTCGGCCTGGGTGAAAAAGCTCGACGCCCTGCTCCGGCTGGCCAGGCTGGCCATCACCCTGATGGCGGCGGTGCTCGGCATCGCCCTGGTCGCCGTCACCTTCAACACCATCCGCCTGCAGATCCTGACCCAGCAGGAGGAAATCGAGTTGAGCCGCCTGCTCGGCGCCACCGACGCCTTCATCCGCCGGCCGTTCCTGTACTTCGGTGCCCTGCAGGGGATGGCCGGCGGACTGGTAGCCTGGAGCGTCGTCCTTGTCGCCACCCTCATGCTGCGCGGGCCGATTGCCGAACTGGCCGCCCTTTACGGCATCGAATTCGCCCTCCACATCCTGCCGCTTTCCGACACCGTCCTGCTGTTCGGCCTGGCGGCCCTGCTGGGCTGGGCAGGCGCCTGGCTATCCCTGACCCGCTCGCTGCATAACTGATTAATCCTTATAAATCAATATATTGGTTAGATCATTCAGGGGGAACTTATCCGTTCTTTAGCACTCTCTAACATAGAGTGCTAGAATGAATCAGGAGGTAAATCGCATGACACATGCTCTCAAACTGCCGGTTACCCTGGCCGTTGGCAACCTGGAAAGCTACATTCAGACCGCAAATCGTTTTCCCTTGCTCACCGAACAGGAAGAGGTCGCCTTGGCGCGGCGTTTCCGCGAAGAGGGCGATGTCGAGGCGGCGCGCGGTCTGGTGCTGTCGCACCTGCGTCTGGTGGTATCGGTGGCGCGCGGCTATCTGGGCTACGGCCTGCCCCACGCCGACCTGATCCAGGAAGGCAACGTCGGCCTGATGAAGGCGGTGAAGCGCTACGACCCTGAGCGCGGCGTAAGGCTGGTGTCCTTCGCCATCCACTGGATCAAGGCCGAAATCCACGAATACATTCTGCGCAACTGGCGCCTGGTGAAAATCGCCACGACCAAGGCGCAGCGCAAGCTGTTCTTCAACCTGCGCAGCCTCAAGCAGGGCCTGGGCACCATGGGCGGCGACGAGGTCGGCAACATGGCCAGGCAGCTTGGCGTGAAGCCCGAAGAAGTGCGCGAAATGGAAACGCGCCTGTCCGGCCGCGACATCGCCATGGAAGGCGGCGCCGACGACGATGATCAGGCCTTCGCGCCGATCGCCTACCTGGCCGACCCGGCCGAGGAGCCCTCCGAAGCACTGGCCAACCGTGAAATGGAACGTCTGCAGGACGAGGGCCTGAAGCAGGCCCTGGCGAACCTCGACGACCGCAGCCGCCGCATCATCGAGCGGCGCTGGCTGGCGGAGGGCGAAACCGCCACGCTGCACGAGCTGGCGGACGAATACGGCGTATCGGCCGAGCGCATCCGCCAGATCGAGGCCAAGGCCATGCAGAAAATGAAAGGCATGCTGGCGCACGCCGCCTGATTGCCGGCAGGCCCCAAAGCCGCTGCGTGAATGCAGCGGCTTTTTTTCGGCCGGCCGGAAGCCGCGCTGCGGTTGGCCCGACGTCACCCCTTTCCGCGGGAAAGGGAATGGGAATGGGCTATTTCCCTGCGACCAGCAGCTTGAGGTCCTGGGCGATCAGTTCGGGCTTCTCGCCGTGCTTGATGTAGAGCCGCAGCCTGCCCTGCGGGTCGTAGACGTAGCTGCCGGCGCTATGGTCCACCGTGTAGGTGGTCGGCGTGCTGCCCGGCTGCTTCTTGTAAAAGACGCGGAACTCCTGCGCAGTCCCGGCAATGGTCTGCGCATCGGCATACAGGCCGAGGAAGCTCGGGTTGAACACCGGCACGTACTGCGCCAGCAACTGCTGCGTGTCGCGCTCGGGATCCACCGTCACGAAAAGCACCTGAACCTTGGCGGCGTCGCCGCCGAGCAGCTTCATGGCCTCGGCCATGCCGGTCAAGGTGGTCGGACAGACGTCCGGGCATTGCGTGTAGCCGAAGAAGATCACCACCGCCTTGCCGCGGAAATCCGCCATCGTGCGCGGCTTGCCGGTGTGGTCGGTCAGCGCGAAATCCCGCGCATACCCCGCTTCGCTGATATCGGTATTGACGAATTGCGGCCGGCTGTCGCAGCCGGCCAGCAGCAGGGCCAGTGTGAGAAGAAGCAGTCGAAGCATCAGAACTTGAAGTAGTGATCCACCAGCAGGGCGGCAAACAGCGCCGCCAGATACCAGATGGAGTAGCGGAAGGTCCTGTGCGCCAGCTTGTCGCTATAGTTCCGGTACATGCCGATCGCGTAGGCCAGGAAAACGCCGCTCAGCAGCACGGCGCAGACAAGATAGATGAGACCGCTCATGCGAATGACGTAGGGCATGAGGGAAACGCCGAAAAGCAGAATGGTGTACAGGAGGATCTGCAGGCGGGTGTATTCCGGCCCGTGCGTCACCGGCAGCATGGGCATGCCGACCTTGGCGTATTCCTTAGTGCGATAGAGCGCCAGCGACCAGAAATGCGGCGGCGTCCACACGAAGATGATGAGGAACAGCAACAGGGCTTCGGACGTCACCTCGCCCGTCACGGCGGCCCAGCCCAGTATCGGCGGCATGGCGCCGGAGGCGCCGCCGATGACGATGTTCTGCGGCGTCGCCGGCTTGAGGAAGATGGTGTAGATGATGGCATAGCCGACGAAGGTCGCCAGGGTCAGCCACATGGTCAGCGGGTTGACGAACCAGTACAGCAGGGAAAGGCCGATGCCGCCGATCACGCCGGAGAACAGCAGTGTCTGGCGGGAATTGACTTCGCCGCGCGGCAGCGGACGCCCGCGCGTGCGCGCCATGACGGCATCGATCCTCTGTTCGATGAGGCAATTCACTGCCGCCGCCGCACCCGCGATCAGGGCAATGCCGGTGGTGGCCGCGACCAGAACCTCGGGGGGCACCGCACCCGGCACGGCGAGGAACATGCCGATGACGGCGCAGAACACGATGAGCGAGACCACCCGGGGCTTGGTCAACTGGAAATACTGGTACAGGCGGTATCCCAGCGTCTGCTCCGGAGAGAGTAATGCCTTCATGCGAGCCCCTGACTGTCGGTTGAGCGCAAATTCAAAGGACGGAATCTACCACGCCGCGCCGCGGGAATAAACCGGGGCGGATCAAGGTTTATCAACCGGCGCCGATGCGCGACGGGCGCAGCAGGCGCTGCAGGTCCTTGATCATGCGGGTCGGTTCCGGTTTGTCCGGGAAGCGCATCATGAGATTCCCCTGCGGATCGACCACGTACAGGTGGGCGGTGCGATCGGCCGGGGCAGGGAACGCGGCCAGTACTTCGCTTCCCGCTGCCCGGACGACCAGGGTCCCCTCGTACTCCGCCAGCAGGTCCGGCGCCGGCCTGCCGTCGTCCGACAGCAGCCAGACGCGCTCCAGGCGCACCCTGTCCTTGCCCTGCGCCAGCCGGATCTGGCGCAGGGCATACAGCTTTTCCCGGCAGCGCGCCGCGCAATCGCCCGAATCGATCTGCAGCAGCAGCCATTTCCCCTTCATCTGCCCGAACCTGAACGTTCCGCCTGAAAGCAGGGGCAAAGTCTTCGCCGGCAGGGGTGTCGGCTGCAGCAGGTCGCCGTGATTCATGCGGCCCGCGGGTGGCGCGAGGTAATAGAAAAACAACGCTGCGGCGATCGGAAAGGCGCTCACCAGCCCGATGCCGAGCACGATGAATTTCTGCTTATGCTTCATAGGGCAAAGGGGAGGCGATAGGCTAGACTTGCGATGAAGAAGGAACCACAGCCATGCGCATCGTCGTCATCCTGTTTCTCGTCGCCATCGTCGCCAGCCTGGCTTCGGCGCTGGTGTTCCTGTTCCGCGACCAGGGCCGCGACAGCAGGCGCATGGTCAAGGCGCTGGCCGTGCGCGTCGGCTTGTCCATCCTGCTCTTCGTGTTGCTGGCGGCGGGCTACTACTCGGGCCTGATCACCGACAGGCTTTAAGAGTCCCTACAGCCAGTACACCACGACGAAGAGGAAGAGCCAGACCACGTCGACAAAGTGCCAGTACCATGCCACCGCCTCGAAGGCGAAATGATGATCCGGCCTGAAGTGCCCGGCCAGGACGCGAAAGAGGATCACCAGCAGCATGGTCGCGCCGATGGTCACGTGCAGGCCGTGGAAACCCGTCAGCATGAAGAAGGTCGAGCCGTAAACGCCGGTGGTCAGCTTCAGGTTCAGATCCTGGTAGGCATGCACGTACTCATAGACCTGCAGGCTGAGGAAGAGCAGGCCGAGGGCGATGGTAAGCATCAGGCCGAGCTTCAACTGGCCGCGCTTGCCGGCGACCAGGCCCCAGTGCGCCCAGGTCAGGGTGGCCCCTGAGGACAGCAGCAGCAGGGTGTTGATGAGCGGAATGCCCATGGCGCCCATCGGCGTGAATTGTTCGGCGAACTTCGGCCCGGCGCTGGGCCAGTTCGCGTTGAAGCCCGGCCACAGGAGCTGTTGCTCGGCGCTCGCCAGATCGGGCACGGACAGCACGCGGACATAGAACAGGGCGCCGAAGAAGGCAGCGAAGAACATCACTTCCGAGAAGATGAACCAGCTCATGCCCCAGCGGAAGGAGACATCGACCTGCTTGTTGTACCGCCCGCCCTCGGATTCATCGATGACCCGGCCGAACCAGCCGAACAGCATGTACAACAGGACGGCGAAGCCGGCCAGCACGAGATAGGGGCCGGGCGCGAGCTTGTTCATCCAGAGCACGGCGCCCGAGGCCAGCAGGAACAAGGCGCCCGAACCCACCAGTGGCAGGTGCGACGGGGCTGGAACGAAATAGCGGGATGCCTGCTGATTCATGTCTACCTCCAGGTCGTTGTTTTTACTTCATGGCGACGAATTGCACAAAGGCCACGATGGCCAGGACGAACGCCGCCACCACAATAATGCCCGCGACGATGACCTGCCCCGGGCGCAGCCCCGCGGCATCCTCCTCGTGCATCCGGCGGTGCCGCACGCCGAACAGCGCCGACAGCACCGTCCTCATCACCTGCAGCGGCCCCGCCCTGCGCTCGCCCATCATGGCTCCGGCATTCATGCGTCCGGCCTGCGCTGCTGTGGCGCCGGCTCGGCGACCGCTCCGGCCACCTCGAAGAAGGTGTACGACAGGGTGATCGTGCTCACGTCCTTCGGCAGCGCCGGGTCGATGACGAAGACGACGGGCATTTCCCGCGACTCGCCCGGGCCCAGCGTCTGCCGCGCAAAGCAGAAGCACTCCATTTTCCTGAAATGCGCGGCGGCCAGCTGCGGACCGTAGCTGGGAATCGCCTGGCCGGTCACCGGATGGTCGCGCGTATTGCTGACGCGATAGACGACATGCACCAGCTCGCCAGGATGCACCGAAACGCTGGTCTGGCCCGGCTTGAAGCTCCACGGCAAGCCGTGCAGGTTGGCATCGAACTCCACAGTCACCTTGCGGCTGGTATCGACCTGGGAATTGCGCAACGCATCGTCCGGGTTGAGCAGGTTGTTGATGCCGGTGACCTCGCAGAACTTCTGGTACAGCGGCACCATGGCATAGCCGAAGCCGAACATGAGCGCGGCCACCGCCAGCAGCCTGACGAGGACGCGCCGGTTGTCGGCGTTCCGGTTCGCGCTCATTTGAACAGCCAGTAGCGCAGGACGAAGCCGACGAACATCGCTGCCGCCACCAGGGCGAGCGCCAGCGCCGTTCTGCGGCTCTTCTGCTGCAGCGCCGGGGTGGTCACGCGTGCCCCTTCGCCTCGGCCAGCACCGGCGGCTCCTCGAAGGTGTGGTAGGGCGCCGGCGAGGGCACGCTCCACTCGAGGCCGGTGGCGCCCTCCCAGGGCTTGGCCGCCGCCTTCTCGCCGCCGCGAATGGCCTTCAGCACTACATACAGGAACAGCAGCTGGCTCAGGCCGAAGCCGAAGGCGCCGATCGTCGACACCTGGTTGAAGTCGGCGAACTGCAGGGCGTAGTCCGGAATGCGGCGCGGCATGCCGGCCAGTCCGAGGAAATGCTGCGGGAAGAAGGCGATGTTGAAGGAGATGATGGACAGCCAGAAGTGCCACTGGCCCAGCGTCTCGTCGTACATGTGGCCGGTCCACTTCGGCAGCCAGTAGTACACCGCCGCAAAGGCCGAGAACAGCGCCCCCGCCACCATCACGTAATGGAAATGGGCGACGACATAGTAGGTGTCCTGCAGCTGCACGTCGATCGCCGTGTTCGACAGCACCAGGCCGGTGAAGCCGCCGATGGTGAACAGGAAGAGGAAGCCCAGGGCGAACAGCATCGGCGTCTCGAAGGTCATCGACCCGCGCCACATGGTGGCCACCCAGTTGAACACCTTCACCCCGGTCGGCACCGCGATCAGGATGGTGGCGTACATGAAGTAGAGCTGGCCGGCGACCGGCATGCCGACCACGTACATGTGGTGCGCCCAGACGATGAAGGAAATCAGCGCGATCGAGGCGATGGCATACACCATCGAGGTATAGCCGAAAAGCGGCTTGCGCGCGAAGGCCGGAATGACGTGCGAAACGACACCGAACGCCGGCAGGGCGATGATATACACCTCGGGATGGCCGAAGAACCAGAAGATGTGCTGGAACAGTACCGGATCGCCGCCGCCGGCCGCGCTGAAGAAGCTGGTGCCGAAGTGGCGGTCCGTCAGGATCATGGTGACGGCGCCGGCCAGCACCGGCATCACGGCGATCAGCAGGAAGCCGGTGATCAGCCAGGTCCAGCAGAACATCGGCATGCGCATGAGGGTCATGCCGGGCGCGCGCAGGTTGAGGATCGTCGTGACGATGTTGATCGAACCCATGATCGACGACATGCCGAGGATGTGCACCGCGAAGATCGCCATGTCCATGCCGATGCCCATCTGGATGGACAGCGGCGGATAGAGCGTCCAGCCGGTGCCGGCGGCGCCGCCGGGCACGAACATCGAGGCCGTCAGCAGGATGCCCGCGGGCGGCAGCAGCCAGAAACTCCAGTTGTTCATGCGCGCGAAGGCCATGTCGGGCGCGCCGATCATCATCGGGAGCATCCAGTTGGCGAAGCCGACGAAGGCCGGCATGATCGCGCCGAATACCATGATCAGGCCGTGCAGCGTGATCATCTGGTTGAAGAACTCCGGCTCGACGTACTGCAGGCCCGGCTGGAACAGCTCGGCGCGGATGATCAGCGCCATCGCCCCGCCCACCATGAACATGGCGAAGCTGAACCACAGGTACATCGTGCCGATGTCCTTGTGGTTGGTGGTGGTGATCCAGCGCATGACTCCCTTCGGATGGTGCGAGTGACCGTCCCCGTGTGCGTGGCCGGCGCCGTGGGCGTGGGTGGCTTCCATCTTGTCTCCTTGTATCCCGCGAATTCGGTTTATTGGCGCGCCGCCCTGATCTCGGCCGGCTGCACGACGTCGCCGGTGCTGTTGCCCCAGGCGTTGCGTTCGTAGGTGACGACCGCGGCAATGTCGCCGTCGCCGAGCTGGCCGCCGTAGGCCGCCATGGCGGTGTTGGGCTTGCCGTGCAGGACGATGGCGATGTGCGCCGCCACGGGACCCTTGGCGATCTTTGAGCCCTCCAGCGCCGGGAAGGCGGGCGGCAGGCCCTTGCCGTTGGCCTGGTGGCAGGCCACGCAGTTGGCGGCATAGACCTTCTCGCCCCGGCTCATCAGCTCGGCCAGGGAATAGGTCTTCGCGCCCTCGCCGGCCGCGGCCGCCATCTGCTGCTTCTGCGCCCCGACCCATTGCGAATACTTTTCGGCCGACACCACCTCGACGACGATCGGCATGAAGGCGTGGTCCTTGCCGCACAGCTCGGCGCACTGGCCGCGGTAGATGCCTTCCTTCTCCGCCTTGAACCAGGTGTCGCGCACATAGCCCGGAATGGCGTCCTGCTTCACCGCCAGGGCGGGCACCCACCAGGAATGGATCACGTCGGTCGCCGTGGTCAGCACGCGGATCTTCTTGCCGACGGGGACGACGAGGTGCCGGTCGACCTCGAGCAGGTAATTGCCGCCCTTGGCCGCCGCGCCGCGGATCTGCTCCGGCGGCGTGGTCATCAGGCTCATGAAGCGGATGCCCTCGCCCTCGCCCTTGAGGTAGTCGTAGCCCCACTTCCACTGGTAGCCGGTGGCCTTGATGGTGATGTCCGCCTGGGCGGTATCGCGCATGTTGAGCAATGCCTTGGTAGCGGGCCAGGCCATGCCGATCAGGATCAGCAGGGGAATGACGGTCCAGGCGATCTCGACCAGGGTATTGTCGTGAAACCGGGCGGCCTGATGGCCCCGCGACTTGCGGTGGGCGAAGACCGAATAGAACATCACGGCAAAGACGCCGATGAAGATGACGACGATGATGATCATCATCATGTCGTGCAGGTCGATCACCGTCTGGGCGGCCTGGGTGGCGGGGGCCTGGAAGTCGAGCTCCCAGGCGGCCGGCGCCAGACCCGGCCAGGCCAGGAGCCCAAGGCCCGCCAGACGCGATTTGGACTTGTTATGCATTCCCATCGGCCATTCTCTCCTTGAAGTTTTTTCGTCGCGTTTCGGGCGAACCCGTGCGCTCCGGCCGGGCAGGACGCTCCGAATGGCGTTCCCGTCGGCGGGGCTATCCGCTCTGAAATTCCCCGGCGCAGATTGCGCGACCAATATTATTTAAATTTAAAATTTATAGTACGCTAACACGCGGTCGGGATTCTTTCAAGAAGCATTGACCCCGATCAAAAACACTTTCGGATTGTGGGGATCTGGCACGTCCGGGAAGACGCGGGCGGGAAACTGCGGGGCCGGCCGGCGGCGGCCGGCCGGGCATGGAATCAGCGGACAGCGAGCGCTTCGAGCAGGCGGACATGCACCCCGCCAAAACCGCCGTTGCTCATGACGAGCACATGGTCGTCGGCTTGCGCCGCCTCCGTCACGGCAGCGACGAGCCCGCCGATATCCTCGAAAACACGGGCCCGTGCGCCGAGCGGCGCCAATGCCTCGGCGGCGTCCCAGCCGAGGCCGGCGGCATAACAGAAGACAAGATCCGCCGCCTCCAGGCTGCCGGGCAGCCGGGCTTTCATCAGCCCCAGCTTCATGGTGTTCGAGCGCGGCTCCAGCACCGCCAGGAGGCGGCCGCCCCGGACACGCTGGCGCAACCCCTGGATCGTGGCGGCAATCGCCGTCGGATGGTGGGCGAAGTCGTCGTAGACGGTCACCCCGCGCACCTCGCCCCGGACTTCCAGCCGGCGCCGTATTCCGCCGAAGCAGGCCAGCGCCTCCAGCGCCAGTGCCGGCGCCACGCCGGCATGACGGGCGGCGGCCAGGGCCGCCAGCGCATTGGAAAGGTTGTGTGCGCCCGCCAGCGGCAGATGAAGCCGGCCGATTTCGGCGCCCGCCAGGCTGACGCGGCAAGCCCCGTCCGCCTCCACCACGCCCAACTGCCAGCCCTCCGGATCGCCGAACCACTCGACAGGCGTCCAGCAGCCACGTGCCAGAACCCGTTTCAGGCTGTCCTCGGTGGCGTTGGCGACGACCAGGCCGGATCTCGGCAGGATGCGCACAAAATGATGAAATTGCGTCTCGATGGCAGCAAGATCACTGAAGATGTCCGCATGATCGAACTCAAGATTGTTCAGGATGGCAGTCCGTGCGCGGTAATGGACGAATTTCGAGCGCTTGTCGCAGAAGGCAGTGTCGTACTCATCCGCCTCGATGACAAAGAAGGGGCTGGAAGTCAGTCGCGCCGAGACGGCGAAGTCCTGCGGTACGCCGCCGATGAGGAAGCCGGGATTCAGGCCGCCCCGCTCGAGAACCCAGGCCAGCATCGAGGCCGTGGTCGTCTTGCCATGCGTTCCGGCGACGGCCAGCACCCATTTATCCTGCAGCACATTTCCGGCCAGCCATTGCGGGCCTGACACATAGGGCAGGCCCTTGTCGAGAATCTCCTCCAGCAGCGGGTTGCCGCGCGAAACGGCATTGCCGACGACGAACAGATCGGGTTCCAGGCCGGCCTGGGCGGCATCGAAACCTTCGATCAGGCCGATGCCCTCGGCCTCGAGCTGGGTGCTCATGGGCGGGTAGACGTTGGCATCGCACCCCGTCACGCGATGACCGGAAGCCCGCGCCAGCAGGGCGAGTCCGCCCATGAAAGTGCCGCAGATGCCGAGAATGTGGATGTGCATGGGGATGGGCTAGAATGTCGCCGGATTCTAACCGATCATCGTTCTTCCACCGCCATGGCTCATCACGATCGGAACGCCCTGCGGCTCAACGCCATGCGGCGGAATATCGCCGCCCTGGCCGCCCGCCTGATCGCCGAGGACGGCATCACCGATTACGGACTGGCCAAGCGCAAGGCGGCCCGCCAGCTCGGCGCGCCGGAAACAGCGGCGCTGCCCAACAACGCCGAAATCGAGGTCGAGCTGCGTGCCTACCAGGCGATCTACCAGGAGGAGGAACAGCGCGAGCGCCTGCTCGAGATGCGCCGGACGGCGGTCGAGGTCATGCGCCTGCTCGAACCGTTCCGCCCCTACCTGACCGGCTCCGTGCTCGATGGCACGGCCGGCCGCTATGCCGAAATCGAGCTCGAGGCCTTCCCCGACAGCGGCAAGGAAGTGGAAATCTTCCTGCTCAACCAAGGCATACGCTTCGATCAGAACGAACCGCGCCGCGGCGGCACCGAGGTTCCTGAGTGTGTGCTTACATTCGACTGGAACGATATCGCCGTGAGACTCTCCCTTTTCGAACCCGATGCCGAACGGGCCCATAAGCGGCGCAACGGGCGGGCTTCCGAACGTGCCCGACTGTCCTCCGTCGAAGCACTCCTGGCAGCACCCGCAGAGTGAACAGGACTGCCCGCCTTTCCTTGCTGCTCATCGCCGTATCGACCCTGGCGGCGGCCGGATACTACTTCGGCCGGCCGCAGACGGTCACGCCGCCGTCCGAGGCCGCCCCGGCTGCTGTGGCCGCCGACGCGCCGGCCCGCCTGCTGGCCCTGACCCTTCCCGACCTCGACGGCAATCCCCAGCCGCTCTCGCAATGGAAAGGCAAGGTGCTGGTGGTCAACTTCTGGGCTACCTGGTGCCCGCCCTGCAAAGAGGAAATGCCGGAATTTTCAAGAATCAGCAGTAAATATGCATCGAACGGCGTCCAATTTGCAGGCATAAGTCTCGATACACCGGATAAAATCATGGACTTCCTGAAAGAGACCCCGGTTTCCTATCCCCTTTTAGTCGGGACCCTGGACGACCTCGAACTTTCAAGCGATTTGGGCAATCGCGCCAAGGCCTTGCCTTTTACCGTGGTCTTGCGTCGGGACGGCAGCATTGAAAGAACCAAACTCGGGAAGTTCGCCACTCCGGACCTCGAAAAGGCCATCGAAGCGGCATCCCGCAGGGACTGACTTTATTCGAACCTCCCGGTAACTCTGGACAATCTGCAGCGATTTGCGGCAAACTTGCGCCCATGAATGCCAAGAAAGCCATTCCGGAGAAGGCCAGAAAGGCCAAGAATGCCAAACGCAAGCGGCGCGTCCTGGTTCTGCACGGCCCGAACCTGAATCTGCTCGGATTGCGTGAGCCGGATGTCTATGGCGACAAAAGCTTGGCGGACATCAATGCCAGCCTGGACGGCCAGGCCAGGGCGGCCTCGGCCGAGCTGATCGTCTTCCAGAGCAACCACGAGGGCGACCTGATCGACCGCGTCCAGGCTGCCCGCAGCGAGGGCGTGGACTTCATCGTCATCAACCCGGGCGGCTACACCCATACCAGCGTCGCCCTGCGCGACGCCCTGGCGGCGGTAGCCATCCCCTTCGTCGAAGTGCATCTTTCGAACATCCACGCACGCGAACCCTTCCGCCGGCATTCCTATTTCTCGGACATCGCCGCCGGCGTCATCTGCGGGCTGGGCAGCGACGGCTACCGGCTGGCCCTCGACTTCGCGCTCAACCGCATTCGCTAGTCCCACCCGCAGCGCGGCTCCTGGACGGCCGCTGCGGCGTTCTTTAACGGAGGAAGAGAAGAATGGACCTCAGAAAACTGAAGGCCTTGATCGATCTGGTGGAAAAGTCCGGCATCGCCGAACTGGAGATCGCCGAAGGGGAGGAGAGGGTGCGCATCGCCAAGCAGGGCGGCCCCTCGCAGGCACCCTCCTTTCACATGCACCACGCCGGCCCGACACCGCAGGCGGCGCCCGCCGAACTCCCTGCGGCGCCCGCCGAGCCGGTTGCCGCGGCCGAGCCGGAAGGCCATGTCGTCAAGGCGCCGATGGTCGGCACCTTCTATCGCTCCTCCACGCCCGGCGGCAATGCCTTCGTCGAGGTCGGCCAGAGCGTCAAGGCCGGCGACACGCTCTGCATCATCGAGGCCATGAAGCTCATGAACGAAATCGAATCCGACGCTTCCGGCGTGATCAAGGCCATTCTCGTCGAGAACGGCCAGCCGGTCGAATACGGCCAGCCGCTGTTCCTCATCGGATGAACACGTAGGTCGGGCTTCAGCCCGACAATGGACTCCGGGCAACTGCTGCCGTCGGGCTGAAGCCCGACCTACTTACCCTAAAGCCATGTTCGAGAAAATACTCATTGCCAACCGGGGGGAGATTGCCCTCCGCATCCAGCGCGCCTGCCGCGAAATGGGCATCAAGACGGTGGTCGTGCATTCCGAGGCCGACACCGAGGCCAAGTACGTCAAGCTGGCCGACGAATCCGTGTGCATCGGCCCGGCGCCCTCTTCGCAGAGCTACCTCAACATCCCGGCCATCATCTCCGCCGCCGAGGTGACGGACGCCGAGGCGATCCACCCCGGCTACGGTTTCCTCTCCGAGAACGCCGACTTCGCCGAGCGGGTGGAGAAGTCCGGCTTCGTCTTCATCGGGCCGCGGCCGGAAACCATCCGCCTGATGGGCGACAAGGTTTCCGCCAAGGACGCCATGAAGGCCGCCGGCGTGCCCTGCGTGCCCGGCTCCGAGGGCGCCCTGCCGGAAGATCCCAGGGAGATCGTCAAGATCGCCCGCGCCATCGGCTACCCGGTGATCATCAAGGCCGCCGGCGGCGGCGGCGGGCGCGGCATGCGCGTGGTCCACACCGAGGCGGCCCTGCTCAACGCCGTCGCCATGACGCGCTCGGAAGCCCAGGCGGCCTTCGGCAACCCGATGGTGTACATGGAGAAGTTCCTGGAGAACCCGCGCCACATCGAGTTCCAGGTGCTGGCGGATGCCTACAAGAATGCCGTCTGGCTGGGCGAGCGCGACTGTTCCATGCAGCGCCGCCACCAGAAAATCATCGAGGAAGCGCCGGCGCCGGAGATTCCCCGCCGCCTCATCGCCCGCATCGGCGACCGCTGCGCCGAAGCCTGCCGCAAGATCGGCTACCGCGGCGCCGGCACCTTCGAGTTCCTCTTCGAGGACGGCGAGTTCCATTTCATCGAGATGAACACCCGCCTGCAGGTCGAGCATCCCGTGACCGAGTTCATCACCGGCGTCGACCTGGTGCAGCAGCAGATCCGCGTCGCCGCCGGCGAGAAGCTGGCCCTGCGCCAGCGCGACATCGAACTGAAGGGGCACGCCATCGAATGCCGCATCAACGCCGAGGACCCCTACAAGTTCACGCCTTCGCCCGGTCGCATCGTCTCCTACCATCCGCCGGGCGGCCCCGGCATCCGCGTCGACTCGCATGTCTATTCCGGCTACAACGTGCCGCCGCACTACGATTCGATGATCGGCAAGGTGATCGCCTATGGCGACACCCGCGACCAGGCCATCCGCCGCATGCGCATCGCCCTTTCCGAAATGGTGATCGAGGGCATCCGGACCAACATACCGCTGCACCTGGAATTGATGCACGACCACCGCTTCATCAAGGGCGGCACCAGCATCCACTACCTCGAGCAGAAGCTGGCCGCGAAGGACGAGGCCGTCAAGGGGAAGTAGGTCGGCCTTCAGGCCGACGATAGACGCCCAACAACCGCCCTTGTCGGGCTGAAGCCCAACCTGCATGAGTAGCGTGCCCCGCACGGCCGCCCGAAGGGGGCGCCAGCCAACCATGTGGAGCCGCGCAGCGGCGAACCGTCGTCACCCCCTTCCTCGGGAAGGGGGATGGGAGGAAGGTAGTCCAATGAGCTGGCTCTCCGTCACGATCACCGCCGAGGCCGACCACGCCGAAGCGCTCTCCGATGCCCTGCTGGCGCTGGGCGCGCACTCGGTCGGCGTCGAGGACGCCGACGCCGGCACCGAGCGTGAAACGCCGCAGTTCGGCGAACCCGGCGGTGCGCCCTCGAGCCTGTGGGCGCACAGCCGCGTCGTGGCCCTGTTCGGCCGGAACGCCGACATTTCCCTGATCGTCGCCGCTGCCGCGAACGCGGCGGGACTCGCCGCTGCGCCGCCCTGCGTCATCACCGAGGTCGCGGAGCAGGACTGGGTGCGGCTGACCCAGTCCCAGTTCGAGCCGATCCGCATCAACGAACGCCTGTGGATCGTGCCTTCCTGGCATGACGCGCCCGACCCCCGGGCGCTCAACCTGGAACTCGATCCGGGCCTGGCCTTCGGCACCGGCAGCCACCCGACCACCCGCCTGTGCCTGGAATGGCTGTGCGACCACGTGCACGCCGGCGCCGGCGTGCTCGATTACGGTTGCGGTTCGGGTATATTGGCCATTGCCGCGGCACGGCTCGGGGCGGCGCACGTGGTCGGTGTCGACATCGACGACGACGCCCTAGTCGCGGCAGCCGCCAACGCGGATCGCAATCGCGCAACGGTGCAACTGACGCATTCCAGGCATTCGCTCGACATGACCTTCGACATCGTGGTCGCCAACATCCTCACCAACCCGCTTTGCGTGCTGGCGCCCCTGCTCGCCGAGCGCACCCGGCCGGGCGGACTGATTGCGCTCTCGGGCATCCTGGCCGGGCAGGCCGGGCAGGTGCGGCGTGCCTACCAACCCGCATTCGACCTGACGGTCCGGGCCGAACGGGAAGGCTGGGTGCTGCTGGAGGGCGTGCGCGCCCCGACGAAGGACCGCCCCGAGCCCGGCGAAGGTGCGCCGCCGTCACCTCCTTCCGGGGGAAGGGGGAGGGGGGGCAGGCCGTCATGATGCTGACCCGCTGCCCGGCCTGCGGCACGGCCTTCCGCGTCACGCCGGAACAGATCAAGGCTCGCGCCGGCAAGGTGCGTTGCGGTCACTGCAATGCCGTATTCAATGCGCTGGAAACGCTGGAGGACGCGGCGCCGTCAGCCGAGACCGTCGAAACCCCATCGCCTCCCGCGGAAACGGCCCGGCCGGCGCCTGCCGAAGAACCGCAAGCCGAGCCGCCGGCTGAAATCCATCCGCCTGCAGCGCCTGAATCCGCCCCTCAGTCGACCCCGGCCCCGGCCGCCGCCGCCGCCCCCGTCTTCGAGTTGCCGTCGGACGGCCGCGGCGGCAAGGCCGCAACGCCCGTCTCGCGCGGGCGCCTGCTGGCCTGGAGCCTGACCGTCCTGGTCATGCTGGGCGTGTTCGCGCTCCAGGGAGCCTACGTTTTCCGCGCCGAGCTGGCCGCGGCCGAACCGGAACTGCGCCCGCTGCTGGAAGACTTGTGTCGCCGGCTCGATTGCGAGGTTCCCCTGCCGCGCAAGGCGGATCTCGTCAGCATCGAAGCTTCCGACCTGCATCCCGACCCGCAACAGAAGCGGCTGCTGGTGCTGGCCGCCACCCTGAAGAACCGGGCGACCTTCGTCCAGGCCTATCCGCATCTGGAAATCACGCTCACCGACGTGCGCGACCAGCCCGTCCTGCGCAAGGTGCTCCCGCCCGCCGACTACCTGGCCGGGGACGCCGATGCGCGCGCGGGCTTCCCCGCCAACGGCGACCTGGCGGTCAATCTCTGGCTGGATCCCGGCGAGGTCGGCGCCAGCGGCTATCGCCTGTACCTGTTTTACCCTTGAGCGGCCCTGCCGTTCATGATATTTTATGCCTGAAATATCCACCCGACCCGAACGGAGCTCACCATGACCACAGTCACCCTTGGCGGCAACCCCATCCATCTCAGCGGCGACCTGCCCAGGCCCGGCAGCGCCGCACCGGCCTTCTCGCTCGTCGCCGCCGACCTGCGCGACCTGACTTTGAAGGACTTCGCCGGCAAGCGCAAAGTGCTCAACATCGTGCCGAGCCTGGACACCCCCGTGTGCGCCGCCTCGACGCGCAAGTTCAACGAGCAGGCCGGCAGCCTGCCCAACACGGTCGTGCTGGTCGTCTCGGCCGACCTGCCCTTCGCCATGAACCGTTTCTGCGAAACCGAAGGCCTGAAGAACGTCGTACCCCTGTCGACCATGCGCGGGCGCGCGTTCATGAAGGACTACGGCATCGGCATCGAGGACGGCCCGCTCGCCGGCGTCACGGCGCGCGCCGTCGTCATCATCGACGAGAACGACAAGGTGACCTACACCGAGCTCGTCCCCGAGATCAAGCAGGAGCCGAACTACGACGCCGCGCTCGCCGCACTGAAGTAGGTCGGCCTTCAGGCCGGCAAACAGCGATGGATCGACCGCCCAGGTCGGGCTGAAGCCCGACCGAATCCTTTCGTAGGTCGGCCTTCAGGCCGACTTCGGCGACTGATTAACCGCACAAGTCGGGCTGAAGCCCGACCTACAAAGGGCCCCGTTCGTAGGTCGGCCTTCAGGCCGGCAACAGCGCAGGCCGCCGATGGCCGGCTGCTATAATCGCGCCTCGTTTTTGCGGAGGCATGCGATGCGTACCCTGATCTGCGGCTCGATGGCCTACGACACCATCATGGTGTTCCACGACCGCTTCAAGAACCACATCCTGCCCGACCAGCTGCACATCCTCAACGTCGCCTTTCACGTGCCGGACATGCGGCGCGAATACGGCGGCTGCGCGGGCAACATCGCCTACAACCTGAAGCTGCTCGGCGGCGAGCCCCTCATCATGGCCACCGTCGGCGAGGACAGCGGGCCCTATCTGCAGCGGCTGGAACGGCTGCAACTGGACCGCAGCCACGTCCAGGAAGTACCCTCGACCTTCACCGCCCAGGCCTTCATCACCACCGATCTGGACGATAACCAGATCACCGCCTTCCACCCGGGCGCGATGAATTTCTCGCATCTCAACCATGTCGCCGATGCGCAGGGACTGACTGTCGGCATCGTCGCCCCGGACGGCCGCGAGGGCATGCTGCAGCACGCGCGGGAATTCCGCGCCGCCGGCGTGCCCTTCATTTTCGATCCCGGCCAGGGCCTGCCGCTGTTCAGCGGCGGGGAATTGCTCAATTTCCTGCAACTTGCCGACTTCTGCTGCGTCAACGACTACGAGGCCAGGTTGCTGGCCGACAAGACGGGGCAGCCCATCGAGGAACTGGCCGGCATGGTCGAGGCGCTGATCGTCACCCTGGGCGCCGACGGCGCCCACATCCATGCCGGGGGGCGGCGCATCGAGATTCCCAGCGTCCGGCCGGACGACCTGATGGACCCGACCGGCTGCGGCGACGCCTTCCGTGCCGGCCTGCTCTACGGCATCGCCTGCGGCATGGCGTGGGAGCAGGCGGGACGTCTCGCTTCGCTGATGGGCTCGATCAAGATCGCCCACCGCGGCGGCCAGAACCACAAGCCGACGCGCGAGCAGATCGCCGAACGCTACGAAGCCGCCTTCGGACAGTCGCTTTGGTAGGTCGGCCTTCAGGCCGACTTGGGCGGCTATCATGGTCGGTCGGCCCGAAGGCCGACCTACGGAGGAAAACGAAATGAATCATTCCATGCTGGCAACCGCACTGATTGCCGCTACCCTTCTCGCCGGCTGCGCCGCCAGCCAGTCCGGCAGCGCCTACGAACGCCGGCAGGCGCGACAGGAAATGAGCGTGCGCCTCGGCGTGGTGGAAAGCGTGCGCCGGGTCATCATCGAGGGCACCAAGTCGCCGGTCGGCAGCGTAGCCGGCGCCGGTGTCGGCGCCATCGCCGGCAGCAACATCGGACGCGGCCGCGGCTCGACCGCCGGCGCCATCGTCGGCGCGGTGGTCGGCGGCGTGGCCGGCTCGGCCATCGAGGAACAGGTCACCAGTAAGGACGGGCTGGAAATCACGGTGAAGCTCGACAACGGCCGGCTCATCGCCGTCACCCAGGAAGCCGACGAGGCATTCCATCCCGGCGAGCGCGTGCGCGTGCTCAAGGGCAGCGGCGCCACCCGCGTCACGCATTGATCCGGAAGAAAGCCCCGTAGGTCGGCCTTCAGGCCGGCTTCCGCGACTGATTAACCGCACAAGTCGGGCTGAAGCCCGACCTACAGGGCCACCATCCACCTCATCCGTAGGTCGGCCTTCGGGCCGGCTTCGGCGACTGATTCACCGCACAAGTCGGGCTGAAGCCCGACCTACAAGACCCACATCGTAGGTCGGCCTTCAGGCCGACTTTGGTGGTCGATGCCCCACAGGGATTTCCTTCGGTCGTCGGGCTGATGCCCGACCTACAGGGCCGCACGCAGTTGCGCGGCTACCCGCTCCAGTTCCTCGCGCGACGGGTTCTTCACCGGCCAGGTAAACGTCAGGCCGTCGTTCTCCCCGCGCGGCAGCACATGGATGTGGGCATGGAACACCGTCTGCCCGGCGGCGGCACCGTTGGCCTGGTAGACCGAAATGCCCGCCGGCCTGAACACCGTTTCGATGGCCCTGGCCGCACGCGCCGCGGAACGGAACATCGCACCGGCCAATTCCCCGTCCATGCCCTGCAGGTTCTCGACATGCGGCTTCGCCGCCACCAGCATGTGGCCCGGATTCACGCTGCCGATGTCCATGAAAACGAGGGTCTGCTCGTCCTGCAGCACCACCGTGGCCGGGATCTCGCCGCGCACGATCTTGCAGAATACGCAATTGTCCATGTTCTCCCCAGTCAAGATATCTCCTCGCCCGAACAGTCGACCTGAAACACCTTCCGCTCCGGCAGGCTCACCGCCGTCAGGTGCCGGCCCCACAGGCAGCCCGAATCCAGCGCCAGCAGGTTCGGCTCGATCCGCAGGCCCAGCGCGGACCAGTGGCCGGTCACCAGCACGTGGTCGGCGCTTTTGCGGCCGGGTACGGCGAACCACGGCAGATACCCTTTCGGCGCAGTGGCGGCCTCGCCCTTCGCCTTGAATTCCATGACGCCCTCCGTCGAGCAGAAGCGCATCCGCGTCATGGCGTTCACGATCACGCGCAGGCGCGGCCAGCCGGTCAGCTCTTTGCGCCAGGCGGGCGGATCGCTGCCCCACATGTTGGCGAGGAACTCGCGGTAGTTCTCCGCCCGCAGCGCCGCCTCGACCTCGCCGGCCAGCTTGCGCGCCCGCGCCACCGTCCATTGCGGCAGCAGGCCGGCATGCACCAGGGCATGGCCGTTCTCGACGTGCATCATGGGGCGATGGCGCAACCAGTCGAGCAGTTCCTTCCGGTCGGGCGCCGCCAGGACGGCATCGAGCGTGTCGTCTTCACGTCTTTTGGAATGCCCCTCGGCCAGCATCACCAGGTGCAGGTCGTGGTTGCCCAGCACCGTGATCGCCGCCTCGCCCAGGCCCTTGACGAAGCGCAGCGTCTCCAGCGAATGCGGCCCGCGGTTGACCAGGTCGCCGACCAGCCAGAGCCGGTCGCGCGCCGGATCGAAGCGGACCAGATCGAGCAGGCGCCGGAAGGAATCGAAGCAGCCCTGGATGTCGCCGATGGCGTAGGTGGTCATGTCTTAAACATACCCCACCGGCACTGCCGTAACATCCGGGGAAAGCGGTACATCGCGTTCGACAAAGCAAAGCACGGCGCCATGCCCCATCGTCTTGCCCAGTTTCTCGATGACCGAAAATTGCCTTTTTGAGCCGACACTGGGCGAGGCGGTTTTCTTGAACTCGACCGGATGCAGCGTGTCCCCCGTCTCGATGACGAGGTCCACCTCGCGCTGATCCGTATCCCTGTAAAAGTAGATGGGCGCTTCGAGCCCGTTATGCCAGTAGCCTTTCAGGATTTCGGCGACCAGCCATGTCTCGATCAGAGCGCCCGACATGCTGCCGGCCTCCATTGAAGCCGCGTCGGGCCATTTGGTAAGGTAGGCCGCAAGGCCGGTATCCAGGAAATAGAGCTTCGGCGTCTTCACCAGCCGCTTCGTCAGGTTGCGGTGATAGGGTTGCAGCAAGAAAACC
>JAWKYW010000012.1:0-100550 GCA_041396245.1 Rhodocyclaceae bacterium | reverse complement strand
ATGAAACTGCCGGCAGGCAGTTGCCATGAGAAGGCCTTGCCCTTCGCCAGTTGCACGTCGGCCAGGTGCCTGGCGAGTTCTGGCGCATCGTTCGTGCCTAGTACGGTAACGGCAAGTTCGCCGGCACTTTGCATCTCACCGTCGTCGGCGAGATAGCCGAAGCGCTCCACGGTCGTCTCGCCCATGCCCAGCCCCTGCACCCTGGACGAACAATCATCCAGAACGTAGGCGTAGCCGCCATTGGGCAGCAGGGCAAGCCGGCCATACTCGCCACGGCGGATGCCCGGATCGGCCACCGTGAGCGGATCGCCTTCCGGGTCGAGATCGTTCGCCAGCACATTGCCCCAGGCGATGAGCTTGCGGTCTTCAGTCACGCTGACCGCATCCGGCGCGGCCAGCGGCGGCTGGTTGCCGCCGGCGGTGACGTCCAGGGCAAAGGTCTGGCTGACGGCGGCACCCGCCAGGTCGGTTGCCGTGACGCGAATGTCGTACCGACCGCTGTCCGTTGGCGTACCGTTGAAGGCCTCGGTTGCAGGATCGAAGGACAGCCAGCCGGGCAGCGCGTTATCGTCGGCCAGTCTCACCGAATAGGTCAGGACATCGCCCATGTCCACATCCGTGAACGCCCCCTCGGGAATCTGCCAGGTCAAGGTCTCGCCCTGTCTTACCGACTGGTCGTTGAGCACGACGCCCGCCTCGGGCGCATCGTTGACGTTGTTCACCGTGAGGGCGAAAGCCTGGCTGGCCTGTGCGCCAGATTGGTCCGTAACGCTCACCCGCAGCGCGAGACTGCCCACGTCTTCATTCGCTGGCGTACCGCTGAAAGTGCGTGTAGCCGGATCGAACGTCAACCAGGGCGGCAACGGGCTGCCATTGTCAATCAAAGCCGAATAAGCCAGCACGTCGCCCGCATCCACGTCGCGGAAGGCATCCGCAGGCACGGTGAATGCGAATGACTCGTCCTCGGTAGCCTGGCGGTCGGCGATCATCGCAGCCACTTCAGGCGTGTCGTTGGTGTTTTCAACAGTGATGCGCAGCGGCTGCCCTGTGGTCGCCCCCAGTGCGTCCGATGCGCTGACAACGACATCGAGCGTACCAACATCGATATTTTCCGGGATGCCGCTGAAGCTGCGGGTCAGCGGATCGAATGCCAGCCAGCCGGGCAAGGCATTGCCGTTTGCCAGGGCCGCACCGTAAGTCAGTTCGCTTCCCTCAGGGTCGCCGAAAGCGTCAGCCGCCACGGTATAGGTAAACTGCCGATCCTCCTGGGCGACTTGCCCGTCGAGCAGTGTTGCCGCCACGGGTGCGGCATTGACCGCCGCCTCGATCGTCGTCGCGCCGCCGCCGTCGAATCGCAATTCCCACAGACCTGCTCGCTCTGCCGTCCAGTTCCCGATGCGGACGGAGTCGCC
Source organism: Rhodocyclaceae bacterium (assembly GCA_041396245.1). Lineage (GTDB taxonomy): Bacteria > Pseudomonadota > Gammaproteobacteria > Burkholderiales > Rhodocyclaceae > Desulfobacillus. The sequence goes on along the minus strand of JAWKYW010000012.1, from coordinate 99,138 downwards.
CGGGCCGTATTCGATCAGCAGATCGTCGCCCTCGTGTCGAAAGACGATATCGTCCTGCTCGATGCCGGCGCCAAAGGCAAGAATGCTCGCATCGAATCCGGCCGTGGAATCGATCAGGACGTCGTTGCCGTCTCCGCGGTTGAACACATACATGTCGGCGCCCGCGCCGCCTTCCAGCAGATCGTCGTTGGTGCCGCCGGTCAGCGTATCGTTGCCCTCGCCCGCCCTCAGCACGTCGTTGCCCTCGAAGCCATACAGCCGGTCCTGGACATTGGTGCCGGTCAGCAGATCGTCCCCGGTGTCGCCCTGGACAATGAAGGTATTCAGCACAAGATCGCGATAGGACAGCAACGTCCCGTCCGCAAAGAGGAAGGACTCGACGCCATGCTCGCCGACCTCGGCATCGTTCGGGTCGAATCCCTCGATTCGCACCTCGTCTGCCACGCCATCGGGGGAAGCAATTCCGATCCGCAGCCAGCCGGGCGTGCCGGCGGCCTCATCCGGCGCGGTGAAGCGCAGGTTGTTGCGGATATCGGCCACCTCGATGCCCTCGCCGAAGATCAGCACATTGCCAGGCGACCGTGAAGCCTCCTCGCGAATCGTCAGTACGCCGTCGCCACGCATGAAAACATAGGCATCGTCCCCTGCGCCGCCTTCGACGACATCGCCGCCAGTCCCCCCGACGATCAGATCGTCCCCCTCCAGGCCGCGGATAATGTCGCGCCCCGTGGTTCCCACGATAACGTCGTTTTCCGGCGTGCCGACGATCTCAATGCCTTTGGCGAGCAGTTGCGCATAGGTGAACGTCCGGCCCGAACCGGCAAACACGATGCTGTCGATGGCACGCGAGCCCCATGGATCGGCTGCATCGAAGCCGGTCAGGACAGCACCGTCACCGGTCCCCGAGATCCGAATCGTCAGTGTGCCGGCGGCAGGGTCGAAGGAAACCGCCAAATCGTCGAGCGACTCCAGGTCTGGAAAATCCAGGCTCAGGGTATTGCTCTGGGTCTCATCCGAAACGTCGCCGATGACGTCGAGGCCGCTTCCCGGACTCAGGGTGTAGCTGTCGCTGCCGGGTCCGCCGGCGAGCATGTCGCGGCCTTCCAATCCGTGGAGCACATCGTCGCCGATGGCTCCGTTCAACACATCTTCCGAAGCAGTCCCGGTAATCTCAAGCCCGCGCGCCACCAGGTCGGACAGCGGCAGCGTCGACCCGTCAGCGAAGCGCATGAGGTTGAAAGGCACACCGCCCGAGGCGGGATCGCCCGGTCGCACCCCGGGCATGCGGATCGAGTCCCCCTCATCACCGTAGGCCAGAACGAGATCGCCCGCCTCCACCTGGAGGTGGACCTGGGAACTATCGATGCCGGGACCGAACTGGATGCTGTTGCTATCGAAGAAAGTCTCCCGGTCGATGAGCGTGTCCTCGCCATCGCCCAGATTGAATACATAGGTGTCGCTGCCCAGACCGCCCTCCAGCGTATCGCTGCCCCTTCCTCCCGCAACCAGATCGTCGCCTTCTTCGCCCGTAATGACGTCGTCGCCATCGGCGCCGACCAGAAACTCGGAAGACTCCGTACCTGTCAGGTTCAAGCCCAGTTGCAGGAGTTCGTCGTAAGTCAGAACAGTGCCATCCGAGAACTCATAGTGTTCGACCGCATGTCTTGCGTAAGGATCGGCCGGATTGAAATTGGACAGCCGGATTTCTCCTCCGTCATTCGCCACACGCAGCACGAGTTCGCCATTTGCCGTACTTAGGGTAATGTCGCCTGGGGAGATGTCATCGAGGTACAAGGTGTTACCCACCCCGGGTTCCGCCAGATCATCGATGGTCAGGGAACCATAACCGCGGTAGAAATAATAGTAATCATCGCCTGCGCCACCTATGGCCCGGTCGTTGCCGGGCCCGGCATCGATGAAGTCGTCGCCCTCGCCGCCGGTGATGACGTCGTCGCCCTCGCTGGCGTAGATCATGTCCGCGCCTGCACCGGCGGCGATTGTGTCATTGCCCGATCCTGCGATGACCTCATCGTTGCCCGATCCGGAATCGATGACATTGTTGCCATCGCCGGCATCGATCGTGTCGCTCAGGGCAGTCCCGACAATCACGTCGTCGCCTGCCTCTGCGTAGATCGCCTGCGGCTCGGCGAAGGGATCGCCCAGGAGGGCATACGCCAGCGCAGGATTGCCGCCGAGTGGTCCCCCATCACCGATCCAGTCCGCCGTCACGTCATGGTCAGCCGCATCATCGAACAGACGCAGCGGATTGTCCGCATCGGCAGCCAGCAGGTCATCCTTCAGGTCGGTCACCAGCTGGGCAAGGTCGTACACCCTGACCGTGCCGTCGGGATGGATGAACTGGGCCAGGGAGATGGTCTGCTGCTGCTTGGCTGAGAAACCTGACGAAACATCGAACCAGTCCAGGACAAGGCTATCTCCTTCCGCCCCGGTTTGAAGTATCAGCCGTCCTTCCGGGGTGACGTAGGCGGAAATGTCCGTTTCCAGAATACCGCCGCCGAACGAGATCGCGTCATTGTCTCCACTCAACATCCCGGGCCAGTTGTCTATGCGATCGGCCCCGTCTCCGCGATTGTAGGCATAGATATCGTCGCCGTAATCGCCTGAAAGTTGGTCTGCCCCGCTTCCGCCGGCCAGTACATCGTTGTCCCAGGAACCGTACAGCACGTCATCGCCCGTTCCGCCAAAGATGACGTCCTCTCCTTCACCGCCGTTAACGATATCGTTCTGGCCGCGCGCATCGATCCGGTCGCTGCCTCCGTCGCCATGGATGACATCGGGCGCAACGCTACCGACGAGCACATCATCCCACCATGTACCGTACTGTTCGCCAACCACTCCCACGCCGGCCAAGGCAATCATGTCGTCTAGAGTCAGCTCCGAACCGTCGGCAAAGCGGATGCGCTTCAGGGATAGCTCTCCTGTGTAGTTGCCCCCGCCTTCACCCGTGTCCAGCACCTGTTCGGTCGTCACCAGGAAACCTTCGTCCCTGCCGAAACCGACTGCCAGGACGGGGGATTCGTAACCTTCCCATTCGTAACCACCACCCACATATTCCACGCCAACCTGCACGCTCAGGTCGTCAACAGCAATGCCTTCACCGAGCACGATCGTATCGCTGCCACCGGCCAGCCAGGCGCGCATCACTGTCAGGGTATCGCGGGCGACCTCTGTAGTAACCCCGACGGAAAGTTCCACCAAGGGTTGGCGGATTTCCCAGGGAATCCGGTAAAAGTCTCCCTGAGAGCTTTCATTGGCCCAATAGTCGCTCAGGAAAACTCCGCCCGTACTATCCAGTTGGCTCAGTTCCAGATCGGCCTGTTCCAGAAAACCCGGGAACACGTTCGTGCGCGTTGGCGTCGTCCGGATTGCATCGAAGCCGTCGCCGCGGCCCATTCGGTATTCGTTGGCGCCCGCGCCCCCCTGGAGGTTGTCGTTTCCCGTGCCGCCACGAATGACATCGTCCCCGTCGAGGCCGAGGATCGTGTCGTTTCCGCCCTTGCCGTCGATCAGGTCATTGCCCGGCGTGCCCAGCAGGTAGTCGTCCGTATCGGTGACAAGATTCGCCGCGTTGCGGATGGCCTCCGCGTCGAGCGCGCTGCCGTCGGCGAAAACGATCCGCTCCACCATGGCCGCGTTACGCGCAAACCAGTCGATCACGCGAATGGCATCGGTTTCCTCTTCTCCGGGAGGCGCGATAACGGCAACCACAAGATCCATGCCTTCGCTGCGCAGGGTGACATCTCCCGGCAGGAGGTCCGCCAGCATCAATGCATCCTGGCCATCGGTCTCCCGCAAGGTGTCCCGTCCATCGCCCCGTCGATACACATAACTGTCGTTGCCGACGCCGCCCGCCAGCACATCCGCGCCGGCCAGCCCTGCCAGGGTATCGTCTGTTTCATAACCGGTGATGGTGTCCTCCCCGGGCGTGCCGGTGAGCACCAGTTCGCGCAGGCGGGCCGCATCCCATTCGCTGCCATCCGCGAATCGCACTGTCTGCACGCCGCCTGTCGCCGGCGCAAACCAGTTCCGGATCGTTACGCGATCATCGCCGGCATCGAGCACCAGATTCAGATCGATCCGCCTCGCCTGGATGTCCCCCCGCAGCCGATCGGCAAAGCGAATCCGGTCGGACCCCGTTGCATCGATGATCGCGTCCTGCCCGTCGCCGGCGCGAAACACATAGGTGTCGTCACCCGTGTCTCCACGCAAGATGTCGCTGCCGGCCCGGCCTTCGATCAGATCGTCGCTGTCGGCATAGCCGAGAATCTGCTCCTCCGCCTCGGTTCCTATCAGTACGCCTGCGCGAATTTCATCCACGCCCCAACGCGTGCCGTCCTCGAAATGAATGCCTTCCACCAGAAACGGGTTGCTGACATTGCCATCGGCGTCGGTTACCGAGGAGAACCAGTTTCTCACCGTCATGGCGTCGCCCGAATCCGGCAAACGCAACACCAGATCGTTGCCGACGCGCAGCAGCTTTACATCCTCCGGCGCGACATCGGCCTTCAAGCGTATGACGTCATTGGAGTCGGCACGTTGGTTGGTGATTTCGACTACATCGTGTCCGTCGCCATGGCCGAACATGACCGTGAGATCACCCTCCCGCAGGACAGGGCTCCGGTTGCGCCAATACAGCAGCCAGGGTACATAACGCGAACTGACCACGTCGTCGCCCGCCCCGCCGTCCACGACATCGTTGCCGTCGCCGGGGTCGATCCAGTCGTTTCCGTCACCACCGAAAACGACAGAATGGCCGTTCCCCGAATGGATAATGTCGTCGCCATCGCCGGCTTCGATTGTGTCGTTCCCCCAAAGCCCCGAGATCATGTCGTCGCCGCCATAGCCGAAGATATGGTCGTCGTACTCGCTCCCCCACAACGAGGCGTCGTCGCCCGGAGTGCCGTGCCAGACCAGACGGCTGACGATATCTTCGAAGTTCCAAACCGTTCCATCAGCGAACTCGAAGCGCTTCACGGTCGACTTGAAGGCGGTGCCTTCGTTATAGCCGTTGAGGAACCCTTCGATTCTCAGGGAGGACCCGGGGTCTCCGGCAATCTCGATGCGCGCATCCGCGCTCCAGTTGTTGCGAACGCCCTGGGTTCTCACCCCGGTAACGGTGATGTCATCGGGGCTGACGCCGGCCTTGAAGCGAAGGACATCGTCGACCACCTCGGTTGCGCCATATTGCTCAGAGGGCGGCGTCATCCACCAGTCGTAGGCGTAGATCCTGCGGGAAACCAGCGTATCCTGGCCGTCGCCGCGGCCAAAGAGGAACACGTCCGCACCGGAAGAATGGAGGTTGGTTGAATCCGCTTCCCTCAGTTGGTCGTTGCCGGCGCCGCCGTCATAAACATCACTGCCGGCACCGCCTTCAAGATAATCGTTACCCATCCCTCCGCGCAGCACATCATCGCCATCCAGCCCGAACAGCCAATCGTCACCGCCACCCCCCTCCAGCAGATCGTCCTTCTTGCCGCCATACAAAACATCATTGCCGTCCAGGCCGATCACATGCGTGCTGCGATACGACAAGGCATTCAGACGATCGTCCTCCGGCGTGCCGATCACGGTCGGAACAAAAAGCATGCTCCCGCTCCACACCGTGCCGTCGGCGAACAGTATGCGTTCGATCGCGGTATTGCCGTCCTTCGAGTAGTGTTTTTTCACCCGCAGCGACTCGCCGCCGGACAGGCGCAAAACCATATCCTCGCCTTCCGCCGCCATCTGCACGTCCGCCGGGGTCACCCCCTCCTTGAGGAGGATGGTGTCCATGTTTTCGCTGCGCCGGTCGGAATCCACGATGATGTCGTGTCCGTCGCCGAAGCCGAAGCGGTAGGTGTCGTTGCCGTTGCCCCGGCCAGCCTGAATACGCCAGGCTTTCAGCGCCGCATTCCGATCCTCCTCCGACGCCAACAGCAGATCGTCGCCTGCCCCGCCGTCCATGATGTCGTCGCCTGCCCCGCCGATCAATACGTCATCGCCGGCATCCCCGAACAGGACGTCGTTGCCCTCCTCCCCTCCGAGCAGATCGTTGCCCTCGCCCCCGTGCAGCGCGTCGTCGCCCGGCCCGCTTGCCACCACATCGTCGCCGCCGAGGGCGTCGATGGCGTCGTCGCCGCCCGCGCCGAACAGATAGTCGTCGCCCTCAGTCGGCACGAACAGGTCGGTGTAGCGCAGCAACGTGCCGTCGGAAAACATGAAAAGCTCGACACCCCCGCCGGGAGCGTCCGGTACAGGCAGCCGCAGCACATCGCCAGTGCCGGCGATGCCGATCTCGTAGCCGCCCGCCTGAGTCCGGCGGGCGAAGATGTCCGCCCGCGTCAGGCCGCCGCCGAAGAACACCCTGTCGACCCCGCCTCCTTCCTCCAGCGTATCCACTCCGCTGCCACGGCGGAAGACGTAGGTGTCGTCGCCCGCCCCGCCCTTGAGCAGGTCGTTGCCGGCGCCGCCGTCCAACACGTCGTTCCCCTCGTGAGCCCACAAGGACTCCTCGCCCGCATCGCCGAAGAGCACGTTGTCGCCCGGCCCGCCCACCATGCGTGCGCCGCCCGTTCCTCCGTAGAGGACATCATCTCCGCCATGGCCATAGAGCGCCGTGTTTCCGATCGCCCGCACCGCCTGGGTGAAGCTCGAAAGCTGTCGCGTAATGCCCAATGGCTGCCCTTCCGTTTCCGACTGCACCATCTTCCCCGCCGCATCGAACGCAAACGCCAGCGCCGGATCGCCGTTGTCGGTGAAGTGCTCGCGCAAGGCGAAGTAGGTGGTGTCGCGGGTGAGTCCCAGCCCGCGCAGCAGGCGGCCGAACTCGTTGATGAGCGCGCGGCCTCTTTCCGGGTCAGCGTCCAGCGCCGCATCGAGCAGCGTCTCTGCCTGCGCCAGATCGCCGAAGGCGCGGCCGGTCATGTCGTTGTAATTCCAGACGATGGCCTCGTAGAAGGGCTTGAGATGCGTCTGCGCCTGCAGGCTGGCGTAGAGTCCTTCGGCGAGCCGCTCGTAGGTGAGCTGCCAGGCCGTGGCCTGGTCGGCGTTGGGGTTCTGGAAGCTGCGGCCGTAGGCCTGTTCCAATACCTGCGCGTGGCGCGCATCGAGCTGGTTGGTGAAGCTGCCTTCGGCAATCGCCTCCGCTCCCGTCCAGGCGAAGAGCAGGTCTTCGAATCTTGCGTAGAGGGCTTCGATGTCCGTCCCGGCGAGGAAGGCATCGAGCCTCTCGCGCAGGCTGCCCGGCGGCTGGCCCAGCCAGCCCTCCTCGGCATCCCTCACCAGCGCCTGGGTCAGATCCATCTGCACCCCGCCCAAAGTCAGTTCCGGCAGCACGGCGATCTCCTCGGGCAGCGGGCGCCAGTCGAGGAACTTCGTCTCGGCGTTGTCGCGGGCAAAGCGGTATTCGGCGATCTCGCGCGTGGTGCCGTCGGCAAGTGTGATCTGCCCGCTGCGCGTCCTGGTGTTGCCGTTGCCGTCGGTGGCCGTGGCAATAGTGGATTCGAGCGAGAGGGATCGGATGCCCAGTTCGTCGAGGGTTTTGAGGTTCATGGCTGTCGCCGGATCGCCCCAGCACGGGCTCGGCCTGTCCTGAGCCTGTCGAAGGGCCGCGCGGGTCGGTCTCCCATACCGCCACCCGCAGGCTTGACCAGATTTCATCGTGGGCGTCGATCGCGTTGTCGCGGTTGCGGTCGTACTGGCTGAGCGCCTGGAAGCCGTTGGCGGCCAGTTGTCCGCCGGGCAGGCGGGTGAAGTCGCCGAACACTTCGGCGCCGTCGCCGAGCACGTTGTCGGCATCGGCGTCGAGGACGAGCACGCCGCTGCCCGCGGCCACCCAGCCGGTGGCTTCCGCGAAGCCGTCGCCGTCGTGGTCGAAGTGGAGGTTCCGGTCGAGGCCGTAGGTCGTAATCCCCGTGCCGGCCAGGTCTATCACGAGGGGGTCGCCGCGGTTCTGGTTGCCGGGGCGCTCCTGCGGGGTGGGCGGGCGCTTGGCCTTGGGGGGCTGGTCCTCGCCGTCTTCGAGATGGATGCCCAGGTCGCCGTCGTAGAAGTCGAAGACGGTGAGCCGGCCGCCGCCCTTGGCACGGCGGATGGTCAGCGTGACCGGGCCGGCCTTCATGTCGCCGCTGATGCTGTAGCTGTAGTCTGGATTGTCGGGGTTGTCGAAGAAGACGCGGCTGTCCTTGCCGCGGCCCGTGCCGCCGGCAAGCGTCATGCCGTCGTATTCGATGTGGCCGTCGCCATCTTCGTCCCAGATGAGGTCGGCGCCGTCTTCGTGGCGGTAGATGTAGGTGTCGGCGCCCGTGCCGCCGACCATATAGTCGGCCGCCCCGCGTCCTCCCCTCAGGGTGTCCTCGCCTTCGCCGCCTGGAGAACGTCGCGGCCGGCGCCGCCGTAGAGCTTGTCCGAGCCGGCACCGCCCTTCAGCCGGTCTTTGCCGCCGCCGAAGAAGCCGCCCGTATCGTCCTCGGACTCGGCGTCGCCGTAGAGCGTGTCGTCGTCGGCGCCACCGAGGAGTTCGTCGTTGCCGCCGCCGCCGATCAGGGTGTCGTCCCTAGCGCCGCCTTCGATATGGTCGGCGCTCATGCCGCCGTCGATGCGGTCGCCCCCCGCGCCGCCGTAGAGCCGGTCGTCGTTGAAACCGCCTTCGATGCTGTCGGCGCCGTCCCCGCCGAAGATGGTGCGGCGGGCCAGCCGAAGAGATTGCCGCCCAGGACGGTGTCGGTTGCGATGTCCTTGAAGTAGCCGGGGGAAGCCAGGTTGCTGTCTGTGGTGTTGACGGCGATCTTGGCCGAGAGCATGCGGGCGCGGTCGGTGAGCCAGTTCTCCGATAGAGCGCCCTCGTCCGTTTCTTCGTCATGGAGTTCAAGCTCGCCGTTCTGGTTGTGGAGACTGTAGTCGGCGCCGACGAGGGCGAAGGGGTTGAGCGCCATGAGGGCGTAGCGGATAGCCAGGCCGGCTTCGTTTTCTTCGGCTGCCTGGGCACCCACCGCTGCGGGCGCCTGTCCCACCAGTGAGATGATTTCGCCGCTGGGCAGCGCGCCGTTCTGGAGCATGCTGCGCAGGAAGTCGAGGTTCTCGTGGTAGGCAACACGGGTCGCCGCCGAGTCGCCGGCATCGCCGATGGGGGTCTTGTCGTCGGCCTTCCAGTAAAGCTTGCGCAATGAATCGAGCAGGGTCTCCAGCGATGCGGCCGGTTCGCTTGATGCAGCATCGAGGATCTTCGTGGCATCGGCCAGCGACAATCCTTCGTCGATCATCCCCAGCACGTCGCACAGTGCTAGGGTGTCGGTGAGCTTGTACATCAGATGGTTGGGGATGGTGGCGCCTTCTTCGTTGAAGAGGGAAATGCGTTGGCCGATCTGGTTGAAAAAGAATCCGTTGGTAGTGACGTTGATGCCATGTTCGGCAAAAACGTTGGTTTGAACTCCGCCAAGGAAACTCCCCGTGCCGGTGTTGAGCAGCGATTGCAATTGCGAGAACACGGCCTCGCTGCCACCGCTGAAACCGGCGCTGTTGAAGGTGGTGACGTGATCGATTCCGACGCTGGCGCCGAAGATGCGCGCAAAGGCGCTGGCCAGATGCCCACCGAGACTGTGGCCGTTGACTTCGACCTGGGTAACACCGACCAGTTGGCCGGTGCCTGCTACGGCGCCGGCTGATTCGAAGTAATAGCCACCCATTCCCAGCGCCAGCCGTATCTGCGGCACATACACATTCGTCGGGGTCGTGATGCGGAGCCACCAATTCACCATGTCGACATACTGGGCACGAGCGGCGCCATTCGTGGCAAGGTCAATATCGCTAAGAAAATCCCCCGGACCCTGAGTACCCTGCATGGACACATAGATCTTGCCGGCATAGGACGTACCGGCATTGCCCTGCCAGACAGTGGCATCGAAACCAGAGCCAAGAACATCGCTCGATTCGATGTGCGAGACGACGGAGAAATTGGCGGCAATAATGGCAGCTTGGGGTTGGGTCATGCGAGGTGAAAGCTTTCTAGCAAGATCACCGCCGGCATCATTGTCTTGAAGATCATTGGCATAAGCTGCGTCGGCAAGCAGCGCATTGATATAGATATCGTTGATAGTTGTCATTGTCTATCTTCCTTTGATGGGATCGATAAGTGTGAATGCGTATGCCTTCGAAATTCCATGCGCCCCCAAAGGCGGCGAACAGCTTGGTAAGCCAATCGTGATTGGTGCATTACCTTCCGATATACCCAGCGTCCGGATGAACCAACCGCCCTTTGCTACGTATGTGTCGTAACTAACCATTTCCTCACCCGTATTGACGTTTTGAAAAGATAAATGCGAGTGATAGATCGTGATGGCGGTACCCGGCAATATTTCGTTTGAAGGCTCAATTACAAGCTTCATCGTCTGCCCCCTCGCCTTCTCCGCATCGATGCGCAGCACTGCCCCTTGCTTGCATAGCTCCCTGAACTGGTAGCCGCCGATGATCTCGTCGGCTACCGGCAGCGGCAGCAGCAGGATAAATATCAACAGCCCCACAACCATGCGCACCGATTTCGGCTTGATGCTCACGCGCTTCATCAGCCAGCTCGTGAGGAAAACCACCGCCACCAGCCAGGCCAATACCACCACTAACAGGAACAATCCGGTCATGCCGTTTTCCTCCATGTGCTGTCGTTCGATGCTTTCTCTTTATCCGCAGACTCCACGCCGGGCGGGTTGCCCAGCCAGCCTTCCCCGGCATCCCGCACCAGCGCCTGGGTGAGATCCATCTGCACCCCGCCCAAAGTCAGTTCCGGCAGCACGGCGATCTCCTCGGGCAGCGGGCGCCAGTCGAGGAACTTCGTCTCGGCGTTGTCGCGGGCGAAGCGGTATTCGGCGATCTCGCGCGTCGTGCCGTCATTGAGGGTGATCTGCCCGCTGCGGGTTCTCGTGTTGCCGTTGGCGTCGGTGGCCGTGGCGATGCTGGAATCGAGCGAGATGGATTGGATGCCCAGCTCGTCGAGGGTTTTGAGGTTCATGGCTGTCGCCGGATCGCCCAGCACGGGCTCGGCCTGTCCTGAGCCTGTCGAAGGGCCGCGCGGGTCGGTCTCCCATACCGCCACCCGCAGGCTTGACCAGATTTCATCGTTGGCGTCGATCGCGTTGTCGCGGTTGCGGTCGTACTGGCTGAGGGCCTGGAAGCCGTTGGCGGCCAGTTGTCCGCCGGGCAGGCGGGTGAAGTCGCCGAACACTTCGGCGCCGTCGCCGAGCACGTTGTCGGCATCGGCGTCGAGGACGAGCACGCCGCTGCCCGCGGCCACCCAGCCGGTGGCTTCCGCGAAGCCGTCGCCGTCGTGGTCGAAGTGGAGGTTCCGGTCGAGGCCGTAGGTCGTAATCCCCGTGCCGGCCAGATCGATCGCCAGGGGGTCGCCGCGGCTCTGGTTGCCGGGCGTCTGCGAGGGCGCGGGCGGGCGCGGGGCCCTGGGGGGCTGGTCCTCGCCGTCTTCGAGGTGAATGCCGAGGTCGCCGTCGTAGAAGTCGAAGACGGTGAGTTGCCCGCCGCCCTTGGCGCGGCCGATGGTCAGCGTGACCGGGCCGGCGTCCATGTCGCCGCTCACCGAGTAGGTGTAATCCGGGGCGTCGGGGTTGTCGTAGAAGACGGTGCTGTTTTTACCCTTGCCCTTGCCGCCACTGAGCGTGGCGCCGTCGTATTCGATGTGGCCTTGGCCGTCTTCGTCCCAGATGAGGTCGGCGCCGTCTTCGTGGCGGTAGATGTAGGTGTCGGCGCCCGTGCCGCCGACCATATAGTCGGCCGCCCCGCGTCCTCCCCTCAGGGTGTCCTCGCCTTCGCCGCCCTGGAGAACGTCGCGGCCGGCGCCGCCGTAGAGCTTGTCCGAGCCGGCACCGCCCTTCAGCTGGTCTTTGCCGCCGCCGAAGAAGCCGCCCGTATCGTCCTCGGACTCGGCGTCGCCGTAGAGCGTGTCGTCGTCGGCGCCACCGAGGAGTTCGTCGTTGCCGCCGCCGCCGATCAGGGTGTCGTCCCTAGCGCCGCCTTCGATATGGTCGGCGCTCATGCCGCCGTCGATGCGGTCGCCCCCCGCGCCGCCGTAGAGCCGGTCGTCGTTGAAACCGCCTTCGATGCTGTCGGCGCCGTCCCCGCCGAAGATGGTGCGGCGGGCCAGCCCGAAGAGATTGCCGCCCAGGACGGTGTCGGTTGCGATGTCCTTGAAGTAGCCGGGGGAAGCCAGGTTGCTGTCTGTGGTGTTGACGGCGATCTTGGCCGAGAGCATGCGGGCGCGGTCGGTGAGCCATGCGTCTGTGAAGGTTCTGTCTTCCGGATCAACCGCCTGGTCGGCGACCCATTCGACGTAAAGATCCGTATGTGCCGTGCGCAGCAAATCGCCGGCGCCTACGATCGCCACCGGCAGGAGATACTGCAGGGCCACCAGCACGCCGAAGTCGTCGCTGGCGGCAGCGGACAGTTCGGCCGGGTTGGCGCCCTGGAGCACGCGCAGGCTGCCGCTGCCGATCAGGGATCGGTACTCGTCGCTGCGTCGCAGGAAGTCGAGGTTCCAGTGGAGCGTTTCGCGATCCTCGACCGGCGTGGCGCTCTCCTTCATCGCCCAGGCACCAAACAAGGTGCCGCGCAGGGCGTCCAGCGCGGATTCGAGCGTGGCGTTGTTCTCCATCGAGGCGGCACTCAGCAGCCAGTTGGCCTGCCCTACCGAGAGGCCGGGGGACAGTTCGGCGTAGAGGGCGCAGATGGCGAGAGCGTCGGTGAGCGTGACAATGGAGTGGTTGTGGATCGGTCCGCCGGATTCGATGTTCACGCCTTGAACCGATCCGATCATCTGACCGAGGCCGGCCGTGGCGGAAATGCCGTCGATGGCGCGGACATTGAATATCTTGTCGTTCGGAATCGTACCGGTCAGTCCGAACAGCTTGAGCAACTCGGTGCCGAAGTTGGTAATCACGCCTGGCGCAGCGGAGAAGCCCGGCGCATTGTAGGTGTAGGCAGCGGTCACGACGATGTGTTTTGCGGCGAAGGCTTGCGCCAGAAAGCCGCCCAGGCTGTGGCCCGTCGTGACGAAGCTTTCCGTCGCGTCCAGCTTGTGCTGGGCGACCATGGATTGGTAGAAGCTCTCCAGCGAGGCGTACTGCTGCATGCCGGTGGCGGTGCCGAAATAAGCGACATCGACGACGTCGACGAAGTAGTCAATGCCCCAGTGGCTGCCCTCGGTGCCGCGTATCGCCAGAACTTTCTCGCCGGTGGGGATGCCTTGTTCATCTACAGGCTGGAAGAGCACCGCCGAGAAGCCGTCGCCCAAATCCTGCTGGCCCAATACCACCCAGCCTTCGTCAAAGCGTTGAGATTGAGTATGTGCCATGCCAGCATTGTTCTCATATTCAGATGCGTTTCCACGACCTAGAGTTAGGTTATTTGCATAAGCCGCAAATGCAGTTTCAGCGTATTTCAGGTAATCGATCATGGTCGGCATGGCTCATTCTCCCTTTTTGAGAAACACAGAACGGATCAATTTTTCATCGGCGCTTTTGAAAGTAGGGCACATCGTTCCAGATGGATGTCCTAATAGAATTACTTCCCCACCAGTTCGGCCATACACGATCGACTCCCCCAGCAATTTGTTATCGGATATCCGGATAATTTTTTCACTGTAGCGCCTGAGAACACCTTCGCTAAACAGCTGATTTGGATTCCCCTTCTTGAGATAAGCAGTTTCTACAATGTAGCGATACTCCGACCCTAGACGCTCCTCCGGCTTACCTTGAAGCACTTTCTTCCGCCATCCCGGAAACGGATCACCCCACTGATCGAACATCTCCGGCGGCAGCGTGACGGTCTCGTAGACTTTGACGCCGCCGTCTTTCGCGCATAGCTCCTCCATCTGCCGGTCGAGGGCGAATTTCTCGCATCCGGTCAGTAAAAACAGCGTCGCAGCAAGCAACAGTCTGGTTGTTTTCATGCGGCTTTCCTCCTTGTTGAGTCGTTCGTCGCCACGCGACAAGACACATCGCGGCAGGTAAAAGTCAGCTCCGGCAGCACGGCGATTTCAGGCAAATTGGCATGACGCAACCAAATGTCTGTCATTCCTGCACAGACACGCACTCCAGGATTCATGGTCGCGCTTTCAATGCCAGATGCCCGTCATTGATCTCCCAGATACGGAGTTCGCCCGTGGCATCCGCCGACAAAACACGGCTTCCGAGTAACTTCACGTAGACGATTTCTGCTGCATGCCCTTCCATTCTGCGGATTTCCTCTCCATCAACCGCATTCAGCACGCGCAGGATTTTATTCCTCCCCCCCTCAACCAGAATCGCGCCATCAGTGTCCAGTGATCCATGAGGATCGTTCTTCGATTGAACGACGATTTTGCATTCGGCGTTTTCCGAAAGCTCATAGCGGCAGATCCTGTCCGGAAATTTGGCGAACAATATTTTCTCGTCCGGTGTAAGCACAGCCGCGCCGTCGATATTCACCTGGATCGGCAGGTGCATCTTTATTCCGCCTTTGCCAAGGATGATGGTCTTGTCCGGACCGGCGACAAGATATGCCTGCCGCGATCTCAGTGGGGCGATGAAACCGACTCCCATTAATGGAAGTGTCGCAATCGGCGTTACCTTGAGATCCGGCCGGATTTCGACTAGCTTGTCGCCAAATATCGCCGCGATGCCAGATTCATCGGGGGTCGTAGAGATGCCGAGATTAATAAGCTGTTGCTCCTTCCCCCTCTTGGGACGCACCACCTTGCGTACTTCACCTGTCTTCGGGTCGACAAGCCCAACTTCTGCATCATTGCTGTACGCAACCAGCTTGCTTTCAGCTGCAATCCGAAGCGACACGGGTCCCGCGACGCTTTCCACCTGCCGCACTTCCTTGAGCGTCTGGAGGTCGATAACGGATATTTCGGCAGTGCGCCGCTTGGCTGCAAGCACAGAGACATCAGGTGCGGCCGCAAAATTGAGCAGCATTGTCCTGGCGCCTCCGGTTGCGGAGGGGATCGACAAGGTTGCTCCTGACGAATCCATTGGAAAGAACGAAACCCATCGGGAGTTACCAGAAGCAATAACCTCCCCTCGAAGCGCTGTTACATTGTGAAGCGAACTCCCAGACCAGGCGGAATAGACACGGTCGGCGGTGGAATCGTGCAGCTTAAAGATCAGCTTGCTTCTGTCCTCACCCTTGTAGTCGCGCAACGGTGCTACTGTTACCTTCCAGGGGTCGGTGAATAAATTCCAGCGGGCGTCATTTGAATAGCCTTGCTGGATCGGCTCCAGCGTTGGTACGCGCCAGACGCCTATGTTTTTCTTTCTCGTACCAGCTGCTACAACGCTTCCATCTTCAGAGAAGGCGACGCCCAACACCCATTCTTTCGGTGGGTAGCCATCGAGGTAACCGATCTCCCTTACTTGGAGCGATTCGCCTGCGCCAATCTCAAAAAGCTGTAGTGTTCCCGTTCCGCCTGCAGCGATATGCTTCCCGTCAGGAGAAACCGCCAGAGACAAAACAACTCGCCTGACTGGCACGGAAAACGCTGGCTGTTCCAGGCCGGGCAACCTCCCTGCGGCATCGGGCAAGATGTACCAGCCTTTTAGGAATTGACTTCCACCTGCAATCAGAAGCCTTCGTTTAGGGTCGAAGGCAAGCGCGTGATCGGATTGTTTTCCGGTATCAATCGTTGCCACCTTTCTTGCATCAGGCAACGAGATCACCAAAATCTCACCCAATGCCTGCCCCGATGAGAAAAGATACTTGTCGTCGGGTGTGGCTACCATGCGGACAACACGCAGCGCATGGCCCGGATTTTCTCCCAGCAGTCGGCCTGTTTCCCTGTCGATGACTTGCAAGCTGCCATTCTCGTTGCCGACCATCAACCAACGGCAATCGCTGGAGAACGTCATTACGGTCGGCTCCAGACCCGCAATCTCTGGGGCATCCTCGAGCTGGCCTCTCTTGTCTCTGCAGGGACCAAATGGCTCCGCGATCACATCCCTGGGTTTCGGTGTGGAATTGGGTTTTGGAGTTGAAACGCGTGCTTCGGTAACGGCAGGCTGCGATGCATCAAGGATAAATACCCTGTAAGCCAAAACGGTGATTGACGTCAGCAGACACAAAATGAGTATGTGCAGTCGTTTCATTGCTTAACGCCCTCCCCGTGCCGACTCACCAGATCGCTTCCTCGATTCGTTCCTGATTGCCTCTGCAAGCGCAGCCTTTTCCAACTCTTTACGTAACGATTCCGCCTTTTCACGGATCTTTTCCATCGTCTTCTCGTTTCTCTTAATGCCCGCTTTGCCGGTAGGCCATACGAATCCGAATTTCTCGCACTTAGGCAGGAACTTGGCTTTGATAAACTGGGCACGTTGCGTGTTGACCTTCTCTTCAAAACTCGTATCAACTCCCCGGGCACGCCCTTCGGCTACATGTCTTTGCTGATCATCAAGAATGATTGCTTCAGTTTCCCAAAAATCAGCACACTCGATCATGGCGATATCTTCCGCTGCTACCGCAAGACCGGCAGCTTGAGGCGCCATGCCGTTCCGCGCCGTTTTGCTTGACGATGATTCCTGTGCCAGTGCAGGCGCCTTGACGCGTTTGTTCGACAGCGCAGCCGCCGTCAGCGGCATCAATGGAACAAGGTGCGCCGGGATGGAGGTATTAAACATGCTGGGATATACGGGATTCATTCCGCCCAGCCGCCATTTACCGGCATCGGGACCTTCGGATTGACGGATCAGCGAACCGTTCATCGAGAAGCCGTTTTCGATAACCGTTTTCACTGCCGGCAAGCGCTCGGCAATCTTCAGCGCCAATTCAGGTGTCTGCTCGACCGTTGCACGGATCTGTAGTTGCGCGCTGAAATTATCTAAACCGCTTCTCACAGCCAGGGCTTCGGCCTTGATGCGCCCCGCCGGCACACAGCCCCCTCCATATGCACTAATGCCCAATGCGGCAATTGCTTCCTTGCCTACTTTGTAACGTATCCCAACAGGTCTCTGCTCTTCGGCAGGCTTTGGGGCAGCGCTACGCAGAGGCTTGGCCGTACGCGGTAGAGGCGCCGGCCTGATTATTTCCATTTCCGCCAGCCCAGCACCTTCCAATGCGCTTAGAACATGCAGAGCGTTGGCCATGGCGGAGTATTCGAAATCCTTACGATCATCCCGATCGAAATAGGTGACCAGCAATCCGGCAGCATCCTGCCCAGGTGTCTCCTTCTCGTCTCCGCCACGCTGAATAATGATGGGAACACACGCGACTCCGCTGCGCGATGCCCGCACCAGGTCGCTGGTCATCTTTGCCATGAGGCTCTTGGCTTCCTCTAATGTGAGGGCGGGCGACAAGTCGATGCGTTTCAGCATCGCCTTTAGATAGGCTTCTGCGGAAGCCCCCTTTGATGCCATGCTTAGTTCCGTTTCAATCTCAACAGCGGAGCGCCATCCATCCTTAGTCCGGATTACTTTCGCCTTGTCGACCCGATCATCGGTAAGCTCGGCCAGTTTGGGAAATAGCCTTTGGGCCTCCGCAGCCTGTGCCCATGCCGGAATCTCTGCCACCTTGGTCTGGTACTCCACCTCGTAGACATCCAAACCCATTGTCTTATCCAGCAGTTTTTCAATCTTGCCTATGCCCGCGAACTCTCGTCGCCCATATGGCAGACAGAGTGATCCGCCGAAGTGGTAATGCGTATTGGCAAACCCGACCCACGTCAGCCGATAGGACTTGGCTTGGTGAGAAACATCGTCATCGGAATTTATAGTGGTGTCAGCGGATGTGAATAATCCCTGTTTGGTGAGGTAGTCCAGTTGAGCAATCTGAAGGTCGCGTTTTGTCTGATCGCGAGCATTAGTTTGCACTTGCAGGGTCACCGAATGCTGGCCTGGTACTGCCTGAATGGTGATCCCAGGCACTCCACGGATTTCTGGCTGTGGTTGAGTGATGTCTACATTCAAACAGGTCACACTTGCTCCTGTTGTGGTCAAAATATAGCGAGCCTGCTTTTTCACCGCCTCCTCCATGGCCTTGGGCGTGGGAGCACGCGGGTTGTCGCCGATCAATCCGGTCTCCCATGCTTGCCATGCCCCATATCCACCACCGGCCAAGCCGAATAGAGCGGTAATCACGGTGATTGCAGTCCGATAGTTCTTCTTCATTTCTGTCCCCATGGAATTAACATTTCCGGTACATATCGATCGAATGAGTAATTCACTCTTTCTCAGGTTCGGCCACTGCCGTTGGTACTTGCTGTCCAGACGCGAGCATCCCCCCAAAGCTGAACACCTCATCCACCTGCAGCCCCTTCGGAATCTGGTGGGTGATGAAGAGCATCGTTACCTGCCCCTTGAGGTGGTTGATGGTCTGGGCGAAGTGCTCGGCGGTCTGCTGGTCGAGGCTGGAGACGGCCTCGTCGAAGATGAGGATCTTCGGGCGCTTCAACAGCGCGCGGGCGATGGCGAGGCGCTGGCGCTGGCCGCCGGAGAGGCCGACGCCGTGCTCGCCGATCTCCGTCTGGTAGCCCTGCGGCAGTTGTTCGATTACGTCGTGGATCTCGGCGAGCCTGGCGGCCTTGATGACGTCGTCGAAGCCGGCGTGCGGGTGGGCCATGACGAGGTTGTCGTAGATGGTGCCGGCGAAGAGCACGGTCTCCTGCGGCACGACGCCGTAGGTCTGGCGCAGTTCGTTGGCGGCGAGGTGGCGGATGTCGCGGCCGTCGAGCAGGATCTGCCCGTCAGTGGGCGGGTAGAAGCCCTGCAGCAGTTTCGCCAGCGTGCTCTTGCCGCAGCCGGAGGGACCCATCAGCACACTGAGGCGCCCGGGCTTGAGCGTGAGGTTGAGGTTGCGGTAGAGGAAGGGATGGGCGTTTGAATAGCGGAAGCTCACCTGCCTGAGGTCGATGCGCCCGGCGCCGCCGGCTTCGCGGTGGGGAATGAGGGCGTGCGGTTCGGCCGGCGCATCCATCAGGTCGCCGAGGCGCTTTACGGCAATGTTGGCCTGCTGGAATTCCTGCCACAGGCCGACGATGCGCAGCATGGGCTGGCTCATGCGCGAGGCGAACATCTGGAAGGCGACGAGCATGCCGACGGTGAAGCCGTCGTTCTGCATGACCAGCAAAGCGCCGACGACGAGGATGGACAGCGTCATCGCCTGCTCGAGGCCGTTGGCAAGCACGTTGTAGGTGTTGCTCACCTGCCGCGTGGTGAAGCCGGCAGCGAGGTAGTCGGCCAGAAAGCCGCCGTACTTCTGCTCGAGCTGCGGCTCCATCTGCAGGGACTTGACGGTGGCGATGCCAGAGACGTATTCGGTGAGGAAAGACTGGTTCCTCGCGCCGAGCAGGAACTGCCGGTTGAGCTTGTCGCGGAAGACGGGGGCGACGAGGAAGCTGATCACGCCGATCAGGCCCAGAAGGGCTACGGCGATGAGCGAGAGCTGCCAGGAGTACCAGAACATCACCGCCAGAAAGATGAGCAGGAAGGGGAAATCCAGGATCAGGCTCACGGCGGCGCCGGAGACGAACTCGCGGATGGTCTCGACGCCGTGCAGGCGCGCCACCAGCACGCCGGTGGTGCGCGCTTCGAAGAAGGGCAGCGGCAGGCGCAGCAGGTGGCGGAAGACCTGACTGCCGAGCACGGCGTCGATGCGGTTGCCGGTGTGCAGCACCAGGTACTGTCGTAGCCAAGTCATGGCGCTGGTGAACAGCATGAACAGGATCAGCGCCACGCCGATGACAACGAGGGTGGATTGGGTCTGGTGCACCACCACCTTGTCGATGATCACCTGTGTGAACACCGGCACGGCGAGGCCGACGAGCTGGATGGAGAGCGAGGCGAGCAGCACGTCGCGCCAGATGCGCTTGTGCTTGAGCAGCTCGGGGATGAACCAGCGGAAGCCGAATTTGGCGGGAGTGGCAGCTTCCTCCTCACCCTCTGTCCCGCTCCCCGCGGGGGAGAGGGAAGCATCTCTGGCGGCGAGGATGACCGTGGGTTCGAAATAGAGATCGAATTCGGCGAGCGGCAGGGTTTCGGGTTGTTCGCTGCCGGCGCGGAAGTAGAGCAACTGCTTGGCGTCGGCGCGGATGAGCAGCGCCGGGCGCAATGGCGGTTCGGCGGCGGTTGCGGTTGCAGCGATGTCTTCTGCGTCTTCACCTTCGCGCACAACGTGAAGCTGGATCGGCGCGGCGGGCAGGGGCGCGGTGGCCGGCGCCGCGCGCAGGAAGGCTATGCAGGGGAAAGTCAGCCCCGGCAGGACGGCGGCGGTGACGCTGCGTTCGCCGGTCTTGAAGCCCAGCGCGCGGGCGGCCTCATGCAGGGTGACTTTACTGTGCGGCGGCGGGAATTCCTGACTGACGAGGGAGGCGTCGAACGGAATGCGGCCGACCTGGCACAGGCTGCCCAGAAGCCACAGCAAATCTCCCCCTTCGAAGCGCGATACCGCCTCCAACTGACCTCTCCCCGGACTGCCGGCTTGAGCCGGTCTGTATGCTAAATAGGTGCGGCATTAGAGCACGATTTCATTCATTGAAAGCGTGAATTATTTCACGATATTTCGTTTATTCCATCCTGGAAGATATTTGAATATTATTATATTTATTTGTTTTTAAAAGCTATTGCGGATGGCATCTATCGCCATAGATATATTAAGCGTCAGCCATGTGCATGATCATGTTTTGTTTTAAGGCGCGCAGGGTACGCCGCCCTGGGCCAGCGTACACGCCTTACTTGATGCGAGTGAGATGCGGCCGGGGCGGGGTATCGTGTGGCAGGGGTTCGGGGCTTTCGGTCGCACCCTCCTCCGCCGGGACGGCCGGCGCTTCGGCCTGTTCGCCGACTTCGAAGGCCATGCCCTGCCCGTTCTCGCGGGCGTAGATGGCGGCGACGTTGTCGACGGGGATGGAAAGCGACTGCGCGACGCCGCCGAAGCGGGCCTGGCAGGTGATGAGGTCGTTGCCCATGTGCAGGTTCTGCACGGCCTCGGCGCCAAGGTTGAGCACGATCTGGCCGTCGCGCACGAACTGGCGCGGCACCAGGGTGTGGGCGTCGACCTGCACGGAGACGTAGGGCGTGAGCCCCTGGTCGACGCACCACTCGTAGAGGGCGCGCAGGAGATAGGGCTTGGTGGTGGCGACGGTGGACATGAGGGCCGCGGGATGGAGGCGCGTCGCCGGGCCCGCTATCGCCGCATGACTTTTTCCGAGGGGGTCAGGGCGTCGATGAAGCCCTGCCGGCTGAAAATGCGCTCGGCGTACTTCATGAGCGGCACGGCGGTCTTCGGCAGCTCGACGCCGTAGTGGTCGAGGCGCCACAGCAGCGGCGCGATGGCCACGTCGAGCATGGAGAACTCGTCGCCGAGCATGAACTTCTGCTTGTTGAACACCGGCGCCAGTTCGGAGAGGCGGTCGCGCACATGCAGGCGGGCCTTCTCGGCGGCCTTCAGGTTCTTCTCCAGCGCCTCGATGTGGGTGAACAGTTCCTGCTCGAAGGTGAACAGCAGCTGGCGGGCGCGGGCGCGCATGATGGGATCCGGCGGCATCAGCTGCGGATGCGGGAAGCGCTCGTCGATGTATTCGTTGATGATGTTGGCCTCGTAGAGGACGAGGTCGCGGTCGACCAGCACCGGCACGCGGTTGTAGGGGTTGATGACGGCGATGTCCTCGGGCTTGTTGAAGAGGTCGACGTCGATGACCTGGAAGTCCATCCCCTTCTCGTAGAGCACGATCCGGCAGCGGTGGCTGAACGGGCAGGTCGTGCCCGAATACAGTGTCATCATGGTGTTCCCGCTCCAGGAATAGTCGGCATCGCGCACCACGCGGCGGACGCGCGGTGCGTTGAAATCACGATGGCCGAGAAACTGCATGGCGTGTCCTTGCAGTGGGTTAATGGATATCTTTCCAGAACGCGCGCTTCATGGCATAGGCCACGACGAAGAACACGCCGAGGAACAGCAACACCGCGAGGCCGAGCTGCTTGCGGAACTGCGCCTGCGGCTCGGCCATCCAGACCAGGAAGGCGACGAGGTCGCCGACGGCGTCGTCGTATTCCTTGGGCGAGAGCTTGCCGGGCCGGGCCAGGGTAAGCCGGTGGTCGGCGCCCATCACCTGTTCGCCCTGAAGCTCCCACAGCACGTGCGGCATGCCGACGCTCTCGAAGACGGTGTTGTTCCAGCCGGTGGGCCGCTTCTCGTCCTTGTAGAAGCCGCGCAGGTAGGTGTACAGCCAGTCGGCGCCGCTGCCGTCGGTGGAAGCGCGGGCGCGGGCGATCAGGGACAGGTCGGGCGGCCAGGCGCCGAAGAACGCCTTGGCGTCCTTGCGCGACATGGCTATGCCCATCGGTTCGCCGATCTTGTCGGCGGTGAACATCAGGTTGTCCTTGATCTGCTGTTCGGTGAGGCCGATGTCCTTGAGGCGGTTGTAGCGCACGAAACTGGCGCCGTGGCAGTTCAGGCAGTAGTTCACGAACAGCTTGGCGCCGTTCTGCAGGGCGGCCGGGTCCGTGGCGCGGTCGGGGGCACGGTCGAGCTGGACGCCGCCGGCGGCAAGGGCGGCAAGGGGCGCGAACAGGAGGGCAACGAGGGTTCTCTTGAGCATGCCGATTCTCATTGGGTCACCCTTTCCGGCTCCGGCTTGCACTTGTCGATGCGGCTGTACCAGGGCATGAGCAGGAAGAACAGGAAGTAGATGATCGTGCAGATCTGCGAAATGATGGTGAACACCGGGGTCGGCGCCTGCATGCCGAGATAGCCGAGGATGAAGAAGGCAACGATGAAAATGGCCAGCGCCGACTTGTAGATCGGGCCGCGGTAGCGGATCGACTTGGCCGGACTGCGGTCGAGCCAGGGCAGGAAGAACAGGATCATGACGCCGAGGCCCATGAAGATCACGCCCCACAGCTTGGCGTCGATCCAGAAGAAGTTCACCGTGTTGGCGCGCAGGATCGAGTAGAACGGCGTGAAGTACCACACCGGCGCGATGTGCGGCGGCGTCACCAGCGGGTCGGCCGGAATGAAGTTGTTGTATTCGAGGAAGTAGCCGCCCAGCTCCGGCGCGAAGAAGACGATGATCGAAAACGCCGCCAGGAACACCACCACGCCGACGATGTCCTTCACCGTGTAGTACGGGTGGAAGGGAATGCCGTCGAGCGGGATGCCGGTCTGCGGATCCTTGTGCTTCTTGATCTCGATGCCGTCCGGGTTGTTCGAGCCGACCTCGTGCAGCGCCAGGATGTGCGCGGCGACCAGGCCGAGCAGCGCCAGCGGGATGGCGATGACGTGGAAGGCGAACATGCGGTTGAGCGTGGCGTCGGCGATGACGTAGTCGCCGCGGATCCACAGCGTCAGGTCGTTGCCGATGAAGGGGATGGCCGAGAACAGGTTGAGGATGACCTGGGCGCCCCAGTAGGACATCTGGCCCCATGGCAGCAGGTAGCCGGCGAAGGCCTCCGCCATCAGGCAGAGATAGATCAGCACGCCGAAGATCCACAGCAGCTCGCGCGGCTTGCGGTAGGAGCCGTAGAGCATGGCGCGGAACATGTGCAGATAGACGACGACGAAGAAGGCCGAGGCGCCGGTGGAATGCATGTAGCGGATCAGCCAGCCCCAGGGCACGTCGCGCATGATGTACTCGACGCTGGCGAAGGCCACCGGCACGCCGGCGGCATTGAGCGAGGCATCCGGCTTGTAGTGCATCACCAGGAAGATGCCGGTGACGATCTGCATCACCAGCACCAGCAGTGCGAGCGAGCCGAAGAAGTACCAGAAGTTGAAGTTCTTCGGCGCGTAGTACTCGGACAGGTGGCCTTTCCAGTTCTCGGTCAGCGGGAAGCGGGCGTCGACCCATTCCAGCAGCTTGCCCGGCAGGGAGCCGTCGGACTTGAATTTCTCGTAGTTGCTGCTTGCCATGTCGTGCTTCCCCTCAGGCCTTCTTGTCTTCGCCGATCAGAAGGCGCGTTTCCGACAGGTAGTAGTGCGGCGGGACTTCCAGGTTGTCCGGCGCCGGCATGTTCTTGTAGACGCGCCCGGCGAGGTCGAAGAGCGAACCGTGACAGGGACAGATGAAACCGCCCGGCCAGTCGGCATTGATGCCGGACTCGGCGCCGGTCTTGAATTTGTCCGTCGGCGAGCAGCCGAGGTGGGTGCAGATGCCGACGACGACGAGGTATTCCGGCTTGATCGAGCGGAATTCGTTGCTGGCGTACTCGGGCTGCATCGGCCGCTTGGAGGCGGGATCGCTGATCTTCTCGGTGATCTTGCCCAGCGATGCGAGCATTTCCTCGGTGCGGCGGATGATCCAGACGGGCTTTCCGCGCCACTCGATGCGCATCATCTCGCCGGGGGCGAGCTTGCCGATATCGGCTTCGACCGGAGCGCCGGCCGCCTTGGCCCGTTCGGACGGCGCCATGCTGGCCAGAAAGGGCACGGCCGTTGCCACGGTCGCGACGCCACCCACGGCCGCGGTGGCGAACACCAGGTTCCGCCTGCCGCAATCCACTTTCTTGTCGCTGCTCATGTCCTCGAAGTCCTGCAGGAAAATCCGATTTCGGAAATCCGGAATTATACCGAATAATCAACGGGAAATGGAAGCAAAACCGTGCAATCCCGCGCCAGTACTGGCTTTCCGGGCCATTCCCGCATGAACAGCAGGGTTAAAGCGGTCGCCGTTCGATCAGGGCCTGGGCGATGGTGCCGGCATCGGTGTGCTCGATTTCACCCCCTACCGGCAGGCCTCGGGCGATGCGGGAAACCTTCAGGCCGCGGGCGCGCAGCATCTCGCCGAGGTAGTGGGCGGTGGCCTCGCCCTCGTTGGTGAAATTCGTGGCGAGGATGACCTCGCCCACCGTGCCGTCGCCGGCGCGTGCCAGCAGGCGCTCGAGGTGCAATTCCTTCGGGCCGATGCCGTCGAGCGGCGAGAGATGGCCCATCAGGACGTAATACATGCCGCTGAAGGCATGGGTCTGTTCCATCATGTTGAGGTCGGCCGGCATCTCGACAACGCACAGCAGGGAGGCATCCCGCCGGGGCGAGGCGCAGCGCTCGCAGACCTCGTTCTCGCTGAAGGCATTGCAGCGGCTGCAGTGGCGCAGCACTTCGACGGCCTGCTCCAGCGCCCGCGCCAGCCGCCGGACGCCCTTGCGGTCGCGCTGCAGCAGGTGGTAGGCCATGCGTTGCGCCGACTTCGGCCCGACGCCGGGCAGGCAGCGCAGGGCTTCGACGAGTTCTTCGAGGGCGGAGGGGGTGGTCATCGTGTAGGTCGGCCTTCAGGCCGACATGCCGGGCTGAAGAAGCCCGACCCAGGTTCAAAAGGGCAGCTTCATCCCCGGCGGCAGGTTGAGGCCGGCGGCGAAACCGCTCATTTTCTCCTGCACGGTAGCCTCGACGCGTCGCACGGCGTCGTTCACGGCGGCGGCGACGAGGTCTTCCAGCATGTCCTTGTCGTCGGCAAGCAGCGAGGGATCGATGCTGACGCGGCGCACGTCGTGCTTGCAGGTCATCACCACCTTGACGAGGCCGGCGCCGGACTGGCCCTCGACCTCGATGGTCGCCAGCTGGTCCTGCGCCTTCTTCATGTTTTCCTGCATCTGCTGGGCCTGCTTCATCAGGCCGGCGATTCCGCCTTTCATCATGTCTTGCTCCGTTTTATAAAGGCTTGATGGATTGTTCGTTGATGGTGGCGTCGAAGGTCTCGATCATGTCGCGCACGAAGGCGTCCTGCTCGAGCGAGGCGATGGCGCGGTTCTGCTTCTCGCTGCGGACGTTCTCGGCGCGTTGCGCCGGCGTCTCGCCGTTGAGGCCGCCGATCTCGATCGACAGCCTGACCGGGCGGCCGAGGTAGGTCGCCAGGGCGGCCTGCAGTTTCTCCTGCGGCGCCTTGTTCATGAGCAGCGACTTGTGGGCCGGATCGAGGCGCAGCTTCATCGTCCCCTCGCCCTGCTCAGCCAGTTCGCAATGGTGGGCCAGCTCGCGCACCATGCCGCCGAGCTTGAGTCTCTCCAGCATGCCGTGCCAGTCCCCGGCGGCGGCCGGCGCGCCGGCTATCGTTGTGGCGGGTGGCGCAGCCTGCGGCGAGGGCACCGCAGCCGGCGCAGGAGCCGGCGCGGCATTCGAAGCCGGCGCGGGTGCACGCATGGCTGGCTCCGGTGGCGTGCCGGCACCGAGCGCCGGCGGCGTTTCCGGATTGAAGGCTACCAGCCGCAGCAGCGTCATGAGGAAGCCGGAATACTCGTCCGGCGCCAGCGACAGGTCGTTGCGGCCGTTGATCGCGATCTGGTAGGAAAGCTGCAGGAATTCGGCATCGAGGCGGCCCGCGTAACTCGCCAGGCGTGTGCGCTCGGCCTCGTCCACGATGGCTTCCGGGGCGAACTGCACCAGGGCAATGCGGTGCAGCTGGGTGGCCAGCTCCTGCAGGGCCGAGTCGAAGGACAGGCTGCGCGCGTCCATCTCGGCAGCCGCGGCCAGCATGGCCTGCACGTCGCGCGCGGCCAGCGCGTCGAGCAGGGCGAAGAGATGGTCCTCCCCCACCGTGCCGAGCATGTCGCGCACGCCGGCCTCCTCGATGCGGCCGGCGCCGTGGGCGATGGCCTGGTCGAGCAGCGAGAGCGCGTCGCGCATGCTGCCTGAAGCGCCCTTGGCGATGTGGCGCAGCGCGGCTGGCTCGCAGGGCACCTGCTCGGCCTCGAGGATGCGCGCCAGGTGCTCGACGATGGCACCCTGCGGCATCTGCTTGAGGTTGAACTGCAGGCAGCGGCTGAGCACCGTCACCGGGATCTTCTGCGGGTCGGTGGTGGCGAGGATGAATTTGATGTGCTCGGGCGGCTCCTCCAGCGTCTTCAGCATGGCGTTGAAGGCGGAGGTGGACAGCATGTGCACTTCGTCGATGACGTAGACCTTGAAGCGGCCGCGCGTCGGCGCGTAGGTGGCGTTGTCGAGCAGCTGGCGCATCTCGTCGACCTTGGTGTTGGTCGCCGCATCCACTTCGATCAGGTCGACGAAGCGGCCGGCGTCGATCTCCTGGCAGGAACTGCAGGTGCCGCAGGGCTTCGAGGTGATGCCGGTCTCGCAGTTGAGCGCCTTGGCCAGGATGCGCGCGATGGTCGTCTTGCCGACGCCGCGCGTGCCGGTGAAGAGATAGGCATGGTGGAGGCGCTGCTGGTCGAGGGCGTGGGTCAGGGCGCGCACGACGTGTTCCTGCCCGACCAGGGTGTCGAAGGAACGGGGACGCCACTTGCGCGCGAGGACCTGATAGCTCATGGCCGGATTTTAGCAGAGGGGCGGAGGAGAAGACGGAGGGCGGCGAGCCTGACCCCCGGCACTTGCAGACAATGGCTGTGGCTGCTTCCTTCCGGACCTGACCAGATTCACCACCCTGCAATGCGGGGAGACCCGCCGCACGCAATTCTACCCCATTCAGCCGCCGCCCCGGGCGAAATACAGGTCGAAGCGCTGGAAGAATGCGGCGATATCCTCGGCGGAATAGCCGCAAAAGGCGAACACCGCGCGCTGGCGCTCGAGGCGGATCAGCCCATGGGTCATGTCGGGCAGTGGCGTCAGCGCGATGCGCCAGCCGCGGCCGCCGCTCGGGGCGTCTTCATGCGTGAACAGGCCGTCGGCAAAATCGAAGGGGACACCGGCCACGGCCGCCGGCAACAGGCGGAGGAACTCCGCCTGCGTAATGGTCATCTCGCAATCGCGCGCGACGGAAAAGTCAGCCACCGGCGATCGGCGGCCAGATGGCCAGCACGTCGCCTTCGGCCAGTGCCCGCCCCGCCCGATCGGCCGGCTGAACGTAATTGCCGTTGACCAATACGAGATGCACCAGCTTCGGCGGCAGCTTGAATTCGTCGATCACCTGCCCCACCGTGCGGCCGGACGGCACTTCGAGTTCGAGGGAATTGGTCCGGCGCGCCTCGTCCGGCAGGTGGTCGGCCAGCATGGCGTAGAGCTTGAAGGTGATGCGCATCAGATCGGCCGCGTACCCAGGTAGCGCGTCTCGGCGCCCTGCGCCCGCGCCAGGTAGGCTTCCATGACGCGGGTCGGGTCGGCCAGCAAACGTTCCTTCCATTCGCCAAGGCGCACCCGCCCCAAAGTCAGTCCGCGCAGCACGCCGACGTGGTCGGTCAGGCCGATGCTGGTGGCGCCGATCAGCACGTCGCCCCTGAACTGCAGGCTGAGATACCGGTGGTTCCTCTCGTCGATGCGCTCGACCGATTCGCCGCCGGCCTCGCCCCACCATTGGCCGAACGAGGCGGAGATGAGGCCGAGGGTATCGAGCACGTTGATGGCCATGCTGCCGGACAACGTTGCCTGCCCGCCGGCCATGTTGATGGCGGCGACGCGGGCCTGGTCGGCGGCGTTGGGCTGGATGGCATTGAGCGTCGGCTGGCCGCTGAAGAAATCCGCCGCCTCGGTGACGTCGCCGGCGGCGTAGATGCCGGGCACGCTGGTCTGCATCGCGGCGTCGACCCGGATGCCGCGCTCGGCGGCGATGCCGCTGCCCTCGAGGAAGCCGATGTTGGGCGCCACGCCGGCGGCGCAGATGACGAGGTCGGCCGCCACGTCCTGGCCGTTGCTCAGCCTCGCAATGCGTTCATCCTTACCGGCGCCGGCCCGCAGGGATTCGACCTTGGCACCGGTATGCACCTGCACGCCCTTGGCCTCGCACCAGCGGCGAATCATGTTGCCGGCCTTTTCGGTCATCATGCGCGGCACCATGCGGTCGCCCATCTCGACGACGCTGAGCTGCGTGCCGCGCGCGGCCAGTGCCTCCAGGATGATGCAGCCGATGAAGCCGGCGCCGATCTGCAGCACGCGGGCGCCGGGTTTCGCCAGCGTGACGATGGCGCGGGCATCCGCCAGCGTCCAGCAGGTATGCACGTTGGGCGCATCCATGCCGGCGATCGGCGGCCTGAGCGGATGCGAACCGGTGGCGATGAGCAGGCGGTCGAATTCCAGCTGCTTGCCGTCGGCCAGCTTGACCTTGCGCGCCTTGGCGTCGATGCCGGCGGCACGGCCTCCCGCCAGCCTGATGCCGAGCCGATCGAAATGGCCCTTGTCCTTGCGCAGGTGGGTGCCCTCCTCGCCCACCTTGCCGATGAGGAAATAGGGGATCGCCATGCGCGAATAGGGCGGTTCCGGCTCGTCGCCGAGCAGGGTGATCTCGGCCCCGGGATCGGCGCGGCGCAGGGTTTCGGCGGCAATGACGCCGGCGGGTCCGTTTCCGATGATGAGGTGTTTCATGCGTTCTCCCCGGACAAAAAAGCCAAGGCGCCGGTTGCGCCGGCTGCCTTGGCGATGGAGGTTGCAGAGGCTACAGTCCCAGCCGCGCCAGGGTGCCCTTGGTCGGAACGCCATCGGTCGACCAGCCGCGCACCTTGTAGTACTCCGGAATCATCTTGTCGATGCCGGAGACGAGGCCCTTGGCCGGGCCGGTCTTGGCCGGTTCGGTCTTCAGGCGCTTGGGCAGGTCGTCGTCCTTCGCCGTCAGGCCGGCGGCGAGGTTGTACTGGCGCTCCATGTTCCAGATGCGTTCGCCCACCTCGGCCAGCTTCTCCAGCGTCCAGCCGCCCTCGCAGGCGGCATCGAGCTGGGGCGCCAGATCGCCGAGCGTCCACGCGAAGGTGGTGAAGATGCAGGTGCCGGAGGAGTCGAAGGCGGCGGTGGCGTCCTGGAAGGCCTTGACCAGGTCGGCCTTGCCGTCGGTGGCCAGCGGATCGGTCTTTACCGGCACGCCGAGGATCTCCGAGGCGACGGTATAGCTGCGCAGGTGGCAGGCGCCGCGGTTGGAGGTGGCGTAGGTCAGGCCCATGCCCTGGATGCCGCGCGGGTCGTAAGCCGGGAACTCCTGGCTCTTGACCGTCATGGACAGCTCCGGCTTGCCGTATTTTTCGCACAGACGGCGCGAGCCGAGGGCGACTTCCTTGCCGAAGCCGCGCCCTTCCGCCGTCATGTGGGCGATCTCGAGCAGCGCCTGGGCCGAGCCGAAGGGGGATTCGATGCCGATCTGCTCCTTGGTCAGCACCCCCATCTGGTACATCTCCATCACCGCGCCGACGGTGGCGCCGAAGGTGATCGGGTCCATGCCGTCCTCGTTGCAGATCATGTTGGCCACGGTGAGGGCTTCGAGATCGTCAACGCCGTTGGCGGCGCCGAGCGACCAGGCGTTCTCGTATTCGAGGCCGCCGGTGGCGCCCCAGTACTTCGGGTTGTTGACGACGCTCCAGTGGCTCTGGTCCACCTGCGAGACGCGGCCGCAGGCGATGGTGCAGCCGAAGCAGGCGGCGTTGGTCACCAGGTTGGACTTGCCGTCGGTCGGCCGCTTCTCGTGCATGGCCTCGGCGGAGATCTTGCGCGCGCCCTCGAACTGCACGTCGTTGGCGTTGCGTGTCGGCAGGGCGCCGACCTCGTTGATGACGTTCATCAGCACCTGGGTGCCGAACTTGGGCAGGCCCTGGCCGGTGACGGCGTTGTCGGCCAGCACCTTCTTGGCGGCCGTGGCCGCCTGCAGGAAGGCCTTGAAGTCGCGCACGTTGCCGACGCCGACGGTGCCGCGCACGGCCACCGCCTTGAGGTTCTTCGAGCCCATCACGGCGCCGACACCGGAACGGCCGGCGGCACGGTGGAGGTCGTTCACCACGCAGGCGTAGAGCACGCCGTTCTCGCCGGCGCGGCCGATCGAGGCGATGCGGATCTGCGGGTCCTGGTGCGCCGCCTTGATGGTCTCCTCGGTGTGCCAGGTGGTGGTGCCCCAGAGATGGCTGGCATCGCGCAGCTCGGCCTTGTCGTTCTCCAGCCAGAGGTAGACGGGCTTCGGCGACCTGCCTTCGAAGATGATCATGTCCCAGCCGGCCATCTTCAGCTCGGCGCCGAAATGCCCGCCCGAGTTGGAACAGGCGATGGCGCCGGTGAGCGGCCCCTTGGTGACGACCGAATAGCGTCCGCCGGTGGAGGCCATGGTGCCGGTGAGCGGCCCGGTGGTCATGATCATCTTGTTCTCGGGCGAGAGCGGGTCCACCTTGGGATCCGTTTCAGCCACCAGGTATTTCGTCGCCAGCCCGCGCTGGCCCAGATACAGTTGCGCCCATTCCATGTTGAGCGGCTCGGCTGCGCAGGTGCCCTTGCTCAGGTTCACCCGCAGGATTTTCCTTGTCCATGCCATTTTTTCTCTCCTCTCAGGCGCGCGGTTGCGTGTCGGTCTTCTCGGCCCACTGGCGCATCTTGCCCAGGCCGGTCCAGTCGGACTCGATGTAGGTGATGGCCCCCGTCGGACAGGCCTCGGCGCAGGCCGGCTGGCCGCCGCAGAGGTCGCATTTCTGCACCTTGCCGGTGTCGGCGACGTAGTTGATGGTGCCGAACGGACAGGCGATGGTGCACACCTTGCAGCCGACGCAGGTACTTTCGAACACCACCTTGGCACCGGTGGCGGCATCGATGCGGATGGCGTCGACCGGGCAGGCGTGCAGGCACCAGGCCTCTGCGCACTGGGTGCAGGTGTAGGGCACCTTGCGCCCGGCGGACTCGAAGTTGAAGACCTTGATGCGCGACCTGGAAATGTTGAAGGCACCGTGGTTCTCGTAGGAACAAGCCATCTCGCACTGGAGACAGCCGGTGCACTTGTTGGGATCGATGTGCAACGACTTCTGCATGACGCCTCCTCGGAATGATTGAAGCATTTTCTTGATGTTTGCGCCGCAAGGGCGGACCACAGCTGCGCGCCGTAGCATCATGGCACAGCCCGGTTCCCGTTAAAAACTGTTTCAGAATGAGACAGTGGCCACGCTCCGCCGGACGGGCCATCCAGGCCTTCGCTTGCCGCATCGCGGCGGATAAAGTATTTTTAGCACAAGGGAGGGCTGAATGCTGGACCAGACGGCAAGCGCGGAGCGCAGTGCCCAGAAGGCACATCAACTGATGCGACAGACCGGTCGCCTTCCCGAAGGCGTTTTGCCGGCCGTCATCGAATCCTCCTGGCAGCGGTGCCTGACACACGGGCCGCGGCTCGAATCGAGGGCCGAATTCGATCCGGGTCGCCGCGACGCCCTGGACCTCATGCGGCAGCGCAACAAAGCGCTGGTCGATCATGCCCTGCCGATCATGGAGACTCTCTACGAGCAGATCGCCAACACCCAGAGCATGGTGGTGCTCTCGGATGCCACCGGCTACATCCTGCATTCGCTGGGCGACGACGATTTCCTGGCCAAGGCCCAGCGGGTTGCCCTGGCGCCCGGCGTCGAATGGTCGGAATGCTCCCGCGGCACCAATGCCATCGGCACCGCCCTGACGGAAAAGGCCCCGGTGGTGGTGCATGCGGCCCAGCATTTCCTTCCCGCCAACCACTTCCTGACCTGCTCCGCCGCCCCCCTTCGCGACCCTTACGGCAGGATCGTCGGTGCGCTCGATGTCACCGGCGACCATCGCCGCTTCAGCCCGCATACCCTGGCGCTCGCCAACATGTCGGCGCGCATGATCGAGAATCATCTGTTCTGCCATGCCTTCCCGGACGCCCATGTGGTCAGGCTGCATGCGCGGCCGGAATTCCTCGGCACACTGTGCGAGGGGCTGGCCGCGTTTCGCGAGGACGGGCGCCTGCTTTCGGCCAATCATGGCGGCAGCTTCCAGTTCGGCCTGCCGGAATCCCAGCTGCCATTGCAGACTTTCGAGTCGCTTTTCGGCTTGCGCCTTTCCGCCGCCCTCGACCTGGCGGCGCAGGCTGCGCCGGCGCCCTGTCCCCTGCTTCTGCACAACGGCATCCGGGTGTTCGTGCGGATCGAGGCCGCCCGGCGCCGATCCGTTCCAACGCCGGCCGCCTCGGAATCCGGGTCGCGAGCCGATGCCCCGAAAATGGCGGCCCGACTGGAATCGTTCCTCCCCGTCGTACAGGAGGCGGTGTCCAGCCGTACCCCGCTGCTGGTCGAATACGGCAACGGAGCGGCCGGCCCGGCCCTCGGGGCATGCCTGCGCAGACATGTGGGGGCGGATGCGGTCTGGCTGGAATTCGATTGCGCCGATGCCGCGGAGAGCCGGTTCGAGACGATCCTGGGCCGGCTTGCGGGCAAGCCTTGGGAAGGCGACGGGCCTGCCCCCGACATCGTCTATCTCGGCGACGTCCACAGACTGGATCGGGACCTGCAGGCCAGGCTGGTCTCTTCGCTGCAGCAGGCCTTGCGGCCGCACTGCCGCGAACTGCCGGTCGCGCTGATCGCCAGCAGCCACGGCAAGCTGAGAAGGCACATCGACCGCGGAAATTTCCGGGCCGATCTGTACTACAGGATCGCCGTTCGCTTGGTTGCGGTAAACGAACGGGAATCCCCCTGCGGCCCGCCGGCGGGCGACCTCCACAGCATCACGCGCCAGGCCATCGAAGCGGCCCTGGCGGAGGAAGACGGCAATGTGTCGGCGGCGGCCCGGCGACTCGGCATCGGGCGCAGCACGCTCTACCGGCGCCTGCGCGGGCGCTGAGCAAGGCAGGCGGGCATCTGCTAGAATGCGCCCCTCGCAACGGTTGCGACGGAGGCCAAACTGCGCAGCAGCGCTTGGCAATTTTTGCGTACGAAGCGCGGCCGCAGCCAAAGTGTGAGGTAAACGGAGAGATGGCCGAGTGGTCGAAGGCGCACGCCTGGAAAGTGTGTATACGGTAAAACGTATCGAGGGTTCGAATCCCTCTCTCTCCGCCAAAAGAAAAGGCCGCTTGCGCGGCCTTTCTCTTTTCCTGACGCCCGCCGCCTAGCTTTCCCCCAGCACCGACGCGGTGATGTTGGCGACCACCTCGCTGTGCAGGGCAATCTGAACCTGGGCGTCGCCGATCGTCTTGAGCGGGCCCTGCGGCATGCGGATGTCGGCCTTTTCCACCTCGATGCCCTGCGCCTTCAGCGCATCGGCGATGTCGAAGTTGGTGACGGAGCCGAACAGGCGGCCGTCCACGCCGGCCTTGCGCGTGATCTGCACCATCAGGCCTTCCAGTTTGGCGGCCTTCTCCTGCGCTTCCGCCAGCTTTTCGGCCTGCTGGCGCTCCAGTTCGGCGCGGCGCTTTTCGAATTCGGCCAGGTTCTCCGGCGTGACCCGCTTGGCCTTGCCCTGCGGAATGAGGAAATTGCGCGCATAGCCGTCGCGCACCTTGACGACGTCGCCCAGGCTGCCGAGGTTGATGACCTTTTCCATCAGAATCACTTGCATTGCGGCATCCTCTCTCAGTGCAGGTCGGTGTAGGGCATCAGCGCCAGGAAGCGGGCGCGCTTGATGGCCGTGGACAGCTGGCGCTGATAGCCGGTCTTGGTGCCGGTAATGCGCGCCGGCATGATCTTGCCGTTCTCGGTAATGAAATCCTTCAGGATATCGACATCCTTGTAATCGATTTCCGCAATCTTCTCGGCGGTGAAGCGGCAGAACTTGCGCCGCTTGAACATGCCGCGCGAGCCCTTGTCGTCCTTGCGCTTCTTTGCGTCCTTCGCATTTCTCGGTTTAAACGCCATGATTCATTCCTTCCGTAAATTCGATTCGTTCCACATGCAGCACCGGCTGCATCGACTTCGCACTTCTTGCTGCCAGGAATCCGCTCAGCTCGACGCCGTCACCCGGCCTGGATTCCCTCAGCAGCAGCGCCACCTGTCCCAACGCCACGGCCTGCAGTTCGCATTCGACCTTGCGTGGCAGTCCGGCTTCGATCTGTTCCGAATCGTGAGCAATCCTGAAACTCAGTACCGGAATGCCTGCCGGGGTATGGCGCAGCTGCGCCAGTTCGATGATCTGCCCGGTGATCGTAAGCTGGTTCCGCGGCGCCGTCACTTCAGGCCGCGGGCTGCTCCGCGGGCGCAGCTTGTCCGGGGGCAGCTTGCTCAGGCGCAGCCTGCTCGGCCGGCTTGGCCTCCCCGGAAGCCGGCGTCAGCGACTTGGCCTTCTCCTCCTTCATCATGGGCGAGGGTGTCGTCACGGCCTGTTGCATCTTCACGGTGAGGTGGCGCAGCACGGCATCGTTGAACTTGAAGGCATGCTCGAGCTCGTCGAGTGTCTCGCCGTCGCACTCGACGTTCATGAGCACGTAGTGCGCCTTGTGCAGTTTCTGGATCGGATAGGCCAGCTGACGGCGGCCCCAGTCCTCGAGACGATGGATATGGCCGCTGCGGCCGGTGACGAGGCCCTTGTAGCGCTCGATCATCGCCGGAACCTGTTCGCTCTGGTCCGGGTGGACGATGAAAACGATTTCGTAATGTCGCATGCAGTCTCCTTATGGGTTGGACCCCCCGCCATGCGTGCGGTGGGGCAAGGTTTTGAAAGCCGGACATCTTAACCGCACAAGCACGGAAAATCAAGCGCTTGAAGCGAAAGAGACGTTCGACGGCAATCCCGGCCTCAGGCCGGATTTCTCTGACGCCGCGCCTCGAACAGGCAGATGCCACTGGCGACGGAGACGTTGAGGCTTTCCACGCTGCCGTGCATCGGAATCTTCACCAGGGCGTCGCAGGTTTCCCGCGTCAGGCGTCGCAGGCCGCTGCCTTCTGCGCCCAGAACCAGGGCCAGCGGCACCTTGAGGTCGATGCCGTAGATGTCCTGGTCGGCCTCCGCATCGGCGCCGACCGCTTGGATGCCGCGCTCCTGCATCTCGCGCAGCGCCCGTGCCAGATTGGTGACGGTGACGTATGGCACGCTGTCGGCGGCGCCGCAGGCTACCTTGATGGCCGTGGCGTTGAGCCCGACCGCCCTGTCCTTCGGCGCCACCACGGCATGCGCCCCGGCGGCGTCGGCCACGCGCAAGCTGGCGCCGAGGTTATGCGGATCCTGCACGCCATCGAGCACCAGCAGCAGGGCCGGTTCGGCCAGGGTGTCGAGCACGTCGTCAAGCGTGACGTGGCGCTGCGCGGCGGAGATGCGCGCGACGACGCCCTGATGGCGCGCCGCCTTGCCGTCGCCGCCGGCCATGCCGTCCAGCCGCGCCGGGTCGGTCGAGATGACGCGCACGCCCTGGGCCTCGGCCAGCTTGACGAGGTCGCGCGTGCGTCCATCCTGTTTGCCGGCAGCGAGATAAATTTCCTGCACGCTGCCGGCGCTTTGCCGCAGCCGGGCATTGATGGCGTGAAAGCCGTAGATGAAGCGTGTTTCAGCCACGGCGCCGGCCCTTGCCCGCCGCCTCGCCCTCCCCGGCCAGACGAAAATCGATCTTGCTTGTCTCCATGTCCACCCGCACGAGCTGGACGCGGACCCGGTCGGCCAGGCGGAAGCGGCGGCCGGTGCGTTCGCCGACCAGCTGATGCTTGGCGTCGTCGTAATGGAAATAGTCGCTGCCCAGGTCGGAGATGTGCACCAGCCCCTCGACGAAGACGTCGTCCAGCGCAACAAAGATGCCGAAGGACGTCACTGCCGAAACGCTGCCGGCGAATTCCTCGCCGATGCGATCCTGCATGTAGTAGCACTTCAGCCAGGATTCGACGTCGCGCGTCGCGTCGTCGGCGCGCCGCTCGCTCTGCGAGCAGTGGATGCCGATCTCGGACCAGTTGCCCGGACGGTATTTTTCTCCCTGCAGCACCGCCTTGATGGCGCGGTGGATGACGAGGTCGGGATAGCGCCGGATGGGCGAGGTGAAATGGGTGTACGACTCGTAGGCGAGGCCGAAGTGGCCGACGTTGTCAGGACTGTACATGGCCTGCTTGAGCGAACGCAGCATCACCGTCTGCAGGAGCTGCATGTCCGGCCGTCCCTTCACTTTCTCCAGCAGCGCGGCGTAGTCCCTGGCATGCGGCTCGTCGCCGCCGGTCAGCTGCAGTCCGAACTCCTTGAGGAACTCGCGCAGCTTGGCCAGCTTCTCCGGCGCCGGCCCCTCGTGGATGCGATAGAGCGCATCGTGTTCGTTCTCATGGAGGAAATCGGAGGCGCAGACGTTGGCCGCCAGCATGCATTCCTCGATGATGCGGTGGGCGTCGTTGCGGCTGACCGGAACGATGCGGTCAATCTTGCCCTGGTCGTCGAAGATCATCTGCGTCTCGACGGTCTCGAAATCGATGGCGCCGCGCGCCCAGCGCGCCTTGACCAGCACGCGGTAAAGGGCATCGAGGTTTTCGAGGTGCGGCAACAGTTCGGCGCGCCGTTCCGCGGAGACTGACTTTTCCCCGTAAAGCGCTTCGGCCACCTCGTTGTAGGTCAGCCGGGCATGGGAAAACATCACTGCGGGATAGAAGCGGTAGCGCTTGATGGCGCCATTGGCCGCGATGGCCATGTCGCAGACCATGCACAGGCGCTCCACCTGCGGATTGAGCGAGCACAGGCCGTTGGAGATCTTTTCCGGCAGCATGGGAATGACGCGGCGCGGAAAGTACACGGAATTGCCCCGTTCGTAGGCGTCGCGGTCGAGCGCCCGTCCCGCCTGGACATAGTGGCTGACATCGGCGATGGCGACGACCAGGCGGAAGCCGCCCTTGCCGTCCTTGCCCTGGCGTTCGCAATACACCGCATCGTCGAAATCCTTCGCCGTTTCGCCGTCGATGGTCACCAGCGGCAGGTGGCGAATGTCCTCGCGCAGCCCGCCTTCCCATTTCCAGTCGCCCTTGCGCACAGCGTCCGGCAGTTTCTTCGCCTCGGCCAGGCCTTCCCGCGAGAACTCGAAGGGCAGTTCGTGCTTTCTCAGGGCTATTTCGATTTCCATGCCCGGATCGGCGTAATTGCCGAGCACCTCTACCACCTTGCCGATCGGCTGGGAATGCTTCGAGGGCTGCTCGATGATCTCGACCACCACCACCTGTCCTGCCACG
Organism: Rhodocyclaceae bacterium; assembly: GCA_041396245.1. Lineage (GTDB taxonomy): Bacteria > Pseudomonadota > Gammaproteobacteria > Burkholderiales > Rhodocyclaceae > Desulfobacillus. Next base: position 61,441 of record JAWKYW010000012.1, on the reverse strand, counting down.
GCCTTGGGCTTGGCGCCCGGGGCGAGCAGGATGTCCTGGCTGATGCGCCGGTTCTCCGCCACCACGAACAGCACGCCGTGTTCGTTGTGCACGCGGCCGACGAGCCGATGGTTGGCGCGCTCGAGCACCTCGACGATCTTGCCTTCGGGCCGTCCGCGTCGATCGGTGCCGACGATGCGCGCCATGACACGGTCGCCGTGCAGGGCCTTGTCCATTTCCTTCGGGCCGAGAAACAGGTCGGGGCCTTCTTCGTCGCACACCAGGAAGCCGTAGCCGTCGGGGTGCCCCTCGACCCGTCCGCGGATGAGATCGGCCTTGTCCGGAATCAGGTAATCGCCGCGGCGATTCTGCATGATCTGGCCATCCCGCCCCATTGCGCCAAGGCGCCGTGAAAAGGCCTCCTGTTCCTCCGGCGTTACCTCCAGCGTCGCCGCCAGTTCGTCAAAGGACAGCGGCACGCCGCGTTCGGTCATTTTGGCCAGCACGTACTCCCGGCTGGGCAGGGGATTTTCGTATTTCCCGGCCTCGCGTTCGTAGTGCGGATCGTGCTTGCGCGTCTTGCTCTGCTTGTTTGACAAAATCGATGTTTCCTTTAAAATTGCGCCCTCTTTGCCCAGATGGCGGAATTGGTAGACGCACTAGGTTCAGGTCCTAGCGGTGGCAACACTGTGGAGGTTCGAGTCCTCTTCTGGGCACCAGGTACAAAGCAAAAAGCCGGTCAGCGACCGGCTTTTTTGTGTCCGGCCGCACCTGAAGGCGCTTGACTGCGCAGCGCAAGGTCAGCCTTCAACGCAACCAGCGCGCATGGCGCGTGCTGTAGCGCCCGTCACTTGAACGGGTGCCGCAGCACGATGGTTTCCTCGCGATCCGGACCGGTCGAAATCATGTCGACCGGCACTCCGCAGAGCGCCTCCATGCGCCTCAGGTACTCCTGCGCCGCCTTCGGCAGTGCTTCGAAGCCCTTGACGCCGACCGTGCTCTCCTTCCAGCCCGGCAGCGTTTCATACACCGGCTCGCAACGCTCCAGGTCGTCGGCGCCCACCGGCAGGATGTCGCTGAGGCGGCCGTCGATGCGATAGCCGGTGCAGATCTTCATTTCCTCGATGCCGTCGAGCACGTCCAGTTTGGTCACGCACAAGCCGGAAACACCGTTGATCTGGATGGCGCGCTTGAGCGCTGCGGCATCGAACCAGCCGCAGCGACGCGCGCGACCCGTGGTGGCGCCAAACTCGTGGCCGCGGGTGGCCATGTGCTTGCCGACCGGGTCGAGCTTGTCGACTGCATCGTACAGCTCGGTCGGGAATGGCCCGCCGCCGACGCGCGTGGTATAGGCCTTGGTAATGCCCAGCACGTAGTGCAGCATGCCGGGACCGACGCCGGCACCCGCTGCCGCCGCGCCGGCGACGCAGTTCGACGAGGTGACGTAGGGAAAGGTGCCGTGGTCGATGTCGAGCAGGGTACCCTGTGCGCCCTCGAACAGCAGGTTGGCGCCGCCCTTGTGCGCGTCGTAAAGCGCGCGCGGCACGTCGGCGATCATGCGCGTCAGGCGCGGGGCGATGGCCATCGCCCCTTCCAGCACGCGCTGGAAATCGACCGTTTCAGCACCGAGATAGTTCTTCAGCACATAGTTGTGATAGTCGAGGATCTCCGCCAGCTTCTCGGCGAAACGCTTGGGCCGCAACAGGTCCTGAACGCGCAGGCCGCGCCGCGCCACCTTGTCCTCGTAGGCCGGACCGATGCCGCGGCCGGTGGTGCCGATCTTGTTGGCGCCCTTGGCCGCCTCGCGCGCCATGTCGAGTGCCTGGTGGTAAGGCAGGATCAGCGGGCAGGCCTCGGAGATCTTGAGCCGGGATTCGGCATCGACCCCCGCCTTCTGGAGCTCGTCCAGTTCGTGCATCAAGGCATCGGGCGAGAGCACGACACCATTGCCGATGTAGCAGGTGACCCCCTCGCGCAGAATGCCGGAGGGCACCAGATGCAGCACGGTTTTCCTGCCGCCGATGACCAGCGTGTGGCCGGCATTGTGGCCGCCCTGGAAGCGCACCACGCCCTGGGCGTGGTCGGTCAGCCAGTCGACGATTTTCCCCTTGCCCTCGTCACCCCACTGGGTGCCGATGACGACGACGTTTTTTGCCATTTTCTAGACTTCTCCCTGTATTTTTTCCACGATCCATTTGCCTTCGCGCCGCACCAGCTGCCGGTCGCAGCCGGCCTCGCCCCAGGTGCCTTCGTGGCCGGGCAGCGCCTCGATGACAATCTGCCCCCCGGCGCGCAGCTCGGCCACGGCCAGGCGCAAGCCGCCATCGCCTCCTGCCGGCGCCATGATTGCCCGCGGCGGCGCCACCTCCGCAGCGAGTCGGGACAGTTCGCGCAGGTCCAGGCTGAAGCCGGTTGCCGGACGGCCGCGGCCGAATGCCTTCCCGACCTTGTCATAGCGCCCGCCCAGGGCGATGGCGCCGGGATGGCCGGCGCAATAGGCGGCAAAGGCCACCCCGCTGTGATAGTGATAGCCGCGCAGATCGGCCAGGTCGAAGCTCACGGGCAGGTCGGCCAGTTCGCCCGCCAGCTTCTCGAGGTCCCGTACCGCCTGGGCGATCTCGGCATCGCCCGGCAACAGCTCGAGCGTCCGCCGCAGCGCTTCCCGCCCGCCATAGCATTCAGGCAGGGCCAGCAGGGCGGAGCGTACCGGCTCGGCGACGTCCCTGACCAGTTCCTTCAGGTCGGGCATGTCCTTCGTCTGCAGGACGGCATGGAGTTCCTGCTCCAGCTCCGCTTCCAGGCCGCCACGCGTCGACAAGGCCCGGAACACGCCGACGTGGCCGAGGTCGATGCGCGAGGTTTCCACGCCCGCGATCTCCAGCACCCGCGCCAGCAGACGGATGATTTCGACATCGGCCTCGATGCCGGCATGGCCATAGAGTTCCGCCCCGATCTGGAGCGGCTCGCGCGTCGCCGTCAGGCCGGAAGGCAGGGTATGCAGCACGCTGCCGCAATAGCACAGGCGGGCCACGCCGCGGCGATTGAGCAGGTGGGCATCGATGCGCGCCACCTGCGGGGTGATGTCGGCGCGAACGCCCATGGTGCGGCCGGAGAGCTGGTCGACCAGCTTGAAGGTACGCAGGTCCATGTCGCGTCCGCTGCCGGTCAGCAGCGACTCGATATACTCGAGCAAGGGGGGCATGACCAGTTCGTAGCCATGCAGGGCGAACTCGTCCAGCAGCGCCCGCCGCAGGCGCTCGACCCGGACCGCCTCGGCCGGAAGGACATCCTCGATGGATTCGGGCAGCAGCCAGCGGCGCATGATTACCTCAGGACGAACAGGAGAATCATGCCGACCAAAATGGACGAAAGGCCGATGAAGCGGATCTGGCCGTCGCTCAGCTCAATGATGCGCCGGAAGGTTTCGCGCCAGGCCCTTGGCGAAATGAACGGCAGCAGTCCCTCGATCAACAGCATCAGCGCGAATGCCGTCAGCAGGGTGGGCCACATTATTTCCCTTTGCCGGAGTTCTTCAGGTAGCTGAAGAACTCGGAATTCGGCTCGATCACCATCAGGTCGCCCTTGTTGCCGAAGCTGGCGCGGTAGGCTTCGAGACTGCGGTAGAAGGCATAGAATTCCGGGTTCTGGCCGAAGGCCTGTGCGTACAGCGCCGTCGCCTTGGCATCGCCCTCGCCCTTGATGCGCTGGGCATCGCGATAGGCCTCGGCAATGATGATTTCCCGCTGGCGGTCGGCATCGGCGCGGATTTTCTCGGCATCGGCCGCACCCTTCGAACGCAATTCGTTGGCAACGCGCTTGCGCTCCGTTTCCATGCGGCGATAGACCGACTCCGAGACTTCCTGCACCAGGTCGACGCGCTTCAGCCGCACATCGACGATCTGCACGCCGATGGCCCGGGCATCGGTATCCGCCTCGCCCCGCACCTCCTCCATGATCTTGTCGCGCGCGCCGGACACGACCTCGTGCACCGTGCGCTTGCCGAACTCCTCGCGCAGCCCTGCATTCACGGTCTGGGACAGGCGGATATGCGCACGGCTTTCATCCCCCTGCACCGAGATGTAGTATTGCCTTGGATCGATGATGCGCCACTTGACGAAAGAATCCACCAGAACGGGCTTCTTTTCCGAAGTGATGAAGCGCTCCGGTTCCGTCGCGTCGTAGGTGAGGATGCGCTTGTCGAAAAAGCGGACGTTCTGGATCAGCGGCCACTTGAAGTTCAGCCCCGGAGCGGATATCACTTCCTTGATTTCGCCCAACTGGAGCACGATGGCGAATTTCCGTTGGTCGACCGTGAAAATCGACATGGCCGCGGCCACCAGCAGGGCAAAGACGGCGGCGGCGGCGAAAGGCAGGCTTTGGCGCATCATCTTTCCTCCCGTTCACGCGAACGCAAAGCCTCGCGCGAGCGCGCCGCCGCATCGAGCTGCGGCGGCACCCCGGCGGAGAGGTTCGGCATTGTCCGCAAAGGCAACGCCGTCGATTCGCCGCCGGCCGCCGCGGCCGGAGTCGCTGCCGCAGCGGACTGCATCAGCTTGTCGAGCGGCAGATAGAGCAGGTTGCCCGCACCCTTGGTGTCGATCATGATCTTGCTCGAGTTGACGAGCATCTGCTGCACGGTGTCGATGTACATCCGCTGCCGCGTCACCTGCGGCGCCTTGCTGTATTCCGCGAGGATTTGCCTGAAGCGGCTCGCCTCGCCCTCGGCGTTGGCGATCACGCGCCCCTTGTAGCCACTGGCCTCCTCGATCAGTCGCGAGGCGGTGCCGCGCGCCCTGGGGATGACGTCGTTGGCGTAGGCTTGCCCCTCGTTGACCTGCCGGTCGCGATCCTGACCCGCCTTGACGGCGTCGTCGAATGCCGCCTGCACCTGCTCGGGCGGTTGCACGTTCTGCAGCGTCAGCTTGGAAACAAGAATGCCCGTGCCGTAACGATCGAGAATCTCCTGCATGATCTTGGCCGCCTGGTCGGCGACCTGTTCGCGGCCTTCATACAGCGCGAAGTCCATCTTGCTCTTGCCGACCACCTCGCGCATGGCCGTCTCGGCGGCCTGCAGCACGCTGTCGTCCGGATCGCGGTTGTTGAACAGGTATTCCTGCGGGTCCTTCAGGAACCACTGCACGGCGAACTGGATGTTGATGATGTTTTCGTCGTCGGTCAGCATCAGGGCTTCCTTGAGCACCCGGTTCCTGTCCGAGCCGCGATACCCGACCTCGACCACGCGTACATCGGACAGGCGGACGATTTCGTGCGACTGGACCGGAAAGGGCAGGCGCCAGCGCAGGCCCGGCTCGGTGATGAGCGAAAACTTGCCGAAGGTCAGCACGACGCCGCGCTGGCTGGCATCGACGATGTAGAAGCCGCTTGCCAGCCAGACGACCAGTATCAGGACGATCAGGGCGCCGATGCCGCCGCCGAAGATCTTGAGGTTCATCGGCGGGCGCGGGCTGCCATCGCCGCCATTGCCCGATCCGCCCTTCTTGCCGAACAGGCCGGACAGGCGGCGGTTGAAATCGCGCCAAAGCTCTTCGAGGTCGGGCGGGCCCTGATTCGGCCGGTTGCCCCACTGAGGGTCGTTCAACGACATCAGAATGCCAGTTATCATCGTTTGGGGTGACGAGAATCGTTTGTTGGCGTTGGTTGGTTAGGCGGCGTTCACGACGGGTGAGGCGGGTTCGGCATGCGACTGCGCCGTTTCAGCCAGCGCCTGCCGCAACAGGTCGAGACCGGCACCCGTTTTGGCGCTGACTCGAACGCGGGTGATTTTACCATAGGCGTCCCGCTCGATCCCCTGTTCGACACCACTGACGTCGATCTTGTTCCATATCAGTATTTGCGGCACGCGGGCGGCGCCGATTTCCGCCAGTACGCCATTCACCGCCTCTATCTGCGCATCACGGTCGCCGCTCGCCGAATCGACCACATGCAGAAGCAGATCGGCCAGCGCCGTTTCTTCCAGGGTGGCGTGGAAGGCCGCAACGAGGGAATGCGGCAGGTCCCGAATGAAACCCACCGTATCGGAAAGGACGATCTGTCCAGACCCCGCCAGAAACAGCCGCCGCGAGGTGGTGTCGAGGGTCGCGAACAGCTGGTCGGCGGCATAGGCCCCGGCCTTGGTCAGGGCATTGAACAGCGTCGATTTGCCGGCATTGGTGTAGCCGACCAGGGAAACCGCCAGCATCTCCCGCCGCGTCCGCGCACGACGGCGCACGGCACGCTGGCGTTCCAGCTGCTTGAGGCGTTCCTTCAGCAGTTTGACCCGCTTGCCGATAAGGCGACGGTCTGATTCGAGCTGGGTCTCGCCCGGCCCGCGCAGGCCGATGCCGCCCTTCTGCCGCTCCAGGTGGGTCCAGCCGCGCACCAGGCGCGTGGCCATGTGCTGCAACTGCGCAAGCTCCACCTGCAGCTTGCCTTCGTGGCTCCGGGCCCTCTGGGCGAAGATGTCGAGGATCAGGCTGGCGCGGTCGACGACGCGGCAGTCGAGCGCCTTTTCGAGGTTGCGTTGCTGGGCGGCGGACAACTCGTGATTGAAGATGGCGATATCGGCTTGCCCATCGCGGATGGCATCGGCGATCTCGGCAACCTTGCCCTTCCCCGCAAAGAGCGCCGGATCGGGTCGCTCGCGGCGACCCTGGACGACAGCGACATTGGCGGCGCCGGCGGAATCCGCGAGCAAGCGCAACTCTTCCAGGCGCTCGGCGATATCCCCCTGGCCGAAATCCAACTGGACGAGGACGGCCTTCTCGCCGCCGCCGGGTCGTTCGAACATCAGGGACGGCTGGCGATTGGCCAGCCGGAGCATGCGGACATCAACCCTCGCCGTGTTCCTGCGAAATGTTGACCGGACGCGCGGGAACGACGGTGGAAATGGCGTGCTTGTACACCATCTGCGTCACGGTGTTCTTCAGCAGGACGACGTACTGGTCGAAGGATTCGACCTGGCCCTGGAGCTTGATGCCGTTCACCAGGTAGATGGACACTGGAATATGCTCCCGGCGCAGCGTATTGAGGAACGGGTCTTGTAAAAGTTGCCCTTTATTGCTCATGGTGTGACCCCACGTATGTAAATTGTTTTTTGAAACGGCACTTTACCGGATTTTTTCACGCTCCGCCACAAGGCAGCGGCAGACGGCGCATCAGCGTACTTTATCGGCGAAGGGGTTCCGGGTCGTGCGGAGCTCCACCCGCAGCGGGGTACCTTGCAGCCTGAAGGCCTCGATGAAGGTCCGTTCGAGATAGCGCCGATAGGCGTCCGGAACATGTTCGAGCGCATTGCCGTGAATGACGATGACCGGGGGGTTGTTGCCCCCTTGGTGGGCGTAACGCAGCTTGGGGCGGAATATGCCGTGGCGCGGCGGCGCCTGCTTGACGATCGCGGCCTGCAACAGGCGGGTGAGCTTCGGGGTGGGCATCTTGACCATGGCGGCGGCGTAAGCCGCATCCACCGAGGCCATCAGCGGATTGATGCCCTCCCCTTTGAGCGCGCTGATGAAATGCGCCTTGGCAAAAGCGAGGAAATTGAGTTTCCGATTCATGTCCATCTTGATGCGCTCGCGCCGGTAATCGTCGGTGCAATCCCACTTGTTCACGGCAATCACCACGGCTCGCCCGGCTTCGACGCAAAAACCGGCGATATGCGCATCCTGGTCCGAGATGTCCTGGCTGGCATCGAGCACCAGCACCACGACGTTGGCTTCCTCGATCGACTGCAGCGTCTTGATGACGGAGAACTTCTCGACGGCCTCGAAAACCTTGCCCCTGCGGCGCAGGCCGGCCGTATCGACAAGGGTGTAATCCTTTCCCTTGCGTCGGAAGGGCACTGCAATGGCATCGCGCGTGGTGCCGGGCTGGTCGAAGGCGATGACCCGCTCTTCCCCGAGCAATGCGTTGATGAGCGTGGATTTCCCGACGTTGGGCCGGCCCACCACGGCGATGCGCGGCCCCCCGCTCTCTTCGTCCGGCTCCCCGGCCTCGGGGAACGGCGCCAGCGCCTCCTCGACCAGATCCCTCACGCCGTCGCCATGGGCGGCGGAGATGACCAGTGGCTCGCCGCTGGCCAGTTCGTGGAATTCGGCGCCGATCATGGCGCGATCCATCCCCTCCGACTTGTTCACCACCAGCAACAGCGGGCGGCCGGTACGGCGCAGGCGGTCGGCGATACTCTTGTCCTGGGGGGTCGGCCCGGCACGCCCGTCCACGACGAACAGCAGCATGTCGGCTTCGGCAATCGCCGCTTCGGCCTGCTGCGCCATCTCGGCGAGGATGCCCTGTTTTGCCGACGGCTCGAATCCGCCGGTATCGACCACCAGATAAGGTCGTGAGCCCAGCCGGCCGTGGCCGTAATGGCGATCCCGGGTAAGGCCGGGCAGGTCCGCCACCAGGGCATCGCGCGATCGGGTCAGGCGGTTGAACAGGGTGGATTTGCCCACGTTGGGTCGGCCGACAATGACCAGGGTGGGCTTCATGAGCAGGCTTTCAGGGGATCGTCAATTCGGCGACAAGGCGTAGAGGCCGCCATTGCGCGTCTGGATCAGGAAGCCGCGCGCCAATCGTAGCGGTTCGGCGGCAATGCCGCTGCTGTCCGAACTGTAGCGGGCGGCGAAGGCGCCGTTGTCGCGGCGCAGCAGATGGACGACGCCCCGGTAGTCGCCCACGGCGACATGGCTGCCCAGCGCGATCGGCCGACTGACCCGGCGCATGAACAGCTTGTCCTGCTTCCACACGGTCGCGCCGTTGGCGCGATCCAGCGCATGCACCGCACCCTTCTCATCCGTGACATAGACGTTGCGCGCATCCATGTCGAGGCCGGCTGTCGATGACATGTCGCGGGACCAGAGGTGGTCGCCCGAGGCCAGGGCAAAGCAGGCAATCCGCCCCTGGTAGGCCGCCGCACAGACCTCCCGCCCGTCTACGACGGGCGCGCTGGTCACGTCGGAAACACGCTCGAGTTCCGTGGCGCCCTTGGGCATCGCCACCGTGGCTTCCCAGATGGCTGCGCCGTTGTTGAGCGCGATGGCCACCAGCTTGCCGCCGGGGAAGCCGGCCAGCGCCGCCTTGCCGGCCACCGTCACGCCGACATTGCTGCGCAGGGAGAGCGCCGGGGTACTGCGCTGATAGACCCACTTGCGCTTGCCGTCTGCGGCATCGAGGCCGAAGATGCGGTTGTCGCCGCTGCGTACCAGGACCAGATCATCCGCGATTTGCGGCGCCGCCAGCACTTCGGACGTGACGCGTGCCTTCCACAGGGCCTTGCCGTTGCTGTCGAACGCCAGGACTTCCCCCTTCGCCGTGGCCACCACCACCAGGCGGCCATCCGCGCCGACGCCGCCGGAAATCGGCCGGCCGGCATTGATCCGCCAGGCCTGCCCGCCGTTGTCGAAGCGCGCCAGCGTACCGTCCTGGGCGGCGGCATAGACGCTCGAGCCGACGACCGCCGGAGTCAGCACATAGCCTCCCGCGCTGCCCACGCTGGCCTGCCAGAGCGTGGCCAACGTCGCGCTCGGGCTGATCTTCTCCAGCTCGGCAGGTTTTACCTTGGGTGCGCTGGAAAACCAGTTCACCGGGTTCATCTTTTGCATCGTGGAACAGCCGGCCAGTGCGACCGCCAGCGACAAAACGGCAACGACGCGCATCACTTGCCTCCGAGAGAATCGAGTTTGACCTGCAGCAGGTCGCGGTACCGGGTTTCCTGACCGGACTGGCTGCCAGCGGCCTTCTCGGCGGCGTCCTGTTTCGCCAGCGCGCCCTGATAGGCGGACCTGGCTTCCGTCTGCTTGCCCTGAGTGGCCAGGATGTCCCCCTTCAGCTCCTCGAAGCGCGCCGCGAAGGCCGGCGCGGGCGCGTCGGCCAGCAGCTTGAGCGCTTCGTCCAGGGCCTTGTCGTCGTACAGGACATGCGCCAGGCGGAGCCGGCCGAGATCGCGCAAATCCTTGTCACGCGCCTTATCGGCCACCCATTGCAGCTGGGCCCGGGCAGTCTTCAGGTCACCGGCATCGAACTGCATGCGGGCAGAAGTCAGTGCGGCCAGGGCGGCGTAGGCCGTGGCGGGATACTTCTCGGTCAGCTCGCCTGCCGCCTCCCGCGCACGCCTGGCGTCGTCCTCCTTGACCGCCTTCTGCACCGCGGCATAGAGGACCGAGGCCTCGGCCGACTGATTGCGCTGGTACCAGTTCCAGCCCTGCCAGCCGGCCACGCCGACGGCCAGGGCCAGCAGCACTGACGTCACCAGGTTGCCGTACATCCGCCACCAGGTTTTCAACTCCGATATCTGTTCCTGCTCTTCCAGGTCATAGGTCGCCATCGTCATCATCCCCAAAAATAAAATTGCCGATCTCGTCGGCCAGCCGGTCCAGCGGGATGCGCCTCTGCGGCGCATCCGTGCGCAAGGGTTTCAGGCTGGCACTGTCATCACGCGCCTCCTCGTCGCCGATGATCACGGCGACCTGCGCCCCCGAGGCGTCGGCGCGCTTCATCTGCGACTTGAAGCTGCCGCCGCCGCAGTGAAAAAGGACGTCGAATCCGGCGCCACGCAGGGCCTCGGCGGCCCGGAAAGCCGGCCGTTGCGCCATCTCGCCCTGATGCACGACATACACGTCGGGTGCGCTTCGCGCCGCCTGTTCCGCCTCGGCACCATGCTCTTCCTTCAGCAGGGCGACGAGACGCTCGACACCCATGGCGAAGCCGCAGGCCGGCGCCGGCTTGCCGCCGAGCTGTTCGATCAGCCCGTCGTAGCGGCCGCCGGCGCAGACGGTGCCCTGGGCGCCCAGCCTGTCGGTGATCCATTCGAAAACGGTCAGGTTGTAGTAGTCGAGGCCGCGCACCAGGCGCGGGTTGATGCGATAGGGAATGCCCGCTTCCTTGAGCAGCGCCTGCACGCCGGCGAAATGCTCGAGCGAGGCCTCGCCAAGGAAATCCATCAGCTTCGGTGCGCCCTCGATGAGTGCCTGCATGTGCGGATTCTTGCTGTCGAGGATGCGCAGCGGGTTGGAATGCAGGCGGCGCCGGGCATCGGCATCCAGCGCCTCGCGATGGCGCTCCAGATAGGCGATCAGTTCGGCGCGGTGGCGCTGCCGCTCCTCTGTGCTTCCAAGCGAGTTGATCTCCAGCCTGATGCCGGTGAGCGCCAGTTCGTCCCACAGCCGCGCGCACATGACGATCTGCTCTGCATCGATGTCCGGTCCGGCATAGCCGAAGGCTTCGACGCCGAACTGGTGGAACTGGCGATATCGGCCCTTCTGCGGCCGCTCGTGGCGGAACATCGGGCCGGCGTACCACAGGCGCTGGGGGCCGGCGTGGAGCAGGCTGTGCTGCAGCACGGCGCGCACGCAGGAGGCGGTGCCTTCCGGCCGCAGCGTGAGCGCCTCCCCGTTGAGCGCGTCGACGAAGGAGTACATTTCCTTCTCGACGATGTCGGTCACCTCGCCGATGGCGCGGGAGAAAAGCGGCGTCGGCTCGACCACCGGCATGCGCATCGGCCGGTAGCCGTAGGCACGCAACCAGCCGCGCACGGCGTCGTCGAAGCGCTCCCACAACTCGGCCTCGTCGGGCAGGATGTCGTTCATCCCGCGGATGGCTTGAATCGTCTGGCTCATGATCAGCTTGTGGCCCGGCGCGGGTATTTCCGCGCCACGTAATCGTCGACGATCGCCTTGAATTCACGCGCGATGTCGTCCCCTTTCAGCGTGACGGTCTTTTCGCCGTCGACATATACCGGCGCCACCGGCGTCTCGCCGGTGCCCGGCAGGCTGATGCCGATGTTGGCATGCTTGCTCTCGCCCGGGCCGTTCACCACGCACCCCATTACGGCCAGGGTCATGTTCTCGACCCCCTCGTACTGCAGCCGCCATTCCGGCATGCGCGTCCGCACATGGGCCTGGATATCCTGCGCCAGTTCCTGGAACACCGTGCTGGTGGTGCGGCCACAGCCCGGGCAGGCCGCCACCAGCGGCGTGAAGGCGCGTAGGCCCATCGTCTGCAGGATCTCCTGGGCGACGATCACTTCCTGCGTGCGGTCTCCGTTGGGCTCTGGCGTCAGCGAAACACGGATGGTGTCGCCGATGCCTTCCTGCAGCAGTACCGCCAGTGCGGCCGTCGAGGCGACGATGCCCTTCGAGCCCATGCCGGCCTCGGTCAGACCGAGGTGCAGCGGATAATCGCAGCGGGCGGCGAGATCACGGTAGACCGCGATCAGGTCCTGCACGCCGCTCACCTTGCAGGAGAGCACGATCGCATCGCCGGGCAGGCCGAGTTCCTCCGCCTTGGCTGCACTCTCCAGTGCCGAGGCAACCATTGCCTCGCGCATGATCTGAGTAGCGTCCCTGGGCCGCGGCCGCCGGGCATTCTCGTCCATGAGGCGCGCCAGCAGCGCCGGATCCAGGCTGCCCCAGTTGACGCCGATGCGCACCGGCTTGCCGTAGCGGCAGGCCAGCGCGATCAGTTGCGCGAACTGCTCGTCGCGCCTGGCGCCACGGCCGACGTTGCCGGGATTGATGCGCAGCTTGTCGAGCGCCTCGGCGCAGGCCGGAGTCTCCGCCAGCAGCTTGTGGCCGTTGAAGTGGAAATCGCCGACCAGCGGCACGTCGAGATTCATGGCCAGCAGGCGCTCGCGGATGCCCGGCACGGCGCGCGCCGCCGCCTGCGTATTCACCGTAATGCGCACGATTTCCGATCCGGCCCGGGCGAGTTGCGCCACCTGGGCGGCGGTAGCCGCTACGTCGGCCGTATCCGTGTTGGTCATCGATTGCACGACAACCGGATGGGCGCCGCCGAGGGCGATACCGCCGATCCTGGCAGTGCGCGTGTTACGGCGGGCGGACGGCCCGTCTGCTCTTTCCACGGCCATGTCCATCCGGTTCAATCGAGCGTCAACCGTGCCACTTCGACGCGCGTATGCGGCCTGAGGTCAACCGCCTGGTCGTCATACTGCAGCCGCACGTTTGAGGCATTGCCCACCACCAGCTGGAACGGGGGGGATCCCTCGACCAGCCGCGTCGTTCCTTTCGCGTTCATCTGCGATAGAAGGGTGCGTCCTGCCGCATCCCTGACCTCCACCCAGGAACTGCCGTCGAAACTGAATATCAGCTGGCGCATCCCGGCTGTCTGCGGCGCCTGAGCGGACGGGTCGGCAGGCATCGTGGCGGCAGCGGCTTCGACCACCTCGGAGGATGGTACGGCCGCGACGGGTTGCGGCAAGGGCTGAGCAATCTGGGGCTGGGCAATCCGGGGCTGGCTTGGCGCGGCCGAATCGGCCTGTCGGTTCAAAAGGCTGGCAAGGTCCAAAACGTCGAAGTACAGCGCCAGGGCGACGGCCAGTGCTGCCAGCGCCAGCAGCGTGGCGGCAAACAGTCCTTTGCCCTGACGCTTGCCGGATGTCGGCATTGTCACGCCGGCATCCGCAGGTGCGTTCAACTCCGCCAGTGGCAGCGGGGTATGCTCCGCGAGGGTGGCCAGGACCGGCGCCGCATCGATCCTGAGCAATCTTGCGTAATTCCGGATGAACCCGCGGATGTACGTCGCGCCCGACAGCCTGGAAAAATCCTCTCCCTCCATGGCCTCGATCTGCCGCGGACTCATCTTGAGCGCGGTGGCCACTTCGGGAATCGACATGCCACGCGCCTCCCGCGCCATGCGCAGCATGGTGCCGGGGCCCGGCACCGATTGCGCGGCCTTCACGGATTCCTCCGTTTCGCTCACTCGTACTTCCCCTGCATCAGCGCCTGGTGCTCGGGCGTGCCGGCGAACTTGCGGCGCAAGCGGGACGCATAGCTCGCTTCGGCCTGCCGGTCGCCGATTTTCCGCTCGATCCGCACGCCCAGCCAGAGCGATTCGGAATTGGGCTCCATCAGGCGGTGCAGATCGTCCAGCAATCGCTTGGCGTTGAAATAATCCCCCCGCTTGAAGGCCAGGTTGGACAAGTGGTAGACGGCCTGCGCGTTCGAGGCGTCGACCATGACGGCGCGCTGGAAGTTCGCCTCGGCGGTCTTCTCGTCCTTGATTCTCAGGTAACACAGGCCGGCATTGGTATAGGGCTTGGTCGGCGTGTTGTAGAGCGGGTTTTGCGCCGCCGCCTCGAAATACTTGAATGCCTCCCGCTCCCGTCCGCTCTGGCAGAGGAACCAGCCATAATCGTTGGCGATCTGCGGATCGCCGGGCGCCAGCTGGATGGCGCGTTCGAAGGCGGTCCGGGCCTGGGGCATCTCGTTCAGCAACAGGTGCACGAGCCCCATCAGGCTGTAGGCCGGCGCGTAACCGGGATCGTGCGCGGTAGCGATGCGCGCCTCATCCAGAGCGACGGCCGGATTGCCCGACTGCAGATAGAGCGCGCCCAGCTCGGCATGCGTCTTCGCGCTGCGTTCCGCCATGTCTGCCGGAGCCTGCTCCGACACGGGGGCGGTCGAGGGGCCGGGTCCTGAGCCGGTGCTGGCGCAGCCGGCGAAGAGTACGGCGGAAAAAACCAGTATGGCTCGTTTCACGATCTAGCCTCCGCAATGGTTATGGCGCGTTTTTCCCTGCGCTGCGTACGATCGCGCACCTGTCCGGCCAGCTGGCCGCAGGCGGCGTCGATGTCCTCCCCCCGTGTCTTGCGCGTCGTCGTGACGATGTGAGCCTGCATCAGGATCTCGGCGAAGCGGCGCACCCGCTGGGCGGGCGAACGCTTGAACCCGGAAGCCGGGAAGGGATTGAAGGGAATCAGGTTGAACTTGCAGGGCACGTCGCGCACGAGCCGGACCAGCTCGCGGGCATGCTCTTCTGAATCGTTTACGCCGTCCAGCATGACGTATTCGAAGGTAATGAAGTCGCGTGGCGACCTTTCCAGATAGCGCCGGCAGGCCGCCATCAGCGCCGCCAGGGGGTACTTGCGGTTGATCGGCACCAGCCTGTCGCGCAGCGCGTCATCCGGCGCATGCAGCGACACCGCCAGCGCCACCGGGCATTCCTCGCGCAGCCTGTCCATGGCGGGCACGATGCCGGAGGTCGACACCGTCACGCGACGACGCGACAGCCCATAGGCGTTGTCGTCGAGCATCAGGTGCAGGGCGGTGACGACATTCTCGAAGTTGGCCAGCGGCTCGCCCATGCCCATCAGCACGACGTTGCTGATGATGCGCTCCGGGAAAAAGTCAGTCTCCGCAGGACGGCGATCCGCTGCGCCGCCAGGGGCGCGGAAATCGCCGAGCGCCTGCTTGGCCCACCACAGCTGACCGATGATCTCGCCCGCCGTCAGGTTGCGGTTGAAGCCCTGCCTGCCGGTCGAGCAGAAGGCGCAATCGAGGGCACAGCCGGCCTGGGTCGAGATGCACAGCGTGCCGCGGTTCTCCTCGGGAATGAAGACGCACTCGACGGCATTGCCATTGCCGACGTCGAGCAGCCACTTGCGCGTGCCGTCGGTCGCGGTCGCGTCGCGCAGCACCTGTGGCAGGCGCACCTCGGCCAACTCGGCGAGGCGCGCGCGCAGGGTCTTGGCGACGTCGCTCATGTGCTCGAAGTCATCCTCCCCGAACCGATGCACCCAGCGCAGCACCTGCTTCGCGCGAAAGGGCTTCTCGCCCATCCCGGCGAACCAGGCGGTCAGGCCGGCAGCATCGAAGTCGAGGAGGTTCTGCTTCATTTAGCGCGAATAGACTTCCATCGCCGGAAAGAAATAGGCGATCTCGACGGCCGCCGTTTCCGGCGCGTCGGAGCCATGCACGGCATTGGCGTCGATGCTTTGGGCGAAATCCGCACGGATGGTTCCCTGCGCGGCCTTCTTCGGGTCGGTGGCGCCCATCAGCTCGCGGTTTTTGGCGATGGCACCTTCGCCCTGCAGCACCTGGATCATCACCGGGCCGGAAATCATGAACTCGACCAGATCCTTGAAAAAGGGACGCTCGCGATGCACGGCATAGAAGCCCTCGGCCTCCTGGCGCGACAGGTGCTTCATCCTGGCCGCCACGATGGTCAGGCCGTTGGTCTCGAAGCGGGAGTAAATCTTGCCGATCACGTTTTTCGCCACGGCATCGGGTTTGATGATCGACAGGGTGCGTTCAACAGCCATCTAAGTGCTCCAGAATCAAAGAGTTGAAAAAAAGTTACTGCGAATCGCGTTTAACGCATTATTTTAACAGGAAAAAAACGTACTGTCCCGCGGCTGGCCGGCTGGGCGGCTGCAGCCCGGTATTCCAGCCGGCGAGGGCAGTTATTTGATCAGCGTGACGGGCACGGTGGCCGAGCGGGAAACATCGCTCGCCACCGAACCAAGCAGAAGATGGGCCAGGGCGGTGCGCCCGTGGGTGCCCATGACGATTCGTTCGGCCCCCTGTTCCCGGGCGAAGCGGAGGATGGTGTCGGCGACATGCCCCACGGCCACGTGCCAATGGTATTCCACCCCGGCCGCATCGAGTTTTTGCCTTGCCGACTTCAGGGCCTGCTCGCCCTCTTCGCGATGGTAGGACTGGACCTCCTCGTCGCTGACGAACATGCGAGCATGGCCGGAATCGACGGGGATCTGTACGTTCAGGAGGTGCATGTCCATGGCGGTGCCGGCGGCCAGTTCGGCCAGGAGATGGTCGATGACGCGGTCCGAGTTGGCCGAGCCATCAACCGGCACCAGCACCTTGATCGCCTGCCTGCCTTCACGCATGCCCTTTCCCTCCTTGCGTTCCGCTCGCCACCACCTCGACGGCCGGCCCGGGGGGCTGCGCCGCCCGCCGCGCCAGCCAGGTCCCCAGCGCCACCACCAGCACCGCGCCGGCGGTCGCCGCGATGTATTTCAGCCAGCCAGGCTGGTCTTCGAGATAGGGCTTGACGACCGCATCGCCGAGCAGCATGTCGCCACCGATCCAGCCCAGCAGCGCTGCGCCGAAGGTGATCACGATCGGCAGGCGGTCCATCAGCTTGAGCACGAACTTGCTGCCCCACACCACGATGGGGATGCTGACCAGAATGCCGAACACCACCAGCGTCAGATCGCCCTTGGCCGCGGCCGCCACGGCAATGACATTGTCCAGGCTCATTACGGCATCGGCAATGATGATGGTGCGGATCGCGCCCAGCAGGTGCGCGCTGCCCTCGATCTGCTCGTGCGAGCCGTCGCGCTCCGGCTGCAGCAGCTTGACGCCGATCCAGAGGAGGAGCAGGCCACCGACGATCTTCAGGAAGGGAATGGCCAGAAGCTGCAGGGCGAAGAAGATCAGGATCACCCGCAGGGCAATGGCGCCGACGACCCCCCAGAAGATGCCCTTCCGGCGCTGCGCTTCCGGCAGCCGTCGGCAGGCCAGGGCAATCACGATGGCGTTGTCGCCGCCGAGCAGGATGTCGATGGCGATGATCTGCAGGACGGCGATCCAGAAGCCTGGTGCGAGTGCGGTTTCAAGCATTTTCCGTGAGTCTTTGGACAGACGCACTATCATAGCGCGTCGCACTCACCAGCAGGGAATCTGCTGGGCCGGACTCACGCCAAGAGTCTGGCCTGCCTTACATCATGCCCAGGGTCTTCGGCAGCCAGAGAGAAATGCCCGGAACATAGGTCACCAGCATCAGAAAGGCCAGCATTACCAGCAGCCAGGGCAGTACTGCCTTCGATAGCGCGGTTAGCCCCATTTTGGTGATGCCGCTGGCGACGTAGAGGTTCAGGCCGACCGGCGGGGTGATCATGCCGACCTCCATGTTCACCGTCATCAGAATCCCGAGATGCACCGGGTCGATACCCAGCTTCACGGCGACAGGGAAAATGATCGGCGCCATGATCAGCATGATCGAGGACGGTTCCATGATCATTCCGGCAGCGAGCAGAATGACGTTCACCACCACCAGGAACTGCCACGGGCTGAAGCCCATGCCGATGATCCAGTCGGCCATCGCCTGCGGAATCTGTTCCGAAGTGAGGAGGAAGGAAAACAGCACGGCATTGGTGATGATGTACAGAAGCATCGCGCTCAGGTTGGCGGAATCCTTCAGCACCCTCGGCAGCTGCTTGATGGTGAGATCCTTGTACACGAAAGTCGAAATGATGAACGCGTAGACTGCGCTCATTGCCGCAGCTTCCGTCGGCGTGAAAAGTCCGCTGTAGATGCCGCCGATGACCACGATAATCAGCAGCAACCCCCAGACACTTTCACGAAAGGCCTGCCAGCGCTCCACCCAGGAGGCGCGAGGCATGCGCGGATAATGCCGCTTCTTGGCGTAGAGCCATGCCGTGCCGATCAGCAGCACGGCGAGCATCAGGCCCGGTACGATGCCCGCGATGAACAGCGCGCCGATCGAACTATCGGTCGACACCGCATACATGACCATCACGATGGAAGGCGGTATCAGGATGCCGAGCGATCCCGAAGTGGCAATGATGCCGGCCCCGAAGGGGCGCGGAAAACCCTGCTTGAGCATGGCCGGCAGAATGATCGAACCGATTGCCACCACGGTCGCCGGCGATGAGCCTGATACTGCGGCAAACAGGGCGCAGGCGACGATGCCGCCCAGTCCGAGTCCGCCATGCCAGTGGCCGATCATCGACGTGGCGAAACGGATCATGCGCTTCGCCACGCCGCCATGGGTGAGGAAATTGCCGGCCAGGATGAAGAACGGGATGGCCATGATCTCGAACTTCTCGATGCCGGTGAATAATTTGAGCGCCACAGCAATGGTGGGCACATCGGTCATGAAGAAGAGGAAGGTAAGAACGGTCAGGCCGAGGGATATGGAAATCGGCATGCCCGTAAGCATGAGTCCGAAAAGCAGGACGAAAATGATGGTCGCGTTCATTTGCGCCCCTCCCCCGGTTCGCCGCCATGCTTGTGTCCCGGATCGTGTTCGATGGCCTCTCCTTCCTCGACCGCCTCACCGATCAGCATGTCCTCCGGCTTCTCCTCGACCCCTTCGACGTGGCCGTGGTCGTGCTGAGGAAGCTGCCCAGTGCGCAAGAAGGACCAGGCGACCTGGAGAAAACGGAAACACATCAGAAAGGAACCCAGGGGTATCGCCATGTAGACGATCCACACCGGAAGTTCGAGATCGGGCGAGACCTGCTCCGTCTGGCTGAGATGCCAGACAAAATTCGCTCCCATGCTGCCAATGATGGAGGTGAAGAGCGCGCCGGCAAGCAGCCCGAACAGAATGAACCTGCCGCGCACTTTCTCGTTCAGTCGATTGATCAGCACATCCACGCCAACGTGGATGCCGGTTCGCACGCCGTAGGCAGCACCGAATTTGGCCATCCAGACGAAAAGATAGATGCAAAGCTCTTGCGCCCAGCTCATATTGATGCCGATGAGCCAATCCTGCAGCCCGGGAATGGCCAGGCCGGAAGCGTAGCGGTGCACCACGGCGACGAAGATGATCACGGTCGCGGCCGCCATGAAGGTGGCGATGAGCCACTCCTCCAGGTAATCGAGGACTTTCATGATGTGTCGCCTCCGGCGCTGCGCCGTAATGAATGGGCGAAAGCCGCCGCGGCAGACTGCCGCGGCGGTTGGGAGAACTACAGCTTGCTCGGATCGAAGCCGACTTCCTTGTAGATCGACTGGATCAGATCCTTGCCGATCTTGGCTTCATGCTCCTTGTGGACCTTGATCAAGGCTTTCTTCCAGGCCTTCTTCTCGTCGTCCGTCAAGGTAATGATCTCGCTCTTGCCAGAGGCCTTCACTTTTGCCATGGCCTCGTCGTTCTCGGCCTTGGCGATATCATTCGCGAACTTGGTGGCGTCCTTCATGGCGCCTTCCAGTTGTGTGCGCACATCCGCGGGCAACCCGTCCCAGAATTTCTTGTTGACGATCACTGCGTAGCCGAGATAGCCGTGATTGGATAGCGTCACGTGCTTCTGGACTTCGTGCATTTTCTGGGTAAACAGGTTGGAGGGCGGATTCTCCGTGCCATCGACCACCCCGGTTTGCAGGGCCTGATATACCTCCGAGAAAGCCATGGCCTGCGGATTGGCACCCAGGGCGCGCATCTGGGAATCGAGGACCTTGGAGGACTGGATCCGCATTTTCAGTCCCTTGAAATCGTCGGGCTTCCTCAGCGGCTTGTTGGCGCTCATCACCTTGAAGCCGTTATCCCAGAAAGCGAGGCCAAGGATACCCTTGCTCTCCAGCTTCTTCAGCAGGCTCTGGCCGATCGGGCCGCCTGTCACCTTGTGCAAATCGGCATAGCTGTCGAACATGTACGGCAGATCGAACACCTCGAACTCGCGCGCACCCAGGGGGCCGAACTTGGCCAGGGATGGGGCCAGCATTTGCACCGCGCCCAGCTGCAGCGCCTCCACCTCTTCCTTGTCCTTGTACAGGGTGCTGCTGGGGTAGACCTCGACTTTGACCTTGCCCTTCGTGCGCTCTTCGGCCAGCCGCTTGAACTCCTCGGCGCCCTTGCCCTTCGGCGTGTTAACCGAAACAACATGGCTGAACTTGATGACAATCGGCTGTTGAGCGGCAGCCGTTGCGGAAAATGCCAGCGCTATTGCGCCGAACATCAGGGATTTCACTTTCATGCTCTCCTCCTATGTTGAAATTACCGGTCGCGCCAGCGGGAACCTCGCTGGTCTGCGGCGGATTGTGGGCAAGGGGGGATTCCGGGGCAATTGTGGTTATCCGCAACCCCGCTGCCCCGGCGACGGCCTTGGTGTACCATAAATCGATGGTTCGACGTAAGGCCAGTATGGCCGTTACCGCTCCTCGCCTGCCGAAATTGCAGCCCTGGTACTGGGCGGCGCCCCGCATCGCCATCGGACTGTTCGTGCTGGCGGTGATCGCCTTGTTATGGCTGCTCCACCGGCAGGAACTCGAGGATCAGCGCAAGGCGCTCATTGGTGATGCCCTCTGGGTCGAACAGAATCTGCAATTCCAGCTCAAGCGCAGCGAAGAGCAGTTACAACAACTCGGCCAGGACTACTTCGGGAACGATGGTCCAGACAACCAGTTTCAGCCGCGCATCAGAAGCTTTCTGCTGAACAATCCGGGCATCGCCCGCATACAACTCCTCGATCAGGATGGCATGCCGATTCGCACCGGGAAGGATTCCCTGAAGAGCGCCGCGAATACGGAATACATGCGGCCTGAGTCTTCCTGGCAGGCCTTCAGACTGTCCCGCTCGACAGGAAACCCGGGGTTCAGCGCCAGCTACGCGGTAGATGTCGAATGGTACTTCGATCTCGTCGTGCCCCACTTTCGCAACGGCCTGCATACCGGTTCGCTGGTTGCCGTCTATTCCATCCGAAAGCTGCTGGCAGACCAGATACCCTGGTGGTTTGCCCAGAAGTACCGGCTTAGTGTAATCGACGCGAACGGCACCATTCTCGGCTCGAAATCGAATGTCGATACCGGCGAGGAAACCCTGAGCCACCTCATTCCTTTCGACCCTCCGGGACACGGGCTGGTGCTGGTCGCCACTGCCTACGAGGCGAATACCAGCCTGCCGCGCAACCTGCTCGCGCTGGCCATCGTCGCGCTTGGCGCCAGCGTCGTCGCCAGCCTGTGGGCGCAGCGTCGGCACCTGCAAAGACGCCTCGACGCCGAGCAGGCCCTGTCCAAGGAGTACGCTTTCCGCAAGGCCATGGAGGATTCGCTGTTCACGGGATTGCGCGCGCGCGATCTCGAGGGGCGCATCATCTATGTCAACCCGGCCTTCTGCCGCATGACCGGCTTCGCCCCCGATGAGCTCGTCAACCGCCTGCCGCCCATGCCCTACTGGGCGCCCGAGGAGCGGGAAGCGACGCAGGCCGCACACCAGCAGTCGCTGGCAGGGCAAGCGCCCAATGAAGGCGTTGAATTGCGTTTCCAGCGCAAGAACGGCGAGCGCTTCGATGCCCTTATCTACGAGGCGCCACTCATCGATGCCGAGGGGCGGCACACCGGCTGGATGGGCTCGGTGGTCGACATCACCGAGCGCAAGCGTGCCGAGGAACTGGCGCGCCAGCAGCAGGAGAAGCTGCAATTCACCGCGCGCCTGGTCACCATGGGCGAGATGGCCTCCACCCTCGCCCACGAGATCAATCAGCCGCTCTCGGCCATCTCCAGCTACACCACCGGTTGCCTGAATCGCCTCGAGGCCGGCGATTTGCCGCGCGACGAGTTGCGCGAGGCGCTCGGCAAGCTCGCCAGCCAGGCGCAGCGGGCCGGGCGCGTCATCCGCCGCATCTACGATTTCGTGCGGCGCAGCGAGCCGCAGCGCACGCCCTGCGACGCCGATGCCGTCGTCGAGGATGCCGTCGGACTGATCGAGGGCGATGCCCGCAAGCGCGGGGTGAAAATCCGCACTGCTCTCGACGGCAAGCTGCCGCCGGTGCGCGCCGACCGGGTCATGCTCGAACAGGTGCTGCTCAATCTGATGCGCAACGGCATCGACGCCATGCAGGCAACCCCGCCGGAGGACAGGGAGCTCGTCATCGGCACCTGCGCAACCGACGGCGGCATCGCGGTCAGCGTTGCCGACCGCGGCAGCGGCATCGCCGAAGAGGCCGCCGAGCGCCTGTTCGAGCCGTTTTACTCGACCAAACCGGAGGGCATGGGCATGGGGCTGAACATCTGCCGCTCGATCGTCGAATCCCACAAGGGCCGCATGTGGGTCGAGGCCAATCCGCAAGGCGGCAGCATCTTTCGCTTCACGCTGCCGGCGGCATGAGTCCCATCGCCCACATCGTCGACGACGACGAGGCCATCCGCGACGCCCTTACCTGGCTGTTCCGCTCGCGCCGCGTCGCCTCGCGTGCGTGGCCCTCGGCCGAAGCCTTCCTCGCCGACTGGCACGCGGACCTGCGCGGCTGCCTGGTGCTCGACGTGCGCATGGACGGCATGAGCGGGCTTCAGCTCTTCGATCTGATGTGCGAACGCGGCTCGCGCCTGCCGGTGATCTTTCTCAGCGGCCACGGCGACATACCGCTCGCCGTCGCCGCGGTGAAAAAGGGCGCCTTCGACTTCGTCGAAAAGCCCTTCAACGACAACGAGCTGGTCGATCGCGTCATTCGTGCCATGGAATTCGATGCCTCGCGCCGGGCACCCGCCCCCAACGCCGTCGAGGTTGCCGCACGGCTCGCCCTGCTCACGCCGCGCGAGCGCGAGGTCATGGAACGCATCCTGGCCGGCAGGTACAACAAGGTGATCGCCGACGAACTCAACATCGCCATGCGCACCGTGGAAGTGCACCGCGCGCGCATTTTCGAGAAAATGGGGGTCAAATCGGCCGTGGAGCTGGCGCAGCTGCTTTCCGGCAACCGCTGATGCCGTATCACGGCGACTGACTTTCTCCCTGCACCTCCCATGCGGGCAGCAGGCCCGCCTCGCCTTCGCGACACTGCCAGTTGCAGTCGATGCCGATGCCGGGTACCCAGACCAGCTCGTCGCCGCACCAAAGCAGCGGCATGATCCCGCGCTGCCAGGGCGGCACGCCGTGTTCCTGCAGCAGCTTCTTGAGTTCCCGCCGGGGACGTCGCGCGTCCGGCCGGAAGCGCTCGCCACCCTGCCGCGACTGGATCCTCACCTCACCGGCTTTCAGCCGCTCCAGGTCGATGCCGCCGCCCAGGCTGCGATCGAAGCGCAGAATATCCCGGCCCCAGGCAAGCGCATCCTCGCCCCGCCACACCACCGCTTCTGGCACGGGGGATTTCGGCGCCAGCCACAACTCGCCGCGATAGCGGTGCAGCATGCACTGGCCCAGGTCGATGAGCACCTGGCGATCGGCAGCGGCGTGGCAGGCCTGGCGTACCGCTTCATGCAGGCGAGCGCTGTCCGGCATGTCCATGCCGGCGCGCCTGATCGCATGGCGCAACAGATTGCGCAGCCGGGCCTCGTCCAATCGTTCCGGACCGGCCACCCGTATGCGCCCTTCGCGCAGCGACGTGCGGGCATCGATCTCGGCGAGCTGGGACAGCAGCGCATGGCCCTCGGCGAAGTGCGCTGCGGCCCGCGCCAGTGCGGCATCGCAGCCGGGAAAGCGCTCGCGAAGCTGCGGCATCACGGTGCGACGCAGGTAATTGCGCGCATGGCGAACATCCAGGTTGCTTTCGTCCTCGATCCAGTCGAGATGCCGCTCGCGTGCAAGGTGCGCGACCTCGGCTCGCGACAGCTCGAGCAGCGGGCGCAGAATGCGCAATCCCGGGCGGCCCGGAAAGGGGCGCACGACGGGCATGGCGGCGGCACCCGCCAACCCGGTGCCGCGCAGCAGGTTGAACAGCAGGGTCTCCGCCTGGTCGTCGCGCTGGTGCGCCAGTACCAGCCAATCGGCCTCCACTTCCGCGAAGGCAGCATAGCGGGCCTGGCGTGCCGCCGCTTCCAGTCCCTTTGCAGCGGCATCACGCACTTCGACACGCTTCCCGATGAACGGAACACCGAGCGACAGGCACAGGCTGCGGCAGAATGCCTGCCATTCGTCGGCGTGCGGGCTGAGCCCGTGGTGGACATGAATGGCGGACAGGCGAAAGTCCTGAAGGCGGGAAAGATCGTGCAGCAGGGCCAGCAGCACAACCGAATCGACCCCCCCGGAGAGGGCGACGGCAAGGCTTTCGTCCTGCCGGACATGCCGCGTCAGGCACGCGGCGACCCGCGCGACCGGCTCAGCGGGCCGGCTGCTGTTCCTTGTACTTGCCATAGGCGAGCACGCGCTCGAAACGCTGCTCGACAAGTTCTGCGGGAGACAGATCGGACACCTGGCGCAGCGCATCCTGCAGTGCCTTCTTCAGCGCCTGCGCCATGGCGCGGTAATCGCGATGGGCCCCGCCCAGGGGTTCGTTGACGACGCGATCGACCAGGCCAAGCGTCTTCAGCCGCGCGGCGGTGATGCCCATGGTTTCGGCCGCTTCGGGCGCCTTCTCGGCGCTCTTCCAGAGGATCGAGGCGCAGCCCTCGGGCGAAATGACGGAATAGGTCGCATACTGAAGCATCATCACCACATCGCCCACGGCGATTGCCAGCGCGCCACCCGAGCCGCCCTCGCCGATCACCGTCGCGATGAGCGGCACCTTGAGTTCAGCCATGGCGTACAAGTTGCGGCCGATGGCCTCGGACTGGCCCCGCTCTTCGGCATCGATACCCGGATAGGCGCCCGGCGTGTCGACGAAAGTGATGACGGGAATGCCGAATTTCTCCGCCAGGCGCATCAGGCGCAGCGCCTTGCGATAACCCTCGGGGCGGGGCATGCCGAAGTTGCGCTGGATCTTCTCCTTCGTATCGCGGCCCTTCTGGTGGCCAATGACCATCACCGACTGGCCGTTGAATCGCGCCAGTCCGCCGACGATGGCGCGATCGTCGGAAAAGGCGCGATCGCCGTGCAGCTCCTCGAAATCGGTAAAAATGTGCTGGATGTAATCCAGCGTATAAGGGCGTTGGGGATGCCGTGACACCTGGGCAATCTGCCAGGGCGTCAGCTTGGCGTAGATATCCTTGGTCAACGACTGGCTCTTGGCTTCGAGCCGGCCGATCTCCTCGGAAATGTCGACGGCGGAGTCGTCCTGTACATAGCGCAACTCCTCGATCTTCGCCTCCAGTTCGGCAATGGGCTGTTCGAACTCCAGAAAAGTCGTTTTCATGGCGGCGTATTTTACCGGATTGGCTCCCACCCGGATTTCCAGGTTTCCAGCGGCAGAATGGAAGGCGGCTCGCCATTATCGAGAAACCAGGAGTCGACAGCCCACTGCCTGCCGCCCGCGCTGTCGCGCGAGGATGCCGTTTCACGGATCACGGCAGACGTATGCGGCCAGCCCCCGATAAACCAGCCGCGCGTGGAGCGGTCCTCCACGACATGCCAGCGCATCAGCCCGTATTTCCTGAACATCGTCAGGTACAGGCTGGTATTGATGGATTCGTCAATGCAATCCATCTGCCCTTCACCGACATTGAACGTGCCCCCCTTGTCACGCCAGGTTCCGATGATGGGGCCCGTATAAACTTCCATCAGGGCAATCGCCTGGCGAATTCTCTCGCGTTCTTCCTCCGCATTCCGTGCCAGGGGATGGAACAAGTCCCGCAGTTTTTGCCATTGTTCCGGCTGCAAGCGCATGTGAGTCAGGCTGACGCAACCATTATCGTGACAGACGGAAAACCGTTCGGGAGCCGGGTCGGCAATAATGTCATCACGAACAAAAACATCCGCCCGCGACGAACCGCAGAGCAGCATCAGGCCCAGGGCCAATAGCCTCTTCACGTCACCCGACGGCAGCATGGCCGTCCTGCGCATCGATTTTCCCGCTTTCCATGTGCAGGCGATTCATGTGCGGAAGCTCGATGATTTCGCGGTCATGGCAGGCCAGCACCACCGTGCTGTTCGCATCGCACAAGTCCCTGATAAGCTTCATGGTCTGATGCCGCGCTTCGGCATCCAGATTGGCGGTCGGTTCATCCAGAAGGAAAAGCCTCGGGTGAAGCACGCGGGCACGCGCCAGGGCCACGCGCTGCTTCTCCCCGCCGGACAGGCTGTGGGACGGCACGTCGAGCAGGTCGCCCACACCCGCCCACGCAATGGCCTCCCGCACCAACGGCTCGCAGGCGGATGCGGTCATGCCGCGCGCCCTCAGGCCATACGAAATGTTGTCGGCAATGCTGCCCCGAAACAGATACGGATGCTGGTGGACATAGATGACGTCATGCCGCAGCCACTTTGGATAGTCATGGAGGTCGACAGGCTTGCCCGCGTAGCGGCAGGCCTCGATCTCCGCGCTTTCCAGCCCGGCCAGAACGCGCAGGAGCGTCGTTTTGCCCGAACCATTCTCGCCGGTGAGGACGTAGCTCTCTCCGGCGGCCAGGTCGATTCTGGCTATGTCGAGTAGGCGACGCGCGCCGAACGACTTGCGAATGCCTTCGACTGCAAGCAATGGAATGCTCACTTCCCCCCTCCCTCGCCCTGCGCGAAAGCCAGGGCGAAATTGACGCCGAGGGCAACCACCAGCAGTACGAATCCGAGTGCGATGCCCTGCGCGAACTCACCCTTGCTCGTCTCGAGGGCGATCGCCGTCGGAATGTTGCGCGTCACGCCGGCGATGTTTCCGCCGACCATGAGGGAACAACCGATTTCGGAGATGATTCGACCGAAGGCGTTGAAAACGGCCGCCATGACCCCGAAGCGGACTTCCAGCAATGTGGTCCAGGCCGAACGCAATCGCGAAGCCCCCAGGCTGACCGCCGTTTCACGGGCACGCGGGTCTGCGCCCTGCACGGCCGAAATCGTGAAGGCCACGAGCACCGGCAAGGCAATCAATACCTGTCCGATAATCATGGCCTCCTGGGTAAACAACAACCTGAGCGAGCCGAAAACTCCCTGCCGGGATAGCAAAAGATAAAGGATCAGGCCAACCACCACGGTCGGCGAGGCCAGCAGGCCTTGCGTAAGCACGATGAGCAGTCGGCGGCCCCGAAACGAGGCGGTGGCCAGGAAATAGCCAAGGCCGATGGCGGGCGGAGCCGCGATCAGCATTGCCAGGAGAGAAACCCTGAGCGAAATGAAAATGATTTGCCAGAGTTCGGCGTCCCCTGCGAAGAGGAGAGCGAATGCTTCGCGAGTTGTTGCCAACCAGTCCATGAGGTTTATCCAGGCACGTGCCGGGATGATACCTGACGCGTTCCTGTCGAAAGAGAGCTTGGATCTCGAAGGGACAAGATCACCCTTCAGTAAACACAACTGCAGGCCACCAAAGCAAAACTCCCTCCACGGCGCGGCCGGGAGGGAGTTTTTTGGGTAGTCTGACGATGACCTACTTTCGCACGGGTAATCCGCACTATCATTGGCGCGGAGTTGTTTCACGGTCCTGTTCGGGATGGGAAGGGGTGGTTCCGACTCGCTATGGTCGTCAGACTTGACGGTTTGTCCTGTTGCCGGATGGGCGCCAGGACCTGTTTGGAAGAAGTATGGGGTTGTGTTTGCATTGGGCACGCGCGTGCCCTGGTATTGCTCAAGGTTATAGGATCAAGCCGCACGGGCAATTAGTACCGGTTAGCTTAACGCATTACTGCGCTTCCACACCCGGCCTATCAACGTGGTGGTCTTCCACGACCCTTCAGGGAGGTCAAGCCTCCGGGAGATCTCATCTTCAGGCAAGTTTCCCGCTTAGATGCTTTCAGCGGTTATCTCTTCCGCACATAGCTACCCGGCGATGCGACTGGCGTCACAACCGGTACACCAGAGGTGCGTCCACTCCGGTCCTCTCGTACTAGGAGCAGCCCCCGTCAAATCTCCAACGCCCACTGCAGATAGGGACCAAACTGTCTCACGACGTTTTAAACCCAGCTCACGTACCACTTTAAATGGCGAACAGCCATACCCTTGGGACCGGCTACAGCCCCAGGATGTGATGAGCCGACATCGAGGTGCCAAACGACTCCGTCGATATGAACTCTTGGGAGTCATCAGCCTGTTATCCCCAGCGTACCTTTTATCCGTTGAGCGATGGCCCTTCCATACAGAACCACCGGATCACTTTGTCCTGCTTTCGCACCTGCTCGACATGTCCGTCTCGCAGTCAAGCTCGCTTTTGCCAATGCACTATCAGTACGATGTCCGACCGTACCTAGCGAACCTTCGAACTCCTCCGTTACCCTTTGGGAGGAGACCGCCCCAGTCAAACTGCCTGCCATGCACGGTCCCCGATCCAGATAATGGATCCAGGTTAGAACCTCAATGACACCAGGGTGGTATTTCAAGGACGGCTCCAGCGGAACTAGCATCCCGCCTTCAAAGCCTCCCACCTATCCTACACAAGTCTCATCAAAGTCCAATGCAAAGCTACAGTAAAGGTGCATGGGGTCTTTCCGTCTAGCAGCGGGTAGATTGCATCTTCACAAACACTTCAACTTCGCTGAGTCTCAGGAGGAGACAGTGTGGCCATCGTTACGCCATTCGTGCAGGTCGGAACTTACCCGACAAGGAATTTCGCTACCTTAGGACCGTTATAGTTACGGCCGCCGTTTACCGGGGCTTCGATCAAGAGCTTGCACCCCATCACTTAACCTTCCGGCACCGGGCAGGCGTCACACCCTATACGTCGGCTTTCGCCTTTGCAGAGTGCTGTGTTTTTATTAAACAGTCGCAGCCACCAATTCACTGCAACCCCATCGCGCTTCACGGGCAAGCCGCTACACACTACCGGGGCGCACCTTCTCCCGAAGTTACGGTGCTAATTTGCCGAGTTCCTTCTCCTGAGTTCTCTCAAGCGCCTTAGAATCTTCATCCTGCCCACCTGTGTCGGTTTGCGGTACGGTCTTCATGCAACTGAAGCTTAGAGGCTTTTCCTGGAAGCGGGGTCTCAGTGGCTTGGGACTCAAAAGAGTCTTGCGTCATCACGCCTCGGCTAAGCCCAACGGATTTGCCTATCGGGCACGCCTACACGCTTGAACCAGGACGTCCAACACCCGGCCCACCTAACCTTCTCCGTCCCCCCATCGCATTGCATAAAGGTACAGGACTATTAACCTGTTTCCCATCGACTACGCCTTTCGGCCTCGCCTTAGGGGCCGACTCACCCTGCGCCGATGAACGTTGCGCAGGAAACCTTGGGCTTTCGGCGAGCGGGCCTTTCACCCGCTTTATCGCTACTCATGTCAGCATTCGCACTTCCGATACCTCCAGCAGGGTTCACACCCCACCTTCAACGGCCTACGGAACGCTCTCCTACCATCAGCATGCTCCTTTTACTTCACTGCACATCTCTCATCACCCGCCTCGACTTTGCGTGGGGGCTTTGGTCTCGGCCGCGCTGGCGCGCTTAACTTGCCAAAGGCAAGTTAGCCCCGTCCAAGCGAGCCATTCTCAGTGAAGTAAAAGGAACATGCTGATCCGCGATTTCGGTGCACAGTTTGAGCCCCGTTACATTTTCCGCGCAGGACGACTCGACCAGTGAGCTATTACGCTTTCTTTAAAGGATGGCTGCTTCTAAGCCAACCTCCTGGCTGTCTAAGCCTTCCCACCTCGTTCCCCACTTAACTGTGTCTTCGGGACCTTAATCGGCGGTCTGGGTTGTTTCCCTCTCGACAATGGACGTTAGCACCCACTGTCTGTCTGCCGTGCTCGCACTTTCCGGTATTCGGAGTTTGCTATGGCGCGGTAAGTCGCAATGACCCCCACAACCATTACAGTGCTCTACCCCCGGAAGTGATACACGACGCGCTACCTAAATAGCTTTCGGAGAGAACCAGCTATCTCCAGATTTGTTTGGCCTTTCACCCCTACCCACAGCTCATCCCCTACCTTTTCAACGGTAGTGGGTTCGGCCCTCCAGCTGGTGTTACCCAACCTTCAGCCTGGCCATGGGTAGATCATCTGGTTTCGGGTCTACACCCAGCGACTAAATCGCCCTGTTCGGACTCGCTTTCGCTACGCCTCCCCTATCCGGTTAAGCTCGCCACTGAATGTAAGTCGCTGACCCATTATACAAAAGGTACGCAGTCACCCCTGCTTCAAACACCCTCCGGGTGTTTTCGCAGGGCTGCCCACAACGCTGACGCGTTGCAGTCACCTTCTTCACTCACCCTTTACATCTTTTGAGTCGCATCGCTGCGCGATGCTCCTCGAAAGAATCTCGAAGGTTTCACTCCTTCTTATTTCTTTTGAGTCGCATCGCTGCGCGATGCTCCTCGAAAGAAGGTGCTTGAAGCAGGGGCTCCCACTGTTTGTATGCATGCGGTTTCAGGATCTATTTCACTCCCCTCCCGGGGTTCTTTTCGCCTTTCCCTCACGGTACTGGTTCACTATCGGTCGATCACGAGTATTTAGCCTTGGAGGATGGTCCCCCCATCTTCAGACAGGATTTCACGTGTCCCGCCCTACTTGTCGCACACCCAGTTCCACCATCAGGCTTTCGCATACGGGGCTATCACCCACTATGGCCGGCCTTTCCAGACCGCTTTGCTAGCGTAATGGCTAAATTGTGCTGGCTCATCCGATTTCGCTCGCCACTACTTTCGGAATCTCGGTTGATTTCTGTTCCTCCGGCTACTTAGATGTTTCAGTTCACCGGGTTCGCTCTACCTGACCTATGTATTCAGCCAGGAGTGACCCTGCATACAACGCTCTCCGCTCTTGCGCCCGCAAGCTTGTTTGCTCTCGAGCAGGTTTTGATGTGCTTCGCACATCGAAAGCGTTCTATGCAGGGCCGGGTTTCCCCATTCGGACATCCACGGATCAAAGCTTGTTTGCGAGCTCCCCGTGGCTTTTCGCACGCTGCAACGTCCTTCATCGCCTGTGATCGCCAAGGCATCCACCACATGCACTTATTCGCTTGACCCTATAACCTTGAGCTCTGCCTCGGCGGCAGAACCCAAACATAGGCAACTCTCGCGCTTGTGCCCCCATCCCGCAGGCTGGTCAGCCGCAGAATGAGAGTAGATACAATCACAACCCATGCATCGATCCTTGCGAATCGACACACTTTACTTCTTCCAAATTTTTAAAGAACTCAACAGCCTCTTCACCGTAAGCGGTGAGCAGTAAACAGGAAACGGTAAAAACCGCCCACTGCCCACTGCCCACAGCTCACCAGAACTGGTGGAGGTGAACGGGATCGAACCGATGACCTCCTGCTTGCAAAGCAGGCGCTCTCCCAACTGAGCTACACCCCCGATCACGACACCTCTCCACCACCGCAAATCGCTGGTGGGTCTGGTAGGACTTGAACCTACGACCCCACGCTTATCAAGCGTGTGCTCTAACCAGCTGAGCTACAGACCCCCGCTACCCTCGAGGACTGCTAAAACAACCGATAGGTTGTGAGCACTTGATCAGTCAGATGATCTCTAGAAAGGAGGTGATCCAGCCGCACCTTCCGATACGGCTACCTTGTTACGACTTCACCCCAGTCATGAATCTCACCGTGGTAAGCGCCCCCCTCGCGGTTAGGCTACCTACTTCTGGTGAAACCCACTCCCATGGTGTGACGGGCGGTGTGTACAAGACCCGGGAACGTATTCACCGCGACATGCTGATCCGCGATTACTAGCGATTCCGACTTCACGGAGTCGAGTTGCAGACTCCGATCCGGACTACGATCGGCTTTCTGGGATTGGCTCCACCTCGCGGCTTGGCAACCCTCTGTACCGACCATTGTATGACGTGTGAAGCCCTACCCATAAGGGCCATGAGGACTTGACGTCATCCCCACCTTCCTCCGGTTTGTCACCGGCAGTCTCATTAAAGTGCCCAACTAAATGATGGCAATTAATGACAAGGGTTGCGCTCGTTGCGGGACTTAACCCAACATCTCACGACACGAGCTGACGACAGCCATGCAGCACCTGTGTTCTGGCTCCCGAAGGCACCCTCGCCTCTCAGCAAGGTTCCAGACATGTCAAGGGTAGGTAAGGTTTTTCGCGTTGCATCGAATTAATCCACATCATCCACCGCTTGTGCGGGTCCCCGTCAATTCCTTTGAGTTTTAATCTTGCGACCGTACTCCCCAGGCGGTCGACTTCACGCGTTAGCTGCGTTACCCAGAAAGTTTCCTCTCCGAACAACTAGTCGACATCGTTTAGGGCGTGGACTACCAGGGTATCTAATCCTGTTTGCTCCCCACGCTTTCGTGCATGAGCGTCAGTACAGGCCCAGGGGGCTGCCTTCGCCATCGGTGTTCCTCCACATCTCTACGCATTTCACTGCTACACGTGGAATTCCACCCCCCTCTGCCGTACTCTAGCTGTGCAGTCACAAGCGCAGTTCCCAGGTTAAGCCCGGGGATTTCACACCTGTCTTACACAACCGCCTGCGCACGCTTTACGCCCAGTAATTCCGATTAACGCTCGCACCCTACGTATTACCGCGGCTGCTGGCACGTAGTTAGCCGGTGCTTCTTCTTCCGGTACCGTCATCCATACAGGGTATTGGCCCGCACGATTTCTTCCCGGCCGAAAGAGCTTTACAACCCGAAGGCCTTCTTCACTCACGCGGAATGGCTGGATCAGGGTTGCCCCCATTGTCCAAAATTCCCCACTGCTGCCTCCCGTAGGAGTCTGGGCCGTGTCTCAGTCCCAGTGTGGCTGATCATCCTCTCAGACCAGCTACGGATCGTCGCCTTGGTAGGCCTTTACCCCACCAACTAGCTAATCCGACATCGGCCGCTCCTATAACGCGAGGTCTTGCGATCCCCCGCTTTCTCCCTCAGGACGTATGCGGTATTAGCCTGGCTTTCGCCAGGTTATCCCCCATTACAGGACGTGTTCCGATGTGTTACTCACCCGTTCGCCACTCGCCACCAGGAGCAAGCTCCCGTGCTGCCGTTCGACTTGCATGTGTAAAGCATTCCGCCAGCGTTCAATCTGAGCCAGGATCAAACTCTTCAGTTCAATCTCTGCTTCTCAATACCACTACTCATAAAGAATCACAGATCCCCAACTCGTTATCCACAAGCTGGTTCTTCCATATAACTCCAGTATGAGCACTCAATTTAATCAGATCCACCCAGAATAAATCCCAGGCGCCCAACCCAAACAAGTGCCCACACCTATCGGCTGTTTTGATTTTTAAAGAACAATCCGGTCGAAAGAATCGACCGGCTCCGCATTCGCAGAGAAGCGGAATTCTAAGGCTTTACTGAACTTAAGTAAACCCCTTCACGCCACAAAAGCCGCAAGTCCGGCATGCATGATTCCGGGCCCGACCAACAAAAGCCCCCGGCAAAAGCCGAAGAAAGATGCATATGGGAAAGGCAGGGTTGGTTGCGGGGATAGGATTTGAACCTATGACCTTCGGGTTATGAGCCCGACGAGCTGCCAGACTGCTCCACCCCGCGTCCGAGTGAAACCAGAGGTCGCATTCTATGCGAGTACGACACTTGCGTCAAGAAGGATGTCGCGATTCATTTGTGACCCATTAAAGCCCAGACTGGTATCATCACGCCGGTTGCCATCCGGCATATCGGGAAGGCAGCGAGGCTGCAGTCAATAACCATAAGCGAATACACGCCATGAAGAGCCGAGTAGTCAGCCAGTGGATCAGGGACTTCCTGCGCGACAGGCCCGTCCGCGCCAACTCTCTGATAATTACCATTTATGGCGATTCGATCGCCCCGCATGGGGGGTCTGTCTGGCTGGGCAGTTTCATCAACCTCGTCAAGCCTCTCGGCATCAATGACCGGCTGGTAAGAACCAGCGTGTTTCGTTTGTCGAAGGACAACTGGCTGTCGTCCGAACACATCGGCCGTTGCAGCTATTACGGCTTGACCGCCACCGGAAGGCGGCGTTTCGAACACGCCTATCGCCGCATCTATTTCCAACCCAAGGTCCAATGGGAAGGCGACTGGCAAATCGTGATGACCGCCGGCAGCGAACTTACGCCGGCGCAGCGTGAGGATGTCCGCAAGGAACTTCAGTGGGAAGGCTTCGGCCTGATCGCACCTGGCGTTTTGGCGCACCCCTCTGCCGATCTGGAACCCCTGCTGGACATTCTACAGAGCAACGGGGTGCAGGACTGCGTGGTGGTGCTTCGCGCAAAGAGTTTGGGCGCTCTGGCGGGCAAGCCAGCACGGGAGCTGGTACGCGAGTGCTGGAACCTGGAATCGATTTCGCAGAACTACACGCGCTTCCTGGACCGCTTTCGCCCCGTCCTCAAGGCTTTCAGGAGTACTCGCGAACTGGATCCGGAGCAATGCTTCGTCGTGCGGACCCTGCTCATGCATGAATTCCGCCGTACCCTGCTACGCGACCCCCAGCTGCCGGATCAGTTGCTGCCCCACGACTGGCCCGGGAATGCCGCCCGCCAACTCTGCCATCAGCTTTATGCCCTGACACAGAAGGACGCCGAAAACTATCTGATGTCCGTTCTGGAAACCGCCAGCGGCCGCCTGCCAGAGGCGGCCCCCTATTTCTACGAAAGATTCGGCGGACTGGACACGGTCTAGCGGCAGTTCGCCAACTGGTGCCGGCAGCAGGAATCGAACCCGCGACCTTCTGATTACAAATCAGCTGCTCTACCAGCTGAGCTATGCCGGCACGAATGAAATTATAGCCGAACGCCCCGGACGTCCCATGCTTGCGCCATGGACGGTTTAATGTAGACTCCGGTAAAAATCACCTTCGCTGCCCATGGCAATGGCTCGATCACGGCCAGACTCGAATGCCTCGCTGAACCTCCTGATCATCGAGGATTCCGAGGACGACGCGCTTCTTCTGCTCGGCTGCTTCAAGCGCGCCGGCTACCTCATTGAGTTCCAGCGCGTCGATAGCGCCGACGCGGCGCGCCAGGCGATGCGCTCAGGACACTGGGACGCCGTACTGTCCGATCACAGCATGCCCGGCTTCAACGCCCTTGCCGCGCTGGAACTGATGCAGGACATGGATCTCGATCTGCCTTTCATCATCGTGTCCGGCGTCATCGACGAGGAAACGGCCATTTCCGCCATGCGCGCCGGTGCGCACGATTACCTGTCGAAGGACCATCTCGACCGCCTCGTCCCCGCAGTCGAGCGGGAAATGCGCGAGGCGAAGAATCGCGCCGAACGCCGCACCGCCCTGGCAACCGTCCAGGAAAACGAGGCGCGCTTCCGCGCCCTGGTTTCGAACATCCCCGGCATGGTGTTCCAGCTTGTGCGCAACCGGGATGGCGTCTTGCGCTTCCTGTATGTCAGCGAGGGGGCAACCGCCCTGCTTGGCCTTGCACCGCCTGAACTCGCCTCTACGCCCCATCTTTTTTTTGATTCCATCCATGCCGATGACCGCGAATCCTTCGATGCGGCCTTGTCACATTCCGCCGAAAAGCTCGTTCAGGTTAACTGGGACGGTCGCATCCATGGCGCCGACGGTGAGGAGAAATGGGCCAACCTGCGCGCGGCGCCGAGGATCTCCGCCAGCGGCGAAGTGCAGTGGGAAGGCATAGCCTCGAACATAACGCAAAGCAAGCTGGCCGAAAACGAACTGCGGGCATCGCGGGCGCAACTGGCCGAACTGTCATCCCACCTCGAGGCCGCCAAGGAAAAGGAACGGGAGCGCATCGCCCGGGACATACACGATGAACTCGGCGGCACGCTGGTGGCGATCAAGATCGAGGC
Organism: Rhodocyclaceae bacterium; assembly: GCA_041396245.1. GTDB lineage: Bacteria > Pseudomonadota > Gammaproteobacteria > Burkholderiales > Rhodocyclaceae > Desulfobacillus. The sequence continues at coordinate 25,530 of JAWKYW010000012.1, read as the reverse complement.
TTCGCTGCTCTCGAACAGGCTTCCCTCCGATCCCTTGCAGCTGCGAAAGCGGGCGCGCGGCATCGAAGGCCTCATCGACGACGCCATCAATACGGCCGGGCGCGTCGCCCGCGAGCTGCGCCCCGGCATACTCAAGGACTTCGGCCTCGCGGCGGCCATTGAATGCCAGGCCGATGATTTTTCCCAGCGGTTCGGCCTCGGTTGCGACACTTCCGGCATTGCCCACGATATCGATCCGGACGAAGAAACTTCGCTGGCGCTTTTCCGCGTTTTCCAGGAAGCCCTCACCAATGTCGCAAAACACGCCAAGGCCACCCGCGTCGGCGTCCGGCTCCAGGTCGAAGGCGACAGCCTCCTGCTGGAAATTTCCGACAATGGCTGCGGCATCTCCGCAAGCGACCTGAACAAGCCGAAATCATTCGGACTCCGCGGCATCCGCGAACGCATGCTCGACCTCGGCGGCTCGCTCGAACTGTCCCGCAATACCCCGCAGGGCGCCCGCATCGTGTTGCGGGCGCCATTCAGACCCAACGAGACGGTCCGGCCGGACCCGAACCAGTAATAGAGGACGCCAATCGTCATGACGCCGCACATCCGCATCCTGATCGCCGACGACCACGCCATCGTTCGCCATGGCCTGCGCCAGATACTGACCGACTCGGAAGACATGGTCGTTGCCGGCGAAGCCAAGAACGGCCTGCAGGCGCTGCAAATGGTCCGCCAGGGCGAATGGGACGTGGTCCTGATGGATGTGTCGATGCCCGACAAGAACGGCATCGACACCCTGAAACAGCTCAAGAAGGAATATCCGAAACTGCCGGTGCTCATGCTCAGCATGCACCCCGAGGAGCAGTACGCCATTCGCGCCCTCAAGGCAGGCGCGTCCGGTTATCTCACCAAGCAAAGCGCTCCGGAACTGCTGGTCACCGCGATTCGGCAGGTCGCCGGCGGCAAGAAATACGTCAGCCCTTCGCTTGCCGAAGAGCTGGCCAACGCCATTACGGACGACAGCGAGCGCCCGGTTCACGAGAAACTCTCCGACCGCGAATATCAGACCCTGGTCATGATCGCCTCCGGCAAGACCCTGACCCAGATTGCCGAGGAGCTCAAGCTCAGCGTCAAGACGGTAAGCGTGTATCGCGCCCGGCTGCTGGAGAAGATGCGGCTGAAGAACAACGCCGAGCTGACCCATTACGGCCTCAAGCGCGGCCTGGTCGATTAACGCCATCGGCTTCGGACTTCAAGTCCGGCGGATTCCTGCCGTTAACCCACGGCGAAGGACATCCATCACTCATGGCAGAGATCACCCAACCCTCGGAAATCGCCCGTGAAGCCCTGCGCCGGCTGGCCTCCCGCCGCGTGCCGCCGACCCCGGACAACTATCGCGCGCTCTACCACGAGATCGCCGGCACGACCGAAGGCGAGGCATTCCCCGAGCGCAGCCTGAAAACCCTTTCCGGGCGCCTGCCGCGCGCCACGCCCGAGCAGGTCCGTTTCGGCCAGCAACTCGACGCCGCCATCGCCGGCCGGGACTGGCCGGCCCTGACGGCCACCTTGCTGGCCCTGCTGAAAACCTTCGAGGCCGAGCCGACCGACTGGTCTACGCTGATCGGCGAACTGCTCGGACAAATGGAACGCCGCCATGCCGGCCTGACCCCCGCCAAGAAGCGCGATGCAGTCGAGCACATACTGAAATCCGCCGGCGCCGACCCGGACAACCTCCACGAACGCCTGTACTCGCTCCTCCGGTCCTGGTCGAAGACGGGTGCCACGCCCGAACCCGTCGGCCACGCCGACGCCGTCGCGGCCGCCGCCGAAGCCGGACCGGACGCGGCTGCTACCCCGTCTGCGACCCCGGCTACCACCCCGATCACAGGCCAGGCCGAAATGCGCCTGCCCGGCAGCGAGTTGCGCGAACTGATCGCCCAACTGGTGGAAAGCACCGTCAGCATGCTGCTGGTCGACACGCCGGAACTGGCGGAGGAAGCCACGGCACTGGCTACCAGCCTGCGCCAGACGCGCGACGCGGCCACCTTTGCCCTGCTCGCCAAGCGCCTGAAACAGTTCAACTATCGCCTGCAATACGTTGCCGAAGACCAGGCCGAGCTGAAGGCCGCCCTGCAGAAGCTGCTGCATCTCGTCATCGAAAACATCAGCGAACTGGTCGAGGACGACAAATGGGTGCAGGGCCAGATCGGCATGGTGCTCGACCTCTTCGGCCAGCCGCTCAACATCCGCCGCCTGGACGACGTCGGCCAGCGCCTCAAGGAAGTCATCTATCGCCAGAGCGCCCTGAAAAAAAACCTGAGCGAGGCCAAGGAACGGCTGAAGACCATGCTCGCCGGCTTCGTCGACCACCTCGCCAGCTTCTCCGAATCGACCAGCGACTACCACCACAAGATCGAACGGTGCGCCGTGAAGATCGGCGCCGCCAACGACCTGGCCGAACTGAACGACGTCATCGAGGAAGTCATGCGCGAGACGCGCATCATCCAGCTCAACGCCCAGCGCTCGCGCGACGACCTCAGCGCCATGAAGGCGCGCGTCGACGAGGCCGAGCGGGAAGTCGCCCGGCTGCAGAGCGAACTCACCGAAGCCAGCGAGATGGTGCGCCACGACCAGCTTACCGGCGCGCTCAACCGGAAAGGCCTCGACGAAACCCTCGACCGCGAACTGGCGCGCGCCCAGCGGCGGCAGACCCCGGTCTGCGTCGCCCTGCTCGACGTCGACAACTTCAAGGCGCTCAACGACACCTACGGCCACCAGACCGGCGACGACGCCCTAGTCCATCTTGCCCGGGTCATCCGCGAGACCCTGCGCCCGCACGACACCCTGGCGCGCTACGGCGGCGAGGAATTCCTCATCATCCTGCCCGACACCCCGCTGGCCGATGCCATCTCCGCCCTGACCCGCCTGCAGCGGGAGCTGACCCGCCGCTTCTTCATGCACAGGAACGAAAAGCTGCTCCTGACCTTCAGCGCCGGCGTCACCGATTTTCGCCCCGGCGAGCAACGCGGCGAAACCATCGCCCGCGCCGATGCGGCGATGTACCAGGCCAAGAAACGCGGAAAGAACCGCGTCGTTGCCGCCGATTGAGTCCCCGCAATTTCCTGTCCCGGAAACACAAATCGCCGGCAAGCCGGCGATCGGTGTGGGAGTCAGGGGATTTAAAACCCTGCACGCAAGAAGGCGTGTACAGGCGTTATCGGCACGGGTTTAGGAATCTTGAGGCGATTTTTCATCCAAAACAGCAATTCCTTGCATATCAATGCGGTAGATCGGCGCCTTGCCATTTCACCCTAAAGTTTTCCCTGGTCTGACCGATATAGCTCTTGACGGCGACATCAACGCCCGCCGGATCGGGAGTCAGGGGGCGAAAGGCTGTCAGAACCCTCAAACTTGCAAGGAGATATGTCATGCCTCAGGTCATCAACACCAACATCGCGTCGCTCAACTCGCAACGCAACCTCAATACGTCGCAAACCCAGCTCGCCACCGCCCTCCAGCGCCTCTCCTCCGGCCTGCGCATCAACAGCGCCAAGGACGACGCCGCCGGCCTGGCGATTGCCGAGCGTTTCACCACCCAGATCCGCGGCCTCAACCAGGCCGCCCGCAACGCCAACGACGGCATCTCGCTGTCGCAGACGGCGGAAGGCGCCCTCGGCGAGGTGACCAACAACCTCCAGCGCATCCGCGAACTGGCGGTGCAGTCGGCCAACTCGACCAACTCTGCCTCCGACCGCGCCGCGCTGGACCAGGAAGTGCAGCAGCGCATCGCCGAAGTGGAGCGGATTGCCGCCCAGACTTCGTTCAACGGTCAGAAGATCCTCGACGGCACCTTCGGCAACGCCACTTTCCAGGTCGGCGCGAACGTGAACGAAACGATTACGGTCGGTCTCAGCACGAGCATGAGGGCGGCTAACATTGGTTCATACGTCAGCTCCTCCGGAACAACGGCAGTGGTCGTGGCCGCGGGCGCAGCAGCCGCCTCTGGCACGCGTACCCTGACAACAAATGGCGCCGCCTATGCAGGCGTTTCGGCCACGGCGTTCAATGGCTCGAACTTCAGCCTGAACGGAACCAACATCGCCGACTCCAGCAACTATGTCGGGTCCGCCTCTCCCACGTACCAGGACGCGACCAGTGCCTTCGCGAAAGCGGCCGCCATCAACTCAAGCGGCGTAGCTGGTGTCACCGCGAGCGCAAATACTACGCTGACGTTTGCTGCTGCAGCAACCGGGGTTGCCGGCACGAGCGATTTCCTCCAATGGACCGCCAACACCGGAGCCACTGCGAGTTACACGCTGCAAATCAACGGCCAGTCCGTTATCACGGCAACTGACGATGTAAGCATCGATGCAGCCGTACAAAACATCAATTCATTTCAAAGCACGACCGGCGTCGTGGCCACCAAGAACTCGAGCGGCGAACTGCAACTGGTTGCCGCAGACGGCCGCAACATCGCCATAAGCGAAGCCTTCACAACCACCGCCGGAACCGGTGGCGGCCCCAACGTCCTTAACACAGTGTTCTCCGGAAATACGGGTGGAAACGATACAGCACTTGTCTCGGCAACTGCCGGCGCTGTTGGTGCCAGTGTCGAAACGTATCGCGGCCAAGTCTCCCTGCAATCTTCGTCCGGCATTACGCTTGGCGGTACGCAGGCCACAGCCGGATTTGCAACGACTCTGCTCGCCGCATCCAGCAACCTCGCGGCACAGAGCGTCACCAGCGTAGCGAATGCCAACAATGCCATTCTCGCGGTGGATGCGGCCCTGACTTCTGTCAGCACTCTGCGCAGCACCTTCGGCGCCATCCAGAACCGCTTCGAGTCCACCATTTCCAACCTGCAGGCGACGGCCGAGAACCTGACGGCCTCCCGCAGCCGGATCCAGGACACGGACTTCGCGGCCGAAACCGCGAGCCTGACCCGCGCCCAGATCCTGCAGCAGGCGGGAACGGCGATGCTGGCGCAGGCCAACGCGCTGCCGAACCAGGTCCTGACGCTGCTCCGCGGCTAAGGCAGGTCGCAGTCGCAGCATGACGATGCGCGGGCCGGCCCACAAGGCCGCCCGCGTCGTCGCAATGTTCAAGGAGCAGGAACATGGCGATACAACAGATTTCCGGGCCAGGCAGCGTTTCCCCGCCCGCGCAGGCAAAACCCGCCGAACCGAAAGCCGGGCCGGCGCCGGAAGCCCGTCCCAGCCGCGAACAGGTGCAGCAGGTCGCGCAGCAGCTTCGGCGTATCGCTGAGCCTGTGGCACAGAATTTGCAATTCACGGTCGACGGAGACACGGGCAAGACCGTGATCCGGGTGGTCGATGGCGCCACGAAAGAGGTGATCCGGCAGATTCCCAACGAGGAGGTGCTGGCGATTACCCGGGCGCTGGATCGGCTGCAGGGCCTGCTGATCAAGAGCAAGGCATAACGCAATCCAACCGCAACGGCGGTAAACAGGAGCAATATGGCGCTCTCTTCACCGGGCATCGGCTCGGGGCTGGACATCAATGGCCTGGTCAGCCAGCTCATGGCGCTGGAGCAGCGTCCGCTGTCGCTGCTCAACACCAAGGAAGCCAGGCTCCAGGCGCAGTTGTCCGCCTACGGCAGCCTGAAGGGCGCCCTCTCCTCCTTCCAGAATTCGGTGGCAGCCCTAGCCACTCCGGCAAGATTTACCGCCGTCAAGGCAAGCGTTGCCGACAAAACCGTACTGACGGCAAGCGCTGCCAGCACAGCCTCGCCCGGCAGCTATTCGATCGAGGTGCAGACGCTGGCCCAGGCGCAGAAGCTCAAGTCGGAGGCCTTCGCCACGACGGATGCCAGCATCGGCAGCGGCACGCTGACCATCCAGTTCGGTACCTACAGCGGCGGCAGCTTCACGCTCAACCCGGACAAATCCGCCAGGACGATCACCCTGGCCAGCGGCCAGTCCTCGCTGGCCGGCGTGCGCGACGCCATCAACGCCGCCGATGCCGGCGTGAGGGCCAGCATCATCAACGACGGCAGCGGCAACCGGCTGGTGATCGCCTCGGAAGACGCCGGCCTCGCCAACGCGCTGAAGATCAGCGTGTCCGACGATGACGGCAACGACATCGACAACAGCGGCCTGTCCCGGCTCGTCTACGACGCCTCCACGGGGGGCACGGCCAACCTGAGCGAGACCGTCGCCGCGCAGAATGCCACCCTGGTCATCGATGGCATCGCCGTCAGCAAGTCGTCCAACACGATCAGCGACGCCATCGAGGGTGTCACCCTGAGCCTGCTCGAGGAAGGCGGCACGACGGCGCTGACGGTGGCCAGGGACGTCGCCGGCACCCAGGCCGCCGTCGAGTCCTTCGTCAAGGCCTATAACGACCTCAACAAAACGCTGACCGACCTGTCGAAGTACGACGCCGCCAACAAGCAGGCCTCGATCCTCACGGGCGACGCCACGGTGCGCTCGGTGCAGGGCCAGTTACGCGGCATTTTCAACACGACGCTGTCCACCGCCGGCGGCGGCCTGACCGCCCTGGCCGACATCGGCGTGACCTTCCAGACGGACGGCACGCTGAAGCTGGACTCGAGCAAGCTGACGACCGCATTGAACGACGGCGCCAAGGACGTCTCCACCCTGTTCGCCGCCGTCGGCAAGCCGACCGACAGCCTGGTCTCCTTCGTCTCCTCGACGGCGGACACCAGGAACGGCAGTTATGCGGTCAATGTCACCCAGCTCGCCACCCGGGGCAACGCGGTCGGCGGCGCGGCGGCGGCGCTGACCATCGTCGCCGACACCAACGATACGCTCGACATCACGGTCGACGGCGTCTCGGCGAGCCTGACTTTGGCCGCCGGCACCTACACGGCGGCGACGCTGGCGGCGGAAATCCAGTCGAAGATCAACGGCGCCAGCGCGCTCTCCTCAGCGGACATCGGCGTCACCGTGACCGAGTCCGCCGGCGTGCTGAGCATCACGTCAAACCGCTACGGTTCGGCCTCGATCGTGGCCATCGGCGGCGGCACGGCCGCGGCGGACCTGTTCGGCACCGCCGTCGAGACGGCCGGCGTCGATGTGGCCGGCAGCATCGGCGGCATTGCCGCCACGGGATCGGGCCAGGCCCTGACCGGCGCCGGCGACGCGGCCGGCCTGAAGGTCGACATCACCGGCGGCGCCACGGGCGACCGCGGCACGATCGGCTTCGCCCGCGGCTACGCCGACCTGCTCGACAAGCTGGTCGGGCGGATGCTGGACGACGATGGCCTGGTCGACGGCCGCATGGACGGCATCAACGCCTCGATCAAGGACCTCGGCTCGCGGCGCGAGGCCCTGGCGAGCCGGCTGGAACTGATCGAGAAACGCTACCGCGCGCAGTTCACGGCGCTCGATGCGATGATCGCCAGCATGACCCAGACCAGCAGTTACCTGCAGCAGCAACTGGCGAACCTGCCCAAGGCGGGCGGCTCAAGCGAATAACCCGAGGAGATCCGAAACATGTTTGCGGTGATGAACAACCCGAAGGCGGCCTACAGCAAGGCGGGGATAGAAACCGGTGTCGAGACGGCCGACCCGCACAAGCTGGTGCTCATGCTCTTCGAAGGCGCCTCGCTGGCGGTGGCCTCGGCCTCGCTGCACATGAATCGGCACGAGGGCGCCGACGACATCGCCCGCAAGGGCGAAGCCATCTCCAGGGCCATCAACATCATCACCAACGGGCTGAAGGCCAGCCTCGACACGGAAGCCGGCGGCGAGCTGGCGGGCCAGCTTGCCGCGCTCTATGATTACATGAGCGCGCGCCTGCTCCATGCCAACCTGCACGACCAGCCGGCGATCCTCGACGAGGTGGCCCACCTGCTGGCGGAGCTGAAGGGCGCCTGGGAGCAGATCGGGAGCAAGGCATGAGCACGCTGGCCCTGTATGAATCGATGGGCGCGATTTCCGCGCAGATGGCCGAAGCCGCCGCCGCCTGCGACTGGGACCGGCTGACGAAGCTGGAGCGGGATTGCGCCGGCCTGGCCCGCCATCTCGAGACGAACGGCGAACCGGCGCCGCTCACCGAGGCCGAGCGCACGCGCAAGATGGCCATGATCCGGCAGATCCTCGCCGACGACGCCGAGGTACGTCGCCATGTCGAACCGTGGATGGAGCAGGTGCGCCACTTCCTCGGCGGCGGCGCGCGCGCGCGATCGATGCGCCGGGCCTACGGCGCCCCGTAGGGCGGGCTCCAGCCCGACGGCGGCGGGCGACCGGCGTCATGCGTCGGGCTGAAGCCCGACCTACCAAGTGCACGGGCCGTCGTCGGGCTGAAGCCCGACCTGCCATGCGCGACGGCCGTCGCCGGGCTGAGGCCCGGCCTACAGGACGAACAACTTATGATTCCGAGCGACCTTGCCGCGCGTCTGCGACTCCTGGCGGAATCGGTCGTCCATCCGGTTTCACCGGTTCGCGGCATTCCCGCCGACCTGCCCGAGCTGCCGCTCGGCCAGCGCTTCACCGCGCATCTCGAAAGCGCCCAGCCTGACGGCACTTTTCGCGCCCTGGTCGCCGGACGCAGCCTGACCCTGGCGCTGCCGGGGCCGGCGCGGACGGGGGACACCCTCGAACTGGTCGTCACGGCGCGCGCGCCGGGCCTCATCGTCGCCGAGCAGGCGGAAGGCGGGAGCACGCGGCCCTCCCCGCCGCCCATCCTGTCGCGCGCCGGGCAACTCATCAGCACGCTGCTCGACGGCGAGGCGCATGCGCCGCAGCCGGCCAGCATCACCCGTGCGGCGCCGCTGCTGCCGCAACCGGCACCGCAGGCCGCCGTACTGGCGCCGGCGCTGCGCCAGACCGTCGCCGAGAGCGGGCTTTTCTACGAAGCGCACCAGGCGCAATGGATCGCCGGCCGCTATCCGGCCGAGGCCCTGGCGCGCGAGCCGCAGGCGCGCCTGGCCCGCCCGCAGCGCCTTGCGCCGGCCGCGGTCGCCGCGCCGACGGCCGGGGAAATCCTGCCGGACGAGCCGGCCGCACCCGAAACGCCCGCCGCCGGGCGCGGCGCCGCGCCGGCGCCGGGCCTCGCCGCCGAGTTGCGGCAGATCGTCCAGCAGCAGCTCGATGCCGCCGCCACCCAGCACCTCGTCTGGCGCGGCGAATTGTGGCCGGGCCAGCCGCTGCACTGGGAGATCGAGGCGGAAGCGCAATCGGGCGGCGAGGGCAAGGACGGCGGAACGGACGACAACGGCGGCGAGGCCGTCGCCGAAACCTGGTCCACCACGCTCAGGCTGGTGCTGCCCCGCCTGGGCGAGGTGAATGCCGCGTTGCGCCTGGCGCCGGGGAAAGTCAGTCTCGGCGTGACGGCGGACGCGGCGCACGCGCCCCTCCTCCGGCAGGCCGTCGGCGATCTTGCGGCGGCCTTCGCCGCAGCCGGCCTGCCGCCGCCCGCCGTGGAGATAGCCGGCCATGCCTCGTCCTGAGCCGCGCCAGGAAGCCGTGGCGCTGGCCTATTCGGCGGCCGACAGCGCGCCGCGCGTCGTCGCCAAGGGCCGCGGCCTGATCGCCGAGGAGATCATCGCGCGGGCGCGCGAGCACGGCGTCTTCGTGCACGAGTCGCCGGAGATGGTGGCGCTGCTCATGCAGGTCGACCTCGACGAACGCATCCCGCCGCAGTTGTATGTCGCGGTGGCCGAGCTGCTGGCCTGGCTCTATCGCATGGAACACGGCCTGGCGCCGCCCCAGGCCGCGGCGCCGTGACGGCTGGTGCGCACTTTGGCGTCTGGGATAAACTTGCGGCATGAACGACGACAACCGGCCTGAAGAGAACCCGCAGATCCGCTTCGAACTGGTGCAGGCCGACGACTACGGCAAGTACCTGCTGCATTCGAAGAAGGAGATCGCCTTCATCCTGCGCGCCATGTGCGGAAAGGGCTCGCTCATCACCGTCTACTTCAACCAGGGCAACGATTTCCTGCTCACCACCCTGCTCTCCGTTTCGGCCGACGGCAGCGCCATGCTGCTCGACCCGGGCAGCGATGCGGAAATGAACCGCAAGGCGCTGGCGAGCGAGAAGCTGACCTTCATCGCCACCCACGACAAGGTCAAGATCCAGTTCACCGTCCGCCGCCTCGCCCCGGCGGAGTACCAGGGCAGGGAGGCATTTCGCGCCGCGACCCCGGACGAACTGCTGCGCCTGCAGCGGCGCGAGTTCTACCGCCTGACCGCGCCGGTCGCCCACCCCCTGCGCTGCGTCATTCCGGTCAGTCTGGCCGACGGCTCGAGGACTACAGTCGAAACAACGGTGGTCGACATCAGCGGCGGCGGCCTGGCGGTGATGGCGCCGCCCGAGGGCATCGAGTTCGAGACCGACCACCTCTTCGACAACTGCCGCATCGATCTGCCGGACGTCGGCACGATCACGGCCACGCTGCGGGTTCGCAGCGTCTTCGAATTCACGCTGCGCAGCGGGGTCAGGAGCAAGCGCGCGGGCTGCCAGTTCATCGACCTGCCCGGCCCCATGATGACGCTGATCCAGCGCTACATCATCCGCGTCGAGCGTGAACGCAAGGCCAGGGAATCGGGGATGCTGTAGGCCGGCCACCAGGCCGACTTGGGGGGTCTCATGTGCTGCTGTCGGGCTGAAGCCCGACCTACGAACCGGCCTACACCTGCATGTTCATGATGTCGTGGTAGGCGGAGACCAGCTTGTTGCGCACCTGCACCATCTGCTGGAAGGAGAGGTTCGCCTTCTGCAGGGACATCATCACGTCCTGCAGGCTGGCATTGCCGGTGCCGGCGGAAAAATCCTGCGCAAGCTTCTGCGCATCGAGCTGGGCCTGGCTCACCTGATCGAGCGTGCCCTTGAGAATCTGGCCGAAATCGGCCGCGCCCGCCCCGCCGGCCCCTTCGGCCCGCTTCGGCTGCAGCGCCTGGCCGGAGGCCAGCTGCGCCGTCGCGCGCAGCTCGGAGAGCATCTGGTCTATGCCGCGTGTGTCCATATTCAACCTCGTGCTGTAGGTCGGCCTTCAGGCCGACCATGACCGCCGCTGTCCCACAGGGACTTCCTTTGGTTGTCGGGCTGAAGCCCGACCTGTCCTCCGGATTGCAACAAGCATGCCATCCTTCAAACCGCACCCGCGGTGCGGTACTGCTGCAGCTTGTAGCGCAGGGTGCGCTCGGAGATGCCGAGCAGCTCGACCGCCCGCTTGCGCGAGCCGTTGACCGCCGCCAGCGTCTCCAGGATGTGCTGGCGCTCCAGGTCGCGCATGTTCGACGGGGCCGCCTGCGGACGTGCCGCCGCCTGCGCCCCGGGGGCCTTCCCCGCCGGGCACGCCCCGAGGGGGCTTCCATCGGGGCGGATGCCCTCTTCCGCCGCGGGCGGCTGCGGCAGATCCGGGGCTGGCGCGAACTGGATGGAAAGCTGCAGGTGCTCGGCGGCCACCGTGTCGCCGCCGGCCAGGATCAGCGCCCGCTGCACGGCGTTCTCCAGCTCGCGCACGTTGCCCGGCCAGGCGTGGGCCGCCAGCAGCGCCTCGGCGCCGGCGGCAAACCTTGCCGCCGGATTGCCGTGCAGGGCGGCAAAATGCCGCGCCAGCGGCACGATGTCGGCCGGCCGCTCGCGCAGCGCGGGAATCTGCAGGGGGAAGACGTTGAGGCGGTAGTAGAGGTCCTCGCGGAAGCGGCCGGCGGCCACTTCCCTGGCCATGTCGCGGTTGCTGGTGGCGAGCACGCGGATGTCGAGGGGAATCGGCTTCTTGCCGCCGACGCGCTCGACTTCGCGCTCCTGCAGCACGCGCAAGAGCTTGGCCTGCAGGGCCAGCGGCATCTCGGAGATCTCGTCGAGCAGCAGCGTGCCGCCCTGGGCCTGCTCGAACTTGCCGGCCTGGGCCGCCTGGGCGCCGGTGAACGAACCTTTCTCGTGGCCGAACAGCGTGGCCTCGAGCAGGTTCTCGGGGATCGCCGCGCAGTTGATGGCGACGAACGGCGCGCCGTGCCGCGGCGACTGACTATGCACGTGGCGGGCGAAGACTTCCTTGCCGGTGCCGGATTCGCCGGTAAGCAGCACGGTGGCTTCGGTCTTCGCCACGCGCGCGGCCAGTGCCAGCAGGTTGCGCGTGCGCGGGTCGGCGGCGATGACGCCCTCCGCCTGCGACGGCTGCGCGGCGTGACGGTCGACATGCTCGAGCAGCACCTTCGGCTCGAAGGGCTTGAGCAGGAAATCGCAGGCGCCGGCGCGCATCGCACTGACGGCCTTGTCCACGTCGCCGAAGGCCGTCATCAGCAGCACCGGCAGATGCGGGGCGCCGGCGCGGATGGCGCGCAGCAACGTGATGCCGTCCATCGGCTGCATGCGCAGGTCGCTCACCACGAGGTTGAATGCCTCGCGTTCGAGCAGGCGCAGCGCGGCGGGGCCGTCGGCGGCGCCGAGGACGCGGTGGCCGGCGCATTCCAGCGTCAGGCACAGGGCGTCGCGCAGTTGCAGGTCGTCCTCGACGACGAGGATGCTCAGTGGCTCAGGCATGATGTTCTCCGTTCCATCGGTTGCGGTTGTTCGGGTGCCCCGGCCGGGTGTGCCACCGCAGCGGGCAAAGTCAGTCTGAACAGGGCGCCGGCGCCGGGGGCGGATTCGACCTCGATGCCGCCGCCGTGGGCGCGGGCGACGCCGCGGGCGATCGCCAGGCCGAGGCCGGTGCCTTCGGCGCGCGTCGTGAAAAAGGGTTCGAACAGGCGCGCCTGGGTGGACGCGTCGATGCCGCGGCCGTCGTCGCGCACGCGGATGCAGACGGCGCCATCGGCCAGCCTTGCGCCCAGCTCGATGCGACCGCCCGCAGCGCAGGCATCGAGGGCGTTTTCCATCAGGTTGACGAGCGCGCCGGAGAGCGCCTTGCGGTTGCCGCTGACGGCGGCACCGCCGCTGTCGTCGGCGACGACGAAGGCGACTTCGCGGCGGCGCGCCAGCGGCGCGAACACCTGCGCCGCCTCGGCCAGCAGCGCCGGCACGGGAATCGATTCGCCGCCGCTTGCCTCGCCGCGGGCGAAGGTCAGCATGTCGCGAATCAGGCGCTCAAGATGCTGCAGGCGCTCCACCACGCGGCTGCCGCAGCGGGTGCGCTCGGCCTCCGGCAGGCGCGGGTTCTCCAGCGCGCCGGCATACAGCAGCGCCGCCGCCAGCGGCGTGCGCAACTGGTGGGCCAGGCCGGCCGCCATCTCGCCCATCGCCGCCAGGCGCTCGTTGCGCGCCGCCTGGGTTTTCATGCGGTGGGCTTCCGTCACGTCGTGGAGGAGGACGATGCGCCCGCCGCTGGCCGCCAGCCGCGTCTCCGTGACGGCGACGCGGCGGCCCTCCTGGCGCGGCAGGTCCCGCTCGCCCGGCGTCGCCGTCGGCGCCAGGCAGTCCGCGGCGAACGCCTCCCAGTCGCAGCCCTCGATGTCCGCGCCGAGAATGGCGGCGGCGGCCGGATTGGCCTGCTCGACGCGCCCTTGCGCATCGAGCACGGCGACCCCCGCCGGCAGGGCATCGAGCAGCAGCGCCAGGCGCTCGCTGAGCGCCGTTTTCTCCGCGTATTCGCGCTTGATGCGGCCATTGGCCCGGGCCAGTTCCGCCGTCAGGCCGGCCACCTGCTCCTGCAGGCTGGTGTAGGCGCCGGACAATTCCTCCGAAGCCTGATTGAATATGCGGAAGGCCTCCGCCAGGCGGTCGGCCTCGTTGTTCCGTGCTGGGTCGCGTTCCATTTGCCTTCCCCATTGAGGGATGGACGCAGATTACGCCCGGGCCAATCCGGCCAAGGCGGCAAATAGGGGGCAAAAATTGCCGCTTATTCCCAGAACGCTTCTTGCGTGGCATGGGCAGAATGCCGCCAGATGCCCGAGGCCGTCCCTGAGGGACAGCCGAGGAAATCCCTGCGGGAGGCCCGGGGCCCGACCCGGAAACCCGAACCCGCGCTGGATCAACGGTGGATATATGGCCGACACGCAATTTTCGCCCGCCGCCTTCATGCGGCTGCCCATGCAGCAGAAGATGCTGTCCATCATCGCCCTGTCCATGGTGGCGGCGATCCTCATGGCCGCCTGGACCTGGACGCGAACGCCGACGTTCTCCGTGCTGTTCACGAACGTCTCGGAACGCGATGGCGGCAACATCATTGCCGCGCTGCAGCAGATGAACGTGCCCTTCAGGTTCTCCGAATCCGGCGGCGCCATCCTGGTGCCGCAGCAGCAGGTGCACGAGCTGCGCATGCGGCTGGCCTCGCAAGGCCTGCCCAAGGGCGGCCTGGTCGGCTTCGAAATCATGGAAACGCAGAAGCTGGGCATGTCGCAATTCATCGAGCAGATCAATTTCCAGCGCGCCCTGGAAGGCGAGCTGTCGCGTTCGATCCAGTCGCTCGCCGCCGTGCAGGGCGCGCGCGTGCACCTGGCCATCCCGAAACAGACCGGCTTCCTGCGCGACGAGCAGAAACCGTCCGCTTCCGTCGTGCTCAACATCCACCCCGGCCGCAATCTCGACCCGAACCAGGTCGCCGGCATCGCCCACATGGTCGCCTCCAGCGTGCCGCACCTGCCCGCCGCCAACGTCAGCGTGATCGACCAGAGCGGCAACCTGCTGTCCTCGGAAAAGGGCGGCGGCCGCGGTGCCGGCCTCGACGCCACGCAGCTGAAATACGTGCAGGAAATCGAATCGATCTACGTCAGGCGCATCGAGACCCTCCTCTCGCCCCTGGTCGGTCCCGGCAACTTCCGCGCCCAGGTGACGGCCGATGTCGATTTCTCCCATTCGGAACAGGTCGCCGAAACCTACAAGCCGAATCCGGCGCCGGCGTCGACCATCCGCAGCCAGCAGATCAGCGAAAGCGGCGTCGGCGGCCCCCAGGCCGCCGGGGTGCCCGGCGCGCTCTCCAACCAGCCGCCGGTGCCGGCCACGGCGCCCCTGACCGCCCCGCCCGCCCCCGGCACGCCGGGCGCGCTCGCCGGCACCGTTGCGTCGGCAGGGGCCGCGACGGGACGGCGCGACGCCACCATCAACTACGAAGTGGACAAGACGATCCGCCACGTGCGCAACCCGGTCGGCGCCATCAAGCGCCTGTCGGTGGCGGTGGTGTTGAACCACCGCAAGACCGTCGCCAGCGACGGCAAGGCCTCCTACAAGCCGCTGTCGGCGAAGGAAATGGCGCAGATCAACGATCTCGTCCGGGAAGCCATGGGCTACGACAAGGCGCGGGGCGACACGCTGAAGGTGCAGAACAGCCCCTTCGCCGTCGCCGAACCGGAGGTCGTGGCGGAGACCCCGGTCTGGCAGAACCCGACACTCATCGGCTGGGTGCTGGAAGGGCTGAAGTACCTGGTCTTCGCCGGGCTGGCCGCCTACCTTTTCTTCGGCGTGGTTCGGCCCTTCCTGCGCAAGCTGATGGAACGCGCCGCCCGGCTTCCGGCCATGCAGGAGGAAGCCGCCTACGCCGCGTCCGGCGGCGTCGCCAGCTACGACGAGAAAGTCCAGGCGGCACGCGACATGGCACGGCAGGAGCCGAAAGTCGTCGCCGGCGTCATCAAGGACTGGGTCGGCGGCAACCAGCCGGCCAACAAGGTGTCCTAAGCCCGCATCCCGGGCGGCGGAGGGAAGGAAGACATGGGAGAAGAAGGCATCACCAGGAGCGCCATGCTGCTGCTCACCCTCGGCGAGAACGAAGCGGCGGAAGTGCTCAAGCATCTCGGCCCGCGCGAAGTGCAGAAGCTGGGCACCGCCATGGCGGCGCTGAAATCCGTACCGCGCAGCCAGGTCGAAGCGGTGGTCGACGCGTTCTACGAGGAAACCCAGCGCGGCACCCCGGTGACGGCCGACGAGGAATACATCCGCGGCATGCTGACAAAGGCGCTCGGCGACGACCGCGCCGCCAACCTGATCTCGCGCATCATGCAGGGCGGCGACACCGCCGGCATCGAGGGCCTGAAATGGATGGACGCGCCCACCGTCGCCGAGCTGATCAGGAACGAGCATCCGCAGATCATCGCCACCATCCTGGTCCATCTCGAGTACGACCAGGCCGGCGACATCCTCAAGCTCTTCACCGACCGGCTGAGGAACGACGTGCTGCTGCGCATCGCCACCCTCGACGGCGTGCAGCCAACCGCCCTGCAGGAACTCAACGACACCCTGACGCGCGTCCTGTCCGGCTCGGCCAACATCAAGAAGACGGCCATGGGCGGCGTGCGCACCGCGGCGGAGATCCTCAACTTCGTCGGCACGGCGCACGAGACGGCGATCATCGACAATGTGCGCGAGTACGATCCGGACCTGGCGCAGAAGATCATCGACGAAATGTTCGTCTTCGACAACCTGATCGACGTCGAGGATCGCGGCATCCAGCTGCTGCTGCGCGAGATCCAGTCGGAGTCGCTCATCCTCGCCCTCAAGGGCGCCAACGAGGCCATGCGCGAGAAAGTCTTCAGGAACATGTCGCAGCGCGCCGCTGAAATGCTGCGCGAGGACCTCGAGTCGAAGGGGCCGGTGCGCCTGTCCGAGGTCGAGCGCGAGCAGAAGGAGATCCTCAAGATCGCCCGCCGCCTCGCCGACGAGGGCCAGATCCAGCTCGGCGGCAAGGGCGAGGACGAGTTCGTCTGACGGCCGGCCGGCATGCCATGTCGAACGTGATCATCCCGAAGGAAAGCCTCACCGCCTGGCAGCGCTGGGAGCTGGCCGGTTTCGAACAGAAGAAGGCAGCCGCCGGCACGGCGCGGAAAGCGCCGGCAGGCAACCTGCCGACCGCCGACGACATCGAGAGCATCCATCGCGACGCCCACAAGCAGGGCTACGACGCCGGCTACGAGGAAGGCACGGCACGCGTTCGCATGGAGGCGCTGCGCCTGCATACCCTGGTCGAGCAGATGGAAGGCGCACTCGGCGAATTCGACCAGCAGGTCGCCGACGAGCTGCTCGGCCTCGCCATGGAGATCGCCCGCCAGGTGGTCCGGCAGACGATCGCCGCCCGCCCGGCCGTGATCCTGGAGGTCGTGCGCGAGGCGCTGGCGC
This sequence comes from Rhodocyclaceae bacterium, assembly GCA_041396245.1. Classification (GTDB taxonomy): domain Bacteria; phylum Pseudomonadota; class Gammaproteobacteria; order Burkholderiales; family Rhodocyclaceae; genus Desulfobacillus. The sequence goes on along the minus strand of JAWKYW010000012.1, from coordinate 8,566 downwards.
AGTTGCCGCACCAGCATGCCGCCCTCTACCTGCACCCGGAAGATGCTTCCCTGGTGCGTGCCAGCCTCGGCGACCAGCTCGCCCACCTCGGCCATCGCATTTTCGAGGAAGCCGCCCTCGCCCGCGGCGGCCTGCGCCTGGAGGCGGGCGGCAGCCATCTCGACGCCAGCGTGGGCAGCCGCTGGCGGCGCGTCCTCGAGGGCATCGGCGTCGGCGACGACTGGATCGAGGGCGCCGGGCAGTGAACCCGCATCATGCACGCTGGCGCGGCTTCCTCGGCGACTGCCGCAACCTGGCGGCGGACGCCGGCCCCTACCTGATCAGCGGCCGGCTCACCCGCATCAACGGCCTCGTCATGGAGGCGGCCGGCCTCAAGCTCCCGCTCGGCTCCGGTTGCCATGTCGCGATGCCCGGCGGCGCGGCGGTGGAGGCCGAGGTGGTGGGCTTCTCCGGCGAGAAGCTGTTCATGATGCCGACCGACGACGTCTACGGCATGGGGCCGGGCGCCCGCGTGGTGCCCCTCGAAAGCCCCCAGGAATTGCCCACCGTCGCCGAAAGGCGGGCGCCGAGCCGGCGCCAGTCCGACCGCGCCAAGCACCTGCCGGTGGGCGACGAACTGCTGGGCCGCGTGCTCGACGGCGCCGGGCGGCCGCTCGACAGCCTCGGGCCGCTCAATACCAGGCACACGCGCTCGCTGCAAAGCCGGCCCCTCAACCCGCTGCAGCGCGCCCCCATCGCCAGCTCGCTGGATGTCGGCATCCGCGCCATCAACGCGATGCTCACCGTCGGCCGCGGCCAGCGCCTCGGCCTGTTCGCCGGCTCCGGCGTGGGCAAGAGCGTGCTGCTCGGCATGATGGCGCGCTTCACCGCCGCCGAGGTGATCGTCGTCGGCCTGATCGGCGAGCGCGGCCGCGAGGTGAAGGAGTTCATCGAGAGCATCCTCGGCGCCGAGGGCCGCAAGCGCGCGGTGGTGGTCGCCGCCCCGGCCGACACCAGCCCCCTGATGCGCCTGCAGGGCGCCGCCTACGCCACCGCCATCGCCGAGCATTTCCGCGACCAGGGCCGTCATGTCCTGCTCATCATGGACTCGCTGACGCGCTTCGCCATGGCGCAGCGCGAGATCGCGCTGGCCATCGGCGAACCGCCGGTGACGCGCGGCTATCCGCCGTCGGTCTTCGCCCGCCTGCCGCAACTGGTCGAGCGCGCCGGCAACGGGCCGGAGGGCGGCGGCTCGATCACCGCCTTCTACACCGTGCTGGCCGAAGGCGACGACCAGCAGGACCCGATCGCCGACGCCGCGCGCGCCATCCTCGACGGCCATTTCGTCCTCTCGCGCCAGCTGGCCGACCAGGGCCACTATCCGGCCATCGACATCGAGGCCTCGATCTCGCGCGCCATGGCCGGCCTGGTCAAGCCGCTGCACCTGGACACGGTGCGGCGCTTCAAGCACCTCTACTCGCGCTACCAGCGCGCGCGCGACCTGATCTCGGTCGGCGCCTATGCCGCCGGTTCCGATCCCGCCCTCGACCAGGCCATCGCCATGCAGCCGGGATTCGAGGCCTTCCTGCAGCAGGGCATGGATGAGCGCGAGAGCTACCAGGACGCTGCCCTCAAGCTGCACCGCCTGTTCGGCCTGGAGCCGTGAAATCCTCCCTTGCCGCCGGCCCTAAAGAATATTAAGTTCAGGCCGTAACATTCACCTGGAGCGGAAGGATGAAGGCTTTTCCCCTGCAGACGCTGCTGGACCTGTCCAATGCCCACATGGACGACGCGGGGCGCAAGCTGGGACGCCTGCTGGCCAGCGAGCAGGAGGTGGAAAAGACCCTTGCCCTGCTGGAGCAGTATCGCGACGAATACGAGGCGCGCTTCCGCCGGGCGGCGCAGGCCGGGCTGAGCCGCGACGAGTGGAGCAATTACCAGTCCTTTCTGGCCAGGCTCGACGAGGCCGTCGTCCAGCAGCGCGCCCTCGTCGAGGCCTCGAAACAGCATACGGTCGACGGACAAAAGGAATGGCTGGACAAACGCAACCGGGCAAAGGCCTTCGATACCTTGTCGCAAAGGCACAGGGCCAACGTGGCGCAGGGCGAGGCGAAGACCGAGCAGCGCGCCCAGGACGAGCACGCGGCAAAATCCTTCCGCAACGACGGACGTTGACCCCCGGCCCGGCGTGTTGGCACGTCCCTTGCAGGGATGGGGGCATGCAAACACTTTCCTCGAGGTGCCCGCCATGACGCAACTGTCCTCCGCCGCCCCGCCGATGCCCGCCGTCGCGCCTGCCCGGGCCACCGACCCGGGCGACCCGGTCAGCGCGACCACGGGCAAGGACAGGGAGGGGAAGGCGGATGGCGGCATCGATTTCGCCACTGTCCTCCAGACCCGGATCGACCAACCGGCAAAACAGGCCCCGGCAGCAGAAATAATTGCCGCCCTGGAATCGCCGCAGATGCCGGAAGCTGCCGAAACGTCGCCGCCGACGGAAGCATTGCCGGCCGCACCCGATCTTGCCGCCCTGCTGTCCGCCCACGCCGGCCCGGTGCCGCCCGCCGCCACGGACGCCCCGCCAGCAGACATCGACGGAGCGAACCTGGCCGCCGGCAAGGATGCGCGCCCGGCCGCTGCGGGCGCTCCTTTGGTTTCGGCAGCGAGCATCCCGTTTGCGCCAGCCACTGCCGACGACGCCGCCGCGACGGAAATCGAAACCGTGCCTGCCGCCGCCTCGCCCCTGCGGGAGACCGGCCTGGCTGTTGTCCGGCAGGCCCCGTCCGAAGCCGTTCCCGCCTCACCCGTCGCCGGCATGCAGATGCCTGCCGCAGCGGGCGAGCCCGTTCATCCCAATGCGGCGATGCACGTCGCCGCCCCGCCCGCCCATGCCGCGGCGGCCGGCGACGCGCCGTCGCTGGCCCGTATCGACACCCCGGTGGGCAGCCGCGGCTGGGATGCCGAAGTCGGCCAGAAGGTCCTCCTGATGGTCAATCGCACGGAAAGCCGCGCCGAACTGACCCTCACGCCGCCGCAACTGGGCAAGCTGGAAATCACCCTCACGGTGAGCGGCGACCAGACCAGCGCCGCCTTCGTTTCGGCCAGTCCGGCTGCCCGCGAAGCGCTGGAGCAGGCCCTGCCGCGCCTGCGCGAGATGCTGGCCGAGGCCGGCATCACCCTCGGCCAGGCCAGCGTGAATGCCGAGTCGGCGCAGCATGGAAACGACGGTGCGCCGGCCGAAGGCCGCGGCAGGTGGCGCGGCGCCGATGCCGCATCGGGCACCGATGCCCCCGCGCAGTGGATACGGCAGGGCCGCGGGCTGATCGATACGTTCGCATGACGCCAAATGAGGGACGCCTTGCCTGCTTTTCGGCGCTTCGGCTGCCGCCGCGCCTCGACATAATGAGCGCCATCATTCAGGAGTGATTCATGGCGAAAGCGCCATCCAGGAAAGAGGAGCCCGCCCCGGAAGCCGTCGAGGGCGAGGAAAAGCCGAAAAGGAAGGGCAAGCTGCCCCTCGTGCTCGGTCTCGTCGTGCTGCTGGCCGCGGGCGGCGGCGGGGCATGGTTCTTCCTGTCGAAGGACAAGGATGCCGACGCCCCCCGGCAAGAAGCCAGGCCGCAACCGCCCAAGCCCCCGGTATTCGTGCCCCTCGATGCCTTCACGGTAAATCTGTCCAGCGACGGCGGCGAGCAGTATCTGCAGGTCGCCGCCACGCTGAGGGTGCTCGAGCAATCCGCTGCCGACGCCATCAAGCAGTACATGCCGGAATTGCGCCACAAGACCCTGGTGTTGCTGTCCTCGAAAAAACCCTCGGAAATCATCACCGGCGAAGGGCGCGAGCGACTGGCCGAGGAGATCCGCCAGACGGCGAACAACGTGCTGCTGGCCGCCGCCGGCCGCCCCGTCAAGCCGCTCGTGCTCGACGTGCCGCTGCCGGCAGCGGACACGGAAGACGCGGTCGAAGCCCCGCCGCAATCGCCGGCGGCCGGCACGGAGGCGCCCGCCGCCGAGGAAGCGGGCGAACGGCAGGCTGTCGCTGCGGCGAACCCGGCCGAGGCGCAGGACAATCCTGCAGCCCCTGCGACCGATCCCGCTGCCGCTGCGACCGATCCCGCTGCCGCTGCGACCGATCCTGCTGCCGCCCCATCGGCAACTCCGCCGGCGGCAAGGGCGGCGCCCAGGCCCGCCACCACGCTGGCCAGGGCAGCCGACGACGATCCGGTGCAGAGCGTGTTCTTCACCTCCTTCATCATCCAGTGAGCCGGCACGGACATGGCCCAGGATTTTCTTTCCCAGGATGAAGTCGACGCCCTGCTCAAGGGCGTCACCGGGGAGGCCGACGAGCCCGAGAAGGAAGAGGAAGTTGGCGGTATCCGCAATTACGACATCGGCCGCCAGGAGCGCATCGTGCGCGGGCGCATGCCGACGCTCGAGCTCATCAACGAGCGCTTCGCCCGGTATCTCCGTATCGGCCTGTTCAACTACATGCGCCGTTCGACGGAGATCTCGCTCGGGCCGATCCGGGTGCAGAAATACAGCGAATTCATCCGCAACCTGGTGGTGCCGACCAACCTCAACCTGGTGCACTTCAAACCGCTGCGCGGCACCGGCATGATCGTCCTCGACCCGAACCTGGTGTTCCTCGTCGTGGACAACATGTTCGGCGGCGACGGCCGTTTCCACACCCGGGTCGAGGGGCGCGATTTCACGGCGACCGAGCAGCGCATCATCCAGGGCCTGCTCGACGTGATCTTCGCCGAATTCGAGAAGGCCTGGAAGCCGGTCTTCGAGCTCAAGCCGGAGTACATCCGCTCCGAGATGAATTCGCAATTCGCCAACATCGCCACGCCGAGCGAAATCGTCGTCGCCTACACCCTCTCCCTCGAGTTTTCCGGCTCGACGGCGGAAATGCACTTCTGTCTGCCCTACTCGATGGTCGAGCCGATCCGCGACGTCCTCTACAGCACGATGCAGGGCGACCATCTGGTTTCCGACAAGCGCTGGATCGGCACCCTGACCCGCCAGTTGCAGACGGCCGAGGTGGAGCTGGTCGCCCAGCTCGGCAAGAGGCAGATCACGCTCGGCCAGATCCAGAAGATGAAGGCGGGCGACGTCATCCCCTTCGACATCGAGGAGATCATCACCGCCGAAGTCGACCATGTGCCCGTGATGGAATGCCGCTACGGCCTGCAGCACGGTCAGTATGCCCTGAAGGTCGAGCGCTTCATCGCGCCCGACGGAACCGCCAAGAACTAGCAAGTACCCGGAGGTAGAACCATGTCCGATACCGACACCGCAGACCAGGTCAGCGCCGACGACTGGGCCGCCGCCATGGGCGAGCAGGCCGCCACCGAAACCAGGCCCCAGCCGGCCGACATCTTCCAGCCGCTCGGCGAGGGGGCCAAGGCCGGGGCGATGCAGGATTTCGACATGATCCTCGACATCCCGGTGCAGATGACCGTCGAGCTGGGCCGCACCAAGATCTCCATCCGCAACCTGCTGCAGCTGGCGCACGGCTCGGTGGTCGAGCTCGACGCCCTGGCCGGCGAGCCGATGGACGTGCTGATCAACGGCACGCTCATCGCCCAGGGCGAGGTGGTGGTGGTGAACGACAAGTTCGGCATCCGCCTGACCGACATCATCACGCCGAACGAGCGGATGCGGAAGCTGAATCGGTGAGCGGTGAGCGGTGAGCGGTAAATCTCGGGGCTTTTTCCGCTCACTGCTCACTGCTTACCACTCACCAAAATAGCGGCAATTTTCGCCGCCTAATCCCCGCCTCACCGAACCGCCGGCGGCAGTAATCTGCCGCCATGCACAGATTTATTCCGACGTGCCTTGCCGTTCTGCCCGGCGCCGTGCTGGCGCAGGCGCCGGCATTGGCGCCGCCCCTGCCGGAAGCCGGCGCCGGCCTGCTCCAGGTCGTTCTCGGCCTCGCCGCGGTCATCGCCGCCCTGCTCGGCGGCCTGTGGCTGCTCAGGCGTATTGCCGCCCCGCGCGGCGGCGCCGCCGGCGCGCTGCGCGTCGTCTCGGCCATGGCGGTGGGACAGCGCGAGCGCGTGGTGCTGATCGAGGTGGAGGACACCTGGCTGGTGGTCGGCGTCGCGCCCGGACAGGTGAGTGCCCTGCACCAGATGCCCAGGGGCAAGCTCGCGGCCACATCTCCCGCCAAGCCCGCCCGGTCCGGCCAGGACTTCGGCGCCTGGATGAAACAGATCCTGGAGCGAAAGCATGCGGGCTAGAACGCTGCTCGCGCTCGGCCTGCCGCTCGCTGCGCTGCTGGCCTGCCCGGCCGCCCTGGCGCAGGGCCTGCCGGCGCTGACCAGCACCCCGGCGGCGGGCGGCGGCCAGACCTACACGCTGTCGGTGCAGACGCTGGTGCTGCTCACCGGCCTGACCTTCCTGCCGGCCGTCATCCTGATGATGACGGCCTTCACGCGCATCATCATCGTGCTCTCGCTGCTGCGCCACGCCCTCGGCACGCAGACCTCGCCGCCCAACCAGGTGATGATCGGCCTGGCGCTGTTCCTCACCTTTTTCATCATGGCGCCGGTGGCGGACAAAATCTATGCCGACGCCTACCTGCCGCTGGCGGAGAACAGGATCGCCTTCAACGAGGCGCTCGAGCGCGGCGCGGTGCCGCTGAAGGCGTTCATGCTCAAGCAGACCCGTGCGACCGACCTCAGCCTGTTCTCCGGCATCGGCAACGCGCCCAGGGTCGACACGCCCGAGGACCTGCCGCTGCGCATCCTCATCCCGGCCTACGTCACCTCCGAGCTGAAGACCGCCTTCCAGATCGGCTTCATCATCTTCATCCCCTTCCTCATCATCGACATGGTGGTGGCCAGCGTGCTCATGTCGATGGGCATGATGATGATGTCGCCGGTGATCGTCTCGCTGCCCTTCAAGGTCATGCTGTTCGTACTGATCGACGGCTGGAACCTGGTGGTCGGCTCGCTGGTCAGGAGTTTCGGGTGACGCCCGGCAGCGTGATCGAGCTGGGCCGCACCGCGGTCGAGGTCACCCTGCTGGTGTCCATGCCCCTGCTGCTGGCCGCCCTCGTCACCGGCCTGGTGGTGAGCATCTTCCAGGCGGCGACGCAGATCAACGAGATGACCCTGTCCTTCATCCCCAAGCTGATCGCCATTTTCGTCACGCTCATCGTCGCCGGTCCGTGGATGCTGACTTTGATGACGGGTTACATGCAGCGGCTGTTCGAGGCGATTCCGGGGATGATCGGGTGAGGCGGGAAAGGCGATCACCGCGGCGGACACGGCGGCACGGCGGGAGGCCGCCAGGCGATTCGCTTTTCATTTCCCGAACTGGCTTTCGCCGCGTCGCCGTGCGCGCCGTGGTTTGAAGAGGGGCATTTGCCGTGCTGACGGTCACCGAAGCGCAGCTCCACGCCTGGATCGCCGCCTTCGTCTTCCCGCTGGCGCGCATCCTCGGCCTGGTCGCCGCCGCGCCGGTGTTCAACAACGCCGCCGTGCCGATGCGCGTCAAGCTCGCCTTCGGCCTGGCCGTCGCGCTGGCGCTGGCGCCGGCGCTGCCGCCCCTGCCGGACATCGCGCCGGCCTCGTGGCACGGTCTGGCGATCCTGTTGCGGGAGGGGCTGATCGGCATCGCGCTGGGCTTCACCATGCGCCTGGCCTTCGCCGCCATCGACCTCGCCGGCGAACTGATGGGCCTGCAGATGGGCCTCGGCTTCGCCGTTTTCTACGATCCGCAAAACGCCGCCCAACTGCCCGTTGTGGCGCAGCTGGCCGGCATGCTCGCCCTGCTGGTTTTCCTCGCGCTGAACGGGCACCTGGCGATGCTGGCCCTGCTGGCGGAGAGCTTCTCCGTCCTGCCGGTCTCCGCCGCGGCCCTTCCCGCGGCCGGCTGGGAAATCCTGCTGCGCTGGGGCGCGGCGATCTTCGCGATGGGGGTGCTGCTGGCGCTGCCCCTCGTCACCGCGCTGCTCATCGCCAACATTTCGCTGGGCATCCTGACCAAGGCCGCGCCGCAGCTGAATCTCTTCGCCGTCGGTTTCCCGCTGACGCTGATGGCCGGCTTCGCCATGCTGGCGCTGACGATGCCCTACTTCGCGCCGGCGCTGGAGCGGGTGTTCGGGCAGGGCTATGAGGCGTTCGGCGCGGTGATGCGGGCGGGGCAGCCGGCAAGCCGCCCGTAGGTCGGGCTGAAGCCCGACTTCGGCCGCCGCTGTTGTCGGCCTGAAGGCCGACCTACAGAAAGGCAAGTGGCGGGCGGCTTACTTCGGCGTGATGCGGATGGTGCCCTCGGCGTAGCGCAGCGCGCCGATGACTTCCGATTCGATGCCTTCCGTATAGGCCATGATGGTGTAGCCGCCGAAGCCGCCTTCGCGCACGATCTGCTCGGCATTGCGCCTGAACACACGGCCGGCCTCGCCGTCGCCGCCGGTGCTGCGGAAGCGCTTGGAGCGCATGGCGATGCTGAAGGTGTCTTGCGTCAGGCGCCGCATCTCCCCCTCCCAGTTGGGCGCGAGCGGATCGACGAAGTAGTAGATCGCCGCGCCGATCAGCATGTTCTCCAGGGACAGGCTGATGTTCGGCGTCAGCTTCAG
>JAWKYW010000011.1:0-102370 GCA_041396245.1 Rhodocyclaceae bacterium | reverse complement strand
GCCAATGCCTACAGTCAGCTAAAGGCTTCGCAGGCAAAACTGGTGCAATCGGAAAAGATGGCCTCCCTCGGTCAGATGGTGGCTGGCGTCGCCCACGAAATCAATACGCCCCTCGGTTATGTAAAAAACAACTTCAGCATAGCGCGCGAACTCCTGGATCAAATGCGCCTGCAACTCGATGCCTACGACGAGCTGATGGCACGCTTGCTGTCAGGCGAAACGGACGAGGCCGCGGTAACGTCCAGTCTGGGAGCGATCAGCGAATTAAAGGCGGCATTCGAGGCGGCATTTCCGTCCGACGACGTAAAGAATCTTTTTGATGACACCTTGCATGGGGTAGAGCAGATTTCCGAGATCGTCGCTAACTTGCGCGACTTCAGCCGCCTGGACCAGTCGCCCATAGACAACGTCAGTTTGAACCAATGCCTTGACAGCGCCCTCCTGATTGCCCGCAACGTGATCAAAAACAAGGCCGAGGTGCTGAAGGTTTACGGAGAAATACCCAAGGTTTCCTGCTCGCCGTCTCAAATCAACCAGGTTTTCCTCAATCTGCTCACCAATGCGGCCCAAGCCATCGAAGACCGCGGCCGCATCCTCGTCAAGACCTCGGCAGACGACCACTACGTTCATGCCGAAGTACAGGATAACGGCAGGGGGATTCCGGAAGAGCTTTTGAAGAAGGTCTTCGACCCATTCTTCACTACCAAACCGATCGGCCAAGGCACGGGCCTTGGGCTCTACATTTCCTACCAGATCGTGCAAAAGCATGGCGGTCTGCTAAGGGTCGCTTCCAAGCCGGGCGTTGGAACCCGGTTCTGCGTCAGCCTGCCCCGACCACGGGCATTGAACTGAGGCTTATTATGCAACCGCAGACATCCATCCCTTCTTCCGGTATGCCCCCCAAGGCGGCAGCCAAAAAGCCAACCATACTCTTCGTCGACGACGAAGAACGCATTTTGCGCTCGCTGCGCATGATGTTCGCGACGCATTACAAGGTGCATGTCACGACCAGCGGCCAAGTGGCGCTCGACATCCTCAGGCGCGAGAAGGTCCATGCGCTCATCAGCGACCAGCGCATGCCGATCATGGCCGGGGTCGATCTGCTGCGCCAGGCGCGGGACATTTCTCCCAACACGATGCGCATGCTGCTGACGGGCTATTCGGACATGGATGCCGTTTGCGGCTCCATCAACGAAGGAGAGATTTTTCGCTTCATTAACAAGCCATGGAACCCCGACGGCATTCGCGCCACAGTTCAATCGGCGGTAAGCATCGCCATGCAGTTGGAAGGACGTGCCGAGCCCGTCTTGGCGGACAACCCGATAGTGGCGAAAGCCGAAGCGAATATTGGACGCATCCTGGTAATCGACGACGATCAGGGCAGCGCCACTGAAATCAAGGGGATTCTCGACGGACACCTGTCCGACCGCCATCAGGTCGAGTGGGTAGCAACCGTCGATCAGGCACTCCGCGCCCTGAAGCAAGGAGACGTATCCCTGGTCATTTCCGAAGTAAGCCTGGGCGGCGACGATATCACCCAGTTGCTCAAATCGCTCAAAACCCGGTTTCCGCAAATCATCGCTCTCGTGCTGACCACCCACCGGGACTCGAAAGTACTGGTCGATTTGATCAACCAGGCGCAGATTCACCGGGTTCTGCTCAAACCGCTACGCCACGCTCTCGCCTGGCGCAGTATCGAATCCGGACTGCAGCGCCACCGCACACGAAATGCAGCGCCCGCTCTGGCCGACCGCTACAGCGTCGAAGCAGCGCCCCCACCCCCCGAAACCCCGCTTTCGCGGCAGTTGCTCGGTTTCTTTCGCCAGATTGGCATATCGGCAGCGAAGTGAGAGAGCCCGGCCGTTGCCCTCTACCAGAATTTACCGATCATCATCAAGCATGAGGGTCTTCACATGATTGCAAGCAAGTCTAGCCTTGTTTCGTTGCCGCACCCTGAGAGGCAGCATGTCGCCCTCGGCCCCGTGCTGGCGGCCGAGCTCGACCGCATCATGGTGGAGGGGCTGCTGCACACGGTGTTCCAGCCCATCCTCGGCTTCCCCGCCCGCAGCTACCTCGGCTTCGAAGCGTTGACCCGCGGACCGGCCGGCTCGCCGCTGGAGTCCCCCCTGGCCCTGTTCGGAACCGCTGCGGCCTACGGGCTGACCATGGAACTGGAGCGCATCTGCCGCGAAAACTCGCTGCGGGCCTTCGTTTTTTCTGGACTGACCGGCAAGCTGTTCCTCAACATCAGCCCGCAGTGCCTCGGCGATCCGACGCTGCTGAACGGCGAGACTTTGCAGCTACTGAGAAGCCTCGGCCTCTCGCCTAGCAACGTCGTCATCGAGATCACGGAAAACCAGAAAATCACTGATTTCGACGCTGTTCGTAGCCTGCTCGACCATTTCCGCAGCCTCGGCTTCGAGACAGCCATCGACGACCTCGGCGAGGGCTTCTCCAATCTGCGCCTGTGGACGGAACTCCACCCGCAGTATGTCAAGATTGACAGGCATTTCATCAACGGGATCGGCGAGAACGCCTTGAAGTTCCAGCTGGTGCGCTCGATCCACGCCATGGCTGAGGCCTGTGCGGTGCATATAATCGCCGAGGGCATCGAGACCGAGGCAGAGTTCGCTATGGTGCGCGACCTCGGCATTGCCTATGGCCAAGGGTATTTCATCGCCCGCCCGCATGCGGCGCCCGACGCCGTTCTCAGCGAGGAAGTAGCGCTGGCGCTCGCCCGCAGCAGGATCAGCATCTTCCCCGGTATGCAGTCACCGCGTGCGCTTGCCACCGCCCGCACCGTGCTGCGCCAAGTTGAGCCGGTTGTGCCGGAGACCCCCAACGACGCCGTCTTCGCGCGCCTCGAGAGCCGGCCCGACGAACACGCCGTACCAGTGGTCAAGGACGGCATCCCGGTCGGTCTGATCAACCGCCACAACCTGATCGATCGCTTCGCCCGTCCCTACCGGCGCGAGCTGTACGGCCGACGTCCCTGCAGCCAATTCATGGATGGGTCCCCGCTGGTGGTCGACCATGCCGTCAGCGTGCAGGAGCTGGGGCGCCTGATCAGCCGATCGGCGCGGCACCACATGGCCGACGGCTTCATCGTCACCGAGCACGGCCGCTACATCGGCGTTGGACAAAGCCACGACCTGATGGCACTGATTACCGAGATGCAGATCCGCGCGGCGCGCTATGCCAATCCGCTGACCCAGCTGCCAGGCAACGTGCCCATCGACGAGCACATCGCACGGCTGCTTGAAGGTAGCGCGCGCTTCGCCGCCGCCTACTGCGACCTCGACCGATTCAAGCCTTTCAACGACGTCTACGGCTACCGCTGTGGCGACGACATGATCCGCATCCTTGCCGATACCCTGCTCACGCACAGTGACGAGGGCCTCGACTTTGTCGGTCACATCGGCGGCGACGACTTCCTCGTACTGTTCCAGAGCGCCGACTGGCACGAGCGCTGCGTGCGAATCCTGGCCCATTTCGACGAGCGGACGCGCCCGCTTTACACGGCCGGCGATCTCGCGCGCGGCGGCATTCTCACCGAGGACCGGCGCGGACAGCAGGCTCTGCATCCGCTGCCCTCGCTCTCCATCGGCGTGGTGCCGGTCGAGCCGGGGAGCTACCACAACCACCACGAGATTTCCGCAGCAGCGGCCGAGGCAAAGAAACAAGCCAAGCGGGAAACGCACAGTTCCCTTTTCGTCGAGCGCCGCCAGCACACAGCGCCCTCCCGCGCGGACTGATCCGCGTCATCTGAGGACCGTCTTTCCCTGACAGGCTGTTGAAATTCGCCCGACCGGCAGAGTGCCGGCTTGTGGGCCAAAGTGCCTTGCGGTCGGGGAAGTCTTACGGGCGAAGGTGAAAAGTTAGCGTGCGGAGGACGGCGGCAGTGCCGTCCGCTTCATCTTGCGGGCGCCGGAGGTGGCCGAGTGCCAATCCCAAGATTGTCCGGATGATGTCGGCCGATCCGGGTTCCAACCCGCAACGAATTGGCGGGCATAGCCGTCGCTAATAGGCCAGGCAGGCTATTCCGAAGGGGTGGATTCGTTTAACATGGCGCCGTTTCGTCATCTACGCAAAACCTCCCGCACAGCAAAATGTGCGGGCACACTGTTTTGAGGAATGAAATTTTGCGCAAGCCGAGCCTGGCCGCGGCCGAGGTCATCCAATTGAAGAAAGAGCAGGATCCGGTCAGCACTGACATCACCTGGCATCGCGGCAAGGTCTCGCGCGAGGAGCGCGTGCGCAAGCTGGGGCAGGATGCGGCGACGATCTGGCTGACGGGGCTGTCGGGCTCAGGCAAGTCGACGCTGGCCTTCGAGCTGGAGCGCCGCCTGCTGGATCTGGGCTACGTGGCTTACGTGCTCGACGGCGACAACGTGCGCCACGGTTTGAGCCGCGATTTGGGCTTTTCGCCGGATGACCGCGCGGAGAACATCCGCCGCATCGCCGAGGTGGCGAAGCTGTTCAACGATGCCGGGATCGTGCTGATCACGGCCTTCATTTCGCCCTATCGCGAGGATCGCGACTTGGCGCGCGAGATCGTCGGCGCGCACCGTTTCGTCGAGACGCATCTGGCCGCCGATATCGCGGTGTGCGAGTCGCGCGATCCGAAGGGGTTGTACAAGAAGGCGCGCGCCGGCGAGCTGCCGGGCTTCACGGGAATTTCGGCGCCCTACGAGCCGCCGCTGTCACCGGAGATTCGCATCGACACGGGCGAGCTGTCGATCGAGGAGAGCATCGACCGCCTGGTACGCCACACCCTCCCCCGCCTGGGGAATTTCAACTCCCCGCTGTAAGGCCTGCAGGCTCTGCTGCCACACGTTCATTCCGGAACGCCGCGCGCTGGCCGTAGAATATGCACGCACGACGGCTATCGACGTGCGATGAGCTTTCATTCGAAGTAAGGGTTCGGGGGTAAGGGCATGGCTTCGATTCTCGTCACCGGCGGCGCCGGTTACATCGGCTCGCACACCGTGGTGGAGCTGCTCGCCGCGGGCCACGACGTCACGGTGGTGGACAATTTCAGCAGCAGTTCGCCGGAGGCGCTGGCACGCGTCGCGCGCATCGCCGGGCGGGCGCCGGAGGCGGTGCGCGCCGACCTGCGCGACGCGGAGACGCTGGCCGGGGCCTTCGCCCGCCGCCCGGTCGACGCGGTGATCCACTTCGCCGGGCTGAAGGCGGTGGGCGAGTCGGTGGCCGAGCCCCTGCGCTATTACGACAACAACGTAACCGGCACGCTGCGGCTGTGCGAGGCGATGGCCGAGCACGGCGTGAAGACGATCGTGTTCAGCTCGTCGGCGACGGTGTACGGCGATCCGGCCTCGGTGCCGATCCGCGAGGACGCGCCGACGGCGCCGACCAATCCCTACGGCCGCAGCAAGCTGATGGTGGAGGATATCCTGCGCGACCTCGCCGCCACCGACACCGGCTGGCGGGTGGCGCTGCTGCGCTACTTCAATCCGGTGGGGGCGCACGAGAGCGGCCTGATCGGCGAGGATCCGCAGGGCGTGCCGAACAACCTGATGCCCTACGTCAGCCAGGTGGCGGTGGGCCGGCGCGATTGCCTCTCGGTGTGGGGCGACGATTATCCGACGGCCGACGGCACCGGGGTGCGCGACTACATCCACGTGGTGGACCTGGCGCGCGGCCACCTGGCGGCGCTGGCGCACATGCCGGCCGCCGGGGTGGCGACGGTCAACCTCGGCACCGGGCGCGGCTGCAGCGTGCTGGAGATGGTGCGCGCCTTCGAGCAGGCGAGCGGGCGGCGCGTGCCCTACCGCATCGCGCCGCGCCGGCCGGGCGACATCGCCGCCTGCTACGCCGACGCATCGCTGGCGGCGCGGCTGCTGGGCTGGCGCGCGGAACGCGACGTGGCGGCGATGTGCGCCGATACCTGGCGCTGGCAGAGCATGAATCCGCAGGGCTACGGCGCGGCGGACTGAGTCCCGGCGCGGGCCGCGGACCTCGTTGCGGACCAAACCATCGAGCTGCACACCGGACCGTTCGCTGACGTCGGCGCGCGCTGCCTCTCCATTTTCGGGATCCCAACAGCAGCCATTGCAGAAGGCCGGCAAAGCAACCGGCGCTCCCGATGCGTTGCAGCGGGCGCGCCGGTCATCTGCACGCAATCTCCCTTTCATCCGTCTGCAATACCGTCCTCTTACATTGGGCCGCACATGAACCCAATGGAGACGACAGCCATGCTGCAACAGGCAAAACTGACGACGCGCCCCCGCCGGCCCCGGCTGCAGGCGGGCCTCGCCCGCTGCGAATCCGAAATCCTCGAGGCCAAGCGGCTGCGCTACCGTGTCTTCGCCGAGGAGCTCGGCGCCCGGCTGCCGACCCGCACGCCGGGGGTCGACCACGACCTCTACGACCCCTATTGCGACCACCTCGTGGTGCGCGACGAGGACAGCAACCGCGTCGTCGGCACCTATCGCATCCTCTCGCCGGAAGCGTCCAGGCGGGTCGGCGGCTACTACTCGGAAACCGAGTTCGACCTGACCCGTCTGCAGCTGCTGCGCGAGAGCATGGTCGAGATCGGCCGTTCCTGCATCGATCCTGACTATCGCACCGGCGCCACCATCGCGCTGCTCTGGTCGGGCCTGGCCGAGTACATGCTGCAGGGGGGCTATCGCCACCTGATCGGCTGCGCCAGCATCGGCATGTCCGACGGCGGCCATGCCGCCGCCAACCTGTTCAGCCGGCTGGGCGAGCACATGGCGCCGCCGGAATACCGCGTCTTTCCGCGCCATCCGCTGCCCATCGAGCGGCTCTTCGACGGCCGGCCGGCCGAACTGCCGCCGCTGATCAAGGGCTACCTGCGCGCCGGCGCCTATATCGGCGGCGAGCCGGCCTGGGATCCCGATTTCAACACGGCCGACCTGCTGATCATGCTGCCGATGGCGCGCGTCGACGCGCGCTACGCGCGCCATTTCATCGAGCGGAAGGCGGCATGACGGACCGCGCCCATGCCCGCTTCGCCGCGTCGGGCGGCAGCGGGCGCCTGGCGGCGCTGCGGGCGCACTGGCGCCTGGCCCGCGTCGGCCTGCACCTGGGCTGCGGCCTGGCCACTGCCGCCCTGGTCTACCCCTTCGTCGGCCGCCCGCAGCGGCTCGCACTGAAGCAGCGCTGGTCGCGCCAGCTGCTCGGCATGCTCGGCGTGCATTGCTCGGCCGCTGCGACGCCGCCGGCCGCGCCGGCCCTGCTGGTGGCCAACCATGTGTCCTGGCTGGACATCTTCGTCATCAACGCGGTCACGCCGGCCTGCTTCGTCTGCAAGGCGGACGTGCGCGACTGGCCCCTGATCGGCTGGCTGTGCCAGCGCACCGAGACGGTGTTCATGCCGCGCGGCAGCCGCCGGGCCGCGCACGCGGCCAGCGCCATCGTCGCCGACCGGCTGCGGCAGGGCTGGCAGGTGGCCGTTTTCCCGGAAGGCACCACCAGCGACGGCACGCAGCTGCTACCCTTCCACGGCGCGCTGCTGCAGGGCGCCGTCGAGGCCGGCTGCCGCGTGCAGCCGCTGGCCCTGTGCTACACCGACGCGACGGGACGGCCCTCGGACGCGGCGGCGTATTGCGGCGATACCACGCTGCTGCAGTCCCTGCGCAGTCTGGCGTCGGCTTCCGGCCTGCAGGTCCGCCTCGACATCCTGCCGCCGCTCGACGGCCGCGGCGCCGAACGGCGCGAACTGGCGGCCGCCGCCCGGCGGGCGGTGCATCGCGCGCTGAACCGGATCGAGGCGCACGCAGGCGAAGCGGAGGAAAGGGCGCCGGACCTCAGTCTTGCGGCAACGTGACGCGCCAGGACGGGAAGACTGCGCTGAAGGTGCTGCCGGCGCCGGGGACGGACTGGATGTCCAGGGTGGCCTGGTGGCGCAGCAGGACGTGCTTGACGATGGACAGTCCCAGCCCGGTGCCGCCCGATTCGCGCGAGCGGCCGCGGTCGACGCGGTAGAAGCGCTCCGTCAGCCGCGGGATGTGCTCCTCGGGAATGCCGATGCCGGTGTCCTCGACGCTGTAAATCCCCCTGCCCTCCTTCACGCGCCAGCGCAGCACGATGCGGCCGCCCTCCGGCGTGTAGCGCACGGCGTTGCTGACCAGGTTGGAAAAGGCGCTGTGCAGCTCGTCGCGGCTGCCCTTGAGCGTCGCCGGCACGACCTCACAGGTGATGGAGTGGCGCCCGGCGGAGAGGCGGCGCGCCTCGCCGGAGACTTCGTAGATCAGGTCGCGCACGTCGAACTCCTCCTCGCGCAGCACCTGCGTCTCGTCCTCCAGCCGCGACAGGATGAGCAGGTCGTTGACCAGGCGCAGCATGCGGACCACCTGCTCGCCCATGATGCCGAGCTGGTGCTGCGCCTCCTCCGCGTCGGTGACGGGTTCCTCGGCCATGTGCTCGATGAAGCCGGATATCACCGTCAGCGGAGTGCGCAGCTCGTGCGAGACGTTGGCGACGAAGTCCCTGCGGATGGCATCCACCCGCTCGATCTGCGTCACGTCGAAGCTGATGAGCAGCTTGCGGTCCTTGCCGAAGCGGATCGCCTCGAGGGAGAGCACGCCGCCCTTCAACTCAGGCGGGCGATACAGCAGGGATTCGCCCTTGCGCGGCTGGGCGATCAGGTCGGCCAGCCGCGGCAGCCGCACCAGGTTCGTCACCAGCAGGCCGGCGTCGCGCTCGCCGCGCAGGCCCAGGTGCAGTTCGGCCATGCGGTTGCACCAGACGATGCGGTCGTCGGCATCCAGGATCACCAGCCCGTCGGGCGAGGCCTCGGCCGCCTGGCTGAAGACATCGAGTTCGGCCTTGATGCGCTCTCGCGCCTGGGCTTCCTGCCGCAGCAGCCGGTGAATGTCGACGAAAACCTGCCCCCAGGCGCCGCGGGCATCCGGAATCGTCCTGGCGTCTGGGCGTCTCAGCCAGCCCTGCAGGAGGGCGAAGCTGCGGCCGTGATGGACGTGGAGGAGAAGCAGGCCGAGGGCGGCGAGGGCCCAGCCGGCGGCGGCGCCGAGCCAGCCGCCGAGCAGTGCGGCGGGCAGGGCAATCAGCGCCAGCCCGAGCAGCAGATCGCTCCAGAAGGACTTCGGCTTCATGCCGACCGGGCGCCGGCCGGGGTCCGCCTCACGCTTCCGGAGGGAGGCTGGCCGTGGCCGGACATCTCAAGCCGGTGCGGCGGCCAGGCGATAGCCGGCGCCGCGCACGGTTTCGATCAGGTGCTCGCCGTCTCCGCCCAGCGCCTGGCGCAGGCGGCGCACATGCACGTCCACCGTCCGCTCCTCGATGAAGACATGGTCGCCCCAGACCTTGTCGAGGACCTGGGCGCGGCTGAAGACCCGCCCGGGATTGGCCATGAGGAAGCGCAGCAGCTTGAATTCGGTCGGCGCCAGCACGATGCGCCTGCCGTCGAGGGTGACTTCATAGGTGGTCGGATCGAGGCGCAGCGGGCCGGCGGAGAGCACCGATTCGGACACGTGCGGCGCGCGCCGGCGCAGCAGGGCCTGGATGCGCGCCACCAGCTCGCGCGGACTGAAGGGCTTGACCAGATAGTCGTCGGCGCCCGTCTCCAGGCCCTCGATGCGGTCGCCCTCCTCGCCCCGGGCGGTGACCATGATGATCGGCAGGCCGGCGGTGCGGGGATGCTGGCGCAGCTGCCGGGCCAGGGTGATGCCGGAAGTCTTCGGCAGCATCCAGTCGATAATGAGGACGTCCGGCAGGGCGCCGTTGAGGGCGGTCATGGCCTCCTCGGCCGAGGCCGTCAGCACCGGCGAAAATCCGGACTTGCGCAGCGTGAAGCGCAGCAGCTCCTGGATCGCGGGGTCGTCCTCGACCACCAGGACTCGGCATTCCATCGGGTTACCTGTCCTCTCCGGCGCCGCCGCCGAGCCGCTTGCGCTCCTTGCTGATGTGGCGGATGTCGGTGCCGCGGACGATGTAGATGACCTGCTCGGCGACGTTCTTGACGTGGTCGCCGATGCGCTCGATGGCCTTGGCGATCCAGGCGATCTCCAGCGCCGTCGAGATGGTGCGCGGGTCTTCCATCATGAAGGTGATGAGCTGGCGCAGGATGTTGCGGAACTCGACGTCGATGTTGACGTCCTCGCCGATGATCTTCTCGGCCTCCTCGGAATCGAGCCGGGCCATCGCGTCGAGGGCCCGCCGCAGCTGGGACACGGCCAGGTCGCCGGAGCGGCGCACTTCGGCCGAGCGCGGAATCTGCAGGCCGCGCCGCTCGTGGATCTGCCGGGCCATGCGGGCAATCTTCTCGGCCTCGTCGCCCATGCGCTCGAGGTCGGTGACGATCTTGCTCACGCCCATGATCAGGCGCAGGTCGCTGGCCGTCGGCTGCCGCTTGGCGACGATGTGCACGCACATGTCGTCGATCTCGACCTCGAAGGCGTTGACCCGGAATTCCGTCTCCTCCACCTGGGTCACCTTGTCGTGGTCGCCGGTGGTGAAGCAGACGATGGCGGCGAGGATCTGCGCCTCGACCACGCCGCCCATCTGCAGGACGCGCGAGCGGACCTCCTCCAGGTCGGCGTCGAACTGCTTGGATATGTGTTCGCTCAGTGACATGTCGGCTCCTCGTTATCCGAATCGTCCGGTGATGTAGGCTTCGGTCTGCGCGTTCTGCGGCTTGATGAAGAGGTCGTCGGTGCGGCCGAATTCCACCAGCTCCCCCAGGTACATGTAGGCGGTGAAGTCGGACACCCGCGCCGCCTGCTGCATGTTGTGGGTGACGATGACGATGGTGAACCTGTCCTTCAGCTCGAACAGCAGCTCCTCGACCTTGGCGGTGGCGATCGGGTCCAGCGCCGAGCACGGCTCGTCGAGCAGCAGCACCTCGGGTTCGAGGGCGATGGCGCGGGCGATCACCAGACGCTGCTGCTGGCCGCCGGAGAGGCTGAGGCCGCTTTCGTGAAGGCGGTCCTTAACTTCGTCCCACAGCGCCGCCCCGCGCAGGGACTTCTCCACGGTTTCCTCCAGCAGGGCCTTGTTGTTCACGCCGAGGATGCGCAGGCCGTAGGCGACGTTCTCGAAGATCGACTTGGGAAAGGGGTTGGGCTTCTGGAACACCATGCCGACGCGGCGCCGCAGCAGGGCGACGTTGACGCGCTTGTCCATGATGTTCTGGCCGCCGAGCAGGATGTCGCCCTCGATGCGGCAGATGTCCACCAGGTCGTTCATGCGGTTGAAGCAGCGCAGCAGCGTCGACTTGCCGCAGCCGCTGGGGCCGATGAAGGCGGTGATCAGCTTGTGCGGAATCCGCAGGTCGATGCCCTTGAGGGCCTTGGTACTGCCGTAGTAGAGGTCGAGGTTGCTGACCTCGATGGCGGTCTGCGCCTCCGCGGCGCGCTCGCCGGCCGGCGCCCGCTCCAGCGCGCGCATGTCGATGGCGTGGCCGCGCGGCTGGGGTGGCGCTGCCGTTTCGGTATCCATGATGTCTCCCATGAGTAGGTTCAGACGCCTTCCAGCCCGCGCAGCCGCTCGCGCAGGCGGTTGCGCAGGCGGATCGCGAACAGGTTGAGCACGACGATGATGATCACCAGCAGCAGCGAGGTGGCATAGACCAGCGGCCGGGCGGCCTCGACGTTGGGGCTCTGGAAGCCGACGTCGTAGATATGGAAGCCCAGGTGCATGAACTTGCGCTCGAGGTGCAGGAAGGGGAAGTTGCCGTCGAGCGGCAGGCTCGGCGCCAGCTTGACGACGCCGACCAGCATCAGCGGCGCCACCTCGCCGGCGGCGCGGGCGACGGCCAGGATCAGGCCGGTCATCATGGCCGGGCTGGCCATCGGCAGCACGGTGCGCCAGAGCGTCTCGGCCTTGGTGGCGCCCAGCGCCAGGCTGCCTTCGCGGATCGAGCGCGGCACCCGCGACAGGCCCTCCTCGGTGGCCACGATGACCACCGGCAGCGTCAGCAGGGCGAGGGTGAGCGAAGACCAGAGGATGCCGGGGCTGCCGAACACCGGCGCCGGGTGCGCCTCGGGAAAGAACAGCGCGTCGATGGAGCCGCCGAGGAAATAGACGAAGAAACCGAGGCCGAACACGCCGTAGACGATCGACGGCACCCCCGCCAGGTTGTTCAC
This sequence comes from Rhodocyclaceae bacterium, assembly GCA_041396245.1. Taxonomy (GTDB): domain Bacteria; phylum Pseudomonadota; class Gammaproteobacteria; order Burkholderiales; family Rhodocyclaceae; genus Desulfobacillus. The sequence continues at coordinate 90,278 of JAWKYW010000011.1, read as the reverse complement.
CGAGATGCGGATGATGCGGATCAGCGGACCCTGGCGGGCGTACTCGCGCATGTAGACGGCCGCCATGATGCCGAGCGGCGTCACCATCACGGACATCAGCAGGACCATCATGATGGTGCCGAAGATGGCCGGGAAGATGCCGCCCTCGGTATTGGCTTCGCGCGGGTCGTCGACGATGAACTCATGCAGCTTCCTGAAGTAGTGGCCGAGCTTTTGCGCCAGCCCCATGTCGTTGGGGCGGATGACGTCGGCGATCTTGGCGAAGGGAATCTCGACGACCTGCCCGGTCTGCACCTCCGCCGTCAGGCTGTCGCGCGCGTTTTGCGCGCGCAGGTCGTCGAGGCGCGCCTGCAGCCTGGCGAATTCGGCTTCGAGTTCGCCCCGCTCCCGCGCGATGTCGGCGGCGGCCGCCTCGGTCAGCGTGCCGCGCAGCTCCAGCCTGCGCTGCTTCAGGCGCAGGCGCTCCATGGCGTAGTTGACCTTGCCGATGTCGTGCTTTTCGATGCCCAGGATCTCGGCGAAGAGCTTGTTGGCGCGCGCCAGCCGGGCCTGCAGTTCGGGCCAGGCCGTCTCGCCCTCGGCCACCACCTGGCCGTTCTCCCTGACCGACTTGAGATGGCCGAAGAAGCTGCCCCATTCGTGGCGCTCGACGGCGATGACGTCGCGCGGGGTGCGCATCTCGCCCAGCAGGGGCGCCGGGATCCAGCGGAAGTCGACGCCATAGATGTCCCGGTTGCCCTGCTTGAAGAGCAGGCGGGTGGTGAATTTGTCCTGGCTTTCGATCTCGTAACCCGACTCGCGCAGGCGAAGCAGGGAGATCTCTTCCCTGTCGCGCAGTTCGCCGATGAGGCGCTGGGCCGTGCCGTCGCGCTCCTTCACCGTGGTCTCGACCAGCGGCTTCGGCCACCAGTGGCCGAGGCCCTGCGCCGCCGTCATCCATACCACGGCATACACCGCCACCAGCGAGAGGGCGACGGCGCCGGCCGTCGTCCAGATCCAGGGTTCGCCGCTTTTGATCCAGTTGCGCATGTCCGCGATGTCCTCAGATGGCGCTGTACTTCTCGCGCAGGCGCTGGCGGATCAGCTCCGCCAGGGTGTTGATGAAGAACGTGAACACGAACAGCACCAGGGCGGAGAAGAACAGCAGCAGGTAGTGGGTGGAGCCGACCGCGGCCTCCGGCATCTCGACGCCGATGTTGGCCGACAGCGTGCGGAAGCCGGTGAAGATCGACAGGTCCATGACGGCGGTGTTGCCGGTGGCCATCAGCACGATCATGGTCTCGCCGACGGCGCGCCCCATGCCGACCATGATGGCGGAGAAGATGCCGGGGCTGGCGGTCAGCAGCACCACGTTGTAGAGGGTCTGCCAGGGCGTCGCGCCGAGCGCCAGGGAACCGCTGGTCAGGTGCTTGGGGACGCTGAAGATGGCGTCCTCGGCGATCGAGAAGATGGTCGGGATCACGGCGAAACCCATGGCGATGCCGACCACCAGCGAGTTGCGCTGTTCATAGGTCCAGCCCAGTTCGTTGCTGACCCAGTTCGGCATGTCGCCGCCGAAGAAGGCGGCCTCGACCGGATGGCCCAGGCTGATGCCCAGCCAGACCGTGAGGATGACCACGGGGACCAGCAGGGCGGCCTCCCAGCCCGCGCCCACGCCCTGGGTGAGGGAAACCGGCAGCAGTCGCCAGGCCCCTGACGCCAGCACGAAACCGAGCGGCAGCAGGAACAGCGTCAGCAGCGTGCCGGCCAGGTTGTTGTCCACGAAGGGCGCCAGCCAGAGGCCGGCAAGGAAACCCAGGATGACGGTGGGCAGGGCCTCCATGATCTCGATCGAGGGCTTGACGATGCCACGCATCCTGGGGGTCATGAAGTAGGCGGTGAAGATCGCGCCGAGCACCGCCAGCGGCACCGCCACCAGCATGGCGTAGAAGGCCGCCTTGAGCGTGCCGAAGGTGAGCGGCGCGAGGCTGAACTTCGGCTCGAAGTCGGAGTTGGCGGCGGCCGACTGCCAGAGGTAGTCGGGCTTCTCGTAGCTCTCGTACCAGACCTTGCCCCAGAGGGCGCCGAAGGAGACCTCGGGGTATTCGTTGTCGATGCGGGCGGCGTGGATCGTGCCCTGGGCGGCTTCCAGCACGACGGCGTTGGCGCGCGGCGCGAAGGCCGCCACCCGCGCCGGGCTGCCGTCGGTGGCAACCTTCAGCAGCAGGCGCTCCGAGGTGGCGTAGTACAGGTTCACCGCGCCGGCCGCGTCGGCGGCGAGGAAGCCCTTGCGGGCGGGTTCGGGGGCGATATTCTCGACGGCGCCGGCCATGGGGGCGAACTCGCGGATGCGCGTCAGCGTGTTCCGGTTCTCGGCGTCGCGCACCTGGAACCATTGCGCCAGCCGGCCCTTGTCGGTGCCGAGGATCAGCGAGAAACCACCCGAGAGCAGGGCCGCGGCGGTCACGCGCTCGCCCTCGGGCACGACCGCCACGGTCTGGACGAGCTGCGGGTTTTCCTTGTCCTGGACGTCGAAATGGCTGACGAAGCGGCCGTCGTGAACGACATACAGGTCGCGCTGCTTGACCTCCAGCAGCAGTTGATCGACGTCGCCGGACGGTCGCGGCAGTTCCCGCAGGGCGGTACGCTCGGCGCCGGCCGATTCGCCGGCGAGGTCGCGCTCGACCGCATAGGCAGCCAGCAGCAGGCGGCCGTCCCCGGTGAGGGCCGCCACCGTGGCCTCCTCCTCGTCCACCTGCAGCGCCAGGCGAACGAGGGGCTTGCGCGCATCGTCGACCGCCAGCGGCTGCTCGCCGAGCGGATGGGCCAGGCCGGGGGCGATGCTGCGGATGTCCTTGCGCGCATCCTCGGGATCGCGCGTGAAGCTGACCTTGTAGTCGTCCCTGAACAGCAGGACGCGGCCGTCGTCGAGGCCGAAACCCATGCTGCGCTTGCGCAGGTCGCCGGCGGCAAAGCTGGTGGCGCGCACGCCCCTGGGCAGGCCGGCGCGCGCCTCGAGGCGGGTGGCGCCGTCCTTCAGGCCGAAGAAGACGAGGTCGCCCTGCTCCAGCACCCGCAGGCCGATCTCGACCTGCTCCTCGGTCGCCAGGTGGACGGTGGCCTGGCCGGCCGGGGCGGCGACCGCCAGGGGCCGCAGCGGCTCCATGTGCGGGGCGAAGAACAGCGGCGCGACGACGCTGGCCAGGTAGAAAAAGATGGTGCTGATGGCGATGATGACGCTGAGGCCGCCGAAGGTCATGACGTGCCTGAACAGCCGGTCCCTGGCCATGCGACGGCCGGTGTGCCCGCTCGCGGTAGTGATGTCGACTTCGCTTTGGTCCATGGTTTGCCACTGCCTCAGGGCGTCCGCCCCGCTTGCGGTCCGCGCCGCGCCAGGACGCGACCCGGGGTGCCCTGCCGGGCCCGGGCCGCGCCTGCGGCAGCGGGAAAAGATGGGTATTTTACTTGCTGCGCAGCCGTTTGAACTGCTCGACCAGGGCCAGGGGGCGACCCTTCTTCTTGGTGACCTTGTTGAGGGCGTAGATGACCGTCTCGCCCTTCGGGCCGGTGCCGACTTCGGTGTAGGTGAAGGTGATTTCCTTGTTGCGCAAATAGTCCTGGAAATCCTTCCACTCGCCGAAGACATGGAAACGGCCGTTGCGCACGACCTCGCCGTAGAAGGCGCCGACTTCGCCGAACTTGCCGTCGAAGATGCGCTCGGCATCGGTCGGCTTGTCGAGCTTCTTGCTGTCGGCCTTGGTGATGCCGAAGATGACCGTCTCGCCGGCCGGGCCGGCGCCGATGCGGGTGCGGGTGAGCGGCACTTCGCCGTTCTCCAGCAGGCCGAGATAGAGCTTCGGATCGGTCATGGCGTAGAGGCGGCCGTTCTGGTGGTGCACCATGAAGAAGGTTTGCCGCTGGGCCGAGTGGGTCTGAGCCGAGTGGGTCTGGGCCGAGTGCGTCGCCGCCGGCGCCGCGCCGGCCTGGCCGCCGTTCGAGGCGTTATGGCTGGCGCAGCCGCCGATCGTGCCCAGCACCAGCAGGGCGGAGAAGGCGAGCAGGGTCTTCCGCTGCGGGATGTGTCTCATGTGTTCACTCCGTCAAGTTTGGGCGCGCGCGCCGCGAGGCGCGCGCGCTGCCGTCGTGCGGCATGGGTCAGTGGATGCCGAGGTCCTTCAGCGCCTTGTTGGCCATCGCGGCGGGCATCGGGACGAAGCCGTCCTTGATGACCACTTCCTGGCCCTGCTTGGAGAGCACCATCCTGAAGAACTCGCGCTCCAGCGGCGGCAGGGCCTGGTTGGGGCGCTTGTTTACGTAGACATAGAGCACGCGCGCCAGGGGATAGGTCTTGTTGAGGGCGTTGGCGGCGGTGGGCTCGACGAAGGACTGGCCGTCCTTCTTGGCAAGCGCGATGGCACGCACGCCGGACGTCTTGTAGCCGATGCCGGAGTAGCCGATGGCGCCGATCTGGCCGGAGACGCTCTGCACCACCGAAGCCGAACCGGGCTGCTCGGCGACGCGCTTGGAGAAGTCGCCCTTGCACAGGGCGTTCTTCTTGAAGTAGCCGTAGGTGCCGGACACCGAGTTGCGGCCGTAGAGGGCGACGTCGCGCGCGGCCCAGTCGCCGCTCAGGCCGACCTGGCCCCATTTGCCGATCTCGGCCTTGCCGCCGCACTTGCGCGTGGCCGAGAAGATGGCGTCGACCTGGGTAATCGACAGGCCCTTGATCGGGTTGTCCTTGTTGACATACACGGCGAGGGCATCGATGGCCACCGGCACGGGGGTCGGCTTGTAGCCGTGCTTCTTCTCGAAGGCGACGATTTCCTCGTCCTTCATGGTGCGGCTCATCGGGCCGAAGTTGGAAGCGCCCTGGATCAGCGCCGGGGGCGCGGTCGAAGAGCCGGCGCCCTGGATCTGGATGTTGACGTTGGGGTAGAAGCGCTTGTAGGACTCGGCCCACAGCGTCATCAGGTTGTTGAGGGTGTCCGAACCGACGCTGGTGAAGTTGCCGGAAACGCCGCTGGCCTTGGTGTACTCCTTGAGGCCCGCGTCCACCTTGACGGCCTGGGCCAGGGCGCCGCCCGAGGTGCCGCCGAAGGAGGCCAGCAGACCGAGCACAATCGCCGTACGCTTGAGATTCATGGGAAACATTTTTGCTCCTTGGCTGAATAAACACCGGCAGTTTATGAAGCCAAGGTTACGGGAATGTTACGGCCGGGCCCATTTCGAATCCGCGAAAGTCGGTTCCGGCGGGACGGCGGAAAGTCAGCCGACGAGGATGATATGCACCCGGTAGGGCCCGTGCGCGCCCATCGTCACGGTCTGCTCGATGTCGGCGGTGCGGGAAGGGCCGGAGACGAAGTTCACGGCGCGCGGCGGGCGGCCATGCTCGACGCGCAGCAGGGCCCAGGCGTCTTCCATGAAGGGCACGATGCGCGCCGTCTCGACGATGGCGATGTGGGTCTCGGGCAGCAGGCTCGCCGCGGCCGGCGTGTCGGGGCCGGAGAGCAGCATCAGCGTGCCGGTCTCGGCGATGGCGCAATAGCAGCCGGTGACGCCGACGAGGTCGTCGCCGCGCGCCGGGCGGTCTTCCATGCCGAGGCCGGCGCCGATCCAGTCGAGCTTGCGCAGGCTGGGCCAGCAGACACCGCCGGTGGGCAGGTTGTTCAGGACCAGGTAGCGCGCCACGGCGCCCGGCACCGATTGCAGGCCCGACACCTTCTCGACGGTGCTGGCGAGCGCCTCCGCGCGGGCGCGGAAGCGCAGTTCCGGCTCCCAGTCGCGCGGCGGCTGCAGGCCGATTGGGTGGGCGGCAATGTGGGCGTCGATGCTCGCCGTGTCCTGGGGACTGACTTTTCTATTTAGCGCCGAACGCACGCGGCCGAGGATGTTGTCGCGGGCAGTCATTAGCGGCGCTCCCTGTAGAGCTCGCGGAAGGTCTTGCCCGTCGGCGCCGGGAAATCGCGGCCGTCGCTCCAACCCGAAGCAAGCGGCAGGCGGTGGATCAGCTTCTCGCTGCCGCCCATCCATTTCATGAAGCGCACGGCGATGCGCGTGCCGAGCGCGTAGAGCGCCGGCCGCTGCGCCGCCCAGCCCCACAGGGCGAGGCCGAGGCGCTCCGGCCAGGGCTTGAGGCCGCGCTGCATCTGCTCCTCGCGCAGCTTGCGCATCAGGTCCGGCAGCGGGATCTTCACCGGGCAGACGACGCCGCACTGGTTGCACATCGTCGCGGCGTTGGGCAGGGCGATGGCGTTCTCAAGACCGACGTAGGACGGCGTCAGGATGTTGCCCATCGGGCCGGGATAGACCCAGCCGTAGGCGTGGCCGCCGACGGCCTGATACACCGGGCAGTGGTTCATGCAGGCGCCGCAGCGGATGCAGCGCAGCATCTCGCGCATCTCGCCGGCGAGCAGCTTCGAGCGGCCGTTGTCGACCAGCACGACGTGGAACTGCTGCGGGCCGTCGGTTTCCTCGAGGCGCTTCGGCCCGGTGTGCAGCGAAACGTAGTTGGTGATGGCCTGTCCCGTCGCCGAGCGCGGCAGCAGGCGCAGCAGGGTCGTGGCGTCTTCGAGCGTGGCCACCACCTTCTCGATGCCGGTGATGGCGACGTGCAGGCGCGGCAGCGTGGTGCACAGGCGGCCATTGCCCTCGTTGGTGACGATCAGCGTCGAGCCGGTCTCGGCGATGAGGAAGTTGGCGCCGGAGACGCCCATGTCGGCGGAAAGAAACTTCGGCCGCAGTATCTCGCGCGCCTCGCGCGTCAGCGCCGCCGGATCGGTCTTGCGCGGCGTGCCGTGCTTGGCATGGAACAGGTCGGCGACGTCCTCGGCGGTCTTGTGGATCACCGGCATGACGATGTGCGAGGGCGGCTCGGCGTCGTTGATCTGCAGGATGTACTCGCCGAGGTCGGTCTCGATCGGCTCGATGCCGGCTTCGATGAGGGCGTCGTTGAGGCCGACCTCCTCGCTCACCATCGACTTCGACTTGGCGACGGTCCTGACGCCGTTCTGTTTCGCGATGTCGACGACGATGCGGCAGGCGTCCGAGGCGTTCTCCGCCCAATGCACCACCGCGCCGCGCGCGGTGGCCTCGCGCTCGAAGCGCTCCAGGTAGAGGTCGAGGTCGGCCAGGACGCGATCGCGGATGGCCTTGCCGGCCTCGCGCAGCGTCTCGAAGTCGCCGAACTCGGCCACCGCGCCGGCGCGGTTGACCACCGCCTTGACCTTGATCAGCGAGAGGCCCTTCTGCAGCTTGGCGTCGCCGAGGTTGGCGGCGGCGCGGGCCTTGAATTCGTTGGCGCGGAGTTCCATGCGCGTTCCGTAGGGCCGGCTTCAGCCGGCCTTTGGCGCCGCTTGGCCGGCTGAAGCCGGCCCTGCAGTGTCTCCGGCCAGCACCTCGGCGATGTGCAGCACCTGCGTCTTCAGGTCGCCGCGTCGGCGCAGGCGGCCTTCGATGTTGAGCAGGCAGCCGAGGTCGCCGCCAACGATGGCGTCGGCGCCGGTGGCGCAGGCGTTGCCGCACTTGTTGTCGGCCAGTTGCGTCGACACCTCGCCGAACTTCAGCGAGAAGGTGCCGCCGAAGCCGCAGCAGGTCTCGGCCTCGTTCATTTCCATCAGTTTCACGCCGGGCAGCTTGGCCAGCAGCGCGCGCGGCTGCGCCTTGACGTTCAGCTCGCGCAGGCCGGAGCAGGAATCGTGATAGGTCACCGTGCCCTTGAAGTCGCCGGGGACGCTGTCGAGCTTGAGCACGTTGACCAGGAAGTCGGTCAGCTCCCAGGTGCGCGCAGCGAGGCCCTCGATGCGCTTCAGCGTGGCGGGGTCGTCGCGGAACAGTTCCGGATAGTGGGCGCGAACCATGCCGCCGCAGGAGCCCGAGGGGGCGACGATGTAGTCGAAGCCCTCGAACTCGGCGAGCACCTTGCGCGCCAGTGCGATGGCCGTGGCGCGGTCGCCCGAGTTGTAGGCCGGCTGGCCGCAGCAGGTCTGCGTTTCCGGCACCTCGACGGTGCAGCCGCCGTGCTCGAGCAGGCGGATCGCGGCAAAGGCAACGCCGGGTTTCATGAGATCGGCGAGGCAGGTAACGAGAAGGGCGACGCGCAAGTGATTCTCCTCAATCGTTCAGTCTAGCGGCAGGCGGGCAACGGCGGCATCGGGTGAAACCCTAAGCGGGCCGAGCGATCCAGGCGCCAAGCCTATCCCTATTTCGCCGTCCAGCCCAGATCCATGGTCAGCGCCGATCCCGTGATGACGCCGGCGGCGGGACTGCACAGGTAGGCGACGAAGTCGGCCACCTCGGCCGGCTCGATCAGGCGCTTGATGGCGGCCGGCTCCAGAAAAACCTTCTCGATCACCTCGGCTTCGGAAATGCCGCGCGTCCTGGCCTGGTCGGCGATCTGGTTGTCGACCAGCGGCGTGCGCACGTAGGCCGGACAGATGGCGTTGGCGGTGATGCCGAGGGCGCCGCCTTCCAGCGCCGCGGTCTTCGTGAGGCCGACCAGGCCGTGCTTGGCGGCGATGTAGCCGGCCTTGTTGGGCGAAGCGATGAGGCCGTGGATGGAGGAGATGTTCACGATGCGCCCCCATTGCTGCTGCTTCATGGCCGGCCAGCAATAGCGGGTGAGGAGGAATGGGGCGGTGAGCATCACCGCCTGCATCTTGTCCCACATGTCCTCGGGAAAATCCTCTATGGGCGAGACGTGCTGGAAGCCGGCGTTGTTCACCAGGATGTGCACAGTGCCGTATTCGGCCAGGGCGGTGTCGGCGAGCGCCTTGCAATCGGCGCGCCTGGCCGAATCCCCCTGGACGAAGTGGCCGCCGATGGCCGCCGCCACCGCGGCACCCTTCTCGCTGATGTCGGCCACCACCACCGTTGCGCCGTCCGCCGCCAGCCGCTCGGCGATGGCGCGGCCCAGGCCGCTGGCGGCGCCGGTCACGATGGCGATTTTTCCGGAAAGGTTCTTCTGCGTCACTTGACTGCTCCTTCATTGCGAGGTTCTGTGGGGTATCACCGCCTGCACCAGCTCGGCCACCGAACGCACCGCCATCTTGTCCATGATGCGGGCGCGGTGCACCTCCACCGTCTTGATGCTGATATTGAGGACGTCGGCGATCTGCTTGTTGAGCTTGCCGGCAAGGACCAGCTCCATCACCTCGCGCTCGCGCTCGGTCAGGCTTGAGAGTCGTTGCGCCACCCGTCGTTCCTTAAGGCGCCGGTCCCGCGTGGCCCGGTCGAGTTCGAGACACTGTTCGACCAGTTGCAGCATATCCTTGTCGCCGAAGGGCTTCTCGATGAAATCCACGGCGCCCTTCTTCAGCGCGGAGACCGCCATCGGCACATCGCCGTGGCCGGTGATGAAGATCACCGGCAGCGTGCAGTGCCTGGCGTTCAGCTTCTCATACAGTTCCAGGCCGCTCATGCCGGGCATGCGCACATCGAGGACGATGCAGCCGCTCATGTCGTCATGGCAGGCCGCGAGGAAATCCTCGGCCGAGGCATAGGCGGTCACGGCGAAGCCCTGCGACTCGAGCAGCCACAGCAGCGAGTCGCGCATGGCCTCGTCGTCATCGACGACATATACCCGCTGTACGCTCATGATCCGGTTCCCGTGGCCGCCACCGGTCCCACGCTCCCGGCGCCTGCGCCGGCCGGCGCAGGTGCGGCTTGCGCCGATTCGCGCGAGGACCCGCTGGGCAGTGTAAACCGAAACACGCTGCCGCCGCCGGGGCCGGGTTCCACCCACAGGCGGCCGTCGTGGAATTCGACGATGGAGCGGCAGATGCTCAGCCCCATGCCCATGCCTTCGGCCTTGGTGGTGTAGAACGGCGTGAACAAGCGCTCGACCTGCTCGCCGGTCATGCCGCAGCCGCGGTCGGCCACCGCCACTTCGACCATGCCTTCCGCGACGGGACGCGCCGACAGGTTCACTTCGCGCCGGCCCGCCGGCGCCTGCTGCATGGCCTCGATGCCGTTCTTCAGCAGGTTCAGAACCACCTGTTCGATCATGATGCGGTCGGCGAACACCGGCGGCAGGTCGGCGGGAATGTCCACGCGAATGGCCACGGCGGCCTTGCGCGCTTCGATGTCGACGAAGCCGATGGCCTCCTCGACGATGTCGGCGAGCGCCGCCGGCGCGCGCACCGGCTCGCTTTTCTTCACGAACTCGCGGGTGCGGCGGATGATCTTGCCGGCGCGCTCGGCCTGGGCGCTGGCCTTCTCCATGGCGGCGAGGATGTCTTCCCGGCGGTAGTCGCCCGATTTGAGGCGATTGACGCTGCCCATGCAGTAATTGGCGATGGCGGAGAGCGGCTGGTTCAGCTCGTGCGCCAGCGAGGAGGCCATCTCGCCCATGGTGATGAGGCGGGAGGTCTGTTCGAGGCGTTCCTGTTGCCGCAGGGTTTCCTCCTCCATGCGCTTGCGCTCGCTGATGTCGTTCATCGAGGCCATCCAGCCGACCTGCCGCCCGCTGCTGTCGATGAGCGGCGAGACGTACATATGCACGTCGAAGCGGCGGCCGTTTCGATGCATCACGCGCATCTCGAAGCCGCCGGGCGGGACCCGGCCCGACAGCGTCTGCTCCAGGTCGCGCTGCCGCTGTTCGGCCTCCTCGGGCGGCCAGTAGGGGAACGGCGGCCGCATGCCGAGCAGCTCCTGTTCGCTCCAGCCGACCATGCGGCAGAAGGCGGGGTTCACGAAGATGATGCGGCCCTCGAGGTCGATGGCGCGGATGCCCGTGACCAGCGATTCGCCCATCGCCCGGCGGAAGGCGAAGGCGCTCTTCAGCTTTTCCTCGTCCTCGCGCCGGTCGGTGATGTCGTGGGCGACGGCGTAGAGCAGCTTCTCCTCGGGTACCGGATTGACGGCCCACAGCAGCCAGCGGTAGCGGCCGTCGGCCGCGCGCCAGCGGCCCTCGAAACTGGCCGGCTGGCCGGCGGCGAGCTGGCGCAGCGCCTCGACGGTCGCGGCCAGGTCTTCCGGATGGACGTAATCGAGCAGCGGCCTGCCGGTGATCTCCTCGGCGGCATAGCCCAGCACCCGGTCGAAGGCCGGGTTGACGCGGCGAAAGCTGCCGTCCATGCCGGCGATGCACAGCATGTCGAGGGACAGGTTGAACAGGCGGTCGCGTTCCTTTTCCACCTTGACGCGGCGCTGGAAGTGGCTGCGCAGGGCCCACAGGCTCCACACCACCACCAGCGTCAGGCCGATGATGAGGGACAGCGGCACGACGCGCGCCAGGCCAGGATCGGTGCGGAAGGCCTTGGCATGGAGCGCCAGGCCGTTGCCGGGCGGATCGAAGCCGATCGAGTAGCTGAGGGCGTCGTCGGCCGGCCTGACCGTCGTATTCGATGCCAGCATCCTTCCGGCGGCATCGACCAGGCTCAGGCTGTACTTCTCGCCGAACCAGTTCGGCACCAGGTGCCGCACCATGCCGTCGATGGTGTAGACCCCGACGAGGGTGCCGAGGTAGGTGCGGCCGAACTGCACCGGCACATAGACTTCCAGCAGCGCGGCGCCGCGGTGGTTGACATACGCCTCGCCGTAGGTCGGCCGGCCCGAGGTCAGGGCGCGGGCGAAGCTCGCCGGCTGCGCGCCGGCAAGGCGCTCGCCGGCGATCCAGTCGGTGGTCTCGAAGGGCGCCGTCCAGCGGATGATCTGGCCGGAGTCCACCCAGACGATGTTGGCCAGTTCCGGCGTGTTGGCGAGGTACTGGGTGGCGCGCACCTGGAAGGCGCCGCGGTCGAGCTTGCCCTCGGCCAGCTCGCGCGCCATCTGCGCCAGGAAATCCTGGGTGCCCTGCATGTGCAGGCGCATGGTCTGCTCGGCCCATTGCACGTCGCGCCCGAGCGTATCGTTGATCAGGGCGGTCTCGCGCTTCTGCAGGGCCCAGACGAGCGCCAGCATCGCCAGGGCGAAGACGCCGATGGCGACATAGGGAACGCTCCAGACCCAGTTGCGCTGGCTTGCGGCGGTATCGGTGTTCATGTGCTTGCGCAGGATGGCATCGCCGATTTTCTCACGCTCTTGGGGTTAACCCCGATTTGCCCGCTCCGGCGCCGCCGATACCCTGCCTCCATTCCCGATCCGGAGGGCGCCATGAGGCTGGTTCGCAGGGCTGCGGTGCCGCTGTTCGCCATGCTGGCCGTCTGCGCCTCCGCCGCCGAGCCGATCCGCATCGGCGTCTCCGGCCCGTTCACCGGCGGCTCCAGCCCGATGGGCATCTCCATGCGCGAAGGCATCCGCATCGCCACGGCCGAAATCAACGCCGCGGGCGGGCTGCTCGGCCGGCCGCTCAGCCTCGTCGAGCGCGACGACCGGGCGCGCAACGAACTCGGCGCGCAGATCGCCCGGGAACTGGTCGATCGCGAGAAGGTGGTCGCCGGCGTCGGCATCGTCAACACCGGCGTGGCGCTGGCCAGCCAGCATGTTTATCAGGAAGCACGCATCCCGATCGTCACCGCGGTGGCCACCGGTTCGATCGTCACGCGCCAGTTCCTGCCGCCGCGCCATCCCGACAACTATGTTTTCCGCGTCTCGGCCAATGACACCATCCAGGCCGCCATGATCGTCGAGGAAGCCGTCGTGCGGCGCAGGTTCCGCAAGGTGGCGATCCTCGCCGACTCGACCAACTACGGCCAGCTCGGCCGCGAGGACCTCGAGCGCGCGCTCGGGAAAAAGGGCGTCCGCGCGGTATCGGTGGGCCGGTTCAACATCGGCGACATCAACATGCGCCGGCAGCTGCTGGCGGCACGCGCGGCCGGCGCCGAGGTGCTGCTGACCTACGGCATCGGTCCCGAGCTGGCCCATGTCGCCAACGGTGCGTCCCGGCTCGGCTGGCGGGTGCCGATCATCGGCAGCTGGACCCTGTCGATGTCCAACTTCATCGACAACGCCGGCCCCAACGGCGAGGGCGCGCGCATGCCGCAGACCTTCATCCAGGATGCGGTCACGCCGAAGCAGCATGCCTTCATCGCCGCCTGGCAGGCCGGCGGACGCGGCGAGCGCATGCCCTCCCCGGTCTCCGCCGCCCAGGGCTACGACGCCATGCTGCTGCTGGCCGCGGCGATCCGCCAGGCCGGCAGCACGCACGGTCCGCGCCTGCGCGAGGCGCTTGAGAACCTCGACGAAGGGGTCGAAGGCGTCATCACGACCTATGTGCGCCCCTTCTCGCGCACCGACCACGAAGCCATCGACGGGCCGGGTCAGGTGGCGATGGGCGAGGTGCGCGGCGGACGCGTGGTCCGTGCGGCCTCGGAAACGACAAACAGACAGCCGGCGAGGTAAGCCTTCGCACGTCTGCATTCCGCCCGTTCCCACGAAGAGCGGGTTCATTCACTCACGAAGGAGATCCTCATGCGATCAAAGCTCACCCTTCTCGCCTGCCTGGCCTTCCTGCCGGGTTCCGTTGCCCATGCCACCGATCCCGAGCCGATCCGCATCGGCGTCACCTGTCCCTTGACGGGCGGTTCCCGCCCGATGGGCGAATCCGTGCTGAACGCCGTGCGCCTGGCCGCCGAGGAGATCAACTGGAAGGGCGGCGTGCTCGGCCGGCCGATCGAGCTCGTCGTGCGCGACGACCAGGCGAATCCGGACAAAGGCCTCGCCCTCGCCGAGGAACTGATCGGCAAGGCCGGCGTCGTCGCCACCATCGGCAGCTGCAATACCGGCGTGGTGCTGAAAAGCATGTCGCTGTACCAGAAGGCGAAGATCCCGCTGCTGGTGCCGGTGGCCACCGGCGTGGCCATCACCCGAACCTTCGCCGCCGGGCCGGAACACTATATCTTTCGCGTTTCCGCCAACGACGACATACAGGCCCAGCTCGTCGCCCGCGAGGCCATCGAACGTTATCGCCTGAAAAAGGTCGCGCTACTGCACGACACCACGGCCTATGGCGATCAGGGCAAGGACTTTCTCCTCGCGGCGCTCGCCCGCTACGGCATCAGGCCGGTCGCCCTGGTTCCCTTCCCCCTCGGCGTGAAGGACCTGACCGATGCCCTGCGCCGGGCACGCAAGGCCGGTGCCGAGATCATCCTGACCTATACCGTGGGTCCCGAGTTGGCGATCATCGCCCGGGGGCGCGACAAACTCGGCTGGAAGGCGCCCATCGTCGGCAGCTGGCCGTTATCGTGGACCAATTTCCTCGACGCCGCCGGAAACGGGGCGGAGGGCGTGCGCATGCCGCAGACCTTCATCGAGGAGCCGATCAATTCGCGCCGGACGGAATTCATCCTGACCTACCTCGGCAAGTACAACCTCAAGCGCATGTCCTCGGCCGTTTCCGCGGCCCAGGGCTATGACGCCATGCTGCTGCTGGCCGCCGCCATTCGCCAGGCGGGATCGACCGAAGGCGGCAAGATACGCACCGCACTGGAAAATCTTCGCGAGCGCGTGCAGGGCGTGGTCACCACCTACGAGCGGCCGTTTGCGACGAACGATCACGAAGCCATAACGGACAACATGGTGGTGATGGGCGAGGTGCGCCGGGGTCTGGTCGTGTTCACCCACAAGGAGGACCGTATCGCCGCCATCGTCGGACGCAAGCGCCAATCCGATGAAATGCCCGCCGCGGTCAGCATCACGTCGGAACAATAGGGCGCAGCCGGCGAAACCGGATTGTGGATTTCCACTATTGCGCAATCCGGTTTCTTGTTTTACCATATGAAACACTTCCCTCGGCACGTCACCCCGTACTAGAGTGGAGGCGAGGGCGCGCACGACGCGCCCGTCCGAAATTCTGGCGAGGAGACCCACCATGTCCGCATTGCCGAACAATCTTCTGCCGTCCGATCCGGACACGCAGGAAACCCGGGAATGGCTCGATGCCCTGGAAGCCGTCATCGAGCGGGAAGGGCCGGAGCGCGCCCACTACCTGATCGAGCGCCTGGTCGAGCTGGCCCGCCGCACCGGCATCAACCTGCCCTACAAGGCCACCACCGCCTACCTCAACACCATCCCGCCCGGCCAGGAGACGCCCTCGCCCGGCGACCACGCCCTCGAGCACCGCATCCGCTCCTTCGTGCGCTGGAACGCGCTGGCCATGGTGCTGCGCGCCAACAAGGGCGATTCCAACCTCGGCGGCCACATCGCCAGCTTCGCTTCCGCCGCCACGCTCTACGACGTCGGCTACAACCACTTCTGGCATTCGCCCTCGGAGAATCACGGCGGCGACATGGTCTTCGTGCAGGGCCACTCGGGGCCGGGCGTCTATGCGCGCGCCTTCATGCTCGGCCGCCTGACGCAGCAGCAGATGGACAATTTCCGCCGCGAGGTGGATGGCCAGGGCCTCTCCTCCTACCCGCACCCCTGGCTGATGCCGGATTTCTGGCAGTTCCCGACGGTGTCGATGGGCCTGGGGCCCCTGCAGGCGATCTACCAGGCTCGCTTCATGAAGTACATGAACGACCGCGCCATCATCCAGGCCGGCAACCGCAAGGTGTGGGCCTTCATGGGCGACGGCGAGATGGACGAGCCGGAGTCGATGGGCGCCATCGGCCTGGCCGGGCGCGAGCGCCTCGACAATCTGGTGTTCGTCATCAACTGCAACCTGCAGCGCCTCGACGGCCCGGTGCGCGGCAACGGCAAGATCATCCAGGAACTGGAAGCCGACTTCCGCGGCGCCGGCTGGAACGTCATCAAGGTGATCTGGGGCGGCTACTGGGACGCGCTGCTGGCGCAGGACAAGCAGGGCCTGTTGCGCAAGCGCATGGAGGAATGCGTCGACGGCGACTACCAGACCTTCAAGTCGAAGGACGGCGCCTACGTGCGTGAGCATTTCTTCAATTCGCCCGAGCTGAAGGCGATGGTCGCCAACTGGTCGGACGACGACATCTGGCGCCTGAACCGCGGCGGCCACGATCCGCACAAGGTGTATGCCGCCTACCACGCCGCGGTGAATCACAGCGGCCAGCCGACGGTGATCCTGACCAAGACCATCAAGGGCTATGGCATGGGCGAATCCGGCGAGGCGCAGAACATCACCCACCAGCAGAAGAAGATGGGTACCACGTCGCTGCGCGCCTTCCGCGACCGCTTCCGCCTGCCGCTCAGCGACGAGCAGGTGGACAAGCTGGAATACATCAACCCCGGTCCCGACGCGCCGGAAATCCGCTACATGCGCGAGCGGCGCATGGCGCTCGGCGGCTTCCTGCCGCAGCGCCGGCGGAAGGCCGAGCCGCTCGAAATCCCGCCGCTGTCGGCATTCGAGGCCCAGCTGAAGGCCTCCGGCGAGGGCCGCGAATTCTCCACCACCATGGCCTTCGTGCGCATGCTCGGCACCCTGGCCAAGGACAAGAAAATCGGCCGCCACGTCGTGCCGATCGTCGCCGACGAATCGCGCACCTTCGGCATGGAGGGGATGTTCCGCGGCCTCGGCATCTGGTCGTCGGTCGGCCAGAACTACACGCCGCAGGACCACGGCGAGCTGATGTTCTACAAGGAATCGAAGGACGGCCAGATCCTGCAGGAGGGCATCACCGAAGCCGGCGCCATGGCCTCGTGGATTGCCGCGGCAACGGCCTACAGCACCCACGGCGTGCAGATGATGCCGTTCTTCATCTACTACTCGATGTTCGGCTTCCAGCGCTTCGGCGACCTCGCCTGGGCCGCCGGCGACCAGCGCGCGCGCGGCTTCCTGCTCGGCGGCACCTCGGGGCGCACGACGCTCAACGGCGAGGGCCTGCAGCACGAGGACGGCCACTCGCACATCCAGTCGGCGCTGATCCCGAACTGCATCTCCTACGACCCGACCTTCTCCTACGAGGTGGCGGTGATCCTGCAGGACGGCCTGCGCCGCATGTACCGGGAGCAGGAGGACGTCTTCTACTACCTCACCCTGCTCAACGAGAACTACCCGCACCCGGCGCTGCCCGAGGGCGCCGAGCAGGACATCCTGAAGGGCATGTACCTCTTCAGGAAGGGCCCGGCCGGCAACGGCCCGCGCGTGCAGCTGCTCGGCTCCGGCGCCATCCTGCGCGAAGTGATCGCCGCCGCCGAGCTGCTGAAGCAGGACTGGGGGGTGGAAGCCGACCTCTGGAGCTGCCCGAGCTTCACGCAACTGGCGCGCGACGGTCAGGCCGTGGCGCGCCTGAACCTGCTGCACCCCACCGACAAGCCGAAGCTGTCGCACGTCGAGCAGTGCCTGAAGGACACGCGCGGCCCGGTCATCGCCTCGACCGACTACGTGCGCGCCTTCGCCGAGCAGATCCGGCCGTTCATTTGCCACCATGGGCGCCGCTACGCGGTGCTCGGCACCGACGGCTTCGGCCGCTCGGATACGCGCGAGAAGCTGCGCAGCTTCTTCGAGGTCGACCGCCACTACGTTGCCGTCGCCGCGCTGAAGGCGCTGGCCGACGAAGGGCAGTTCGACAAGGCCATGGTGAAGGAGGCCATCGCGAAGTACGGCCTCGACCCGAACAAGCCCAACCCCGTCACCGTTTAAGGAATCGTCATGCCACTCATCGAAGTCAAGGTTCCCGACATCGGCGATTTCAAGGACGTGCCGGTGATCGGCATAGAAGTCAGCCCCGGCGACACGGTGAAGGCGGAGGACCCGCTCGTCACCCTCGAGTCCGACAAGGCCACCATGGAAGTGCCCTCGCCCGCCGCCGGCGTCGTCAAGGAAATCAAGCTGAAGATCGGCGACAAGGTCGCCGAGGGCACGCTGGTGCTGCTGCTGGAAGGCGGTGAGCAGGAAGCGGTGAGCAGTGAGCGGAAGCCGGACCCCGCCGCGGCCGAAGCGCCCGCCGCTCACCGCTCACCGCTCACCGCTCACCCTCCCGCACAGCCCATCGCCCCGCCCCCCGCGCCGCTCAAGATCGATGCCGAAGTCGCGAGCGGGAACAAGGCCCACGCCAGCCCCTCGGTGCGGCGCTTCGCGCGCGAGCTTGGCGTCGACGTCGCGCTGGTGAAGGGCACCGGGCCGAAAGGCCGCATCCTGCAGCAGGACGTGCAGGATTATGTCAAGGGCGCGCTGGCGCAGCCGCGCGGCGCGGCGCCCGCTGCCGGCGGCGGCACGGGCGAGGGTAGTCAACTGAGTCTCCTGCCCTGGCCGAAAGTCGACTTCGCCAAGTTCGGCCCGGTCGAGGCGAAGCCGCTGTCGCGCATCAAGAAGATCTCCGGCGCCAACCTCGCGCGCAACTGGGTGATGATCCCGCACGTCACGCAGTTCGACGAGGCCGACATCAGCGAGCTCGAGGCGCTGCGCGTGCAGCTCAACAAGGAAAACGAGAAGTCCGGCGTGAAGCTGACGATGCTCGCCTTCCTCATCAAGGCCGCCGTCGCCGCGCTGAAGAAGTTCCCCGACTTCAACGCCTCGCTCGACGGCGAGAACCTGGTGTACAAGCAGTACTTCCATATCGGCTTCGCCGCCGACACGCCCAACGGTCTCGTCGTGCCGGTGATCCGCGACGCCGACAGGAAAGGCGTGATCGAGATCGCGAAGGAAATGGGCGCACTGTCGGCAAAAGCGCGTGAGGGCAAGCTCGGCCCGGCCGAGATGCAGGGCGGCTGCTTCTCCATCTCCAGCCTCGGCGGCATCGGCGGCACGGCCTTCACGCCGATCATCAATGCGCCGGAGGTGGCCATCCTCGGCGTCTCGAAGTCGCAGACGAAACCGGTGTGGGACGGCAAGGCCTTCCAGCCGCGCCTGATGGTGCCGCTGTCGCTGTCCTACGACCACCGCGTCATCGACGGCGCCCAGGCGGCGCGCTTCACGGCCTATCTCGCGCAGGTGCTGGCCGACATGCGGCGGGTGCTGCTATGACCACCCTCGTCGCGGTGAAGAAGAACGGCATGGCGGCGATCGCCGCCGATTCGCTCACCACCTTCGGCGACACCCGCCTCGGCCGCCAGTACAAGGGCGAGCACGACAAGATCCTCGAGATCAACGGCTCCTTCATCGGCCTCTGCGGCAGCAGCGCCCACCCCCTGGTGATCAGTTCCCTGCTGCCGAAGCTGGAGGACGCCCGCCTCGGCAGCCGCATGGAGGTGTATGAAACCTTCCGCCGCCTGCACCCGATCCTCAAGGAGCAGGGCTACCTGAATCCGAAGGAGGACGAGGACGATCCCTACGAGTCCTCGCAAATCACCGCGCTGATCGTGAACAATACGGGCATCTACGGCGTGTACTCCTACCGCGAGGTGTTCGATTACGACCGCTTCTGGGGCATCGGCTCCGGCCGCAATTTCGCGCTGGGCGCGATGTTCGCCGCCTACGACCGCTGCAAGACGGCGGCCGACGTGGCGAAGATCGGCGTCGAGGCCGGCGCCGAATTCGACACCGCCACGCAGGGGCCGATCATGCTGCATACCGTCAAGCTGAAGAGGTCCCGCAAATGACGATACTCGAAGTGAAGGTTCCCGACATCGGCGATTTCAAGGACGTGCCGGTGATCGGCATAGAAGTCAGCCCCGGCGACACGGTGAAGGCGGAGGACCCGCTCGTCACCCTCGAGTCCGACAAGGCCACCATGGAAGTGCCCTCGCCCGCCGCCGGCGTCGTCAAGGAAATCAAGCTGAAGATCGGCGACAAGGTCGCCGAGGGCACGCTGGTGCTGCTGCTGGAAAGCGGTGAGCGGGAAGCGGTGAGCAGTGAGCGGCAACCAGATCCCGCCCCGCCCGAAGCGCCCGCCGCTCACCGCTCGCCGCTCGCCGCTCACCCGCACGACATCGACTGCGATGTCGTCGTCCTCGGCGCCGGCCCCGGCGGCTACTCCGCCGCCTTCCGCTCGGCCGACCTCGGCCTGAAGACCGTGCTGGTCGAGCGCTACGCCGCGCTCGGCGGCGTCTGCCTCAACGTCGGCTGCATCCCCTCCAAGGCGCTGCTGCACGTCGCCGCGGTGATGGAGGAAGCCGCGCACATGGCCGACTGCGGCGTGGCCTTCGCCGCGCCGAAACTCGACCTCGACAAGCTGCGCGCGCACAAGACCAAGGTCGTCACGAAGCTCACCGGCGGCCTCGCCGGCATGGCCAAGGCGCGCAAGGTGGACATCGTGCGCGGCTACGGCCACTTCCTCGATCCCAACCACCTCGAAGTCGAGCTGACGAAAGGCGACGGACAGGACAAGATCGGCGAGAAGAAGGTTATCCGCTTCGCCAAGTGCATCATCGCCGCGGGATCGAGCGCCGTGCGCCTGCCCTTCATCCCCGACGACCCGCGCATCGTCGACTCCACCGGCGCGCTGGAGCTGCGCTTCGTGCCGAAGCGCATGCTGGTGATCGGCGGCGGCATCATCGGCCTGGAGATGGCGACCGTGTACTCGACGCTCGGCGCGAAAGTGGATGTCGTCGAGATGCTCGACGGCCTGATGCAGGGCCCCGACCGCGACCTGGTCAAGGTGTGGGAGAAGAAAAACGCCGGCCGCTTCGAGAAAGTGATGCTGAAGACGAAGACCGTCAAGGTCGAAGCGCTGAAGGAAGGCCTGAAGGTCTGGTTCGAGGGCACAGATGGGAAAACGCAAGCGCCCGCCGAACCGCAACTTTACGACATGATCCTGCAATCCGCCGGCCGCAGCCCGAACGGCAGCAAGATCGGCGCCGACAAGGCCGGCGTAGCGGTGGACGCGCGCGGCTTCATCGCCGTCGACCGCCAGATGCGCACCAACGTCCCGCACATCTACGCCATCGGCGACCTCGTCGGCCAGCCGATGCTGGCGCACAAGGCGGTGCACGAGGCCCACGTCGCGGCGGAAGCCGCCGCTGGCCACAAGGCTTATTTCGACGCCCGCGTGATTCCCGGCGTCGCCTACACCGATCCGGAAGTCGCCTGGGTCGGCCTCACCGAGGGCGAGGCGAAGAAACAGGGCATGAAGATCGGCGTCGGCAAGTTTCCCTGGGCCGCCTCCGGCCGGGCGATTGCCAACGGCCGCGACGAGGGCTTCACCAAGCTGATCTTCGACGAGTCAGAGAACGGTGGGCACCGCATCGTCGGCGGCGGCATCGTCGGCACCCACGCCGGCGACATGATCGGCGAGATCGCGCTGGCCATCGAGATGGGCGCCGACGCGGTGGACATCGGCAAGACCATCCACCCGCACCCGACCCTGGGCGAATCCATCGGCATGGCGGCGGAAGTGTATGAGGGCAGCTGCACCGACCTGCCGCCATCAAAGAAGAAGTAAAATCCTGCCGAACCCACCCATCGGCAGGATGAAATGACCCAGGACGAACTCAAGCAGGCGGTGGCGCGCGCCGCCATCGACTACGTGGTGCCCGGCGCCATCATCGGCGTCGGCACCGGCTCGACGGCCAACTACTTCATCGACGAATTGGGCAAGATACGCGACCGCATCCCGGCCGCCGTTGCCAGTTCGGAAGCCACGGCGAAACGCCTCGCCGGCCACGGCATCCAGGTGCTCGACCTCAACGACGTCAGCGACCTCTCGGTCTACGTCGATGGCGCGGACGAAGTCACCGCGGACATGGCGATGCTCAAGGGCGGCGGCGGCGCGCTGACGCGCGAGAAGATCGTCGCCGCCGTGGCGCAGAAGTTCGTCTGCATCGCCGACGCCTCGAAGCTGGTGCAGGTGATGGGCAAGTTCCCCCTGCCGGTGGAAGTCATCCCGATGGCCCGTGCCCACGTCGCGCGCGAGCTGGCAAAGCTCGGCGGCGAACCGGTGCTGCGCGCCGGCTTCACCACCGACAACGGCAACCTCATCCTCGACGTCAGGGGCCTCGCCATCACCGACCCGAAGGCGCTGGAAACCCGCATCAACGCCATCGTCGGCGTCGTCACCAACGGGCTCTTCGCCCTGCGCGGCGCCGACGTCGCCCTGCTGGCCGGGGCGGACGGGGTGAGGACGCTGAAGCGAAGCTGATCGCCGTATTGCAGCGACTGACTTTCCCGGAAACAGAAAAGCCGCGCACTCGGCGCGGCTTTTGTTCGTTCCCGGCGGAACTCAGGACTTCGGCGGGACGTAGCCCTGCACCTGGTCGGCGCCGGCACCGAAGAAATGTTTCTCCATCTGCTCGGCGAGGTATTTGCGCGCCTTGGCGTCGGCCAGGCTGAGGCGGTTCTCGTTGATCAGCATGGTCTGGAACTTGACCCACTGCTGCCAGGCTTCCTTGGAAACGTTCTCGAAAATGCGCTTGCCCAGCTCGCCCGGCACCGGCGGAAAGTCCATGCCTTCCGCCTCCCGGCCCAGCTTGACGCATTTCACCATGCGGCCCATTGCGATTCCTTTCGTATCCGATATACCCGCGGTGGCGGGCTAACGGAAGCTATTCTACCGTGTTCAATGCAGCTTCGCGCTGCCGAAAACGGTCCAGCGGTTCTTGCCGCTCATCTTGGCCTGATACATGGCGGAGTCGGCGCGGGCGATGATTTCCTCGCTGCTGGCGGCGTGCTTGGGATAGAGGGCGATGCCGAGGCTGGCGGTGAGCTGGACGGCCTGGCCGGCGAACTCGAAACGCATGCCGGAAATCTTGTCGCTGACGCGGCGCGCCAGGCCGACCATTTCCTCCTCGCCGGCATCGGGTGCGAGGATGGCGAACTCGTCGCCGCCGACGCGAAAGAAGATCTCGTTGCGCCGCACGATGGCGCCTACCTCCTCGGCAAGCTTGACGAGGACGGCGTCGCCGGCCTGGTGGCCGAAGGCGTCGTTGATCGGCTTGAAACCGTCCAGGTCGATGGCGATCATCCCGGCCTGGGCGCCCCGCCGCGAGGCATCGGCGATGATGCGCTCGATCTCCTCGTGGAAGCGGCGGCGGTTGTAAAGGTTCGTGAGCGGATCGCGCTCGGCCAGCTGGATGAGCTGGGCCTCGAGCTGCTTCTGCCGTGTGACATCCTCGTAGATCCAGACCCGGCCGATGGGCCGGCCCGGGTCGCCGCCCGGGACCAGGGCGTTGATCTCGGTAACGATGCGGCCGTCGCCGAAGGCGATCTCGTAGGGCTCGCCGACCTCGGGACCGCTGGCCAGCACCAGCTCGACGTGCTGCCGGTAGGCCGCATCGTCACTGCGCAGATGCGCCGTGCGCTCGATCATGGCGGTGTCGCGCAGCCCGGTCAGGTTTTCGTCGCGCGGCAGCCGGCAAATGTCGCGGAAGGCGTTGTTGATATAGACGACGCGGTGGTTGCCGTCGACGAAAAGCACGCCGATCCGCATGACGTTGAGCAGCGCCTCCAGGCGTGCGCGCTCCTCGTTGCTGTGGGTCAGGTAGTATTCCTTGAGCGCCTGCGTCCGGCGCAGCTCGACGACCGTGTCGAGCAGCTTCATTTCGGCTTCCTTGCGGGCCTGGATCTCGTCGCCGGAAACGCGCAGGCCAAGGTATTCCCCGGACGGTCCGTAGATCGGCTGCCAGTTGAGTACCGCCCACACGACGCTGCCGTCCTTGCGCTTCAGACGCACCTCGAAGTTGTCGCCGGTATTGCCGCGCAGGGCCTTGAAGGCGATTTCCAGGGCGTACTTGCGATCCTTCTCGAAAACCAGCATGTCAACCAGGTTGTTGGACAGCAGGCATTCCAGCGGCGCATAGCCGGTGATGCGCTCGACCGAGCGGTTGATCCAGATCAGGCGGCCATGGGGATTGAACCAGGCCTCGACGCCATAGGTGTAATCGGCGATGGCGTGGAAGCGCGATTCGCTCTTCTTCAGCGCCTCGACCCGCTCGTCGAGCGCCTGCGACATGCGGTTGAAGGACCGCGTCAGCACGCCGATCTCGTCGTTGCCGCCGACGGGCAGGCGCACGGCGGTCTCGCCGCTCTCCAGCGCGGCCACGCCGCGCTGGAGCACGCGCAGGTTGCGCGTCAGCCAGTAGCCGATGAACGCCAGCAGGACCACCGTCAGGAGGAAGGCTACCCAGCCGATGGCGACGCTCTGCCACAACAGCTGCTGGCTGGACTGGCGCAGGAACTGCGTGTCCATGCCGAAGTGCACGCTGCCGACTTCCCGTTCGCCGACACGCAGCACCGTCATGCCGTCGAAACGGCCGGCCTCGCGCGGCAGCCCGGAGAAATCGTCGAGCGGCGTCGGCAGCGGGCGGGCGGGCTCCCAGCCTTCGGCGGCGACGACGCGCTGCGCGGCATCCCTCAGCACGACATAGCGGATGCCCTTCTGCCGGCCGAGCTGCCCGACCAGGTGAGTCAGCTTGACGTAATCGCGCTCGGCCAGCGGCACCGCGAGGGAGGCGTTGTGCAGGACCTGCAATTCCGCCAGGTGGCGGTTTTCCCGGGCGACCAGGGCCTCGTCGAGCAGGCGCACGCTGTTGGCCACCTGCACCCACAGCATGAGGGCGAGGACGAAGCAGGCCGCCGCGATGAGGCGGAAGCGCAGCGAAACGGTCGTCCCCTTGAGGGCTTCGAACATGGGCGCCCCTTACAAGGCCTTGCCGAGCACCTTGGAACGTCTTTGCCAGTTGTACAGTTCGCGTTTTTCGCCCGGCAGCGAATCGACGCCGGCCTCCCCGAAGCCGCGCTCGATGAACCAGTGGGCGGTACGGGTGGTCAGCACGAACAGCTTGCGCAGGCCGGCCTTGCGCGCCCGGACTTCCATGTAATGCAGCAATTGTTCGCCGTAGCCGACGCGACGGTATTCGGGGTTGACGGCCAGGCAGGCCAGCTCCGCCGCCTTGTCCCTGCTGAACGGATAGAGCGCGGCACAGCCGAGGATCACGCCGTCGTGCTCCAGCACGGAGAAGCGGCCGACTTCCATCTCCAGCCGTTCGCGGCCGCGCCGCACCAGCGTGCCGTCCGCCTCCAGCGGCGCGATCAGCCCGACGATGGCGGCGACGTCGTCGATGGTCGCCTCGCGCAAGCGCGCCAGCGGATCGCGCGTGACCACCGTGCCGACGCCCTCGTGGGTAAACAGTTCCAGCAGGAGGCCGCCGTCGATGTCGCGGTCGACCAGGTGGGCGCGCTTGACGCCGGCGCGGGCGGCGCGCACGCAGCAGGGCAGGTAGAGGCCAAGGTCCTCGGTCAGGCGCTTGGGCTTGCGCAGCACCTGCTCGGCCTCGTCGGCGGTGATCGCCTCGACCAGCCCGCCCTTGCGGTCGGTGACGCCCGGCGCGTCGCAGAGGAAGATCAGCTTCTCGGCCTGCAGGGCGACGGCCACCGCCTCGGCCACTTCCTCCATGCTGAGGTTGAAGATCTCGCCCGCCGGCGAGACGCCGATCGGGCTGATCAACACAACGTTCTGCTGGTCGAGGTCGGCGCTGATCTCGTTGGCGACGATCTTGCGCACGGCGCCCGTGAACTGGTGGTCGATGCCGTCCACCACGCCCACCGGCTTGGCCGTGATGAAGTTGCCGCCGGTGATGCGCATGTGGGCGCCGGCCATCGGCGTGTTGGGCAGGCCCTGCGAGAGCAGCGCCTCGATCTCGAGGCGGGTGACGCCCATCGCCGCCTTGACGCATTCGAGCGCCGCGGCGTCGGTGACGCGCAGTCCCTTGTGGTAGCGTCCCTTGAGGCCGCGCCGCGCCAGCTCCGCCTCGATCTGCGGCCGCGCGCCATGCACCAGCACCAGCCGGATGCCGAGCGCCGCCAGCAGGTTGCAGTCCTGCGCCAGGGCCTGGGCCAGGGCGCCCTGTGCCACCTCGCCGTCGAAGCCGATGACGAAGGTACGGCCGCGGAAGGCGTGGATGTAGGGCGCTGCCTGGCGGAACCAGGAGACGTAATGCCGCGGTGATTCGGGTGCTGTCATGTCGCGATACCGAGAATGTTTGTAAAGCAGCCGACCCAACTCGATGTTTTACTTGAATTTTAGCCCATGAAAACAGCATGGGGGCGGAAATATTTCACGGTCCCGTACCGCTGCGCCATGCTTTAACGCCGTTCATCGGCGACGCCAGTTTGCCGCGGCGGCTACAGTTCCGCCTCCAGACGGTCGCACAAGGTCTTCAACACCTTGATGCGGGCATGCAGCTTGTCGTTGGCCTCGATCAGGGTCCATGGCGCGATCTCGGTGCTGCTGCGGTCGATCATGTCGCAGACCGCGCGCTCGTAATCGTCCCACTTCTTGCGGTTGCGCCAGTCCTCCTCGGTGATCTTGAAGCGCTTGAAGCGGGTCTTCTCGCGTTCCTTGAAGCGCCTGAGCTGCTCCTCGGCGGTGATGGCCAGCCAGAACTTGGCGACGATGGCGCCGCTCCGGACCAGCTGGTCCTCGAAGTCGTTGATCTCGGCGTAGGCGCGCATCCAGTCCTCCTCGCGGGCGAAACCCTCGACGCGCTCGACCAGCACGCGGCCGTACCAGGAACGGTCGAAGATGGTGACGCGGCCGATGCGCGGCACATGGCGCCAGAAGCGCCACAGGTAGGGCTGGACGCGTTCCTCCTCGGTCGGCGCGGCAATCGGCACGATGGCGTACTGGCGCGCATCGAGCGCGCCCGTGATGCGGCGGATGCTGCCGCCCTTGCCGGCGGCGTCCGAGCCCTCGAAGACGCAGATCAGCGAGCGCGCCCTGAACTTCGGATCGCGCGTAAGCAGGTTCAGCCGCCCCTGGTACTTCTCCAGTGCCTTGTCGAATTTCTTCTTGCTCAGCGCCTGGCTCATGTCGAGCGAGTTGATGAGGTCGCGCCGGTCCGCGGCGGGCGGCGGCGGCGGCGCGCTGACGGCGACGCGGCGCGCGCCCTTCTTCTCCTGGTCGACGCGCTTGCGCATGGCGTTGAGCAGGATCTTCGCCACGGTGAGGTAGCGGTACTGCTCGTCCGCGCCCTCGACGACGATCCACGGCGCCACGCCGGTGCTGGTGTGGCGCAGCGTGTGCTCGGAAACGGCGCGGAACTTGTCGTAGATGGCGAAGTGCTCCCAATCGGCCTCGGTGACGCGCCAGCGCGTGTCCTTGTCCTTCTCCAGCGCCTTGAGGCGCTTCCTCTGCGCATCCTTGGAGAGGTGGAACCAGAACTTGAGGATCAGCGCGCCCTCGTCTGCGAGCATTTGCTCGAAGCGGTTGATCTCCTCGATCGACTGGTCGAGGGCGGCCGCCTTGGTCTTCTTCATCACCCGGTTGACGATGGGATCGGTATACCAGTTGCCGAAGAGGATGCCGATCTTGCCCCTGGGCGGCAGGGCGCGCCAGAAGCGCCACATGAAGGGGCGCTCGCGCTCCTCGTCGGAAGGCGGCGGGAAGGCGTGGGTCTGGATGTGGCGCGGGTCCATCCAGGCGTTGAGGAGATTCACCGTCTCGCCCTTGCCGGCGCCATCGACGCCGTTGATGAGGATGAGGACGGGAAATTTCTTCAGCTCGCCGACGTCGTACTGCACGTCTAGCAGGTCGGCGCGCAGCTTCGGCGCCTCCCTGTCGAAGGCCTTCTTGCTGATCTTGTGTCCCAGTTCCGCCGATTCGAACATGTCGCCCCTCCCCCGATTCACAAATCCCCATGCAGGGCGCCCAGCGCGGCCAGCGCGGCCGGGCCCGCCGTCTCCGTGCGCAGGATGCGCGGGCCGAGCGCGCACGCCGCGAACCCGGCGGCACGCGCCGCAGCCGCCTCCTCCTCGGCAAATCCCCCCTCCGGCCCGACCAGCAGAAGGACGCGCCGGCAGCCGGCCAGCTCGCGCAGCCGCCGTCCGCCCTGCGGCGAGAGCAGCAGCCGGATTATTTCATTGTCCTGCGGCAGGCGGCCGAGCCATTGCCGCAGATCAAGAATCGGCGCGATTTCGGGGATGCGGTCGCGGCCGCATTGTTCGCAGGCCGAGACCGCCACCTGGCGCCAGTGCGCGGTCCGGCGGACGGCGCGCTCACCCGACAAGCGCACCACGCAACGCGTCGCCAGCAGCGGCTGGATGCGGGCCACGCCCAGCTCGACGGCCTTCTGCACGACGAAGTCCATCCTGTCGCCGGAAGGCAGGGCCTGCGCCAGGCTGACCTCGAGCGGCGACTCGCGCTCGATATCGCACCGCTCGTCCAGCCGCACGCGCACGGCGCGTCCGGCCTCGGCGATGCGCCCCGGGTATTCGCCACCCTCGCCGTTGAACAGCGTGACGGCGTCGCCGACGGCGAGGCGCAGCACGCGCAGGGCGTGATGCGCAGCGTCCGGCGGCAGCTCGGCGAGGCCGTGCGACGCCAGCGGCTGCGGGCAGAAGAAGCGCGGATTCATCGTGCTATTATTCCTCAGCCTTCATTTTTTTCCCACCGCGACATGGTCAGCCTCACCACCCCCATCTGCGATTTCGGCTGGAAGGCGCCGGACTTCGACTTGCCCGGTACCGACGGCCGCCGTCACACCCTGGCCGGCAGCTGCGGCCCGAACGGCCTGCTGGCGATGTTCATCTGCAACCACTGCCCCTACGTCAAGGCCGTGATCGACCGCATCATCCGCGACTGTCGCGAGTTGAAGGGCCATGGCATCGGCTCGATCGCCATCATGTCGAACGACCCGACCGACTACCCCGAGGACTCCTGGGACAACATGGTGGCGATGGCCCGCCGCCTCGACTTCCCCTTCCCCTACGTGCTCGACGAAACGCAGGACGTGGCAAAAGCCTACGGCGCAGTGTGCACGCCGGACTTCTTCGGTTTCAACGCCCGTCTCGAACTGCAGTACCGCGGCCGCCTCGACGCCTCGCGCAAAGAGTCAGTCCCGGCGGCACGGCGCGACCTGTTCGAGGCCATGCTGCAGGTGGCGCAGACCGGCCAGGGGCCGCGCGAGCAGATCCCGAGCATGGGTTGCTCGATCAAGTGGAAGGACGTTGCTTGAATTCCGGCAACTACGAATTGTGTGCGGCGGTGACGCAAGTGGTGCGCGAAGTCGCCGCCCAGGTGGTGATGCCGCGCTACCTGCAGGTGGTGCGCGAGCACAAGGCCGACGGCACCATTTTCACCGAGGTCGACATCGCCGCCCAGCGCGCCCTGGCCGTGCGGCTGCAGCGGCTGCGCCCGCGCCCGCTGCTGGGCGAGGAAGAGATGGGGGAAGCCGAACAGCGCCGGCTGTGGGACGCGGGCGGCGAAGGCCTGTGGGTGGTCGACCCCATCGACGGCACCACCAATTTCGTTGCCGGCCTGCCCTTTTTCGCCATCTCGGTGGCCTATTTCGTCGAGGGCCGCGCCGTCGTCGGGGTGGTCTACGATCCGGCCACGCGCGAAATGTTCGCCGCCTCGCTCGGCGGCGGCGTCACCATGAACGGCTTGAAGCTGCCGCTGCGCCCGCCGGCGGCCAGCTTGAAGGAATGCGTGGCCGGCGTCGACTTCAAACGCATCCCGAAGAAGCTCGGCGACGACCTCGCCACGCGCCCGCCCTACTACTCGCAGCGCAATTTCGGCTGCAGCACACTCGAGTGGGCCTATGTCGCCGCCGGCCGGCTCGACCTGCTGCTGCACGGCGGCCAGAAATTGTGGGACTACGCTGCGGGGCGCCTGATCCTGGAGGAGGCCGGCGGCCGCCTGTGCACCCTGAAGCACGACGATTTCGATGCCGACGACCGCTGGAAGCGCTCGGTCATCGCCGCCTCCGATCCCGCCCTGTTCACCGCCTGGCGCGACTGGATCCGCTCGCGCCGCTAGGCTTGGCGCCGCCCTTCTGCGGCGCATCGATCAGCCGGCCGCTCTCCTTGAGCAGGAAGCGGCGGAAGGCCTCAGCCGCCGGCAGCAGCCGCTTCTCGGCGCGGTGCACGACGTACCACTGGCGCTTGAGCGGCGTGCCGGCGACGTTCAGGCGGGCGATGTTGCGCGTGGCCAGTTCGAGGGCGATGGTGCGTTCGGAAATGAAGGAGATGCCCATGCCGGCCATCACCGCCTGCTTGATCGTTTCATTGCTGGTCATTTCCACCGTGCGCTGCGGCGCCACGCCGTTGTCCGCCAGGAAGCGCTCCATTGCCGCCCGCGTGCCGGAGCCGGGCTCGCGCAGCAGGAAGATCTCCTCCGCCAGGCGCTGCGGCTCGATGCGCCTGAGCCGTGCCAGCGGATGATCCGGCGCGGCGATGAAGACCAGGGGATTGTCGGCGAAGGGTTCCGACACCGTCTCCAGTTCCTGCGGCGGCCGCCCCATCACGGCCAGGTCGATCTCGTTGTCGGACAGCTGGCGCACGATCGCCTCGCGATTGTGCACGCCCAGCCGCAGCTCGACCTCGGGGTGGTCGTCGCGAAAGGCCGCCAGCAGGCGCGGCACGAAGTACTTCGCGGTCGACACCGCCGCGATGTTGAGCAGGCCGCCGCGCAGGCCCTTCATCGCCGCCAGCGCCTCCTCGGCCTCGCGCAGCTGCAGGGCGACGACGCGGGCATGGCGCGCCAGCTCCGCGCCGGCCTCGGTGAGGAAGATTTTCTTGCCTACCTGCTCGGTGAGCGGCAGGCCGGCGGCTTCCTCGAGGCTGCGCACCTGCATGGAAACCGCCGGCTGGGTCAGGTGCAGCTCGTCGGCGGCGCGCGAGAAGGACAGGTGGCGCGCCACCGCCTCGAAGATCTTCAGCTGGCGCAGGGTCAGGTGCATAAAACAGGCCTTCCCATAAGCAACAATCCAAGAATACCATAATAAACATTTAGTTCACCTTATGGATTTTCGGGACTAGAGTGCGTCCCGTAAACCACACGACCGCACACAAGGAGAGCACATGGACCAGTCGAACCGCTACGCCGACCTGAGCCTCAGGGAAGAGGACCTCGTCAAGGGCGGCAAGCACATTCTCTGCGCCTACAGGATGAAGCCGAAGACGGGTTACGGCTACCTTGAGGCCGCCGCCCACTTCGCCGCCGAGTCGTCCACCGGCACCAACGTCGAGGTAAGCACGACCGACGACTTCACCAAGGGGGTCGATGCGCTGGTCTACTTCATCGACGAAGCGGGCGAGGAGATGCGCATCGCCTATCCGATCGACCTGTTCGACCGCAACGTCACCGACGGCCGCATGATGATCGTCTCCTTCCTGACGCTCGCCATCGGCAACAACCAGGGCATGGGCGACATCGAATACGCCAAGATGGTCGATTTCTACATGCCCGAGCGCGCCATCCAGTTGTTCGACGGCCCGGCCAAGGATATTTCGGACCTGTGGCGCATCCTCGGCCGCCCGATCGAAAACGGCGGCTACATCGCCGGCACCATCATCAAGCCCAAGCTCGGCCTGCGTCCCGAGCCGTTTGCCCAGGCCGCCTACCAGTTCTGGCTCGGCGGCGACTTCATCAAGAACGACGAGCCGCAGGGCAACCAGGTCTTCGCGCCGATGAAGAAGGTGATGCCGCTGGTCTATGACGCCATGAAGCGGGCCATGGACGAGACCGGCCAGGCGAAGATCTTCTCCGCCAACATCACCGCCGACGACCACTACGAGATGCTCGCCCGCGGCGAATACATCCTCGAGGCCTTCGGCCCGGATGCCGACAAGGTCGCCTTCCTGGTCGACGGCTACGTCGGCGGCCCCGGCATGATCACCACCGCCCGCCGCTGCTTCCCCGGCCAGTACCTGCACTACCACCGCGCCGGCCACGGCGCCGTCACCTCGCCGCAGTCGAAGCGCGGCTACACCGCCTACGTGCTGGCCAAGATGAGCCGCCTGCAGGGCGCCTCGGGCATCCACGTCGGCACCATGGGCTACGGCAAGATGGAAGGCGAGAAGGACGACCGCGCCATCGCCTACATCATCGAGCGCGAAGAGTACCAGGGCCCGGTCTACCACCAGAAATGGCATGGCATGAAGCCCACCACGCCGATCATCTCCGGCGGCATGAACGCGCTGCGCCTGCCCGGCTTCTTCGAGAACCTCGGCCACGGCAACGTCATCAACACCGCCGGCGGCGGCTCCTACGGCCACATCGATTCGCCGGCCGCCGGCGCCATCTCGCTGCGCCAGGCCTACGAATGCTGGAAGGCCAAGGCCGACCCGATCGAGTGGGCCCGGGAGCACAAGGAATTCGCCCGTGCCTTCGAGTCCTTCCCCTTCGACGCCGACAAGCTCTACCCGGGCTGGCGCGACAAGCTCAAGGGCCACAAGTAATCCGTTGGCCCGTCGGATTACCGCTTCGCCCCTGATCCTTCAGGGGCGTTTTTTTCAGGGGACCATCACATGACCGACATCGCGCAGTACCGGATCGACAAGGAACCCTTCTACCAGCCGCAGGGCGACGAAGTGGTCCTGTACGAGGCCGCCTATGCGGCGCGCCTGCCGGTGATGCTGAAGGGACCGACCGGCTGCGGCAAGAGCCGCTTCGTCGAGCACATGGCGTGGAAGCTCGCCAAGCCCCTCGTCACCGTCGCCTGCAACGAGGACATGACCGCTTCCGACCTGGTCGGCCGCTACCTGCTCGACCGCGACGGTACGCGCTGGCTGGACGGGCCGCTCACCACCGCGGCCCGGATCGGCGCCATCTGTTATCTCGACGAGATCGTCGAGGCGCGCCAGGACACCACGGTGGTGATCCATCCGCTCACCGACCACCGCCGCACCCTGCCCCTCGACAAGAAGGGCGAGGTGGTCACCGCCCACCCCGACTTCCAGCTGGTGATTTCCTACAACCCCGGCTACCAGTCGCTGATGAAGGACCTCAAGCAGTCGACCCGGCAGCGCTTCGCCGCCTTCGACTTCGACTACCCCGAGCCGGCGCTGGAGGCCGAGATCGTCGCACGCGAAACCGGCATCGACGCCGGGACCGCCGGCCGCCTGGTGCAGCTCGCCGGGACGGCGCGCAACCTGAAGGGCCACGGCCTCGCCGAGGGCGTGTCGACGCGCCTCGTCGTCTACGCCGCCCAGCTCATCGGCCGCGGCGTCGCCCCGCGCGCCGCCTGCCGCATGGCGATGGCGCGGCCGATCACCGACGACGCCGACATCCGCGCCACGCTCGACCATGCGGTCGATGCGATCTTCGCGTAAAAGTCAGTCGCCGCAGGACGGCGAACAGGATGAAATCCTCAGTTATCTATCGGTTGGTGCGCAATCGGACAGGCGGGGCGCCCTGCTCCGCTCATGTCACCCGGCACCGGCCTTCGGCCGCCGCCTCCGCCTTTACTTCGCTCCGCAGGGCACCCCGCCTGTCCGATCGGGAGACGCCGTGGGTTTTGGGCCGCCGTATGGCACCTACGTCTCCAGCCAAGGGTGGCGAGCGGCCAACGCGGCGAAGTAAAGGGGGAGGGCCGGGCGCAGCCCGGCTCGGAGGACATGAGCGGCGTTGGCCGCCCGCCGCCCTTGGCACGTGCAGATTCCAAGTAAGCCGGGGGTTCATCCGTCGCGTGAGGCGCGTAGCGCAGTGGAGCAACTGACATGAGCAAGCCAGTCGATGCCCGCAAGCGTGAAATGCATCATCCCCAGGTGCAGGCCTGGTGGCGCGAGATGGACTGCGGCTTCACCCAGGTGGCCGACGTCTTCGAGGAGTGCCTCTACGAGGCGCTGGCGTCCTTCTCGAAACGGGAGATGGACGACTTCGTGGCGGCGGCGAAACATCTCAGTCGCCTCGGCCGCGGGCCGGAGCCGGTGCTGGCCTTCCTCGAAGCCTGGCCGGCGGTCGCCGCGGCGGCCGGCAGCGCGGCCCTCGAGGAGGTGATGGCCACCGCGCGCGCCCTGCAGGCTTCGCCCAACGGCCACGCCATCGCGCCCTTCCTGCAGACGCTGGCGCCGGTCGCGCGCCGTCTCGGCTCGCGCGAGCAGCTGGCCTTCTACCTCGACATCGCGCGCGGCCTGATGACGCGCACCACCGGCTCCATCCACGGCCGCCATGCCACGATCTCCAGCCCCGGCCTGCCGGCTTTCTTCCGCCAGGCGCCGCAGCTGGTCGAGCAACTGCCGATGGCGGGGCTGCAGAACTGGGTCGACTACGGCATCCGCCACTACGGCGACCACCCGCAGCAGCAGGAGGACTACTTCAAGCTGGCGCTCGCCGACAGCCGCGCCGTGCTCCAGCGCGAACGCCACGGCACGCTGTTCGCCGATGCCGAGCGCCGCCTCGACCTTACCCTGCGTGCGCTCTGGCGCGACCCGCAGCCGCTGATTCCCTACTCGAACGCCTGGCACGAACTGCGCCAGATCGTGCCCTACTACGACAGCCTCGGCATGCGCCTGCCCGACGTGTACGACGCGCGCAACGGGATCTCCGGGCTGGACCGCTACCGCGCGACGCTGGCGCACATGGCCGGCCACCGGCGCTGGTCGACGCCGCAGATCGCCGACAACTGGAGCCCCTTCCAGCGCCTCGCCGTGGAATTCCTGGAGGACGCGCGCATCGACTGCCTGCTGGTGCGCGAGTATCCCGGCCTCGCCCCCATCCTGCTCGCCCTGCATCCGAAACCCGAGGAAGCGGCCTGCGATCCCGAGACCACCTCCTGCCTGCGCCACCGCCTGGCCATGCTCTCGCGCGCCTGCCTCGATGCGAACCACGGCTACGCCGACCCCGTCCTGAACGAGACCGTCGCCGCCTTCCGGGCCGCGCTCGCCGACGGCCCTGGCAGCACGGCGCAAATGGCCGGGCTGGCGCTCGCCTACGTGGCGCGCACGCGGCGTCCGAGCGACCAGCTGCCGCGCATCCATTTCGACGACACGGTGGTCGACTACCGCGACGACAACCGCCAGCTGTGGGCCTTCATCGAGGAGGGCGACGAGGAGGAGGCCTTCGATACGCGGAAAGAGACCAGCGAAGCGGAGGCACCGCGGGGCCTGCCGCCGCGCCACTATCCCGAGTGGGACCAGGCCAGCGAATCCTACCGCCCGGACTGGGTCAGCCTCTACGAGGCGCTGCACCCGGCCGGCGAGGCGGCGACGATCGACCGCCTGCTGGAGAAACACGCCGCGCTGGCCCGCCGCCTGATGCGCCTGCTCGACCTGATCAAGCCGCAGAACAAGCAGCGCATCCGCTACCAGGAGGACGGCGCCGAACTCGACCTCGACGTCGCCATCCGCTCGCTGATCGACTTCAGGAGCGGGACGACCCCCGACCCGCGCATCAACATGAGCCACCGCACCAGCGGCCGCAGCATCGCCGTACTGCTGCTGCTCGACCTGTCTGAATCCCTCAACCAGAAAGTCGCCGGCGGCGAGCAGACGGTGCTGGAACTTTCGCAGGAGGCGGTCTCCCTGCTCGGCATGGCCATCGAGCGCCTGAACGACCCCTTCGCCATCGCCGGCTTCCATTCCAACACCCGCCACGAGGTGCGCTACCTGCACCTCAAGGGCTTCTCAGAGCGCTGGGACGACACGGTCAAGGGGCGGCTGGCCGCCATGCAGGCCGGCTGGTCGACGCGCATGGGCGCCGCCCTGCGCCATGCCGGGGCGGCGCTGGCCCAGCGCCAGGCCGACAAGCGGCTGTTGCTGCTGCTCACCGACGGCGAGCCGGCCGACATCGATGTACGCGACCCCGCCCACCTGCACGCCGACGCGCGCAAGGCCGTCGGCGAGCTGGCCGCCCAGGGCATCGACACCTTCTGCCTCAGCCTCGATCCGAAGGCCGACGACTACGTCCAGGGGATATTCGGCAAACGCCACCTGGTGCTGGACCAAGTCGGGCAACTGCCGGAGAAGCTGCCGCTGCTCTACATGGGGCTGACCCGCTGAGCGGCAAGGGGCGGACTTTTGCCGCTCACTGCCCACCATAAGAAAGCTCTTATTAGTTCCATAACAATTTTTGAATGGAACTTATGCATCACCCCGATTACAGTCCCCCTATCGTCGGCCGCCGCGCCCTCCCGCGCGGCGCCGCCCAGGCATTCACACTCTCCGCAAAGGATCCGCCATGTCCGCCAAGCATCCCGTCATCGCCATCACCGGTTCCTCCGGCGCCGGCACCTCCACCGTCAAGCGCAGCTTCGAGCACATCTTCCGCCGCGAGAGCATCCTGTCCGCCGTCATCGAGGGCGACAGCTTCCACAAGTACGACCGCGAGGAGATGAAGAAGGCCATCCAGGCCTCCGAGAAGGCCGGCGTCTGCGAGCACATCAGCCACTTCGGCCCGGAAGCCAACCTGTTCGAGGAACTGGAGGCGCTGTTCAAGGGCTACGGCGAGACCGGCACCGGCAAGCGCCGCTACTACCTGCACAACGAGGCGGAAGCCGAGCCGTGGAAGCAGAAACCCGGCACCTTCACGCCCTGGGAGGACCTGCCCCCGGACACCGACTTCCTGTTCTACGAAGGCCTGCACGGCGGCGTCAAGACCGACACGGTGGACGTCGCCCGCCATACCGATCTGCTGGTCGGCGTGGTGCCGACGGTCAACCTCGAGTGGATCCAGAAGATCCACCGCGACACCAGCACGCGCGGCTACTCGGTCGAGGCGGTGACGCAGACCATCCTGCGCCGCATGTACGACTACGTGCACTACATCACGCCGCAGTTCTCGCGCACCCACATCAACTTCCAGCGCGTGCCGGTGGTGGACACCTCCAACCCGTTCATCGCCCGCGACATCCCGACCCTGGACGAATCCTTCGTGGTGATCCGCTACCGCGATCCGCACGGCGTGGACTTCCCCTATCTGCTGACCATGATCCACGATTCCTTCATGTCGCGGCCGAACTGCATCGTCGTGCCGGGCGGAAAGATGGAACTGGCCATCCAGCTCGTCCTCACCCCGCTGATCCTGCAACTGATGGAAAAGCGCAAGAAGGCCTGACGCCCTCCGGCGCCGAACTACCAAAACAGCCCGGTTTGGAAGATAATTCACGGTTTTCCGACGGGCACTACTGATCAAGGAAATCAAGGGGAAACAGATGTCCATGCAGCGTGCCACCTTCAGCGACTTCGAGACGCCCGTGTTCAACAACCTGACCAGCGCCATCCGCGCCCTCGCCATGGACGCGGTGGAGAAAGCCAAATCCGGCCACCCCGGCGCCCCCATGGGCATGGCGGAGATCGCCGAGGTGCTGTGGAACCACCACCTGCGCCACAACCCGGCCAACCCGAAATGGGCCGACCGCGACCGCTTCGTGCTCTCCAACGGCCACGGCTCGATGCTCATCTATGCCCTGCTGCACCTGACCGGCTACGACGTCAGCATCGACGACATCAAGCAGTTCCGCCAGCTGCACTCGAAGACGCCGGGGCACCCCGAGTACGGCTACACGCCGGGCGTCGAGACCACCACCGGCCCGCTCGGCCAGGGCATCACCAACGCCGTCGGCATGGCCATGGCGGAAAAGCTGCTCGCCGCCGAATTCAACCGCCCCGGCCACGAGATCGTCGACCACCGCACCTGGGCCTTCCTCGGCGACGGCTGCCTGATGGAAGGCATCTCGCACGAGGCCTGCGCGCTGGCCGGCACCTGGGGCCTGGGCAAGCTGACCGCCTTCTGGGACGACAACGGCATCTCCATCGACGGCCATGTCGAGGGCTGGTTCACCGACGACACGCCGAAGCGTTTCGAGGCCTACGGCTGGCATGTCGTGCCGAACGTCAATGGCCATGATCCCGAGGCCCTGCATGCCGCCATCGAAGCCGCCAAGGCCGTCACCGACAAGCCCTCGCTGATCTGCTGCAAGACCCGCATCGGCCTGGGCTCGCCCAACAAGGTCGGCACACACGACGTGCATGGCGCGCCGCTCGGCGACGCCGAAATCGCCGCCGCCAGGCCGCACATGGGCTGGGTCTTTCCGCCCTTCGAGATTCCGCAGGAGGTCTACGAAGCCTGGGATGCGCGCAAGAAGGGCGCCGCGCTGGAATCCGACTGGAACCTGAAGTTCGGACGCTATGCCAAGGCGCATCCCGACCTGGCCGCGGAATACAAGCGCCGCATGGCCGGCGACCTGCCCGCGAACTGGGACGGGCATGCGAAGAAAGTCATCGCCGAGATCAACGCCAAGGGCGAGACCGTCGCCACGCGCAAGGCCTCGCAGATCGCCATCAATGCGCTGGCGCCGGCGCTGCCCGAGTTCGTCGGCGGCTCGGCCGACCTGACCGGCTCGAACCTGACCAACTGGACGGGCTGCAAGCACGTCTCCGGCCGCACCCCGGGCAACTACATTTCCTACGGCGTGCGCGAATTCGGCATGTCGCACATCATGAACGGCATGGCGCTGCACGGCGGCATCCTGCCCTTCGGCGGCACCTTCCTGATGTTCTCGGAATACGCCCGCAACGCCATCCGCATGTCGGCGCTGATGAAGCAGCGCGTGATCTACGTGTTCACGCACGACTCCATCGGCCTCGGCGAGGACGGCCCGACGCACCAGCCGGTCGAGCAGACCGCGACGCTGCGCATGATCCCGAACATGGACGTCTGGCGCCCCTGCGACACCGTCGAGACGATGGTGGCGTGGACGCAGTCGGTGGAGAAGCGCAACGGCCCGTCGGCGCTGTGCCTGTCGCGGCAGAACCTGCCCTTTGTCAAGCGCGACGACGCCCAGATCACCGCCGTCGCCCGCGGCGGCTATGTCCTTTCGGAAGCGAACGGCCCGGCGAAGGCGGTGATCATCGCCACCGGCTCGGAGGTGGAACTGGCCCTGAAAGCCCAGGCCGAACTGGCCAAGGAAGGCATCGCCGTCCGCGTCGTCTCGATGCCCAACACCAACGCCTTCGACCGCCAGGACGCCGCCTACAAGGCCGGCGTGCTGCCCAAGGGGCTGCCGCGCGTCGCCGTGGAAGCCGGCGTCACCGGCGGCTGGTACAAGTATGTCGGGCTGGAGGGCGCCGTGGTCGGCCTCGACCGCTTCGGCGAGTCGGCCCCGGCCGGCGTGCTGTTCAAGGAATTCGGCTTCACCGTGGAGAACGTGGTGAAGACGGTGAAATCGGTTCTGTAATTTTTTTCTGGAGATCACCTCATGGCTATCAAAGTCGGCATCAACGGTTTCGGTCGCATCGGCCGCATGGCATTTCGCGCAATCGCCAAGGACTTCCCCGAGATCGAAGTCGTCGCCATCAACGACCTGCTCGAGCCCAGCTACCTGGCCTACATGCTGCAGTACGACTCCGTCCATGGCCGCTTCAACGGCAGCATCTCCGTCGAGGGCAACAACCTGGTCGTTAACGGCAAGAAGGTCCGCCTGACCGCCGAGAAGGATCCCGCCAACCTGAAGTGGAACGAGGTCGGCGCAGACATCGTCATCGAGTCCACCGGCTTCTTCCTGACCAAGGACACCTGCCAGAAGCACCTCGACGCCGGCGCGAAGAAGGTCGTCCAGTCGGCCCCGTCGAAGGACGACACGCCGATGTTCGTGTATGGCGTGAACCACGAGAAGTACGCCGGCGAGAAGATCGTTTCCGCCGCCTCCTGCACCACCAACTGCCTGGCCCCGGTCGCCAAGGTGCTCAACGACAACTGGGGCATCAAGCGCGGCCTGATGACCACCGTGCATGCCGCCACCGCCACGCAGAAGACCGTCGACGGCCCCTCCTCCAAGGACTGGCGCGGCGGCCGCGGCATCCTCGAGAACATCATCCCGTCCTCGACCGGCGCCGCCAAGGCCGTCGGCGTGGTGCTGCCCGAGCTGAACAAGAAGCTCACCGGCATGGCCTTCCGCGTGCCCACCTCCGACGTCTCGGTGGTCGACCTCACCGTCGAGCTGAACAAGGAAGCCTCCTACGAGGACATCTGCAAGGCCATGAAGGCCGCCTCCGAAGGCGCCATGAAGGGCGTGCTCGGCTACACCGAGGACAAGGTCGTCGCCACCGACTTCCGCGGCTGCCCGCAGCCGTCGATCTTCGACGCCGACGCCGGCATCGCCCTCGACAAGACCTTCGTCAAGGTCGTCTCCTGGTACGACAACGAGTACGGCTACACCTGCAACATGCTGCGCTTTGTCAAGCACGTCGCAAAGTAAAAGCATTCACCACGGCGGGCACGGCGACACGGCGGGAATCCTCTTCCCGCATTCGCCGTGTCGCCGTGATCGCCGTGGTAAAAGGATTCCCGTCATGAATTTCAAACGTCTCACCGATTTCGACCTCACCGGCAAGCGCGTCTTCATCCGCGCCGACCTTAACGTGCCGGTCAAGGACGGCAAGGTCACCTCCGACGCCCGCATCACGGCCTCGATGCCGACCATCGCACACTGCCTGAAGGCGGGTGCCGCGGTGATGGTCACCTCCCATCTCGGCCGCCCGACCGAAGGCGAATACTCCGAGGAGAACTCGCTCAAGCCGGTGGCCGCCGTGATGGCGGCCAAGCTCGGCAAGCCGGTGCGCGTGATCAAGGACTGGGCCGACGGCGGCTTCGAGGTCGCCGCCGGCGAGGTCGTGCTGCTGGAGAACTGCCGCTTCAACAAGGGCGAGAAGAAGAACGCCGACGACACGGCGAAGAAGTACGCCGCCCTGTGCGACGTCTTCGTCATGGACGCCTTCGGCACCGCCCACCGCGCCGAAGCCTCCACCCACGGCATCGCCAAATACGCGCCGACGGCCTGCGCCGGCATCCTGCTCACCGAGGAGCTGGACGCCCTGACCAAGGCCCTGCTCAACCCGGCCCGCCCGATGGTCGCCATCGTCGGCGGCTCCAAGGTGTCGACCAAGCTGACGGTGCTGGAATCCCTCTCCGAGAAGGTCGACCAGCTGGTGGTCGGCGGCGGCATCGCCAACACCTTCCTCCAGGCCAGCGGCAGGAGCGTCGGCAAATCGCTGTGCGAGCATGACCTGGTGCCCACCGCGCAGGCGCTGATGAAGAAGATGTCGGCGCGCGGCGCCAGCATCCCGATCGCCGTCGACGTGGTCTGCGGCAAGAAATTCGACGCCGCCGAGCCGGCCGTGCTGAAGGACGCCGG
Source organism: Rhodocyclaceae bacterium (assembly GCA_041396245.1). Taxonomy (GTDB): domain Bacteria; phylum Pseudomonadota; class Gammaproteobacteria; order Burkholderiales; family Rhodocyclaceae; genus Desulfobacillus. The sequence goes on along the minus strand of JAWKYW010000011.1, from coordinate 49,784 downwards.
CGCCGTTGCCGACGACGACATGATTTTCGACATCGGCCCGAAGAGCACGCAGGAACTGGTCGACATCATCATGCAGGCCGGCACCGTGGTCTGGAACGGCCCGGTCGGCGTCTTCGAGTTCGACCAGTTCGGCGAAGGCACGAAGAAGATCGCCGCGGCCATCGCCGCGACCCGGGCCTTCACCCTGGCCGGCGGCGGCGACACCATTGCCGCCATCCAGAAATACGACATCTACGACAAGGTGTCCTACATCTCGACGGCCGGCGGCGCCTTCCTGGAATTCCTCGAAGGCAAGACCCTGCCCGCGGTGGACATCCTGGAACAGCGGGCCAAGGAGTGAGCAGGAAGCGGTAAGCAGCAAGCGGAAACCCCGCACTGCTCACCGCTCACCGCTCACCGCTCACCAATATGCAACGCTCAACCAAAATCGTCGCCACCCTCGGGCCGGCCAGCTCCGATCCGGAGGTGATGACGCGGATGATCGCCGCCGGCGTCGATGTCGTGCGGCTCAACTTCTCCCACGGCACGGCCGACGACCACCGCCAGCGCGTCGCGCTGCTGCGCGAGGCCGTGCGCAAGGTCGGCCGCACCGTCGGTGTCATGGTCGACCTGCAGGGCCCCAAGATCCGCGTCGGCAGGTTCGCCGCCGGCAAGGTCGAACTCAAGCCCGGCAGCGGCTTCGTCCTCGATGCATCGAGCACACCCGGCGATGCGACGCGCGTCGGCCTCGACTACCCCGACCTGGTCGACGACCTGGCCGCCGGCGACGTCCTGCTCCTCGACGACGGCCGCATCGTGCTCGAAGTGGACGCGATCATCGAGCGCGAGGTGCGCTGCCGCGTGCGCGTCGGCGGCGTGCTGTCGAACAACAAGGGCATCAACAAGCAGGGCGGCGGCCTCTCGGCGCCGGCGCTCACCGCCAAGGACATGGAGGACATCCGCAGCGCGGCGGAGCTCACCTGCGATTTCGTCGCCGTCTCCTTCCCCAAGTCCGGCGCCGACATGCGCCTGGCGCGCGAACTGCTGCGCGCCGCCGGGTCGGATGCCCTGCTGGTCGCCAAGATCGAACGGGTAGAGGCCATCGCCGCGCTGGAGGACATCCTGCATGCCTCGGACGCCATCATGGTGGCGCGCGGCGACCTGGCCGTGGAGGTGGGCGACGCCGCCGTGCCGGCCCTGCAGAAGCGCCTGATCCGTGCCGCACGCGAACACAACAGGATCGCCATCACCGCCACGCAGATGATGGAATCGATGATTTCCAGCCCGGTGCCGACGCGGGCTGAAGTCTCCGACGTCGCCAACGCCGTGCTCGACGGCACCGACGCCGTGATGCTCTCGGCCGAGACCGCCTCCGGCGCCTATCCGGTGGAAACGGTCGAGGCCATGGCGCGCATCTGCCTCGAAGCCGAGAAGTCGCACGAGATCAAGCTGGACCACCATTTCCTCGACCGCGTGTTCACCCGCATCGACCAGTCGATCGCCATGGCGGCGCTGTTTACTGCCTACCACCTCAAGGTCAAGGCCATCGCCGCGCTGACGCAATCCGGCTCGACCGCACTGTGGATGTCGCGCATCCATTGCGGCGTGCCGATCTTCGCCCTGACGCCGGAGATTCGCAGCCGCTACCGCATGAGCCTCTACCGCGACGTCTATCCGCTGCTGATGCGCTACATTGGCCACGACCGCGACGAACTGCTGCGCGAGGCCGAGCACATCCTCATCGAGGCCGGTGCCGTCGAGCCGGGCGACACCATCGTGCTCACCATCGGCGAGCCGATCGGCACGCCGGGTGGTACCAATACGATGAAGATCGTGCGGGTCGGCGAAAATGCCGCGCCGCCGCGCCACGAAGGAATCTGAAACTCGTCAATCAAGGAGAAACAAGCCATGCCCCTCGTATCCATGCGCCAGTTGCTCGACCACGCCGCCGAAAACGGCTACGGCCTGCCCGCCTTCAACGTCAACAACCTGGAACAGGTGCGCGCCATCATGGAAGCCGCCGACGAGACCGGCAGCCCGGTCATCATGCAGGGCTCGGCCGGCGCCCGCAAATACGCCGGCGAGGCCTTCCTGCGCCACCTCATCGAGGCCGCCATCGAGGCCTACCCGCACATTCCGGTGGTGATGCACCAGGACCACGGCGCCAGCCCGGCGGTGTGCGTGGCGGCGATCCGCTCCGGCTTCTCCAGCGTCATGATGGACGGCTCGCTGATGGACGACGCCAAGACGCCGTCCTCCTACGAGTACAACGTCGAGGTGTCGCGCCGCGTCGTCGACATCGCCCACGCCATCGGCGTCACCGTGGAAGCCGAGCTCGGTGTGCTCGGCTCGCTGGAAACCATGCAGGGCGACAAGGAGGACGGCCACGGCGCCGAGGGCAAGATGACGCGCGAACAGCTGCTGACCGATCCCAACCAGGCCGCCGACTTCGTGCAGAAGACCCAGTGCGACGCGCTGGCCATCGCCATCGGCACCTCGCACGGCGCCTACAAGTTCACGCGCAAGCCGACCGGCGACATCCTCGCGATCGACCGCATCAAGGAAATCCACGCGCGCATCCCCAACACCCACCTGGTGATGCACGGCTCCTCCAGCGTGCCGCAGGAGTGGCTCGAGATCATCCGCAAGTACGGCGGCCAGATGAAGGAGACCTACGGCGTGCCGGTCGAGGAAATCGTCACCGGCATCAAGCACGGCGTGCGCAAGGTGAACATCGACACCGACATCCGCCTCGCCATGACCGGCGCCATGCGCCGCCACATGGCCGAGAAACCCGCGGAATTCGACCCGCGCAAGTTCCTCGCCGACGCGCAAAAGGCCGCGCGGGATATCTGCAAGCTGCGCTATGAGGCCTTCGGCTGCGCCGGCCAGGCCGCCAAGATCAAGCCGATGTCGCTGGAGAAGATGGCCGAGCGCTACAAGAAGGGCGAACTGAACCAGATCGTCAAATGACCGGGAGCGGTGAGCGGTAAACGGTAAAACCCTCCTCCGCTCACCGCTCACCGCTCACCGCTCACCGAAAATGGACATCCGCTCGCACACCCTCGACCGCATTCGCAGGTTCTTCAGCGGCGGCCTCGACCTCGTCGAACTCGCCGGCCTGCTGATCATCGCCTTCGCCACCACCGTCGCCATCTACCAGGAGGCGATGGTGATGATCGGCGCCGGCAAGGTGACCCTGGCCGACCTGCTGCTGATGTTCCTCTACCTCGAGGTGCTGGCAATGATCGGCCAGTACTTCCGCTCCGGCCACATCCCGGTGCGCTATCCGCTCTACATCGCCATGGTGGCGCTGGCGCGCTACCTGATCCTGGACATCAAGGACCTGACCGAGCTGCGCGTGGTGGCGACGGCAGGCGCCATCCTCCTGCTCACGCTCGCCGTGCTCGCCATCCGCTACGGCCACGTCAAGTTCCCCTATCGCGAGGACCAGGCCGACAAGGACCGGCCCTACGTCAGGGAATAGCGCCGTGCTGCAGGCACTGATTTTCGATGTGGATGGAACGCTCGCCGACACCGAGCGCGACGGCCATCGTCCGGCCTTCAACGCCGCCTTCCGCGAGGCCGGCCTCGACTGGCACTGGGACGAGGCGCTCTACGGCGAGTTGCTTGAGGTGACCGGCGGCAAGGAGCGCATCGCCCATTTTGTCAGTCGCCACCGGCCGGAGTTTGCGCAGTTGCCGGATTACGCCGAACGCGTCGCCGCCCTGCACAAGGGAAAGACGCGGCACTACACGCAGCTGGCCGCCTCCGGGGCGATTCCCCTGCGCCCCGGCGTGGCGCGCCTGCTTCACGAGGCCCGCGCCGCGGGACTGCGCCTCGCCGTCGCCACCACCACCACGCCGGAAAACGTTTCCGCGCTGCTGGTGCCGGCCCTCGGACCGGAGGCCATGGCCTGGTTCGAGGTGATCGGTGCCGGCGACGTGGTGCCGGCCAAGAAGCCGGCGCCGGACATCTACCTGTGGGTGCTGGAGCGCCTGGGGCTGCCCGCCGCGGCCTGCCTCGCCTTCGAGGATTCGGAGAACGGCCTGAAGGCCTCCCTGGGCGCCGGGCTCGCCACCGTCGTCACCCCCTGCGACTACGCCCAGAAGGGCAAGCGAAGCTGCCCTGAAGAAGCACTCCTGGGGTGCACGCGCGGCCAGGATTTCGGCGGCGCCGCGGCCATCCTCGACAGCCTGGAGGGGGTGGCCTTATCCGACCTCGCGACGTGGTTGTCCGGGGCCGCGACGTCCGTCCCACAGGGATTTCCTTCGGTCATATAATTGTTCCTTTGTCGTCACTCCCTTCCCCCATGAGCCAGACCGTCTACGAATCCCGCATCGCCAGCCTGCCCCTCATCGCCCGCGGCAAGGTGCGCGACATCTACGCCGTCGGCGAGCAGCAGATGCTGATCGTCACCACCGACCGCCTGTCGGCCTTCGACGTCATCCTGCCCGACCCGATCCCGGACAAGGGCCGCGTGCTGACGGCCGTCTCCAGCTTCTGGTTCGAGCGCCTCGCCCACATCGTCCCCAACCACCTCACCGGCATCGACCCGGAATCGGTGGTGAACGGCGAGGAGGAGCGCGCCCAGGTGCGCGGCCGCTCGGTGGTGGTGAAGCGCCTGAAGCCCCTGCCGGTCGAGGCGGTGGTGCGCGGCTACATCATCGGCAGCGGCTGGAAGGACTACCAGAAGACCGGCGCCGTCTGCGGCATCCCGCTGCCGGCCGGCCTGAAAATGGCGCAGAAGCTGCCGCAGCCGCTGTTCACGCCGTCGACCAAGGCCGAGCAGGGCGCCCACGACGAGAACATCGACTTCGCCGCCGTCGAAAAAATTCTCGGCAAGGCGCTCGCCGAGCAGGTGCGCGACGTCACCCTGCGCTTCTACGGCGAGGCCTCCGACTACGCGCTGACGCGCGGCATCATCATCGCCGACACCAAGTTCGAGTTCGGCCTCGACGGCACGGGCCGGCTGCACCTCATCGACGAGGCGCTGACGCCCGACTCCTCGCGCTTCTGGCCGGCCGACGAGTACCAGGAAGGCATCAGCCCGCCCAGTTTCGACAAGCAGATCGTGCGCGACTACCTGGAAACCCTGGACTGGAACAAGCAGCCGCCGGGACCGAAGCTGCCGCCCGAGATCATCGCCAAGACGACGGCCAAGTACCGCGAAGCCCATGAGCGGCTGACCGGCCAGACGCTTGATTGAACGTCTTTCGCCCCCACATAAGAAGGGCGCATTCGGCGCCCTTCGCTTTTTTGAAAACCATGACGACAACCAACCCTTTGCTCGACTTCTCCGGCCTGCCGCGCTTCGACGAAGTGCGCCCCGAACACGTCGCGCCGGCGATCGCGGATCTGCTGGCGGAAAACCGCGCCCTGCTGGCGCGACTGGCGACGGCGCCGGCCACCTGGCCGGACTTCGCCGCGCCGTTTTTCGACGGCGGCGAGCGCCTGTCGCGTGCCTGGGGCATCGTCGGCCACCTGCACTCGGTGATGGACGTGCCGGAGTGGCGCGAGGCCTATAACGCCAACCTGCCGGAGGTGACACGCTTCTTCGCCGAGCTGGGGCAGAACCAGCAGCTGTTCGCGCAGTTCAAGGCGCTCAGGGCCGGGGCCGATTTCAAGACACTCACTGCCGCACAGCAGCGCATCGTCGAACTCGAAATCCGCGACTTCCGCCTCTCCGGCGCCGAATTGCCGGAAGACGCCAAGCCGCGCTTCCAGTCCATCCAGGAAGAGCTCGCCTCGCTGCAGGCGAAATTCTCCGAGAACCTGCTCGACGCCACCAACGCCTTCGCCGAATTCGTCACGGACGAGGCGGAACTGGCCGGCATTCCTGCCGATGTCGTCGAAGCGGCGCGCACCGCCGCGGAGAAGGACGGCACCAGTGACAAAATAGCGGGCTGGAAGTTCACCCTGCACATGCCCTCCTATCTGCCGGTGATGCAGTACGCCGAGAGCCGCCGCCTGCGCGAGACGCTGTACCGCGCCTACACCACCCGCGCCGCCGAGTTCCACGATCTGGGCGGCAAGCCCGAGTGGGACAACATGCCGCTGATCCGCCGCATCCTCGCGCTGCATGCGGAAGAGGCGAAGCACCTCGGCTACGGCAATTTCGCCGAGGTCTCGCTGGTGCCGAAGATGGCCGAGTCGCCGGCCGAGGTGCTGGCTTTCCTGCGCGAGCTGGCGCGGAAGTCGAAGCCTTCGGCCCTGCGCGACATGGCCGAGCTGCGTGAATTCGCCGTCTCGCAGGGACTGACTTCCATGGAACCCTGGGACATCGGCTGGGCCTCGGAAAAGCTCAAGCAGGCGCGCTACAGCTTCTCCGACGAGGAAGTGCGCCGGTACTTCCCCGAGCACAAGGTGCTGGAAGGCCTGTTCCGTGTCATCGAGACGCTGTTCGCCGTGCGCATCCGGCCCGACACGGCGCCGGTCTGGCACGAGGACGTGCGCTTCTTCCGCATCGATGATGCAGGCGGCGCGCTGGTCGGCCAGTTCTACCTCGACCTCTACGCGCGCGACACCAAGCGCGGCGGCGCCTGGATGGACGACGCCGTCACGCGCCGCGACACCGAGGCGGGCATCCAGACGCCGGTGGCGTATCTGAACTGCAACTTCTCGCGCCCAGTCGGCAACAAGCCTGCCTTGTTCACCCACGACGAGGTCATTACCCTCTTCCACGAGACCGGCCACGGCCTGCACCACCTGCTCACCCGCGTCGAGGAGCTCGGCGTCTCCGGCATCAACGGCGTCGAATGGGACGCGGTCGAACTGCCCAGCCAGTTCATGGAAAATTTCTGCTGGGAATGGGAAGTGCTCTCGGGCATGACGGCGCACGTCGACACCGGTGCGCCGCTGCCGCGCGCACTGTTCGACCGGATGCTCGCGGCGAAGAACTTCCAGAGCGGCATGCAGATCGTGCGCCAGCTCGAGTTCAGCCTGTTCGACCTGCTGCTGCACAGCGACTTCGAGCCGGCCGGCCAGAAAAGCGTCATCGACCTGCTCGAGGAGGTGCGCCAGGAAGTCTCGGTGATCTTTCCGCCGCCCTGGCATCGTTTCCCCAACAGCTTCTCGCACATCTTCGCCGGCGGCTACGCCGCCGGCTACTACAGCTACAAGTGGGCCGAGGTACTCTCCGCCGACGCCTTCGCCGCCTTCGAGGAAGCGCGCGCCGACGGCAGCGTTCTGAATCCGGCCACCGGCATCCGCTTTCGCGACGAGATCCTCGCCGTGGGCGGCAGTCGTCCGGCGCTGGAATCCTTCAAGGCCTTCCGCGGCCGCGCCCCCAGCGTCGATGCCCTGCTGCGGCACAGTGGTATGATTCTGGCGTAACCCAAAGTCGGAGGCACGCCATGAGATCGATTCCGCTCTGCCTGCTCACGCTGCTGGCCCTTTCCCTCTCCGTCTCCGCCAACGCCCAGACCGTCTACAAGTGGGTCGGCAAGGACGGCAAGGTGCACTACTCGGACCAGCCGCCGCCGAAGGAAATCAAGAAAGTCGAGCAGCCGCGCCTGAGAGCCGGCAGCATCGACACCAGCGGCCTGCCCTACGAAACGCAGCAAGCCGCGCAGAACTTTCCCGTCACACTCTACACGACGCCGGACTGCGTATCCGAATGCGCCAATGCGCGGGATCTCCTTAATCGCCGTGGCATCCCCTTCCGCGAGAACAGCGTCGTGGCGGCGGAGGACGGCGAAAAATTCAAGAAGGCTCTGGGTACGGACAAACTGCTTTTCCCCTCCCTGATCGTGGGATCGCGAAAGCAGATCGGCTATGAGACGGACGTCTGGCACGGATTACTCGATTCGGCCGGATACCCGCGCACCGCCATTCCAGGTGCCGCCCAGCAGCGGCCGAGCCCGGAAGGGGCAGCCGCCGGTCAATGATCCTCTCCACCTGGAACGTCAATTCCCTCAAGGTCCGCCTGCCGCAGGTACTTGACTGGCTTTCCGCGCAGCAGCCCGACGTGCTCTGCCTGCAGGAAACCAAGCTCGAGGACAAGGTTTTCCCGCGCATGGAACTCGAGGCAGCCGGCTATCAGTCCGCCTTCGCCGGCCAGAAAACCTATAACGGCGTCGCCATCCTGTCCCGCCTGCCGCCCGGCGAAGTGTCGGTCGGCATTCCCGGCTTCGCCGACGCGCAGCAGCGCCTGATCGCCGCAACCGTCGACGGCGTGCGCATCGTCTGCGCCTATTTCCCCAACGGCCAGAGCGTCGGCTCGGACAAGTACGCCTACAAGCTGAAATGGATCGAGGCGCTGACGAACTGGCTGCGCGAGGAACTGGCACGCCACCCGCGCCTGGCACTGCTCGGCGACTACAACATCGCCCCCGAGGAACGCGACGTGCACGACCCGAAGGCCTGGGAGGGCCAGGTGCTGTTCTCGGAGCCGGAGCGCGCCGCCTTCCGCGCCCTGCTCGACCTCGGCCTGCAGGACGCCTTCCGCCTCTTCGAGCAGCCCGAGAAGGTCTATTCGTGGTGGGATTACCGCATGATGGCCTTCCGCCGCAACACGGGCCTGCGCATCGACCACATCCTGCTTTCGGCCGGCCTCGCCGGGGACTGCATCGGCTGCACCGTGGACAAGGCGGCGCGCAAGGCCGAACGGCCCTCCGACCACGCCCCGGTCATCGCGGCGCTGAAATGAGCATCGACTTGTCCCGCCTCGAAGCGCTGTATCCGGTGCTGGCGGAACTCCCGCCACAGCTGCGCGAGGGCATCGCCGCGGCCGCCCAGGCCGTGACCGTGCCCGCCGGCGCCACGCTGTTCGACGAGCGCCAGCCCTGCCAGGGCTTTCCCTTCGTGCTGGCCGGCGCCATCCGCGTGGCGAAGGTCGCCGCCAACGGCCGCGAGCTGCCGCTCTACCGCGTCACCCCGGGCGAGACCTGCATCATCACGTCGAGCTGCCTGCTCGGCAACGTCCCCTACAACGCCCGCGGCACGACGGAAAGCGAAACCGTCCTGGTGCTGCTGCCGCATGGGTTGTTCGACGCGCTGCTGGCCCAGGCGCCCTTCCGCAACTTCATCTTCACTCTCTTCGCCGAGCGCATGGCCGACCTGATGCGCCTGGTCGAGGAGGTGGCCTTCCGCAAGCTGGACCAGCGGCTCGCCGCGCTGCTGCTGGGCAAGGGCCGTGTCGTGCACGCCACCCACCAGCAGCTCGCCGACGAACTCGGCAGCGTGCGCGAGATGGTCAGCCGCCTGCTGAAGGGCTTCGCCGAGCAGGACCTGGTGGCGCTGGGCCGCGAGCAGATCGAGATCCGCGACGCCGCCGGCCTGCGGCGGATCGCACAAGCCGTGTAACCTTGGTCACAGACAGCGGTGCCGGCGCGGGGGTCTAATGACCCTGCACGTTCAATCCGCAACAGGAGAAGCTCATGAAAAGCAACGTCGGCGGCATCGACCGCACGCTTCGCATCGTCGTCGGACTCGCCCTGGTGGCGTGGGCAGTGATGGGTGGCCCGGTGTGGGCCTGGATCGGCCTGCTGCCGATCGCCACCGGCGCCATCGGCTGGTGCCCGGCCTACCTGCCCTTCGGCATCAAGACCTGCGCGACGAAGAAGTAAGAAGGCTGAGCACCTATCCCCCGGCCCCTTTCCCGAGGAAAGGGGTGACGACAGTTCAGCCGCGAAGCGGCTTCCGTGTCATTGACTTCAGGCCTCCTTGGGGCGGCCCGGCGGAGGCCTGAGCCCGGCCAGGCGGTTGGCGATGCGCACGTAATCGCCGACCGCCAGTTCCTCGGCACGCCGCGTCGGCGCGATCCCCAGGGCGGTCCAGTCCGCTTCCGACAGCCATTCCCGCAGGGTGTTGCGCAGCATCTTGCGCCGCTGCGCGAAGGCTGACTTTACAACTTCCCCGAACAGGGGCTCATCGTCGGCGGTCAGCGCCGCTAGCGGGCGCGGGATCATGCGCACCACCGCGGACTCCACCTTCGGCGCCGGATCGAAGGCGCCCGGCGGCACCAGGAACAGCCGCGCCATCTCGAAGCGGTATTGCAGCATCACCGAGAGCCGCCCGTATTCCGCGCCGCCCGGCGAAGCCACCATGCGCTCGACGACTTCCCGCTGCAGCATGAAGTGCATGTCGCGCACGCCCCCGGCGCAGGCGGCCAGGTGGAACAGCAGCGGCGTGGAGATGTTGTAGGGCAGGTTGCCGACCACTCGTAACGTGTGCAGGCCGGCCCCGAGCGCGACAAAATCGAACTCGAGCGCATCGCCCTCGTGGATCGTCAGGCGCACGGGATCGAATCGCCGGCGCAGGCGTGCGATCAGATCGCGGTCGATCTCGACGACATGCAGATGGTCGAGCCGCGCCAGCAGCGGTTCGGTCAGCGCGCCGAGGCCCGGGCCGATCTCGACGAGCAGGTCGCCTGCCTGCGGCCGGATCGCCTCGACGATCTTGGCGACGACGCCGGGGGACACCAGAAAATTCTGCCCGAATCGTCGCCGCGCGACGTGCTGCCTCATTGGCGCTGCGCCAGCTCGATCGCCAGATCCGTCGCGGCGAACAGGCTGCGCGGATCGGCGCGCCCCGTACCGGCGAGGTCGAGGGCAGTGCCATGGTCGACCGAGGTGCGGATGATCGGCAGGCCGAGCGTGATGTTGATGCCGTCCTCGAAGGCGGCGTACTTCAGCACCGCCAGACCCTGGTCGTGGTACATGGCCAGCTGTGCATCCGAACCGGCCAGCACGCCGCGGGTAAACAGCGTGTCCGCCGGCAGGGGGCCGACAAGGTCCATGCCTTCGCCGCGCAGTTTCTCCAGCACCGGCGCGATCACCTCGATTTCCTCGCGACCGATGTGGCCGCCCTCGCCGGCATGCGGATTCAGCCCCGCCACGAGGATGCGCGGCCGGGCGATGCCGAACTTGCCGATCAGGTCGGCGTGCAGGATGCGAAGCGTCGTTTCGAGACCGGAGCGCGTGATGGCGCCGGGAACCTCCTTCAGCGGCAGATGCGTCGTCGCCAGCGCCACGCGCAGACCGGCGCCGGCCAGCATCATGACGACCCGGGCCGTGCCGGTCTTCTCGGCGAGATATTCGGTATGGCCGGTGAACGGGATCCCGGCCTCGTTGATGACGCCCTTGTGCACGGGCGCGGTGACCATCGCGGCGAATTCGCCCGATCGGCAGCCGGCCAGTGCGCGATCGAGCAGGTCCAGGACATAGGCGGCGTTGCCGGCATCCAGGCGCCCCGCCCGGGCCGGGCGGCGCAAAGGTACGTGCAGGATGTCAAGGCCTTCGAGGTCGCGACCCAGTCGCGCCGCGCGCTCGACCAGCAAATCGCGGTCGCCGAGGACGACGATCCGCGCCGCGGCCTCGCGGCCGGCCAGCGCGAGGCAGATGTCCGGCCCGATGCCGGCCGGCTCGCCGCTGGTGACGGCGATCGCATCGGGCTGCTGCAGGGGGTCGCTCACGCGATGCTCCGCCGGTGCGGCTAGCGTTCTTCTTCCAGCCGATATTCGACGTAGGCCCGGTCGCGCATCTGGCGCAGCCAGTCCTGGTAGGCCTCGTCCGCCTTGCGCTCGCGCAAGGCCAGGCGCGCGCTCTGGCGCACCCGCTCCTGCGAGACGTTGGTGCGGCGTTCCTGCACCTGGATCAGGTGCCAGCCGAAGGGGGACTTTACCGGCTCGCCGACTTCCCCCGGCTTGAGGCGGTTCATGGCGCTCTCGAACTCGGGAACGGTGTCGCCCGGGTTGAGCCAGCCCAGGTCGCCGCCCTTGGATGCCGAGAGATCGTTCGAATGCAGGCGGGCCAGCTCGGCGAAATCGGCGCCATGCACGATCCTCTCCTTCAGTTCGACGAGGCGGCGGCGGGCATCGACCTCGGAGACCAGTTCGCTGGTCTTGATCAGGATGTGGCGGGCACGGGTCTGCTCCACCGGCTGCGCCTTGATCTCCCCGCCGCGTCGGTCGAGGAGCTTGAGGACATGAAAGCCCGCCGGACTCCTCAGCACTTCCGACACCTCGCCCGGCTTCAGCTTGGGCACTGCTTCCGCGAAAAGCGTCGGCAGCCGGTCCAGCGACCGCCAGCCCATCATGCCGCCGGAGAGGCCGTCCGGCGCATCCGAATAGCTTGCCGCCAGCTGGCCGAAGTCCGCGCCGCGCCGCAGTTGCGAAACGATCTCCTCGGCACGGGCCTGCAGGCGGTTCAGCTGTTCCGGCCTGGCCTGTTCCGGCACGCGCAGAAGAATATGCGCCAGGTTGAATTCCTCGCTGCCCATCGCCCCGGCAGTCGCCAGGAAATTATCGATCTCCCCATCCGAGACGACGATCTTGCTGTCCACCTCGCGCTCCCTGAGGCGGCCGATGATCATCTCCTGGCGGATGTCCTCGCGGAACTTGGACCAGGGAATGCCGTCTCGCTCGATGGAGGCGCGGAACTCGGCCAGCCCGAGGCGGTTGCCTTCCGCGATGCGGGCCAGCGTCTGGTCGAGCTGCGCATCGTCGACGACCAGGCCGGTTTCCCGGGCGAACTGGATCTGCACGCTGTCGACGATGAGCCGCTCGAGAATGTGCCTTTCGAAGACGTCGCGCGGCGGCAGCTGCGTGCCCTGCTGCCGCAGCTGCCGTTCGACGGCGGCAATCCGGGTGCGCAGCTCATGCAGGGTGATCACTTCCTCGTTCACCACGGCGACGATGCGGTCGGCCTCGATCACGCGTGCGGCGCGCTCCTGCGCCAGTGCCGGCGCCCCGGGCAGCAACGATACGGCGAAAAGCAAAGCGCCCGCGAAAACCGGATTGCGACTCACTCGTCCACCCTTTCGTTCGATCATTGGTATCCGAACGCCGGGTCGGAGGTAGCCTGGTTGATCCGCCCGTAGCCCGGGATTCTCCGTGCCAGGAGTTCGAGCGGGTTGGAGCCGATCTTGGAAAAGTCGTTCAATTCCAGCTGGACGAAGAGTGCCGTGTTGGTGTCGCCGGAGGCGGTGGCGTACTTCTGCAACACGAGCCTGCCGACCCAGCAGCCGCCGTTGTACTCCAGCCCGCCGATCGTCTCGATGAGCTTGCGCTCGCGCAGCGAGTAGTTGAAGCGGCCGACGCCGTACCAGCCGCGGCCCAGCGGCCATTGCGCCGAGAGGTCGACCTGGCGGATGCCCGGCGTGCCGCCGACCAGGGTCTTGTCGCGCGTATAGCGGTAGCTGGCATTGAGCACCTTGGCGAAGTCGGGCTGCCAGCGGCCCGCCATGGAGAATCGCTCCGTTTCGCCCTCGCGCGGGTTGTACTGCCAGGCCACGTCGGCATAGGTATCCGGCAGCAGGCGGCCCGACAGCGCGGCAAGGAAATCGGACGTGCCGCCCGGGCGGGACGATTCGCCCGGCAGGGTGACGTTCTGCTTGGCGAAGTAGTAGCGCTGCCCGATCAGGCCGCGGACATACTCCTCGCCGCTTTGCGGATCGATCAGGCGCGAAGTCAGCGCCGCGGTGATCTGGTTGGCGTCGGCAATGCGATCGACCCCGGAATAGACGTTGTCGGAAAAGATGGTGGCGAAGTTGAAATCCGTCCGGCCCGAATCGAATACCGGAATGTCGTTCTGCGTGCGCTGCGGCACCAGCAGGTAATACAGCCGCGGCTCCAGCGTCTGCGTCAGGCTCTTGCCGAACCACGACAGGTCGCGCTCGAAGGCCAGACCGGCGTCGACGCTGAAGACCGGCAGGTTGCGCACGATGTTGTCCGGTCCGGTGCTGGTCCTGCGCTTGATGTCATAGCGCGTCGAGTGCAGGCCGATTTTCGGTATGACATGCCAGGCCGGCGTCTGCAGCGGCAGCGACAACTGCGGGTACAAGGTGAGGCGCTTCGCCGTGTCGAGCGTGGGGTGGTCGAAATTGACGTATTCGCCATTGAAGAGGAAGGCGGTGCCGCCGAAGAATTCCGGCCTGCTCGACACCACGGTAATCTGCGGCAGCCGCTCGTAGGGCTTGACGACGGGCGGCAGGTCGGGGTCCTGCAGCGTCTGGTAGGCCTGGAAGTTGACCGAAACGGACCCCAGCCAGCCGCCGTAGTTGAGGACGCCCTGGCGCAGCAGGTTGCCTTGCGCGGCCTGCGCGATGCGCGTGCTGAGGTCGCGGACATAGGTGTCGTCGGACACGCCATTGACGTTCAGCAGCCCGCTGAAACCGGAGCCGAGGTTGTTGTGGACGTGCAGCAGTGAATAGCCGTAGCGTTTGCGGTCGGCCAGCCTGTCGTTCGGCAGCCACTCGATCTGGGCCCGCCCCTGGTAATCGTGATTCAGGTAGCGGTACTCGGTATTGATCTGCAGGCCACGCTTCGACATCAGGTGCGGCGTGATGGTCGCATCCATGTTCGGCGCGATGTCCCAGTAGTAGGGCAGGGAGAACTCGATGCCCGACTTTGAACTCGTGCCGAAGGTCGGGGCCAGAAAGCCCGACTTGCGCCGGTTGTTGAGCGAGAAGCTGAGCCAGGGCGAATAGAAGAGGGGAACGCCCTTGAACACCACCTGGGCGTCGCGCGCCTCGCCGACTTCGTTGTCGTAATCGAGATCGAGTTGCGCCACTTTCGCGTACCAGTCCGGATCGTCCGCCGTGCAGGTGCTGTAGGTGGCGTTCTCCATGCGCATATTGTTCTCGCCCCGGAACGCGATCACGTCGGCCTTGCCCGAGGCGGTCGTCAACTTCTTCTCGCGCGCCGTCGCGCCGATGGCGGTTGTCACACCCGCTTTCTCCGCCTTGCTGCGCGAAGGTTTCGCCTCGCGCGTAATCGAATAACTGGGCTGCTCGAAACGACCTGTGTAGTCGGTCAAGTTCATGCGCAGCTTCGGTCCGGTGATGAACTCCCCCTCCTTGGCGTAGCGCACATTGCCTTCCGCCTCCATCTCGTCCTCGACCTTCCAGTAGGTGAGGCGGTCCGCCGTCAGGGTGGTGCTTCCCTTGCGCAACTCCGCTTCGCCCTGGGCGACGAATTCGTTGTCGTCGCGGCCGTCGATGCGCGAGGCGGAGATCAAGGTGGGGGTTTCGGCAGCCTCGCCGGCCCGCGCGGGAGGCGGGACACGTCCGGCATCGGCATGGGCCGAGTAGAGCGGCGGCAACGCCGGTTGCTCCACCACCTGCGGCGGCTGGGCGATTTGCGGCGACTGCTGCGGAAGCGGACGGACCTCGGCGGACGCGGCCGTCTCAGGCGCTGCTTTGCGCGCGTCCGATCCTGACGCCAGCTCGGGCCCCCTGACTTTCTCGACTTTCTCGACTTTCTCGACTTTCTCGACTTTCTCGACTTTCTCGACTTTCTCGACTTTCTCGGCCTTCTCGGCCCTCTCGGACTTCTCGGCCGTTTCGACTGCTGCTAAAGCCGCAGAAACATCGGGCTTGCCTTCCGGCGGCGCCGGGGCAGCGACCGGACGGATCTCGGTCGTCCCGTCCGCCTCGGGCAGCGGCTGCGGCACGGGGACAACCTGGACCGGCTTTGCCTCGGCGGCCGGCAGCGGCGCAGGCGCCGGCTGTACCGCCGGGGCGCCGCCCAGCAGGGCCGGATCGACGCGCAACAGCGGCAGGCTCTCGGCGGCCGACAGTCCGCCAAACAGGCCGAGAGTGAAAAACAGGGCAAGCCGCGCCGGAGCGTGCATCGTTGCGTTTCTTTTCTTGTTTGCCGCGCGCTGCCGGGATGAGGAGCCGCGGTGCCAATGGTAGAATCGCGTAGTTTATCATCAAGCGCGCCTTTGGAAACTGGCGAAACCGGCGGTAATCGGCCATGCAACGCCTCGAACTGGTCCAAGACTGGCTGGCCCGGCAGTTCCCCGACCGGCCGCATTCGATCGCGCCCGCTTCCGCCGATGCCAGCTTCCGGCGCTACTTCCGCGTTACCTTCGAAGACGGCCTGACGCGCATCGTCATGGATGCCCCGCCCGGGCACGAGGATTGCCGCCCCTTCGTGCATGTGGCCGGGCTGCTGCACGAGGCCGGCGTGCATGCGCCGGAGATCCTCGCCCGGGACCTCGGGCGCGGCCTGCTCCTCCTCACCGATCTGGGCAGCACCACCTATCTCGATGCGCTCGGCGCGGAGAACGCCGACCGCCTGTTCGGCGATGCCATCGACGCCCTGGTCAAATGGCAGCTCGCCAGCCGCCCGGATGCGCTGCCGCCCTACGACGAGGCCCTGCTGCGGCGCGAACTCGATCTTTTCCCCGAGTGGTATGTCGCCCGTCACCTCGGCACGCCGCTGAACACCGCGCAGCGGGATGCGCTCGAAGGCGTGCAGCGCCTGCTGCTGCAGAACATCCTCGCCCAGCCCAGGGTGTTCGTGCACCGCGACTACATGCCGCGCAACCTGATGGTGTGCGAGAACAATCCCGGTGTGCTGGACTTCCAGGACGCGGTATGCGGCCCCGTCACCTACGACCTCGCTTCGCTCTTCCGCGATGCCTTCGTCAGCTGGGAGGAGGCGCGCGTCCTCGACTGGTCGGTACGCTACTGGGAGAAGGCCAGGCGCGCCGGCCTGCCGGTGGACGCCGACTTCGGCGCCTTCTACCGCGATATGGAGTGGATGGGGTTGCAGCGCCACCTCAAGGTGCTGGGCATCTTCGCCCGCATTAATTATCGCGACGGCAAGCCCAGGTACCTCGCCGACACGCCCCGTTTCGTGAACTACGTGCGCCAGACCGCCGCGCGCTACGCCCGGCTCGCGCCGCTGGCGCGCCTCTTCGACGAGCTGGAGAAACGCGCGCCGCAGGTGGGCTACACCTTCTGATGCCAACGGAAAAGGGCGGGCACCCGTGAAGGCGATGATCCTCGCCGCCGGCCGCGGCGAACGCATGCGGCCGCTCACCGACGCGGCGCCCAAGCCCTTGCTGCGGGCCGGCGGCAAGCCGCTGATCGTCTGGCACATCGAGGCCCTCGTGCGCGCCGGCATCCGCGACATCGTCATCAACCACGCCCACCTCGGCCACCTGATCGAGGCGGCGCTCGGTGACGGCGCGCGCTTCGGTGCCGCCATCCGCTACTCGCCCGAGGGCGAGGCGCTGGAGACCGCCGGCGGCATCGCCCACGCGTTGCCGCTGCTCGGCGACGAACCCTTTCTGGTGGTCAATGGCGACATCGCCTGCGATTTCGATTTCACGCGATTGGCGTCATTGGGGGCCGCCCGGCGCGCCCATCTGGTGCTGGTTCCCAATCCGCCCCATCATCCGCAAGGCGACTTCGTCCTTCGCCACGGAAGGGTATCGGCCGAAGGCGAACCGAAGCTCACCTTCGCCGGCATCGGCATCTACGCTCCGCGTCTTTTCGCCGGCATCGCCCGCGGCGCCAGGGCGCCGCTCGCGCCGGTGCTGCGTGCGGCCATGGGCGAAGACGCCGTCAGCGGCGAGCTGCACGCCGGCCGCTGGATGGACGTCGGCACCCCCGGGCGTCTCATCGAACTCGACCGGCTTCTCTCGGCGCTATAATCGTTTCGACCCCAACGACCGTTCCCTCGCCCCCGTGGACATTCAAGCCTTCGTCGACCGCCGCGCGCGCCTGCTCAAGGCGATGGGCCGCGGCATCGCGGTGATCCCCACCGCGCCCGAGCGCGTGCGCAACCGCGACTCGCACTATCCCTACCGCCACGACAGCTACTTCTACTACCTCTCCGGCTTTCCCGAGCCGGAGGCCTGCCTCGTGCTGGTCGCCGGGGATGCGCCGCGTTCGCTGCTGTTCTGCCGGGAGAAGGATCCCGAGCGGGAGGTCTGGGACGGCTTCCGCTTCGGCCCGGGGGCCGCGCGCGAGGCGTTCCGCTTCGACGCGGCCTTTCCCGTCGCCGAGCTCGACGAGAAACTGGCCGAACTGCTCGCCGGCCAGGCCGAGCTGCATTACTCGATGGGCCACGACGCCGGCTGGGACGACCGCCTCGTCGCGGCGCTGAACCGCGTGCGCGCGAACGTGCGCGACGGCACCCGGGCGCCGACGCAGATCCGCGACGTGCGCGCCGAACTCGACGAAATGCGCCTGGTCAAGGATGCGCACGAGATCGCCGACATGCGCCGCGCCGCCGACATCTCCGCCGCCGCCCACCGCCGTGCCATGCGCACCACCGCACCCGGCCGCTTCGAATACGAGATCGAGGCGGAACTGCTGCACGAGTTCCGCCGCAGCGGCGCCCAGGCGCCGGCCTACGCCCCCATCGTCGCCGGCGGCGCCAACGCCTGCATCCTGCACTACGTCGGCAATAGTCAGCCGCTGCGGGACGGCGACCTGCTGCTGATCGACGCCGGCTGCGAGGTCGACTCCTACGCCGCGGACATCACCCGCAGCTTCCCCGTCGGCGGCAGGTTCTCGCCGGCCCAGCGCGACGTCTACGAGATCGTGCTCGCCGCGCAGCAGGCGGCGATCGCCCAGGTCGCTCCCGGCAGGACCTGGGACGCGCCGCACGAAGCAGCCGTTCGCGTGCTGGCGCAGGGCATGCTCGACCTCAAACTGCTCAGTGGCAGCCTCGATGGCGCCATCGAGTCCGGCGCCTATCGCCGCTACTTCATGCACCGCACCGGACACTGGCTCGGCATGGACGTGCATGACGCCGGGGAGTACAGGATCGGCGGCGCATGGCGCCCGCTGGTTCCCGGCATGACGCTCACCGTCGAACCGGGCTGCTACATCCGCGCCGCCGACGACGTGCCGCAGGCGTTGTGGAACATCGGCATCCGCATCGAGGACAACGCGCTCGTCACGGCGGAGGGCTGTGAAATCCTCACCGGCGCCGCACCCAGGGCCGTCGGCGAGATCGAATCGATCATGCAGGACGCCGCTCATGCATGAGCGGTCTTTCCGCGCCCCCACCGAAGGCCCCCCGACGTTTCGGCCCGCTTCCCGCCGGCCAGGTCCGCGCAGGCATCGCGATAAAATCGTCACGTCCCCGCTTCACGACAGTTGATGCCGGCGTGTTTCGAATTGGGTTACAATTCGCGCCTTCCCCAAGTCCCCGAAAACGCAGATCGCCCGATGCAATTCGCCGGCTACACGCTACGCAACAACCTGTTCGTCGCGCCCATGGCCGGGGTCACCGATCGCCCGTTTCGCCAGCTGTGCAAGCAGATGGGCGCCGGCCTCGCCGTGTCGGAAATGGTCACCTCCAATTCCCTGCTCTATGGCAGCGCCAAGACGCGGCGTCGCGCCAACCACGAGGGCGAGGTGCAGCCGGTTTCGGTACAGATCGCCGGCGCCGATCCCGACATGATGGCGCAAGCCGCCCGCCACAACGTCGACAACGGCGCCCAGATCATCGACATCAACATGGGCTGCCCGGCGAAAAAGGTCTGCAACGTGATGGCCGGCTCGGCGTTGCTGCAGAACGAGCCGCTGGTCGGGCGGATACTCGACGCTGTCGTGCAGGCCGCGCCCGTGCCGGTCACGCTGAAGATCCGCACCGGCTGGGACAAGTCGCACAGGAACGCGCTGTCGATCCTGAAGCTCGCCGAGAACGCCGGCATCCGCGCGCTGGCCATCCACGGCCGCACACGCGCCTGCGGCTACAGCGGCGAAGCGGAGTACGAGACCATCGCCGCGGTGAAGGCTGCGGCGCGCATTCCCGTCATCGCCAACGGCGACATCGACTCGCCGGAGAAGGCGAGGCGGGTGCTCGACGCCACCGGCGCCGATGCCCTGATGATCGGCCGCGCCGCACAGGGCCGGCCGTGGATCTTCCGCGAGATCGAGCACTTCCTCGCCACCGGCGAAAGGCTGCCGGCGCCGCGCGTCGACGAGATCCACCAGGTGCTGCGCGGCCACCTTGCCGAGCTTTACGACTTCTACGGGATCGAGACCGGCATGCGCGTCGCGCGCAAACACATCTCCTGGTACACCAAGGGGCTGGCCGGTTCGGCCCGGTTCCGCCACGACATGAACCAATTGCAGACGATCGATGCGCAGCTCGCTGCAGTCGACGAATTCTTCCTCGGCCTCGCCGCGCAGAACGATCGCCTCTACTACCTCGAGGAGCTCGCGGCATGAGCCGAACCAGCCAACCCAGCCGCAGCGAGATCTCCGAGTGCGTCCGGCGCGCGCTCGACCGCTATTTCAGGGATCTCGACGGCGAGAAGCCCTGTGCCATCTACGACATGGTCCTGCGCAACATCGAGCGGCCGATGCTGGAAGTCGTCATGCGCGAGGCCGACGGCAACCAGACCATCGCGGCGGAGATGCTCGGCATCAACCGCAACACGCTGCGGCGCAAGCTGGTCGACCACAAGCTCTTGTAGGTCGGGCTTCAGCCCGACAGTCGGCCCGAAGGCCGACCTACCGTTTTCTGAATCCGGCAACCGACATGAAAATCTCCCAAGCCCTCATCAGCGTCTCCGACAAGCGCGGCATTGTCGACCTCGCCCGCGCCCTTGCCGAACTCGGCGTCGGCATCCTGTCCACCGGCGGCAGCGCCAAACTGCTGCGCGAGGCCGGCGTACCCGTGACGGAAGTCTCCGACTACACCGGCTTCCCCGAAATGCTCGACGGCCGCGTCAAGACCCTGCACCCGAAGGTGCATGGCGGCATCCTCGGCATCCGCGGCAACGCCGAGCACGCCGCCACCATGCAGAAGCACGACATCCCGCCCATCGACCTGGTGGTGGTGAACCTCTATCCGTTCGCGCAGACGGTGGCGAAGAAGGACTGCACGCTGGAAGACGCCATCGAGAACATCGACATCGGCGGCCCGACCATGGTGCGCGCGGCGGCCAAAAACCACGGCAACGCGGCGGGGGGCGTCGGCATCGTCACCGACCCCGAGGACTACGCCGACATCGTCGGGGAGCTGAAGGCCAACGGCGGCGCCCTCTCCTACAAGACCCGTTTCGCCCTTGCCACAAAGGCATTCACCCACACCGCACGCTACGACGCAGCCATCTCCAACTGGCTGACCGGCCTCGACGCCGACAACAGGCCGACCGCCTTCCCCGAGCGCCTGCAGCTCGCCTTCGACAAGGTCGACACCATGCGCTACGGCGAAAACCCGCACCAGCAGGCGGCGTTCTACCGCGAAGTCTCCTCCATGCCCGGCAGCTCGGCTGGCACCATTTCCAACTACGAACAGCTGCAGGGCAAGGAGCTCTCCTACAACAACATCGCCGACGCCGACGCGGCCTGGGAATGCGTCAAAACGTTCGACCCGGTTGGCAACATGGCGGCCTGCGTCATCGTCAAGCACGCCAATCCCTGCGGTGTCGCCATCGCGGCGACAACACTGGAGGCCTACCGGAAGGCCTTCAAGACCGACCCGACCTCGGCCTTCGGCGGCATCATCGCCTTCAACTGTCCCCTCGACAAGGCGACGGCCGAGGCCGTCTCCGGCCAGTTCGCCGAGGTGATCATCGCCCCCGAGATCACGGCCGACGCCCGCGCCGTCTTCGCCGCCAAGCAGAACCTGCGCGTGCTGGTCGTGCCCCTGCCCCAAGGGGGCCGCGCCGAGAACGTCTTCGACTACAAGCGCGTCGGCGGCGGCCTGCTGGTGCAGACGGCCGACATGGCGCGCATCAATGAATCCGACATCAAGGTGGTGACCCGGCGCGCGCCGACGGCGCAGGAGATGACCGACCTCCTCTTCGCCTGGCACGTCGCCAAGTACGTCAAGTCGAATGCAATCGTCTATTGCAAGGACGGCATGACGATGGGCGTCGGCGCCGGCCAGATGAGCCGCGTCGACTCCGCCCGCATCGCCGCCATCAAGGCCGATAACAACGGCCTGACGGTGGCCGGCTCGGTAGTCGCCTCGGATGCCTTCTTCCCCTTCCGCGACGGACTCGACGTGCTGGCCAGGGCCGGCGCCACGGCGGTGATCCAGCCCGGCGGCTCGGTGCGCGACGCGGAGGTGATCGCCGCCGCCGACGAGCAGAACATCGCCATGGTGTTCACCGGCTTCCGTCATTTCAGGCATTGAATCTTGAACCACCAAGACACCAAGGCACCAAGGGCCACACAGAAAATCTTGGTGCTACTTGGTGTCTTGGTGCCTTGGTGGTAAAGGTGATTCCATGAAGTTACTTGTCATCGGCTCCGGCGGCCGCGAGCATGCGCTGGCCTGGCGGCTGGCGCAGTCGCCGCGCATCCAGAAGGTCTACGTCGCCCCCGGCAATGCCGGCACGGCGCGCGAGAACGGTCTGGAGAACGTGCCGCTCACTGCCGTCGACGACCTCGTCGCCTTCGCCGGGCGCGAGCAGATCCATCTCACCGTGGTCGGCCCCGAGGCGCCGCTCGCCGCCGGCGTGGTGAACGCCTTCCGCGCCAAGAACCTGCCGATCTTCGGGCCGACGCGCGAGGCCGCGCAGCTGGAATCCTCCAAGGATTTCGCCAAGCGCTTCATGCAGCGCCACAAGATCCCCACTGCAGCCTTCGCCACCTTCAGCAACGCCGAGGAAGCGCACGCCCATGTCGACGCGCAGGGTGCACCCATCGTCATCAAGGCCGACGGCCTCGCCGCCGGCAAGGGCGTGGTGGTGGCCATGGATTCCGCCGAGGCGCACGCCGCCATCGACCTGATGCTGGTCGACAACAGGATGGGCGATGCCCCGAAGGAAACCCCCTGGGGGGGCGCCGGCGCGCGCGTGGTGATCGAGGAGTTCCTCGAGGGCGAGGAGGCCAGTTTCATCGTCATGTGCGACGGCACGCATGCCCTGCCGCTCGCCACCAGCCAGGACCACAAGCGGCTGCACGACGGCGACGCGGGTCCCAACACCGGCGGCATGGGCGCCTACTCGCCGGCGCCGGTGGTGACGCCGGACGTGCACGCCCGCGCCATGCGCGAGATCATCATGCCGACGCTGAACGGCATGGCGCAGGACGGCATTCCCTATACCGGCTTCCTCTACGCCGGCCTGATGATCGCGCCCGACGGCAGCGTCAAGACGCTGGAATTCAACTGCCGCATGGGCGATCCGGAAACGCAGCCGATCATGCTGCGGCTGAAGAGCGACCTGGTCGACCTCGTCGAGGCGGCCATCCATTGCCGCCTGAAGAACATCGAGGCGGAGTGGGACCGCCGCGTCGCCCTCGGCGTCGTCATGGCGGCAGCCGGTTACCCGGAAGCGCCGCGCAAGGGCGACACCATCCACGGCCTGCCCCCGGCCGGGGACGACTACCACGTCTTCCATGCCGGTACCGCGCTCTCCGGCAAGGACGTCGTCACCGCCGGCGGACGCGTGCTCTGCGTCACGGCGCTGGGCAGCAACGTCCGGGCGGCGCAGATGCGCGCCTACGACATCGCCGAGCAGATCGAGTTCGAGGGCATGCAGATGCGGCGCGACATCGGCCATCGCGCCATTCGGCGCTAGGCATGGATGCCGCGCCGGTTCTGGCGTACTTGCGCGGACTGCAGTCGCGCATCGTCGACGCCCTGTCCGCTTTCGACGGCAAGCCTTTCCTGACCGACTCGTGGGAGAGGCCCGAAGGCGGCGGCGGCATCACCCGCCTGATCGAGGAAGGCGACTTCTTCGAGCGCGGCGGCATCAATTTCTCCCACGTCACGGGCAGCCACCTGCCGCCCTCCGCCACAGCCGCGCGGCCAATGCTGACCGGGCGCGCCTGGGAGGCGATGGGCGTCTCGCTGGTGCTGCATCCGCGCAATCCCTATTGCCCGACGGCGCACATGAACGTGCGCTGCTTCATCGCCCGCAAGGATGGCGAGGCGCCGGTCTGGTGGTTCGGCGGCGGCATGGACCTCACGCCCTACTACGGCTTCGAGGAGGACGCCCGCCATTTCCACGCCACCTGCAAGCAGGCGCTGGCGCCCTTCGGCGACGACGTGCATCCGCGCTTCAAGCAATGGTGCGACGAGTATTTTTTCCTCAGGCACCGCAACGAGCCGCGCGGCATCGGCGGCATCTTCTTCGACGATCTGAGCGAGGGGGGCCTCGACCGCTGCTTCGGCCTGACGCAGGCGGTCGGCGACGCCTTCCTGCCGGCATACCTGCCCCTTGCCGAACGCCGGCGCGCCCTGCCCTATGGCGAGCGCGAGCGCGACTTCCAGGCCTGGCGCCGCGGCCGCTACGTCGAGTTCAACCTGGTGTGGGACCGCGGCACCCTGTTCGGCCTGCAGTCGGGCGGGCGCACCGAGTCGATCCTGATGTCGCTGCCGCCGCTGGTGAAGTGGCGCTACGACTGGAAGCCCGAAGCGGGCAGCGCCGAGGAAAGGCTCCTGCTGGATTTCCTCAAGCCGAGGGACTGGGCCTGACGCAAAACGCGGCGGCGCTGCGATAGGCCTGGCTGGCCTCCGCCTCCCGGCCCAAATGGGTGAACAGGTCGGCCAGTTCGGCATAGGCGTCCTGGTTCGGCTTCACCGCCAGCGACGCCTCGAAATAACTCTGCGCCTTGCCCCAAAGCTGCTGTTCGCGGCACAACCGCCCCAGCGCCAGCAGCAGGCGGGCGTCCTCGGGCTGCCGCTCCAGCCATTTCTCGGCGCGGGCGATGCGCGCCAGAAGGTCGCCGCCCCGGCATTCGGCATAGCGTTCCGCCAGATCGGAATCCCAGGCCTCGTCGAGCTGCGATTCGATGATGCGTTGCGCCAACGGGCTGTCGCCGGCCGCGATCAGGACACGTGCCGCCGTATCGGCGAGCTGCGGCACATAACGCTCCCGGGCGGGAATCGCCTGCCAGCAGGCGGCCAGCGCAGGCGCATCGCCGGCCCGGGCGCGCAAGTTCTCCTGATGGGCCCGCAGCTTGAGCGCCGCCGCGGCTTCCGCGCTCAGCCCGCGGGCTTTCTCCAGTTGGCGCGCCACCCTCAGCACATCGTCCCACTGTCCCAGTTCGCGATGGGCGCGCAGCGCCAGTCGCAACGCCGCTATCCGGCGCCGGCCCTTTTCCTGCATCGCGTCGAGCGCCGCCAGGGCGGCCTCGAAGCGGCGCGCCCCGATATGCAATTCGGCCTCGGTCATCAAGCGCGCCGTCTGCCCTTGCGGATCGTGCTCGGCCGCGCGTAGCAGCCACTCCCGTTCCTGCTCCTCTTCGTCCAGGAAATGGGCCGCCCGCGCCGCCACCAGGGCCGCGAGCGCCGGAGCCTCGCCGGCGGCATGGGCGTGCGCGGCATTCTTCCGGGCGTGGCCGTAGCGGCCCTCGTAGAGCTGCAGCAGGGCGTCGTGCAGCGCACGGGTGGCCCGCTCCCGCCGCTTGCGCGCGCGGTAGGCCCGCACCGTCCGTGGCAGGTTCAGGGTATGGTAGAGAAATCGCAGCAGCAGATGGCCGAGGACGAAGCCGGCGGCGAGCAGCACCGCGAAGAAGTTCAGCGACAGCTCGATGCGCCAGGGCGGCAGCGTCACCAGGACATAGCCGTTGTTGTCGGCGAAGAGCATCGCCACGCCGACGGCGAGGGCGGACAGGGCCAGCAGCCAGAGCAGTGTCCGCATGGCTCAGTTCGCTCCCTTCCCGCGCGCCGGCGGCGGCGCGGCATTCGCCTCCTTCTCCGCCTTCAGCTTGCGCAGCGCCGCCAGGCTGTCGCCGAGATCGGGCAGCGCCTGCTCGAGCGAGAGGGCGCCCAGCGGCTTGAGCGTCGCCGCGGCCGTCCGGACCGGGGTCGCGCCCATGTCGAAATAGCGCTCGAGCCAGGCCAGGGACTGCTGCACATCCCGGCGGAAGGCGGCGCCGTCCCGCTGCAGCAGGGCCAGCCGTGCGGCGAGCAGGCGCAGCCTCAGGTTTTCCCTGAGGAAGAAGGCGTTCGCGGGCGTCAGCAGGACGGGGTCGGGACGGTCGAGCCGCTCGATGCGGATCAGGCTTTTCAGCTCCCGCCACAGCTCGCCGAGCAGTTGCCGGACGGGTTCGGCCGGCGCCGTTGACGCGGGCGGCGACGGCGCGGCGGCGGCCGGATCCGCTGCGGCCGGCTTGGCCTCGAAGGCCAGCGGCAGGCCGTCGACCGCTGACGCGACCGATTCGATCCGCAGGCCGACGCCCTGCACGTCGGTCAGCGGCAGCGCCCTCAGGCGTTCAATGTCGCGCGCCAGGACCTTGCGCAGCGGCACGAAACGGGCATGCCCGGCTTCCGCCAGGCGGGCGTCGGCCCCCTGCAGCGC
Source organism: Rhodocyclaceae bacterium (assembly GCA_041396245.1). GTDB lineage: Bacteria > Pseudomonadota > Gammaproteobacteria > Burkholderiales > Rhodocyclaceae > Desulfobacillus. The sequence goes on along the minus strand of JAWKYW010000011.1, from coordinate 23,844 downwards.
AACCAGGGCCGCCTCGACGTTGCCGGCGAGCTGCAGCTGCTGGACGGCCACGCCGAGCGCCTGCTCGACGTCCGACAGCAGCCGGTCGTCGCGATTGCGCGACATGTCCTGCAACAGGGCATCGAGCGCCGCCTGCTGGCTTTGCGACTCGGCCAGCCGGGCCTCCAGTCCGGACAATCTCGATTCCAGTCCGGCCATCGTTTCCTGGCCCTGCTGCGCCAGCAGGCGCGCCTCGCCCCCCGCGGCATCGCTCTGCGCAAGCCGGCGCGCCACTTCACCCTGCAGTCCGGCCAGGCGCTGCTGCGTGTCGAACCAGTGCCAGCCGAGCAGACCCAGCGCCGCAAGGGCCAGCAGCACGGCCGCCCAGGTCAGGGCCGACGCGCGCTGCGCTTCGCCTGGCGCCGGCGGGGGCGCTGCCTGATCCGCCGCCTCCACCGCCTCGGCCCCCTTCTCTGCCTCCGGCTCCGGTGGCAAGGCGGCCTCCGCGGGCGGCGGGGCGTCCGGCCCCGGCGCGGAAGTCAATGCGTCCTTTTCCATTACCCGTCCTTCCCGAAAAACCGCGTTTCCAGCCCGGCCAGCAGGCCCTTGTCGCCGGGCGCCGTCACCGTCGCGTCCGCAAACCCCATGGCGGCCGCCTCCTCGGCGATGCGCCGATGCGCGACGAAGAGCGGGACCGCCCTCAGGGCGGGCCCGGCGCTCGCGCCGACCATGGCCGCCAGGTTGCGCAAGCCCTCGCTGCTGGTCACCGTGATGGCATCGATCATGCCACGGCCCAGCAGATCCAGCAGCGGCGCCGGGTCGATGTCCGGCCGGCCGCGCCGGTAGCAGGGGATGCGCACCACCTGCGCGCCGCGCGCTTCCAGCGTCTCGCCGAGCAGTTCGCGGCCGCCGTCGCCGCGGAAGATGGCCACCTTCTTTCCGCGAATCGCCGCCGGCGCGAACTCGGACCGCTCGAGCAGCGCCTCGCTGTCGAAGCGTCCGCCGTCAGGCGTAATGATGCGCGTCACGCCGAAACGGGCGATGCTGCGCGCGCTGGTTTCCCCCATCGCTGCCGCCACCACCCGCTCGGGCCAGGCCCGCTGCCCGGTAATGACCCCGAGCGCCTTTTCCGCCGCATTCGGGCTGACGAAGACGGCGAAGTCGAACGCCTCGATGCGCGCCGCCGCATCCTGCAGGGGGCGCGCATCCTCGGCATCGAAAATCGCCAGCACCGGGAAACGCACGGCAATGCCGCCGCGCGCCTCGATCTCGCCCGCCAGCCTCCCGGCCTGCTCCGCCGGCCGCGTGACGACGATGCGCCGTCCCGACAGTGTCGCGCTCACCGGGGCCGTCATCCCCCGAGCGCGGCGAGAATCTCGCCCGCACCGCGCGCGCGCAATTCGTCGGCCAGCGCCAGGCCGAGCGCTTCGGCATCCTGCGGCGCGCCGTGCAGCTCGGCGTCGGCCATGCGGCTGCCGTCGGGCGCGGCGACGAAGCCGCGCAGGCGCAGCCGGCCGTTGTCGATCTCGGCGAAGGCGCCCAGCGGCACCTCGCAGCTGCCCGCCAGGGCGCGCGAGACGGCGCGCTCGGCGCGCACGCAGGCGGACGTGCCGGCGTCGGCCAGCGGCGCCATCCAGGCTGCCACCTCGGGCCGGTCGGACAACGCCTCGATGCCCAGCGCCCCCTGTCCGGCTGCCGGCAGCGACAGCGCCGCCGGCAGCACGGCGCGGATGCGCGCGGCCAGGCCGAGGCGGGTCAGTCCCGCCGCCGCCAGGATGATGGCATCGTACTGGCCCTCGTCGAGCTTCCTCAGGCGCGTGTCGAGGTTGCCGCGCAGGCTGGCCACGGCGAGAGCGGGAAAGCGCGCATGCAGCTGCGCCTCGCGGCGCAGGCTGGAGGTGCCGACCACGCCGCCGGGCGGGATGGCCTCGAGGCTGGCGTACTTGTTCGAGACGAGGGCGTCGAGCGGATTCTCGCGCGCCGAGATCGCCACCAGGGCGAATGCCGGCTCCATCGTCATCGGCACGTCCTTCATGGAATGCACGGCGATGTCGGCGCGTCTGTCGAGAAGTGCGGTTTCCAGCTCCTTGACGAAGAGCCCCTTGCCGCCGACCTTGGCCAGCGGCCGGTCGAGGATCTGGTCGCCGCGCGTGGTCATGCCGAGCAGCTCGACGCTGCAATGCGGATACAATGCCCGCAGGCGGTCGCGCACATGCTCGGCCTGCCACAGGGCCAGGCGGGACTCGCGCGTGGCGATGACGATGCGGTCGGGTTGCGGCTGATTCACGGTTGGATGCCTGAAAACGGTTGTGGGGGTTTTGTGGAGGCTGTAGTGATGCGCTGCCTGCGCGCAATCCTGGCGATTTTATCATGGCTGCCCCTGGCGGCCGGCGCGGCGGCCGGGCATCTCGCCCCGGCGCGGGACCTGGCCGCCGACGCCCGCGACATGCGGGCGCGCGGCACCGTCATGCTGGTCCTCTACAGCCAGGCCGACTGCCCCTGGTGCGCGCGCGCCCGCAACGAAATTCTCCTCCCGCTGCAAAACGACCCCGCCTCGCGCCGGCGCGTCGTCCTGCGCGAGGTCGCCATCGACGCGGACACGCCGCTCGCCGACTTCGCCGGCCGGCCGACCAGCCATCGCCGCTTCGCCGCCGCAGAAGGCGCCCGCTTCACGCCGACCTTGATCGTCTACGGCCCCGACGGCAGTCGGCTGGCCGACCCCATCGTCGGCTTCCGCCTCGCCGACTTCTACGCCGAATATGTCAACCGCGCCATCGAGCAGGGCCTGGCGCGCATCCGGGCGCCGTCCCGCGGGGACTGACTTTCCCCCGGCTACTTCGCTTCGCCGAGGCGGAAGAAGGCGCGCATCTTGCCGAGCAGGCTGGCGTGCTGGCGCTGGCGCTCGCGGGCGTGGGCTTCGGCGCCGAGCGCCTCCTGCGCCGTGGCGAGCTGCATGTTGCGCTCGGTGAGGATCGCCGCCATCTCCTCGGCGATGGCCGGGCGCGAATGGAGGATGTCCTCGAAACCGGCCTTGTCGAGGCGGTAGCATTCCGCGTCGCGCTTGGCCGTGACGGTGGCGCGGCGCGGTTCGCCGGTGAGCATGCCCATCTCGCCGAAGACGCTGCCCGCCGGCAGTGTCGACAGGAGGCGGCGCTCGCCTTCCTGCTCCAGCCACACCTCCGCCTCGCCGGCCACCAGGATGTAGAGCCAGTGCGCCACCATGCCCTGGCGCGTGATGACGTCGCCGCGGGCGAACGGGGCGTGCACGAGCCGGTCGGCCAGCGCCTTGAGTTCCGCCTCGCTGAAGGAGGCGAAGAGGTCCACGCCGCGCAGGGCCTTGAGGCGGCGCGCCTGTTCGCGCACGTGCACCGCCTCACGGTGGGCCTCGTTCTCCTTGATCATGTGCACCGAGTATTCCGGCTCGGCGATGCGGATGCCGGCGCGCTGCAGGGCGGCCAGCACATGGCAGCGCACGGCCGAATCGGTCGCGTCGTCGGGCTGCGGATCGATCAGCCAGTAGCGCAGGGCATAGCGGGCATAGCTCGGGCCGAATTCCATCAGGACGCAGTTGGCCCGCGGCTGCGGCGCGACATTGGGAATCGCGGCGCTGAGGACGGCTTCCTCGACGGCCTCGATGACGCGCACGGGCGGCGCCGCGTAATCGACGTTGAACCAGATCCAGCGCCGCCAGGGCTGGGTGGCCTGCTCCGCGCTCCAGATGACGGTGAACTTGCTCTTCATGAGCAGGCTGTTGGGCACGACGATGGTCTCGCCGTTGCGGGTCTCGATGGCGGTATGGCGCCAGCGGATGTCGATGACGCGCCCGGCGACGTCGTCGACCCGGATCCAGTCGCCCACCTCGACCGAGCTGTCGAGCTGCAGCGCCAGGCCGCCGAGGATGTTGCCCAGCGTGTCCTGCATGGAAAAGGCGATCACCGCCGTGATGACGGCCGAGGTGGCGACGATGCCGGAGAGGTCCACCCCGGCCAGCCGCATGCGCACCAGGACGAACACCACGTAGGCGAGGATGACGACGATGTCCTCGGCGATGCGCGGCGGCGCGAGCCCGGCGGCCGGCAGCAGCAGGCGGAACAGGGCAAGGCCGGCCAGTCGGATCAGCGCCACGCCGGCGCCAATGACGAACAGCTCGTGCGCGGCCGCCGCGGCGGCGGCCAGGCCGTGCGCGTCGAGCAGGCCGGCGCCGAACTGGCCGGCCAGGCAGAGGGCGAAGAGGCCGAGGGTATAGCCGACCGAGCGCCGGTCGAGCGGACGCAGCGGCCAGAGCATGGCCGCCAGGATCAGCGCCGCGGACAGCGCATAGGGCGTCTCGTCGCGCCAGAAGTGCGCCCAGGCCGCCGGCAGCGTTTCGATCATGCGCGCCCCTCGCCGGCGAATGCCGCCTTCACCGCCGGCCACTGCCGGCGCGACACCGGCAGTTTCTCGCCGAGGCCGGCCAGCAGCACCAGCCAGTGCGCCTCGCCGTCCTCGGCGGCGCTGCGCTCGAAGCCGGCGATCGCCTCGCGCGCCACCAGGCAGTTGCGATGCACGCGAACGAAGCGCGAGGCGAACTCCTGCTCCAGGTGGGTGAGGGATTCGTCGAGGAGGAACTCGCGCTCGGGCGTGCGCGCCGTCACGTATTTCAGTTCCGCCTTGAGATAGAGGATCTCGGCCACCGGCACCAGCAGGATGCGGCCGCGTTCCGGCACGGAAAGATGCCGTCGCGCCTCGGGCGCCAGCCGTGCCAGCGTCTCGCGCGCCAGCGGCGCGGCGCGGCGCGCCCTCTCCAGCGCGGCGGCCAGCCGCTGCGCCCGCACCGGCTTGACCAGGTAATCGACCGCGTTCAGCTCGAAGGCCTGCACGGCGTACTGGTCGTAGGCGGTCGCGAACACCACCGCCGGCGCAGGGTCGGCGCCGGCGAGGTGGCGCGCCAGCTCGATGCCGTCCATCTGCGGCATGCGGATGTCCACCAGCGCCACGTCGGCCGGGGTTTCGGCCAGCCGCGCCAGCGCCTCGACGCCGTTGGCCGCCTCGCCGACCAGCTCGTTGGGCACCTCGGCGGCGATGTCCGCCAGCAGCGCCTTCAGGCGCAGCCGGGCCGGCGCCTCGTCGTCGACGATGAACACCCGCAGGACTTCATTCATGCGCCAGCCCCTTTGCGGTAGGGCAGCCGGATCGTGACCCGGAACAGCCCGTCCCCGGCTTCGGTCTCCAGCCGCGCCTCCAGGTCGTAGAACAGCATCAGCCGTTCGCGGATGTTCTCCAGCGCCATGCGGTTGCCGCTGTGATGATCGTTCTCGCCATGGTAGGGATTCGACAGTTCGATGCGGATCTCCTCGCCCTCGCGCCTGGCGCGGATCGCCACCGTCGCCGGAGCGGACGAGGGCTCGATGCCATGATAGACCGCATTTTCCAGCAGCGGCTGCAGCATCAGCGGCGGCACCTGCGCGTCCGCCGGGCAGGCGTCGACATCCCACGCCACGTTCAGGCGTTCGCCCAGGCGCAGGCGCTCCAGCGCCAGGTACTGCCGGCACAGCGCCAACTCCTCGCCCAGCGTCACCAGCTCCCGGTTCTCGCCCATCAGCACGCGGAACAGGTCCGACAGCTCCTCCAGCGCCTGCTCGGCCCGGCGCGGATCGGAGCGGATGACGCCCAGCACCGCATTCAGGCTGTTGAACAGGAAATGCGGACGGATGCGCGCCGTCAGCGCCATCAGGCGCGCTTCCGCCAGCGCCGGCGAAAAGGCCCGGCTGCGCAGGTCGAGGTAAAACAGCACGGCCGCGGCGGCAATGGCGCCCCAAAGCGCGGCGCGCGGCAATTCCGCCAGCGGCTGGCCGGGCGGATTGAACAGGGCATAGAAGAGGGCCGACACCAGCGCGCAACCGGCCACCACGGCGGCCAGCGCCGCGCCATGCGGCAGGCGCTCGAGCCGCCGGCCCGCCGCATACAGCAGCACGACGGCGGCGATCAGCGGCGGCTCGACCAGGGCGGCGAGCTCGACCAGTTCCAGCGGCAACCGCGCCGGCTCGGCGTTGCGCGCCAGCGCCGCGCACAGGGCCAGCAGGTTCACCGCCAGCAGGGTGCGCAGCATGACGCCGAGGTTGGCGAAGTCCGGCAGGCGCGTCGGTCGGGGGTTTTGCCGTATCATTCAATGTTCCGGGTTTCGGATTTCGTAGGTCGGGCTTCAGCCCGATGACCGGAGGAAATCCCTGTGGGACAGCAGCGGCCGAGTCGGCCTGAAGACCGCCCTACAGTCCTAACGCAAGAAGACCTTCGAGAATTATGACAGATCACAACAACGATTCCAGCGGCAAGGCCTGGTCGGGGCGCTTCGGCGAGCCGGTCGCCGATCTCGTCAAGCGCTACACGGCATCCGTCTCCTTCGACCGGCGCCTGGCCCTGCATGACATCCGCGGTTCGCTCGCCCACGCCCGCATGCTGGCCCGGCAGGGCATCATCGGCCAGGACGATCTGGCCGCCATCGAGCGCGGCATGTCCGCGGTCAAGCACGAGATCGAGATCGAGGAATTCCGGTGGTCTCTCGACGACGAGGACGTCCACCTCAACATCGAGAAGCGCCTCACCGCGCTGGTCGGCGATGCCGGCAAGCGCCTGCACACCGGCCGCTCGCGCAACGACCAGGTAGCCACCGACATCCGCCTCTGGCTGCGCGAGGAGATCGACGGCCTCGACGGCCTGCTGCGCGCCTACCAGGCGGCCCTGCTCGACCTGGCCGAGGAGCACGCCGCCACGCCGATGCCCGGCTTCACCCACCTGCAGGTGGCGCAGCCGGTCACCTTCGGCCATCACCTGCTGGCCTATTTCGAGATGGCCGCGCGCGACCGCGAGCGCCTCGCCGATTGCCGCAAGCGGGTCAATCGCCTGCCGCTCGGCGCCGCAGCGCTGGCCGGCACCTCGTACCCGATCGACCGCGAGTTCGTCGCCAGGGAGCTCGGCTTCGACGGCGTCTGCGCCAATTCGCTGGACGCCGTCAGCGACCGCGACTTCGCCATCGAGTTTACCGCCGCGGCGGCGCTGATCATGACCCATGTCTCGCGCTTCTCCGAGGAGCTGATCCTGTGGATGAGCCCGCGCGTCGGCTTCATCGACCTCGCCGACCGCTTCTGCACCGGCTCCTCCATCATGCCGCAGAAGAAGAACCCCGACGTGCCGGAGCTGGCGCGCGGCAAGAGCGGCCGCGTCTTCGGCCACCTGATGGGCCTGCTCACCCTGATGAAGGGCCAGCCGCTCGCCTACAACAAGGACAACCAGGAAGACAAGGAGCCGCTCTTCGACACGGTCGACACCGTGCGCGACACGCTGGCCGTCTTCGCCGACCTGGTCGGCGGCATCCGCGTCAAGCCGGAGGCCATGCGCGCGGCGCTGCGACAGGGTTATGCCACCGCCACCGATCTCGCCGACTACCTCGTCAAGAAAGGCCTGCCCTTCCGCGACGCCCACGAGGCGGTGGCCCTGGCAGTGCGCGCCGCCGAACAGAAGGGCTGCGACCTCGCCGAACTCGGCCTCGATGTCTTGCGCACCTTCTCGCCGCTGATCGGCGAGGACGCCCTCGCCGTGCTGAGCGTGGAAGGCTCGCTCGCCAGCCGCAGCCATGTCGGCGGCACTGCGCCGGAACAGGTGCGCGCGGCGATCGCCAAGGCACGGGAATACTTGTCCCACGGGGATTTCCTTCGGTCATAGGTCGGACTTCAGCCCGACTTTGGCCGCAGTTGTCGGGCTGAAGCCCGACCTACAGCCCGACCTGCACACCATGGACAAAATCGGCAAATACCAGGTCATCAGGAAACTCGGCGAGGGCGCCACCTCGGTGGTGTATCTCGCCCACGATCCCTTCGCCGATCGCGACGTCGCCATCAAGGTCGTCGCCAGCAGCGTCTTTTCGGAGGGCGAGCACGGCAAGATCGCGCGCAACCTGTTCGTCACCGAAGCCTCGCTCGCCGGCAAGCTGGAGCACCCGCACATCGTCCAGATCTACGATGCGGTGGCCGACGCCGATCCCAGCTACATCGTCATGGAATACGTCGCCGGCGGCACGCTGGAACCCTATTGCACGCCGGGCAAGCTGCTGCCGATGGTCGACCTGGTAGAGATGATCTTCAAGTGCACGCGGGCGCTCGACTTCGCCTACCGCCTCGGCGTCATCCACCGCGACCTCAAGCCGGCCAACATCCTGCGCGCCGGCAGCAGCGGCAGCGACGTCAAGATCTCGGACTTCGGCGCCGCCCTCTCCGCTTCCAGCGACCAGACCGCCGTCGCCGGCATCGGCTCGCCGGCCTACATGTCGCCGCAGCAGGTGAAGGACCACCCGCTCAACCACCAGAGCGACATCTTCTCCCTCGGCGTGGTGATGTACCAGCTGCTCACCGGCCAGCTGCCCTTCCAGGGCAGCAACAACATCAGCATCATCTACCAGATCGCCAATGTCGAGCCGCCGCCGCCCTCCGCGCTGCGGCAGGGCATTCCGCCCGCGGTGGACGCCATTGTCGTGCGCGCCATGAAGAAATCGCTGGAGGAGCGCTATCCCACCTGGGACGCGTTTTCCTTCGACCTCGCCGAGACCTTCCGCAACGAGCACCTCGAGGAGGCGCGCGAGCGCATCGCCGACACCGAGAAATTCAACACGCTGCGCGGCCTGGCCTTCTTCCGCGACTTCAACGACGTGCAGTTGTGGGAGCTGCTCGGCTTTTCCGACTGGCGGCGCGTCAAGCCGGGCACGCAGCTGATGCGCGAGGGCCAGCCGGGCGACGATTTCTGCATCCTCGCCGCCGGCGAGGTGAAGGTGACCAAGAACGCCAAGCTGCTCAACATCCTGTCCGCCGGCGAATGCTTCGGCGAGATGGCCTATCTGAGCGAGGCCGCCGCCACGCGCGGCGCCGACGTGACGACGCTGCGCGAAGCCACCGTCATCAGCGTGCCGACGGCCGCCCTGCGGCGCGCCTCGGACGCCTGCCGCCACAGCTTCGACCGGGCCTTCCTGCGCATCCTGGTCGAACGCCTCTCGCTTGCCAACACGCGCCTGACGGCGGTATAACGGCGTCATGGAACAGCCGGAGAAGATCGGCAAGTACGAGGTGCGCGGCAAGCTGGGCGAAGGGGCCACCAGCACGGTCTGGCTCGCCTGGGATCCGTTCGCCCAGCGCGAGGTGGCGGTCAAGGTCATTTCGCCCGAGGTGCTGCGCGACAGGGATCGCGGCCGGCTCTACCGCCACCTGCTGGTGAACGAGGCCTCGCTCGCCGGCAAGCTGCTGCATCCGCACATCGTGCAGATCTTCGATGCGGTGGTCGGCGACGACCAGAGCTACATCGTCATGGAATACGTGGCGGGCGGCACGCTGGAACCCTTCTGCACGCCGGACAACCTGCTGCCGCTCGACCGGCTGGTGGAAATCGTCTTCAAGTGCACGCGGGCGCTCGATTACGCCTACCACCTCGGCATCACCCACCGCGACATCAAGCCGGCCAACATCCTGCTGGCCGCATCCGACAACCTCGGCGGCGACATCAAGATCTCCGATTTCGGCGCGGCGCTGTTCTCCAGCGGCGAGCAGACCCGCACCCAGGTCTCCGGCGTCGGCTCGCCGGCCTACATGTCGCCGCAGCAGGTGCGCGAGATGCCGCTCAACCACCAGACCGACATCTACTCCCTCGGCATCGTGATGTACCAGCTGCTCACCGGGCGCCTGCCCTTCCAGGCCAGCAACAACTACAGCATGGTCTACCAGATCACCCACGTCGAGCCGTCGCCGCCCTCGGACTTCCGCCGCGAGATTCCGGGCAACCTCGACGCGGTCGTCGCCCGCGCCATGCAGAAGGACCTCGGCAAGCGCTACGCCAGCTGGGAAGAGTTCTCGCACGACCTGGCGCAGGCCTTCCGCAACAAGCAGCTCAAGGCGCGCGAACGCGATTTCGCCGACACGGAAAAATTCGAGACCCTGCGCGGACTGCCCTTCTTCGCCGAATTCAGCGACGTCGAGATCTGGGAGGTGGTGCGCTTCTCCGACTGGGACCAGGTGGCGCCCGACACCGTCATCATGAAGGACGGCGAGCCGGGCGACTATTTCTGCTTCCTCGCCGAGGGCGAGGTGCGCATCAACAAGCGCGGCCGCATCCTCGGCATCCTCACCCCCGGCGACTGCTTCGGCGAGATGGCCGTCATCAACACGTCCAGCAGCAGCCGCAACGCCGACGTCGTCGCCCAGACGCCGGCCAAGATCATCACCATCCGCGGCGAGGCGCTGCGCCAGGCCTCCGAGGTCTGCCGCATGCATTTCTACGCCGCCTTCCTCGATGTGCTGGCCAACCGCCTGGCGCTGGCCAACGCGCGCCTCGCCTCGGTCTGATGCCGCCGGTCGACGCGCTCTCGGCCGAGATCGGCCGGATCCTCGGTCGTCCCTTCCGCGCCGCGTCGATGCGCGCGGCCGGCGGCGGCTGCATCCATCGCGCCCGGGTGCTGGAGGGCGACGGAGAACGCTGGTTCGTCAAGCTGAATGCGGCCGACGCCCTGCCGATGTTCGAGGCGGAGCAAGACGGCCTGACGGCGCTGGCGGCGGCCGCAGCCTTCCGCCTGCCGCGTCCGCTGGCCAGCGGCATCGTCGACGGGCAGGCCTTTCTGCTGCTGGAATTTCTCGACCTTGAGCCGGTCGCCGCGCGCGCGGACGCCGTCGCCTTCGGCCGCGCCCTGGCCGTCCTGCACCGCCAGGCCGGCTCACGCTACGGCTGGCGCCGCGACAACTTCATCGGCGCCACGCCGCAGATCAACGCGGAGAGCGACAACTGGGCGCGATTCTTCGCCGAGTCGCGCCTGCGGCCGCAACTGGCGCGCGCGGCCTCGCATGGCGCGACATTGCGGAAAAAGGGGGAAAGCCTGGCGGAAAAACTGCCGGCCTTCTTTCTCGACTACCGGCCGCAGGCGAGCCTGCTGCACGGCGACCTCTGGCACGGCAATGCGGCGATGTGCGGCAACGCGCCGGCCGTCTTCGACCCCGCGGTGTATTGCGGCGATCGCGAAGCCGATCTGGCGATGACGGAACTGTTCGGCGGCTTCCCCGAGGCCTTCCATGCCGCCTACCGCGAGGCCTGGCCGCCCGACGAAGGCTACGCCTCGCGCCGGACGCTCTACAACCTCTACCACGTCCTCAACCACCTCAACCTGTTCGGCGCCGGCTACCTGCGCCAGGCCGAGCGGATGATCGACAAGCTGCTCGCCGAACTGAGGGGCTGATCCGCAGGTCGGGCTACAGCCCGACGACAGCGGCCGGTCAATCGCCCAAGTCGGGCTGAAGCCCGACCTACGGGGGGGGGGTGAGCGCATTCGGTAGGTCGGCCTTCAGGCCGACTTGGGCAATTGGGAACGGGGAACGCGATCAGGCCCGCCAGGCGGCGGTGAAGCGGTAGTAGGGCTGGGGCCCGACCTACGCCGCCTCGGCGACGCCTTCCAGCTTCTTCTGCAGCTCGCCGGACTGGTACATCTCGCTCAGGATGTCCGAGCCGCCGATGAACTCGCCCTTGACGTAGAGCTGCGGGATGGTCGGCCAGCTGGAGAAATCCTTGATGCCGGCGCGGATGGCCGGGTGTTCCAGCACGTTCACCGAAAAGTAATTCTTCACGCCGCACAGCTTGAGGATCTGCGCCGCCTTGGCCGAGAAGCCGCACTGCGGGAAGGTCGGCGTGCCCTTCATGTAGAGCACGACCGGATGGGCGGACACCTGTTCCTTGAGGAGTTGCTGCACGTCTTCCATGGGGGTTCCTTTCAATAACCTACTGTTTTCGTCGAGTTTAGCCCCGGTGGACCCGGGGCGTCAAGCCTGCCGTCCGCCGGACACCCGCAGGATGCCGGCCAGGTCGCGCCGCTGTTCGATGCCGGTGAAGCCGGCCGCCGCCAGCAGCGCCGCCGCGGCCGGGGCCTGGTCGTAACCGTGCTCGAACCAGAGCCGCCCGCCGGGCAGGAGATGCGCCGGCGCCGCGGCGACGATGCGGCGGATGTCGTCGAGGCCGTCCGGCCCCGCCGCCAGCGCCGTGCGCGGCTCGAAGCGCACGTCGCCCTGGGCCAGGTGCGGGTCGTTCGCGGCAACATAGGGAGGGTTGGCCAGGATCAGGTCGAAGCGCTCGCCCGACAGCGGTGCGAACCAGTCGCCCTGCAGGAAGCGCACGTCGACGCCATGGCGGGCGGCATTCTCCCGTGCCACGTCGAGCGCCGCCGCGGAGGCATCGACCGCCGTCACCCGCGCCTGCGGCAGTTCTCTCGCCACGGCAATGGCCAGGCAGCCGCTGCCGGTGCCGAGGTCGAGGATGCGCCGCACCGGCTTCTCGACGGCGATCTCCACCAGCAGCTCGGTCTCCTCGCGCGGGATCAGCACGGCGGGCGTGACGCCGAAATCCAGGCCGTAGAACTCGCGCCGGCCGGTGAGGTAGGCGATGGGCTCGCCGGCGGCGCGGCGCGCCACGAGGGCGCGAAAGGCCGCCGTATCCCGGGGACTGACTTTGCCTTCCGGATGCGCCGCCAGCGCGGCAGGCGGCAGGCCCAGGACATGGCGCAGCAGCAGGCGCGCTTCGCGCAGCGGGATCGACGCGCGCGCCGCTTCCAGCAGTTCGCCGCAGTTCACGCCGCGACCCCTTCAACACGTTGGGGCGGGCGCAGCCCGCGAACCATCGTCACCCCCGCCCCGGGGGCGGGGGATGAAGGGTGGACGGTCATGCTTCTTCCGACAGCGCCGCCAGCTGCTCGGCCTGGTGCTCGGCCGACAGCGCGCCGGTCAGCTCGTCGAGGTCGCCGTCCATGATGGCGTCGATCTTGTACAGCGTCAGGTTGATGCGGTGGTCGGTGACGCGGCCCTGCGGGAAGTTGTAGGTGCGGATGCGCTCGGAGCGGTCGCCGCTGCCGACCAGCGATTTCCGCGTCGAGGCGATCTTCGCCTCCCGCTCGCGCGTCTGCCGGTCCTTGATGCGCGCCGCCAGCACGGAGAGCGCCTGCGCCTTGTTCTTGTGCTGCGAGCGGTCGTCCTGGCACTCGACGACGATGCCGGTCGGCAGGTGCGTCACGCGCACGGCCGAGTCGGTCTTGTTGACGTGCTGGCCGCCGGCGCCGCTGGCGCGATACGTGTCGATGCGCAGTTCGGCCGGGTTGATGACGACGTCGGCCACCTCGTCGGCCTCGGGCAGCACGGCGACGGTGCAGGCGGAGGTGTGGATGCGGCCCTGCGCCTCGGTCTCCGGCACGCGCTGGACGCGGTGGCCGCCCGACTCGAACTTCAGCTTCGAATACGCGCCCGGGCCGACGATGCGCAGGATCACCTCCCTGTAGCCGCCCAGGTCGGAAGGGTTCTGCGAGACCACCTCGACCTTCCAGCGCTGGCGCTCGGCGTAGCGCGCATACATGCGGAACAGGTCGCCGGCGAACAGCGCCGACTCCTCGCCGCCGGTGCCGGCGCGGATCTCCAGGAACAGGTTGCGCGCGTCGTCGGGGTCCGCCGGCAGGAGCGCGCGCTGCAAGTCGTCCTCGAGGCGCGCCATTTCCTCACGGCAGGCGCGGATCTCCTCCTCGGCCAGCGCCTTCATTTCCGGGTCGGCGAGCAGGGCCTGGGCCGAACGCGTGCCCTCCTCCGCCTTGCGGTACTCGGCGTAGAGCGCCGCCACCGGCGCGATCTCGGCATGCTCGCGCGTCAGCCTGCGGTAGGCGTCCATGTCCTGTGTCGCCGTCTCGCCGGACAGCAGCAGGTCGAGCTCGGCGAGGCGGCGGCTCAGGTGCTCAAGCTTGTCTAGGATGCTTTGCTTCATGGCGCTGTAGGTCGGCCTTCAGGCCGACATGTCGGGCTAAAGCCCGACCTACGGCCCGCCTGAAACCCGGAACCCTAATCCTCCGGATGCAGGCGGTAGATGCTAGCGATCAGCTCCGCCAGCTCCTGGCGGCGCTCGCCCTCGGTCTGATTGAGCGCGGCGGTCGGGCCGTGCATCAGCTTGTTGGTGAGGCCGTGCGAAAGCGCCTCCAGCACCCGCTGCGGGTCCTCGCCCCTGGCCAGCAGCTTCAGCGCATGCTCGACCTCATGGCGGCGCGTGCGCTCGGCCGTGTCGCGCAACGCGCGAATGGTCGGCACCGCCTCGCGCGCCTCCAGCCAGTGCAGGAAACCATCCACGCGCGAGCTGATGATCTCCTCGGCCTCGACCACCGCCTTCTCGCGCGATTCCAGCCCCGACTCGACAATGCTGCCGAGATCGTCGAGGGTGTACAGGAAGACGTCGTCGAGTTCGGCGATCTCCGGCTCGATGTCGCGCGGCACGGCGAGGTCCACCATCACCATCGGCCGGTGGCGACGCGCCCTGAGGGCGCGCTCGGCCATGCCCAGGCCGATGATCGGCAGCGGGCTGGCGGTGCAGGAGACGACCACGTCGTAGTCGGCCAGCCGTTCGCCGATCTCGTCGAGCCGGATGGCGTCGCCCGAGAAGCGCGCCGCCAGCGTCTCGCCGCGCTCGATCGTGCGGTTGGCGACGGTCATCTGCCGCGGCCGCTGCGCGGCGAAGTGGGCGGCGCACAATTCGACCATCTCGCCGGCGCCGATGAACAGCACCCGCTGCTCGGCGATGTTCTCGAAGATGCGCTCGGTCAGGTGCACCGTCGCCGCCGCCATCGAGACGATGTTGGCGCCGATGGCCGTGGTCGAGCGCACCTCCTTCGCCACGGCGAAGGTCTTCTGGAACAGCTTGTGCAGCAGCGTGCCCAGGGTGCCGGCGTTCTCCGCCACCCGCGCCGCCTGCTTCATCTGGCCGAGGATCTGCGGCTCGCCCAGCACCATCGAATCGAGGCCGCTGGCGACGCGGAACATGTGGCGCACGGCTTCGCGGCTGGGCAGGGTGTACAGGTAGGGGGAAATGTTCTGCGGCTGCAACCGGTGATACTCGGCCAGCCACCGCGCCGCCGCTTCGGGCGCCTCGGCGGCGCAATACAGCTCGGTGCGGTTGCAGGTCGACAGGATCGCCGCCTCGCGCACCTCGCGGCCGTGCGTCAGCTCGACCAGCGCCTGCGGCAGGCGCAACGGATCGAACGCCACCTGTTCGCGCACGGCGAGCGGCGCGGTATGGTGGTTGAGGCCGAGGGCAAAAACTTGCATTGGCGGGTTGCGTCGGATTTTTCCAAGGAAATTATAGCATTAGCCCTTCAGCGCCGAACCGGGCGTGAAAGCCCTGCCGCCGTTGCCGCCGGCGGCGGCATGAGAATGCGCGCCGGATGCCGTCGCGGCCGGGGAATGCGGGATAATGCGGTCTGACGATTTCAAGCCGCACACGCCCACGATGAACTACAAGAAGCTCCGCCTGATCCACATGCTGCGCGAACCGCGCACCCTGCTGACCCTGCTGCGCCAGTATGTCGGCCTGGAGCGCAAGCCGGAACCGCCGATCGCCGATCGCGCCGCCCTGCAGCGCTTCCTCGAGACGCGCGCCAGCTTCGTCGCCCAGACCTCGCTCTACGGCTACCTGCGCACCCGCGCCGGCACGCGCTACCCAGAGCTGTTCGACGACGACGGCTTCGCCCAGTCGATCAACATCGCCAAGTGGCAGATCTGGCTGGCCTGCCTGTCGGACCTGTCGGTCTATGCCGGCGGGTTGCTGGCGCAACACTCCCCCGCGGCGGCGGCGCAGGCCGGCCGGCTGCTGTGCGGCGTGGCGGACGCCATCCTCGCCTCCACCGGCGTGCCGCCGGACGCCGGGCCCGAGTTCTCCGCCCACGCCGAACGCCTGCGCCAACGCCTCGCCGGCTGCGACTGGCTCGCCGTCGCCGACGACGAAAGCCCGTTCTCGGAAAGTCCCGACGCCCTGGTGTACTGGGCGCCGGTGATCGACGACCTCAAGCAGTACGACGAGGCGATCGTGCGCAACTCCATCCGCTTCCGCTGGCAGGAAACCCGCCGCGCCCTGCGCGAGCTGCTCCGCCCCGAAGCCCTCCTCGCCACACCCACCTGAGCCTTCCCGCCGGTTGCCCGGTCGCGCCGGGCGGCCCGTGGCGCGTCCGCACGCCCGCGACCCGTCCCGCGCCCGCCATCGGGACGCGGGAAGGAGCGCGCTCCGGCGCCGCCGGGATCAATTCAACAGCAGGCGGATGATGTGCGTCACGCCGAGGGCGATTTCGCTCTCGAGCGGAAAGGACAGCATGCCCATCACCGAATAGCCGAGCAGCCAGGGCATCAGGTAGAAGCGGAACATGAAGAAGAACCACGCCACGTAGAGCGGCACCATCGGGCGGATCAGGAATTCCGGCGTGATCGGGGCGAACAGCCTGAGCAGCGGGTCGGTCGCGCGGATGAAGAAGCGGCTGAAGAAGAAAGTGCTCTGCTCGGGCAGGAACAGCTGCATGCCGAACCGCCCGATCAGCGTCCACATGACCATGCCCAGAATGTAGTCGGTTGCTATCGCCCAGAGGGGAATCGTTTCGGTCATCGTTCTCGTCTCCCGGTTCCGCGGCCCCGAATATACCCGAGGCCGGAGCGGTCCGGACAAAAAAGAGCCGGGGCGAGTTGCCTCGCCCCGGCCCGGTCATGCGCCGTGCGGCTTAGTGCGCCGCGTCAAGAATCGACTTGCCGCGCGGGATGCGGACTTCGTCGACCATGTCCTGGATTTCCTTGCTCGGCTTCTCGGTGACCATGCTCACCACCACCATCAGGATGAAGCTGGCGGCGATGCCGACCACGCCGAAGCGCAGGTGATCCAGGCCGATCCACGGTTCGGCCAGGCCGTACCAGGCTTTCGGGTTGCGCACCGCCAGCAGGTACCACCAGCCGACGCCGAGGCCGCCCGCCATCGAGGCGATCGCCCCGGCGCGGGTGGCGCCCTTCCACCAGATGCCCATCACCAGCGGCACGAACAGGCCCGACATGGCGAAGCAGAAGGCCCAGGCCACCGCACCGAGAATCCCGGTGAGCTTCATGCTGGCGACGATCGCCCCCGCCGCGCCGATGAAGAGCAGCAGGAAGCGGGCGACCAGCAGACGCTTGCGGGTTTCCGCCTTCGGGTCGATGATCTTGAAGTACAGATCGTGCGAGAGCGCGTTGGCGATGGCCAGCAGCAGGCCGTCGGCCGTCGACATGGCGGCGGCCATGCCGCCGGCGGCGACCAGGCCGGAGATCACGTACGGCAACCCGGCGAACTCGGGGGTGGCCAGCACGACGATGTCGGCGCGCAGGAAGAACTCGTTGATCTGCAGGATGCCGTCGGCGTTGCTGTCCCTGATCGCAACCATGCTGATGGCGCTCCAGTTCTTCACCCAGTCCAGCGCCATCACCGATTCGATCGACTTGCCGATGATCGCGGTCGGCAGGTTCGGATCGAGCAGCTGCAGCTTGCTGAAGGTGGCCAGCGAAGGCGCCGTGAAGTACAGCAGGAAGATGAAGAACAGCGACCAGGCCACCGACGAGCGCGCGGCGCGCACCGAGGGCGTGGTGAAGTAGCGCATCAGGATGTGCGGCAGGGAAGCCGTGCCGACCATCATGCAGAACGCCAGGGTGACGAACTGCCAGGCGGCGATCGCGGTGTCGGCCGGCGTCGCGTGCAGCTTGGTCAGCACCGCCAGGCCGGCGACCTTCTCGGCGGCCGGCGTGCCAACGCCGAGCACCGGCTCGAGCTCCATGATGCGGTGGATGGCCTCGCCGTAAGCCAACTGCGGGATCAGGCCGAAGCCCTGCTTGTTGGACATCCAGAACACCGGGATCAGGTAGGCGATGATCAGCACGATGTACTGCGCCACCTGGGTCCAGGTCACCGCCCGCATGCCGCCGAGCAGCGAGCAGATCAGGATGCCGAACAGGCCGAACCAGACGCCGACCTCGAACGGGATGCCGAACGCACGCGCCGCCACGGTGCCGGTCGCGTTGATCTGCGCCGTCACGTAGGTGAAGGAGGCCACCGCCAGCACCACCACGGCGAGGAAGCGCGTCAGCTTGCCGCCGTAGCGCGTGCCGACGAAGTCGGGCACGGTGTAGCAGCCGAACTTGCGCAGGTACGGGGCCATCAGCGTCGCCACCAGCACGTAACCGCCGGTCCAGCCCACCACGAAGGCGAGGTAGGAGTGGCCGTTCATGTAGATGCCGCCCGCCATGGCCACGAAGGAGGCGCCCGACATCCAGTCGGCCGCCGTCGCCATGCCGTTGAACACCGGCGGCACCGCCCGGCCGGCGACGTAGTAGGCGCCGACGTCCATGGTCCGCGACATGACGCCGATCATGGCGTAGATGACGATGGTGAAGGCCACGAACATGATGCCGATCGCCTTGGCGCTCATGCCCTGCGTCTCGGCGAAGGCCATCAGGGCGAAGAACAGGAGGAAGCCCCCCGTGTACATGCCGTAGATCTTCGGGAGATTGTCGATGAAATCGCCCTTCATTTTGAATAGACTCATTTTCGTTATCCCCTCAGTCCTCTTCGGCCACACCGAACTCGCGGTCGATGTTGTCCTGTTGTTTGACGAATATGAACAGCTGGATCACGAATGCGGCGAGCGAGCCCTGGGACGCCATGTAGTAGCCCAGGGGGAAGCCGATGAAGCTGATCTTGTTCAGTCCGGGTGCGAACCAGTGGACGACGAAGGAAAAAATGAACCAGATGATCAGGTGCACGATCATCAGGGTCCTGGTCTTCTGCCAGTGTAATGCCCGATTCTCATCGGTAAAGGTTGTTTGTGTCACCGTGTCTCCTCCTTTGCAAGAAGCGTTGTCTTGATCAGGCCAGGCTGCGAAAGCTTTGCCCTTGTCTGCAACTTGTGTCTCCTCAAGTATCTTCCATTCATGCCTCCTCCGACTCATGAACTGGCGCGACGCTTTGACGGACCCGCGGCAAAGAGGGCAAAAATGGCCATTTGCACTTTTCCGCAGGAGGAGTATGGGGAAACAACCTTACTGAACGCTTACAACGCCGGCTTCGGGAAATTCGCGGCCGGGAGTATCGGCGACGGCTGGCCCGCAGCCGGGGCAACAGGATGTCTATGCCCGAAAAAACAAGGACCTGCGTAACCGCAGGCCCGATGTTTGTGGTGGTGGCAGCTTGAAATATGAAGCGCCGCCATAAAAGCAGTCTCGAAGCGACGTCAGGCCGCCACCCGCGTTCCTCGCCTCGCACCGGAAGCCTTGCGCTGGGGCTTGGACTCTCCCCCCAGGTGCTCGATCACCACCGGCGGCCGGTTCGGAAACTGTGCGACGAGATCCAGCCTGCCGCCCATGCTCTCCACGTAGTGCCGCAAGGTGGACAGCAGCATGTCGCTGCGCTTTTCAAGCCGGGAGATGGTGTCCTGCCCGACCCCGAGCGCCTCGGCCAGCTGCTCCTGCGTTCTCTCGGCTGCCAGGCGCAGGTCTTTGAGTGTGGCCAGTTCCATGGCGCGCGCTTCGATCCGCTGCTGGCGAGTCTTGGGCAGCGCGGCCATCACATCATCGAGTTTTCTTGCCATCGTCGGACTCCTTGCTCTTTCGCTTCAGCGTGGATAGATGCTCATCGAAACGATCATCGGCCACCCTGATCAGTTGTTTGTAGAACCGTCGCTGATCCGCGCCGCCCTTATTTCCCCCGACCAGCAGGGTCGCCTGGCGCTTGGGGTCGAAGGCAAAGGCCACCCGCCACACCTCGTCCTGCCAGGAAAACCGCAGCTCCTTCATGTTGGCGTGGCGTGACCCCTTGAGGGTGTCCACCGTTGGCCGCCCCAGATTCGGCCCGAATTCGGCCAGCAGCCGGGCGTGCGCCAACAGTTCATCCTGCAGATCCTCCGCCAGATCGGCGAACTCCGCGTCAAAGGCATCGTGGAAGAGGACATCCCAGATCATGAGCGAATTATGCATTCAATACCATATGGTGTCAAGATCATTATTCAGCGGGGGTTTTTTGTGAGGGCGAGAGCAATCTGGGATCATGTTGGCCATGTCCGACGGTGCCCCACCCCCTTCTGCCGAAACACCACAGTCCGTGCGCTGCGCGATCTATGCGCGCGTCTCGGTGGCCGATGCCGGGCATCGCGAACTGACCTCGATCACCCGCCAGCACTGGCGCGGCGGGCAGACGTGAAAAAGCCCGAAACGGGTTCGGGCTTTTGGGATTGGTGGCGGACAACGGAACCGAACCCGCGACCGCCATTAGGCGCGAATGGTAACACATTGGCCTCGCGGGCGCCAATTCGATGATTTGGTCATTTTCACTTCAACTCGTATCCAACACCACGCCCTGCTGGTTCAGGCATCCCATCCGCCCACCCCACCTATCGCCTAAAACTTGGCTTCGCACCCTGACAGCGCCTGAATGCGTCTCCCTACGACCACAGGAGATACGTGATGGAAAAAATGGTACTCAATGAAAACGAGCTGGCCAAGCGCTGGGGCCTGAGCCCCAAGACCCTGCAACGCTGGCGAAGCGAGGGCCGAGGTCCCAGATACCTGAAGCTGTCGAAGAGAGTGGGTTATCTCATCAGCGAGATTCTCGAGTTCGAAGCCCAGGCAATGTACTCGGCCACATGGGAAAAAGGCAGCGATGTCGTGCTTTCCAAAGACCCGAATCTGATGACGGCCAAAGAAGTCGCTGACACCACGAGCATCCCGATGTATGTGCTCACCCACCCCCGCGTCCGGGAATCCTTGGGGCTGCCTTTCTTGTACGTCGGCAAGTGTGTTCGTTTCAAGCTGGATGAAGTTCTGGCCTGGGCAAAACGCAGAACCGAGGAAATGGAAGCGCATGGCATCGAGGTGCCGAAGGATCCCCATGCCCAGCGGCGTACATTGCTTGAGGCTTTGGCCCGACTGCCGGCATGACTAGATTGGATGCACCGCCGACCAGATCGGCGGCCATCCGGCAAAGTTCCGTTTATTCGTCACTTACTTGCTTTCGACGAATAAACGGAACATACTTCCAACCATGCGTGAAGCCACTCAAACCCAGCGCGTTATCGATCTGCTTGCCCAGAAGGGGATGCTGCGCCCAATAGATCTGGACGCCATCGGCATCCCTCGGGTGGTGCTGACGCGCATGAGCACCGCTGGTCAGCTCGAAAAAATCGGCCGTGGCCTCTATCGCCTACCAAGCCCTGGCTCCGAAAACGAGAGCCTGGTCGCCATCGCCACCAAGGTACCACAGGCGGTTTTTTGCCTGCTCACGGCTCTGCAATTCCATGAGCTGACAACCCAACTGCCCCGCCAGGTCTGGATCGCCATGCCCCGAGGCAGCCACACCCCGAAAATCGACTACCCGCCGGTCAAGATGGTGCAGTTCGCCGGGGAGGCTTATTCGGCAGGAATCGAGGAGGTCGAGCGCGACCAGGTCAAGCTGCGGGTCTACTGCGCAGCCAAGACCGTGGCCGACTGCTTCAAGCACCGCAACAAGATCGGCCTGGACGTGGCGATCGAAGCCCTGAAGGATGCCCGGGCAAAAAGGAAGGCTTCGGCCGACGAGCTTTGGCGCTACGCCAAAATCTGTCGCGTCGCCAACGTGATGCGCCCTTACCTCGAGGCCATCGAATGAACAAGGACATCGCCGCCTCCGTCCGGGCACGTCTGCTCAATCTCGCCAAGGCACAGGGAGTGGATTTCAATCAGGTGCTGGTGCGCTTCGCCTTGGAACGCATCCTCTACCGCCTGAGCCAATCGAAGCATGCCGACCGTTTTCTGCTCAAGGGCGCGCTGTTGTTCACCCTCTGGTACGACATGCCACATCGCCCGACGCGCGATGCCGACCTGCTGGGTTTCGGGCCCAGCGATTTGGACCCCGTTGCCCAGACGTTTCGGGATATCGCCGGTGTCGATGTGGACGACGGCATGGTTTTCGATCCGGCATCGGTCACCGCCGAGGAAATCCGCAAAGAGGCTGGCTATGCCGGCGCTCGGGTGCTGATCAGCGGTGAAATTGCCAAGGCACGCTGCAAGACGCAGATCGACATCGGTTTCGGCGATGCGGTCACGCCCGGGCCGATCGATGCAACCTACCCCGTGCTGATCAATGATCTGCCGGCACCACGGCTACGCACCTATCCCGTCTACACCGTCATCGCGGAAAAGCTGCACGCCATCGCCTTGCTGGGCATGACCAACAGCCGGCTGAAGGACTATCTCGATTTGTCGGTGCTGCTGGATCGTGAAACGCTGGATGCCGAAACCTTGGCCGGCGCAATCGCTGCCACCTTCATCCGACGAGGTATGGCGGTTCCGGCTTCGCTACCAATCGGCCTGACCGATGAGTTTTCGGGTGACGCGACACGGCAAGCCCTGTGGCATGCGTTTCTCAGGAAAAACGAACTGGCCCAGCAAGCACTGCCGGACGTCGTGGCCATGCTGCGAGCGGCACTGGAGCCTGCGCTGCTTCGTGCCGCCGCACTGAACGGACACCAGAAATAGAGAACCCGCCCGTACGTCATTCGACGCAGAGGAGCGGGCCGTGTTGTATCCGATGCGATTCAGGCATCCCTGAAAACGCGAAAGCCCACACCTGCGCATGGGCCTCGGAACTGGAGATCCAGCACTGAGGCCAGAGCGTCCGATGCGCAGTGTATGCAACTCGCCGACCTCACGCAAGGTACAGCCAAAGCGCCATTGTTCCAACAATAAAGGAATATCGGCGCTCTTGATACAGTTCAGGCCGTAGCGATCCTCGTGCTCTGAGGGCGCTTCCATACAGTCTATTTCATGGAGGACAAAGACCTGCAACGCATGTGGCCACCAGCGCGGTGCGCACCCCCCCATTGTGACCGACTTGTCGGAAATGATGGCTACTTGGCAAGCGAAGCGCGAACGCGATCCCATTCTGCAGTAAGTCCGGCGTTCGCTTTCTCGAAGGAGTCTTTCGACAGCAGGACGCCAGCTACGGACTTCACGGATTCGTAGTTCGCGAATGCTTCCGCCGCGATGGCCTTCAACCTGTCGGGCGCGGGAGCCGACCGGAGGACTTTGGAGGTCGTCGAATAGGTCGCCTCGGCTTTCATGCGGTACCACTCGAGTCGGAGCCATTTCGACAGTAGCTCCTCGCTGAACAGCACCTGCGCGCTGGTGGCGATCCAGTCGAGCGGGGTGTCCCGCCACGTCGCAGCGGCGATCCAAAGCCCGAGGTAGGCCGCCGTCCTAAGCCTTACCCACGGTGCCATCGAGCGGAGGACCGCCTTGGTGAAGAAGGCGTTCTCCAGGACGCAAAGCGCAAGCCTCTTGTCCGGCTCATTCTCTTCGTTGTTGTAGTACCCCACGGTCCGTTCGTGGGTCAGGAAAATCCCATAGGCGTTCGAAATGAACTCCTGCCTCCTTGCCTCCTCCGCACGTGGTGCGAAATACAACCGGTTGGCGAGACCAGCCACGAAAAAAGCGGCGACTACCACGACGAATACGACCAACACAAACCCATATCCGCGCGGATACGTCGCCCTGTCGACGTAAAGCGCGCCGAAAGACAGTCCGGCAGCTATCCAGAAAAGCCAGGTAGAGACGGTCTCGGAAATTTCCCACGGCCGGTAGTACCGGTCTCGTATCGGGTCTTCGCGCACTGGCGCGCCCTTATCCATAGACTGGGAATTCATCGCCGTAGTTCTGTTTCCAGGTAGTGATCGCCGTCTTCGCGTCGTTCTGCGTACCCGCGTACCAGGCGCCCCGCGCCTTGTCGGCTGCCCAAGCAAGGCGCTTCCTCACCTCGTTTCTGTCCGTCCACGAGAGATAGTCGTCCGCGTTGGCGAGGCCGTGCCACAGGGAGCCGATAGTCAGGCCGAGGCAATTGTCGAAGAACTGGAAGGCATGCCAGGGTAGGTCGGACAAATCTCCTTCGAAAGTCCGAAGAGCCATTACCTCGACGTGGTAACTCTGGAGGAAGTCCCCGTGCCGGAGGTTCCAGTGCTTCATCATTTTTACGAGCTTCCGGAAATTC